>CAYYCX010000012.1:0-67537 GCA_964470455.1 uncultured Wenzhouxiangellaceae bacterium
TGATGGGTGACTGGGTGATGTGGAAGGACCTGCTGACCGGCCGGCAGAAGTTCTGAATCGGCAGCAGCACGCGAACCATTCCGGCGATTCTTTCCAGTAATTCATTCCAGCAAGTCATACCAGCAATTCATACCGGCGAGTCATACGATTGGCATTTTGACAACTCCAACGCTGAATATCGACCAGATCGCACGGCTGCGGCGCATGAAGCGCTGGCCGCTGTTGCTGCTGCTGGCCATGGCTGCCGTATTCCTGGCCACGCTCAACCGGCCTGAAGCCTGGGCCGGCTGGGTCCATGCTTTTGCCGAAGCCGGCATGGTGGGCGCGCTGGCCGACTGGTTTGCGGTTGTTGCCCTGTTCCGCCATCCATTGGGACTGCCGATTCCGCATACCGCCATCATTCCCAGGCGCAAGGATGAGATCGGCCACAGCCTGGCGCGGTTCGTGGCGGAGCATTTCCTGCACCCTGATGTGGTGCGGGCCAAGCTGGAAAAATCCGACCTTTCGCTGCACATCATCAACTGGCTGAAGTCGGCGGATGGCAGTCATCAACTGGTGGACGGCATCCTGCGCTTCCTGCGCTGGGGCGCGGGCGCCTGGCGCGAGGACAATGTCCGGGCTTTCCTGCGCCGTTTCAGCGCCCAGCAGTTGCAACGCGTCGAACTGGGCCCTTTGCTCAGCCGCCTGCTGGAGTGGTTGGTACGTGATGGCCGCCACCAGGCCTTGCTCACACAGGTCCTGCGCTACGCCGTGGTGGTTCTGCACGACCACCGTGAAGCCATTCGCGGCAATGTTCAGAAGGAGAGCCCCTGGTGGTTGCCGGGGTTTGTCGATGACCGCATCGTGCAGCAGATGCTGGATCGCATCGAAACCCTGCTGTTCCAGATGGCGCTGGACCCGGACCATGCCATGCGCGCCGAATTCGACCGGTTGGTTGATGGTTGGGTGAAGGAACTGCGCAGTTCACCCGAATTACAGCGGCGACTGGAGCAATTCAGGCAGGGTGCGCTGGAAAACGACGCCCTGCAGGATTACCTGTACCAGGTATGGACCGACCTGGTCGCCGGCATGGAGCAGGATATTTCCCGGCCCGACTCGATCATCGCGGCGGAACTGCACCGGGTGATCGGAGATTTTGCCCAAAACCTGGAAAACGACCCGCCCATGCAGGCCAGCATCAATCGCTGGCTGGCTGATTCAGCTGTGGTGCTGGTGGCGGACAACCGCGATTCCATTGCCAGCCTGATCAGCGACACCGTGACCGGCTGGGACGCTTCAGACACCAGCCAGCGGGTGGAGCTGGCGATTGGCGGCGACCTGCAGTACATCCGCATCAACGGTACGCTGGTGGGCGGGATGGTGGGGCTGCTGCTGCATGCGCTGGAACAATTGATGTAGGGGAAAACTGAGGATTTATGGGAAATATCGTCTGGCTGGCTTCCTACCCGAAATCGGGCAACACCTGGATGCGCGCCTTCATCTACAACCTGGTTGAAAACCCGGCACGTCCGGGGCGCATCGCCGATCTTCCGGGCTACTTTGAAGAAGAATCCAAACCACGCTGGTATGAACCCTATGCGGGCGAAGGTGGTGTGGCAGCGATGGATTTCGACCAGCTGATGGCGCTGCGGCCGCGGGTGCACCAGGACATTGCCGGCAGCCGTGAGCGCGGCACCATCTTCACCAAGACCCACAACATGTTTGGCCATTTGGAGGGCGTGCCCTTGCACAACCTCAGCGTGATGGCCGGCGCCATCTACATCGTGCGCAACCCGCTGGATGTGGTGCTGTCGGTGGCCGACCACTTCGGGCTCACGGTGGATGAAGCCATCGAATTCATGGCCAATGAAGAAACCGGCACACCCACCAACGAGGAAAACGTGGCGGGTTACATGGGCTCCTGGTCCACCCATGTGCAAAGCTGGACGCTGCAGCCGCATCCCGCCATCGTGGTGGTGCGCTATGAAGACCTGCAGGACAAGCCGCTGAAGGCCTTTGGTTCTGTGGCGAAACTGCTGGGCCTGGGCCAGGACAGGAACCGCCTGCGCAAAGCCATCCAGTTTTCGTCCTTCAGGGAACTCAAACAACAGGAGCTGGCGGGCGGATTCATCGAGAAAAGCCCCAATTCAAAAAGCTTTTTTCGCAAAGGCAGCAAGAACCAGTGGGCCGAAAGCCTGACGGAACGGCAGGTTGGCGCCATCGTCGAGCGGCACCGCCAGCAGATGGAGCGGTTCGGGTACATTCCGCCCAGATTCCGCTGAACGGTGCGTTTTCAGTCACAATGACGCACATTAAGGCGCTGTGAACAGGCAAGTACTGTAATCAGGCTTTGGCCGCGGTCAGATTTCCTCAAACCGGTTGGCGGCGCGATTCTTGCGAACCGTGGCCGGGTTCCAGATACGGCCATTCATGGAAATATAGACGCCTGGCGGCAGGCATTGCGCCGCGCCGACGGCGCAGCCGATGTTGAAAACCGCATCAGAATCACGAAACCGCGCCGGGTTCAGGGCGCCTGTCAGGACGATGGTCTTGTCCTCGATATCGGCCAGGGTTTTGGCGGTATCCACCATGGTGTCGGTACCGTGGGTGATCAGTACATGCCGGCAATCGTTGCGGGCGATCGTGTCGCGTACCAGCTTGCGGTCATTTTCATCCAGGTGCAGGCTGTCCTTGCGCAGCAGGGGAATCACCTCAAAGCGGAAGCCCACGTTCATGGCATGCAGTATCTGGCTGATCTGCGGTTCGCCGATCTGGTAATCGCTCTTGTCGTCGAAGTAGATTTTGTCGATGGTGCCGCCGGTGGTGATGATCAACAGCTTGCTTATCATGGATTACCCTGTGCCTGGTTTTTCTGGAAGTGGGTTGGTTGCGGTGGCTGCAACCCGCGGTGGCCCTCGTTTGCGTGGGCCACTCGCTTTGGTCACAAGCCCCGCATCGCGTAGTATAACCGCTCCACCGACCCGGTACCGGCCTCGAAACGGCCTCGAAACGAACCCGGGCGATCCCGTTTTCCGATGCAGGTGCCCATGACGAGCCGTTTGAAAATTCCGCCAGAAAGCAATGCATCCGCCCGTACCGGGAGCCCGTGGTTGGCAGCCATCTGCCTGTTGCTGGCTGGCTTGTGTCTGGCGAACCCATGCCTGGCCCAGGAGCAGCAGCCTGGAACCGCGGAGCAGGTGCCGGAATCGGCACCAGAATCGGCCGCGGCAACGGAGCCCGCGGCCGGAGATCGCGAAAACACCGGACCAGTTGAATCACTTACGCTCGAAGATCTTGCGGAGCTGGTGGCAACGCTGCCCGGCAGCCGCGACCTGGCTGCCAGCCTGGCCGACCACGACTCGCGCCAGGATACGCTGCTGAGCCTTACCGCGCTGGCCTGGCTGATGCGCAGCCATCCTGCGCCCGGTTTGGGGCAGGAAGCGGAGCTGGCGGCGGCGTTTCGCGACAGCCGTTCCTGGCTCGATCGCCTGGCGGCGCGTTTCCAGCGGCTGCCGGCCCGCAGCACAGTACTTGACCCTGCTGTCCTGGTGTTGCAGGAAGAACTCTGGCAGCACCGGATTTTGCCGACTCCGGCAGTTGCCGCTCTGGGCCCGGATTATGTCGACCTCTTGCCGCTGCTGTTTGAACGGGACGAGGAACGCATCGCGGCCGCGTTTCTTCCCGAGGCGCTGTTTCGGCTGGAGCACAGCGCCAGCCGGGTGTGGATGCAGGCCACCTCCCTCGCCGCCGCGAACCAGAGCCTGGCTTTGGCATTGCAGCAATTGAGCCCAGACTGGTTTGACCCCTGGACTGCTGCCGAACCCCCGGCACGATCTTCTGAAACCGACCAGCCAACCGATCTCGATGCGCACTTCCAGTCGGTGCGGGTGATGCTGGGTTCGCTGGTGCTCGCAGAGCCGCCCGACCTGTTGCGCTACAAACGGCTGGTATTCAACCTGCACCGCGCTTTGCCCGAATTGCAGGGCAGTGACATCCGCACCGCCCAGCAACTGCTGCGCCTGGTGGTATCAGTGGACGGCCTGTATGCCGGCCAATACCTGGAGTTCAGCCAGAGCCTGCTGTGGATTGCCGCTGACATGCTGGACATCCGCGCGCGCGAAGAAGAAAGCGATGTCCGCATGGCCTCATTGCTCGCCACGTTCCTGCCGCAACTTTCGAACTACCTGGCGCGTTCTTTCAGTGAGGTTGACTCGCGTATCAATGCCAACCTCGCTGCCGTGTTTGACGTGGCGCAGGAGTTGCAGAGTGGCGAGCCGGTCACCCGTCGGTTGGCCATGCTGCAGTCGGAACTGGCGGATGCCATTGCCCAGCTGGTGTTGCTGGCCCCGGACATGGGTTTCTATTTCAACCAGCCGGTGAGGGACCAGATACGCGAAGAGATAGACATCTGTATTTCGCTGATGGCTGACCGCGATGAAGAAGGCCGTCCCAAGCTCACCCGCGAACAGTTCGATGGCTGCATGGCATCCATGCTGGATTTTGCTGAAACCGAATTGCGCAGTGCCGAACTTTCCGGTGACCGAAGCGGGCCCTTTGCCGTGGACCAGGTGGCGCGTGAACTGGAGCTGATCCCCGCGCAACGGATCAATTACCTGTTGGGATATCTTTACGAGCGGTCACCATCTCCCTGTCCCGAGATCAGCCAGCCCCTGCCCAATCCTCTGGACTGGTCAACCCTTTCCGCCATGATGACCTGGTTCTCGTTGCAGGCGCCGGTGTTCATGCAGACGCCGGACAATGAGGCGCGCATTCACCGCATGCAGGCGATTGGCGAAAACCTGATGCAGGTGATGTCCCGGCAACTTGACTGTCTCAGCGGCGCGGCAACCGGCCGCTCGGACCCGGTCAGCCAGGTGCTGGCCGAATACCGGGAAGCGCTGGAGAGCCTGGTGGGTGGAATTCGCGAGGCGGAGCTGGAGTTTCGTGAGATGCGCTTGCAGCCGGGTGCCGATGTGGTGTTGAGCGGCTCGGCGAACCAACGCACGGCCTACCGCACCGAGGGCCTGAGCATCGGGCCCTGCGATACTGAAACGACGTGCGAAATGACCCAATCGCTGGAAGCCACGCGGGCACTGGTCGGCTTGTTTCCCGACCCCTACCTGCTGGCTGACCAAACCGGCATGGGCAAGATCGAGATCTGCTACGACAATACCGCGTGGGTTGAGCGGCGCGCCGAACGGGTTCGTCCGGATGACCCCAATGTCGCCAATTACTTCGGGCGCCTGAGCTTTGAGCTGAGGGGGCGGTACCACGAAGGCTCGGAAACCCGCGATGTATTCGGGGCGGTTTTCGTCAGCCCGGAGGAACACAATTACCTGATCGCCGAAGCGTCTGACGAGGTCCTGCGGGATGACTGCCCGGTGGAATGGGTGGGCACACGCATTGTTACCAAAAGGACCGACAAGGAGGGATTGCTGGTCGTCCCGAACCGGCTCACCTACCTGGCGGCATCGCGCTCCCGGCCATCTGAACTGATGAATGCCAACTGGAGCAAAGGCGAAGAATGGCGCGACCGGTTCATCACCGGGCAGGGCGTGGAAGCCCTGGTTTTTGAAGGCGACAAGGGTATCCAGGAGCGACTGGGGCAACACCTGCGCAGTCTGTACCAGGCTGAACAGCAAGCAATTTACGGTGGCATGCTGCGGTCCACCCTGGCTGGACAGGATGAGGATTTCCGCATGTTGAATTCCCTGCTCAACCGGGTTTCGACGTTCAAACTGCTGTTGCAGGCCCAGCTGATGCTGTTCTATCCGGAAACGATGCTGGATTCCGATGATGTCCGCGCGATGCTGGCCGGGCAGAGTGGGCTGCTGGATGAAAACCTCATTCGCCGGTTTCGTTCCGGCAATGCGGCAATCAGCGAGATTCACCAGGCCGGAATGGCCCGGCTGGACCGATTCCAGGCGCTGTGGAAGCAACAGCCCGAATCAGTGGTTCGTTCGGGTTCAGTCCCGGTCAGCCTGGCGCATGCCATGGCCCGCCTGAGCTACGTGGACCGGCTCTATTTCAACCAACCCGCGGACAGCCTTCGCGTGGTTGCAGGCCCGCCGGCAGATGGAACGGTGTCGCTGGTCCAGGCTGAAAGCGCCACGGAATGAGTCGAGGGCTCCGGATTAACCTGCATCGCTCGATGATTGCCGGGAATAGCCCGCCAACAATGCGCAATAGGCCAGCGCCAGCACGATCTGGATGATGGCCGGGATGCGCTGGGCGGGATTGCTCCAGGCTTCCATCACGCCAATCACGAAATACAGCACGGCCAGGAGCCCGCCCCAGGTCATGCTGCGCATGCGTCCGGCCGCGATCCCGGCCAGTGGCAGCAGCAGGGGGAGAGCCGCGACCGCCGCCAGTATCCAGTTCTGTGAACCCCAGGGTTGGGGCAGCAGACCGTGCCAGATGATCTGCAACAGCAGCAGCGCCAGGTAACTGGCGAAAACCGCACTTTTCCGCATCAGCGGTTCAACCGCACGGCGATGTCCGCAACCCGCCTGCCCAGGGCGCGGCACAGCGCAATCTCATCATTGTCCAGTTCACGATTGCCTTCCCAGCCGGAATGGTGGCTGGCGCCGTAGGGCGTACCTCCGCCTTGAGTATGGATGACGCCGCTTTCGGTAAACGGCAAGCCCACCAGCACCATGCCGTGGTGCAGCAGCGGCAGCATCATGCTGAGCAGGGTGGATTCCTGGCCGCCATGCAGCGCGGCAGTGGAAGTGAATACCGCCGCGGGTTTTCCCGCCAGGGTGCCGGAGAACCACTCGGCCGCTGTGCCATCGATGAAATATTTCATCGCCGCGGCCATATTGCCAAAGCGTGTAGGGCTGCCCAGGACCAGGCCGCCACATTCCGCCAGGTCTTCCCGGCGCGCCCACGGAGGGCCATCATCGGGTACCGCGGCGGTGCGTTCCCTGAGGCCGCTGCTCACCGGTGGCACAGTGCGCAAACGTGCGCCGGCGCCGCTGACTTCTTCCACGCCACGGGCAATATGCCTCGCCATTCGCGCAGTATGGCCGTGCAGGCTGTAGTACAGCACCAGCACTTCAACGGATGGCGAACCTGGGCTCGAAGAACTGTTCACAGAATTTCCAGTACCGCTTCCGGTGGCCGGCCGATGGCGGCCTTGTCCCCGCACAGCACAATGGGCCGCTCAATCAGGCGCGGATGCCTGTGCATGGCCTCGATCAATTCGGCATCACTCAATTGCGGATTGTCCAGCCCGAGTTCGGCGTACTCTGCCTCGCCCTTGCGTAGCAGGTCGCGTGGGGCAATGTTCAGCCGGCGACAGATGTCTTTCAACGCGGCGGCATCGGGCGGGGTTTCCAGGTAGTGAATGATTTCGGGTTCCATGCCCCTGTCCTGCAACAGGGCCAGTGTGGCGCGGGACTTGGAGCAGCGTGGGTTGTGCAGAATTCTGACAGTCATCATGGCCTCGGTTAGAATTGCCGGAAAAGCGGTTGCCCAGGAACAGCGTGTGCGAACAGCCAGTGTGCACAGCCTGTGCAGGCAACCCGGTACTGAATCTGAACCATTCTATGGGCTGATACGCAGCGGGTAAACGCGTGCCGAATAATTCCATCACATCCTTTCTCGACACCGAGGAAGTCCAGGAGCACATCAGGCACCTCAGGCTGCTGGCCCGCCATGTGTGGAAGCATTTCAAGGAAGACCGTTGTTTTGATGAAGCGGCTTCGCTGGGGTACACCAGCCTGCTGGCCCTGGTGCCGTTGCTGGCGGTGATATTCGTGGTGGTTGCCGCTTTTCCCGTGTTCAATGAATGGGCTGACCGCCTGGAACAACTGCTGGTGGAGAACCTGGTGCCTACCGCCGGCAAGCAGGTCGGCGCCGGCATCAGCTCCTTCCTGGACAGCGTCAGTGGCCTGACCCTGCCGGGCACGGTGGCACTGGTAGTGACAGCGCTGATGCTGATGTTCCGCATTGAAGTGGCATTCAACCGGATCTGGCGCGTGGAGCGGGCACGCTCGTTCATCAACCGCATCATCATGTACTGGGCGGTGCTCACGCTGGCGCCGCTGCTGATCGGTGGGGCACTGGTGTTCAGCGCGCAGAACATCATTTCCGGGCGAGGCCTTCAGGAGCTGGTTTCACCCGGTCTTTCGCGTGTGGGCCTGTTCCTGCTGACCACCGTGGTGTTCACCCTGATTTTCCTGCTGGTACCGAACTGCCGGGTGCGGCTACGGGCGGCTTTGAGCGGCGCGGTGCTCAGCGCGTTCCTGTTTGAGCTGGCCAAGTTCGGCTTTGTTGCCTGGGTCAGCAATGCCAATTATGCGGTCATATACGGCGCCCTGGCCACCGTACCCATATTCCTGCTGTGGCTGTACCTGGTTTGGGTGGTGGTATTGCTGGGCGCTTCGCTGGCGGCCTCGTTGACCACTTTCCGCGCCGCCAACCTGGCAACGGCCGACTGGCCGAAAGGCGCTGATTTCCAGTTGGCGTACCGGCTGCTGGGGCACCTCTGGGAGGCGCAAACCCGTGGCGAGGCGCTCAACCAGGAAGACCTGGTTGCCCTGGAACCGCATGCCAGCACCCAGCAGGTCAACCATATCCTGCACACCATGTTCGTCTCCAGAATCGCCTCGGTGGACGACAATGGCGACTGGATGCTGAGCCGGGACCTGGGTGAGTTCACGCTGATGGCCCTGTATCTCAGCGGCAGTTATCATTTGCCCATGCTGGGCAATAACCGCATCTTCCAGGAAACGGAATGGGACCGGCAGTTTATGGCTGCCATGAAAGATGTGCATGACAGCGGTATCCGAACCCTCGACCGGCCATTGCGGCCCATGTATGCAGGTGGCAAGGAGTGAATTGCGTGAAAATCATACTGGCCGGGGCTCTGCTCGGTTTCCTGCTGCTGGGCCAGGCGGCGGTTGCCGCAACCTACGAAACCACCGAACCGGTGGATTTTTCCCTGCCGCAGTTGCATGGCGAGCCCATGGCGCTGAGTGATTATCGGGGCCAGTGGGTGGTGCTGAATTACTGGGCCACCTGGTGCGCGCCGTGCCGCAAGGAGATTCCGGAACTGTCGGAATTGCACCAGCAACGTGACGACATCACCGTGCTGGGCATCGCCTACGAAGACGTGGATCGCGAGCTGTTTGACCAGTTCCTGCAGGAGTTCCTGGTCAGCTACCCGATACTGGTGGCCGATGTGTACCAGCCGCCGGAACCGTTTGGCGCTCCGCGGGTTTTGCCCACCACCATCATCCTCGATCCAACGGGACGGTCGGTCAAAGCGTTTCTCGGTCCGGTGACCGGCGATGACATCGAAGCCTTCGTCGATTCCCGGATCAGTGCTGGCCGGTCCGCATCCGCCGCGCAATAAGGTTGGCCCGCAGCATGAGGCACAGCCGCCGATTCATCGTTCATGGCAAGGTGCAGGGCGTCTGGTTCCGCGAAAGCACGCGCCGGCTGGCGGTGGAGCTGGGGATTGACGGGCATGCCATCAACTTGCCGGACGGCACCGTGGAAGTGATCGCCAGTGGGGGCGAACAGGCCATGGACGAGCTTGCAGCCTGGCTGTTGCACGGGCCACCGATGGCCCGGGTCGACCTGCTGGAGCAGTTTGATTGCGACGGCAGTGTGCCGCAAGGATTCACCACCGGGCGCGGCTAGCCGGTGATTTCCCCGAACAGTCCGGGGTGCAGAAGTCGCCGCACCGGCGCGAAAGAGGCGCGGTGTTCGTGGCAGGGCCCGTGCTGTTCCAGCAACTCCATGTGCAATGCCGTCGGGTAGCCTTTGTGCTGGTCGAAACCATACTGCGGATAGCGTTCATGCAGGCTGAGCATGTGCCGGTCGCGCGCCACCTTGGCGAGTATGGAGGCGGCGGAAATGGCAGGCTGCAGCCGATCGCCCTGCACGATGGTTTGCACCGCGCAGCCCAGGTGCGGAGCGCGGTTGCCATCAATCAGTACCTTCCCGGGCGCAGGCTGCAGTTCGGCTACTGCCTGCTGCATGCCCCATAAGGTGGCCTGCAGGATGTTCATGCGATCGATGTCCGCCACACCGACCTGAACAATGGACCAGGCCAGAGCACTTTGCTTGATTTCCATGAACAATTGCTCGCGGCGTTGTTCGCCCAGGCGTTTGGAGTCATCCAGGCCATCAACGGATCTTTCAGGGTCAAGTATCACTGCCGCAACGAACACCGGCCCGGCCAATGGTCCGCGGCCGGCTTCATCCACACCCGCAACCAGCGTCACAGTGCTTGATGAAACGTCGTTCATGACGGCTTGTGCAATAGCTGGCTCAGGGCTGCGGCTGCCCTGGCGCTGGCATCGCATCGCAGCTCTGCGTGAAGCTCAGCAAAGCGGGCTTTCAGTGCCGTCACGGCGCTTTCGTCATCCAGCCACCGGTTGGCCGCGGCAGCCAGGCTTTCGCCGGAAACTTCCTTTTGGATCAGCTCAGGAACCAGCAACTCTCGCGCCAGGATATTGGGCAGGGCGAAGAACTGCCGCTTGATCAGCCGCAGGCTTCGGGCGGCATGATAGGTGGCCGGCGCCAGCTTGTAGGCCATCACCAGGGGACGATTGACCAGCAGGGTTTCCAGCGTGGCCGTGCCGGAGGCACAGAGCACCACATCGGCCGCAGCCATCACGGTGCGTGGCCGTCCTTCAAACAGTTCAATGCCTTCGAGCCCGGATCGTTGCAACTCGCCGGCAAAAGCCTGCTTGATCCTGGCATTTGCCATGGCAGCCACCACCTGCGAATCCGGGCGGGTTTGCCGCATGATTCGTGCTGCTTCCAGCATGGGCTCTGCCAGCCGGCTGACTTCACTCATGCGGCTGCCGGGCAACAGGGCCAGGGTGGTGCGGCCCGGATCCAGGCCGAGTTCGGTCCTGGCATCAACAGAACTCGGATTGCCTTCAATCTGGTCTGCCATGGGATGGCCCACGTATACGGCGTCGACACCGTGGTTGGCATAGAAGGCAGGTTCAAACGGAAACAGGCACAGCACAAGATCGGCTGCCCGGGCGATTTTTTTTACCCGCCCTGAACGCCAGGCCCAGACGGTCGGGCTCACATAGTGGACCGTGCGAATGCCCTGTGCTCTGAGTTTGATTTCCAGGCCCAGGTTGAAGTCCGGGGCGTCGATACCGACAAAGATATCCGGCTGCAGCGCCAGCAGGCGCCGGGTCAATTCCCGGCGCAATTTCATCAGGCGCGGCAAGTGCGAAACCACTTCGAACAGGCCGAACAGCGAAAGCTCGTTGCAGTCCCACCAGCAATCCATGCCGGCGGCGCGCATTTTTTCACCACCGATCCCGGCGAAGCGGGCCTGCGGGTGTTGCTGCCTGAGCTGGTCGATCAGGGCGGCGCCCAACTGGTCTCCTGAGGTTTCGCCGGCAACCAGTGCGATGATGGGCGCGGATGACATTTTGAGGCGGCTTGATTCAGCGGATCAGGCTTTTCTCGGTTTTGTCGAGGAAATCGACCAGCGGCTGGATCTCCACCGAGTTTTCCGCCATTTCCTGCAGTTTGAGCCTGGCTTCCTCCAGCGGCAGTCCGGAGCGGTACAGCACCTTGTAGGCGCGCCGCACCTGTTGCACCTGTTCCGGCGTATAGCCGCGACGCTTCAGCCCTTCGGTGTTCACACCCTTGGCCCTGGCCTTTTCACCCGACACCGTGACGTAAGGCGGAATGCTCTGGTTCACATGGCTGGCAAATGAGGTGAAGCTGTGTTCGCCGACGATACAGAACTGGTGAATCAGCGTGTAGCCCGAGAGGATGGCAAAATTTCCCACGGTGACGTGGCCGGCCAGCGAGGCATTGTTGGCCATGATGATGTTGTCGCCCAGGACGCAGTCGTGGGCGATATGCACGCAGGCCATGATCCAGTTGTTGTTGCCGATGATGGTTTTGCCACCCCCCTGGATGGTGCCACGGCTGAAGTTGCACAGCTCGCGAATGTAATTATTGTCTCCGAGGATCAGCTCAGTATCCTCGCCGGCGTACTTCTTGTCCTGCGGTTCCTCGCCCAGCGAAGCAAACTGGAAAATGCGGTTGTTCTTGCCAATGGTCGTGCGGCCGGTGAGCACCACGTGCGGGCCGACCCAGGTACCCGAGTCTATGCGCACCTTGGGCCCGATTACGCTGAACGGACCCACCTCGACGTCATCGGCCAGCTCGGCCTTCGGGTCTATGATGGCGGTTGGATGGATTTTTGACGGAGCGCCGCTCATTTGTCCTTACCGCTTTCTTTTCCGGCGCACATGATTTCACAACTGGCGACTTTCCTGCCTTCAACCCTGGCCTCACAGACATATTGGCCCATGTTGCGAATGATGCGGCGCTGGATGACATCCAGTTCCAGCTGGTCACCGGGTTTGATCACCTGGGTGAAACGTGCGTTGTCGATTTTCACCAGGTAATAGAGTTCACCGCGGCGCCCCTCGAGTTCGGCATCCAGGTGCGCCAGCATGCCGGCCGCCTGCGCCATCGATTCGATGATCAGCACGCCCGGCATGACCGGGTTGCCGGGAAAATGGCCGTTGAAAAAGGGTTCGTTGATGGTGATGTTCTTGATGGCCACAAGCCGTTTTTCCGGCTCCAGCTGCATCGCCACCACCCGGTCCACCAGCAGGAAAGGATAGCGATGGGGCAGGAAGTGCATGATGCGGTCCGCTTCGACCGGTTCCTTGAGTATGTTTTCGATCATTTTTTTGTTGTATCCGAATTGCTGCGTTCGAGTTTGAAAACCGTGCGTGCCAGTTGATCCAGTTTACGCAATCGCGACAGGTTTCGCTGCCACTCCTTGAGTGGCTGTGCCGGTACCAGGGCGCTCCAGGTGGTGCCGGCCTCGCTGATGGAGCTCATGACCGCGCTGCGCGCCGCAACCGTTACGCGGTCGGCGATCTCGATGTGCCCCTGCACGCCACATCCACCGCCCAGCAGGCAATACTTGCCGATGCGCGCGCTGCCGGCTATGCCGACGCAGGCTGCCATGGCGGTATGCGCGCCCACGCGAACGTTGTGGGCAATCTGCACCTGGTTGTCCACACGTACATCTTCCTCGAGCACCGTGTCACCGACAGCGCCGCGATCGATGGTGGAATTGGCGCCGATTTCGCAATCATCACCGATGATCACGCGCCCCAGCTGCGGTACCTTCTCCCAGTGATCACCCGCAAAGGCGATACCAAAGCCGTCGGCACCGATCACCACGCCGGAATGCACGATCACGCGCTGGCCCAGATGGCACTGGTGGTAAAGCGTCACGTTGGCATACAGCAGACAACCCGCGCCCAGCGTGCTGCCTTCCCCGATTACGGTGTTGGGGCCAATCGAGCACGCATCGCCGATGACGCAGTCCGCCTCGATCACCACGTTTGGGCCAATGGCGACCCGCTCACCGATTTGAACACCGGGGTGGATGCAGGCGCTGGAGTGTATTCCCGGTTCCTGCCGGGTAACCGGCGCAAACAGGGCGGCAATCCGCGCATACGCCAGGTAGGGATCAGCGGCTACGAGGTGATTCACCGGGCAGGCGGAGGCTTCAGTTTCCTTGAGCACCACCGCGCCGGCTGAGGTGGAGATCATCTCGTTGCGGTAGGCCTGGTTGGCAAGAAAGCTCAGCTGGGTTGCCGTAGCATCGCGCAACGTGCCCACGCCTTCAATCCTGTGGTTGGGGTTGCCATGGAGTTCGAGATTAAAGCGTTCAGCGAGTTGTGACAGGCTGTACGTGCTTGGAGAGGTCAGCATCCGATAGCGGGCCGGGCTGTCAGCGATTGAGCTGCTCCAGCTGGTCGGCGGTGAATTCGGCTTCCAACTGGTCAAGTATCAGGTCGGTGATATCCAGTTCCGGGCTGGCGTACACCACGGGACTGGAAATGATCAGGTCGTAACCATTGCGCTCGGCAATTGCCTGGACGGCCAGGTTGATTTCCTCTTCCAGTCTCTGGACCTCTTCGGTGCGCCGGAATGACAGCTCATCACGCAGGTCTTCCTTGCGCCGGTTGATGCTGCGCTGGAGTTCGCGATATTCGCGTTCGGTTTGCAGCGAGGCATCCGGAGTCAGGTCGCCACGGGCCAGGCGGTCTTCCAGGGTTTTGGCGCGGAATTCATCCACTTCAATGGCTTCGCTGCGGGAGCGGAATTCCAGGTCCAGCGTTTCACGGCCCGAAACCACCTGTGGCGCATTGTCGAGAACCTTCTTCATGTCCACGTAGCCCACGCGCAAAGACTGCCCGAAGACGCTGCCGGACAGCACCAGGCTACAACAGACAATAGCAATGATTCGGACGCATTTCCGCATACTCCGTATTGTACACACCAATCAGCCAGGCGCGAAGCCAAATACCTGAAATGGAAGTGCGGAGGGATGGCCCGGCCTGGGGCAGCCGGGCCTTCAGGATCGCGAGCATGGCTCGCTCCCACAGCGCAGGCTAGAAAGTGGTGCCGAAGGAGAATTGCAAGTCTTCGGTACGGTCACCCGGCTGGTCGCGGAAGGGGAAGGCGTAACTGATCACAATGGGACCGATGGGGGCTTCCCAGGTGACCGACAGGCCGAACGAGCCACGCAGCTTGTTGGCGTCAAAAGTATCAATGTTTTCATACACATAGCCTGTGTCCAAAAACAAGGCGATGCGCGTGCCGCTCTGTCCGCCCAGGAACGGCGTGGGGAAC
Organism: uncultured Wenzhouxiangellaceae bacterium; assembly: GCA_964470455.1. Lineage (GTDB taxonomy): Bacteria > Pseudomonadota > Gammaproteobacteria > Xanthomonadales > SZUA-36 > JAWXBM01. The sequence continues at coordinate 14,641 of CAYYCX010000012.1, forward strand.
GCCAGTTCCATGCCGCCGGTGACCTTGAAATCGCCGCCCACGGAACGGCAGAATTTGTCTTTCGGGCCCAGGGTGTTGTCGTCGTAGCCTCGCAGATCCCGCACACCACCGCTGTAGAAGTGCTCATAAAACGGCAGGCCGGTGTCGATCAGGATGACATCGGACGGATCACAGGAGTCGGCCGGCGGGAAGGGTGGCTGTTCACCTTCCAGGTTGGCGGAAGCCATGGATTCTTCGTCGTAGCTGTCGTAGGCATCGCCGTAGCCGATATTGCCCCGGATGGAATAAACCAGACCACCCCAGATCGGCCAGTACTTGGCGCCGCGGTAGGTCAGCTTGTAGAACTCGCGAGTACTGCCGGGTGCCGATACCTGCAATACCAGGCTCTGGGAAGAGCCGCGCGACGGGTTCAGGAAGTGGTTGCGGCTGTCGCGCGTCCAGCTGGCGCTGAGGTCGAACACGTCAAATTCGCGTTCTTTCTTGGTCAGTACGCCGTCGCCATTGAAATCGAGTGCGGTGGACAGCGGGTCGCCCGGCGTAGGCACGATTTGAATGGCGGTACAGAAACCGTCCTCGTTCAGGTTGGTGCACTCGCTGGAGCCGATATTGATCTGCGAGGCACGGTATCCGAAACCGGAACGCAGGTAATCCACTTCGGTTACCGGGATGCCGAAATTCATGCCCACCGCCCATTCGCTACTGGTAAACGTGGAGATGTTCGCCGCGCCCTGGTCGAATTCCTGGTACCGGCCATAAAAGCCCCGGCTGACGCCATCCTCGGTCCAGTAGGGATTGTCATACGACAGGTTGAGACTCTTGATGATCTTGCTGTAGGAAACACCCAGCCCCAGGCGTTTGCCGCTGCCGATGAAGTTGTCCTGCTGCACGCTGAGCGAGGCTATCAGGCCCTGCACCTGCGAGAAGCCCAGGCCGACGGTAAAGCTGCCGGCCGGCCGTTCCGACACGTTGACGATGACGTCCACCTGGTCATCGGTGCCGGGGACTGCCGGAGTTTCGATTTCCACCGACTCGAAGTAGGTCAGGCGCTGCAGGCGCACCTTGGAACGGTCAATGGCGGATTGCGAGAACCAGGCGCCTTCCATCTGGCGCATCTCACGCCGCAGCACTTCATCCTTGGTCTTGGTGTTGCCGGTGAACAGGATGCGGCGGATATACACGCGTTTGCCCGGATCGACGAAGAAATTCACCGACACCAGGCGGCTGTCGCGATCCACTTCAGTGATCGGGTTGACGTTGGCAAAAGCGTAACCGATGTTGGAGAGCACGGCGGTGATGTTGTCCACGCTCTGTTCGATTTTCTTGCGTGAGAATATCTCTTCAGGCTGGATCACGATGAGTCGCTTGAGTGTACCTTCATCGATCACCATTTCGCCGGTGAGCTGTACTTCGTCAACGCTGTAAACCTCGCCTTCGACCACGTTGGCGGTGATGTAGATGTCCTTCTTTTCCGGCCCGATGGAAACCTGGGTGGATTCAACGCTGAAGTCCACATAGCCACGGTCGAGGTAGTAGGAGCGCAGCTTTTCCACGTCGCCAGACAGTTTCTCGCGGGAATACTGGCCATCTTTTGACCAGAATTTCCAGAACGGCACGATGTCGGCCTCGAAATCCTCGCGAATGTCCTTGTCGCTGAAGGTTTCGTTGCCGACGATGTTGATGTGGCGGATTTTGGCCACCTTGCCTTCGTCGATGACAATGGCGATGCGCACGCGGTTGCGTTCCAGTTCGGTAACTCGCGCATCCACCGACACCGCATAGCGGCCCTGGCTGAAGTATTGCTTGATCAGTTCCTGCTGCAGCCGGTCCAGCACCAACTGGTCGAACACCTCGCCTTCCGACAGGCCGATGTCAAACAGGACGCGCAGCAGGTCTGCTTCCTTGATGGCCTTGTTGCCGGTGATGTTGATGTTGGCGATGGCGGGGCGTTCCAGCACCGTGATGACGAGGATGTTGCCCTCGCGGCCGAACTGGATGTCCTTGAAAAAACCGGTACGGTACAGCTCGCGGATGGCGGCACGCGTATTGGCCGGTGTAACTTCATCACCCACGTTCAGCGGCAGGTAGTTATAGACTGTACCTTCCGAAATGCGTTGCAGGCCATCAACGCGGATGTCATAGATGATGAACGGGTCCTGGGCCAGCGCCGCCTTGGCAAAAAGCATCAATCCCAGTATCCAGGCTATTTTTTTTAACATTCAGTCAAAACCCGATACAGCTGCCTGCGGGAAACGCGGAGTCTATCCGAGCAGCCGTAAAATATCATTAATAAATGCCAGGCTCATCAAGCCGGCCAAAGCCACCAGGCCAAAATACTGGCCGGCCATCTGCGCCCGGTCGGAGACGGGGCTGCCTTTGACCCATTCTATCAGGTAATACATCAGATGGCCCCCGTCCAGGATGGGGATGGGCAGCAGGTTGAGTATGCCCAGGCTGAGGCTGATGGCGCCCAGGAAAAACAGGAAATTGGTCAGCCCCCTGGCGGCGGATGAATTGGCAAACTGGGCAATCGATATGGGCCCGGACAGGTTCTTGACCGACGCGCTGCCGGTCAACATGCGTCCCAGCAGGCCAAATGTGGCCGAGGTCAGGCGCCAGGTTTCACCTACCGCTGATTGAAGGCCCTCCAGCGGGCCGAATTTCATGGTCACAAAGGATCGTTCCAGGTCGGCGCGCTGCTGGTCACTGATTTCCTGGTTGGTGATGCCCAGCAGCAAGCGGCTGGAAAACAGGCCGGTGCTCTCCTTGCGCGGGCTGATCTGGAGGTCGATTTCGGCGCCGTCACGTTCCACCGTCAGTGGCAGCGGCACGCCGGCCTGCCCATGCTCCTGAACCAGGTAGCCCACCCAGCTCCAGCTGGGCACGTCCTCGCCGGCAATGCGGACGATCCGGTCGCCGCTGTAAATTCCGGCCTCGGCGGCGGCGCTGTCCGGCGACACTTCGCCCACGATGGCAGGCAGGCTCAAACGCCAGGGTTCGATGCCGATACTCTCCAGCGCTTTTTCCTCGCTGAAATCGTCGCCGAGTTTCGACAGCTGCAGCACATGCTGCGATTCCTGGCCATCGGCATTGGCCACGGTGACCGGCAGGTCCTCGCGGTCGATGGCATAAGTGATCAGGCTCAGCAGTGCATGAGTCCAGGTTTTGGTTTCAGTGCCGTCGAGCTGGCGGATTTCATCGCCGGGTTGCAAGCCGGCTTCGGCGGCTATGCCGCTGGTGGTACCTATGACCGGCCGGTTTTCCGGGATGCCCACCATGAACATGATCCAGAACGCCAGCACGGCAAACACCAGGTTGAAAGCCGGTCCGGCTGCGACAATGGCGATCCTGGCCCAGATCGGCTTGCGGTTGAAGGCTTCATCCAGGTCAGCTGGCTCGACCTGTTCTTCGCGCTCGTCCAGCATTTTGACGTAACCGCCGAGCGGCACGGCGGCCACCATGTATTCAACGCCGTCCCGGCCGGTGCGTTTCCAGATGGCAGGGCCGAAGCCGATGGAAAACCGCAGCACGCGCACGCCGAGGCGCCGGGCCACCCAGAAGTGACCGAACTCGTGAAACGTGATGAGCAGCCCCAGCGCTACCAGCAGCCACCAGATTGAACCCAGAACTTCACCCATAGTGTTTCCGTATCTCTTCCCATGCGTAGGCCCGAGCGGCCTGGTCCAGTGCCAGGACATCGGCCAGGCTATTGACCTTGCCGTTGCCCGCGCGTTCCAGAACCCGGCTTACCACAGCTGCAATCTGGTCAAAACGCAGCGCGCTGTCAAGAAAACACTGCACCGCAACCTCGTTGGCTGCATTCAGGGTGACAGGAGCGCCGGCACCGGCATTCAGCGCATCATAAGCCAGCCCAAGGCAGGGAAACCGCTGCAGGTCCGGCGGGTGGAAACTGAGGTTGCCCATGGCGGTGAAGTCCAGGTGTTGAACGCCGGACTCGATGCGTTCGGGCCAGGCCAGTGCATGGGCTATCGGAGTGCGCATGTCGGGAGTGCCCAGCTGCGCCAGCACCGAGCCATCGCGGTAGGCGACCATGGAATGGATGATGCTTTGCGGGTGAACCACCACTTCAAGCTGCTCCGGCCTCGCGGCAAACAGCCAGCGGGCTTCAATCAACTCCAGCCCTTTGTTCATCAGGGTGGCGGAGTCGACTGAAATCTTCCGGCCCATCTCCCAGTTGGGGTGTTTGCAGGCCTGTTCAGGCGTGAGCCGTGCCATCTGTTCGATGGGCGTGTGCAGGAAAGGGCCGCCGGATGCCGTAAGTATGATGCGTTCCACGCCGCTGGCCCGCAGGCCTTTCTGCTGCCAGTTGTGGGGCAGGGACTGGAAAATGGCATTGTGTTCCGAGTCCACCGGCAGCACGGCAGCGCCGGCAGCATCGGCTGCCTGCATGAACAGGCTGCCGGCAATCACCAGCGCTTCCTTGTTGGCCAGCAGGATTCTCTTGCCGGCCTGCGCGGCGGCCAGCGTGGGTTCAAGCCCGGCGGCGCCGACAATGGCCGCCATCACCACCTGGCTTTCCGGCAGCGTTGCCGCGGCCAGCAATCCTTCAGCGCCGGCCAGCACTTCCGCGTCGCAGGACAGCCGGTCCAGTTCCGCCTGCAAGTCCGCCGCAAGACCCGGTTCGGCAATGACGGCGTAACGCGCAACATGCTGCTGGCACTGCTTCGCGAGCAGCCGGAAATTCTTCTGCGCCGTCAGGGCCAGTACGTGGAAGTGCTCCCGGTTGCGGGCAATCACGTCCAGCGTGCTGATTCCGATGGATCCGGTGGATCCCAGGATGCTGACTGCCGGGGTACTGACTGCCGGGGTGCTGACTGCCGGGGTGCTGACTGACTGTCCCATGCTTCAGTTGCCCAGCAAGACGATGCCAAGGGCGAAAAACGGTGCCCCGGCGAGCAGGCTGTCAAAGCGGTCCAGCACGCCACCGTGACCCGGAAAGAGGTTGCCGCTGTCTTTCAGCCCGGCCGTGCGCTTGTGGATGCTGATGAACAGGTCGCCCCCGGCGGATACCAGCGCGGTGACTGCTGAAACCAGTGCCAGCTTCCATGAAGGTGCGGGGAAGGATCCGGTGTAGTACGCCAGCAACTGCGCAACCAGCATGGCCAACAGCAAACCACCCAACAGCCCCTCGCGCGTTTTGCCCGGGCTGATGCTGGGTGCCAGCTTGTGCCGGCCCATCCAGCGGCCGGAAAAGTAGGCGCCCACATCGGCCGCCCAGATGATGAACAGCAGCAGCAGTACCAGCCATACCCCCGCTGGCTGGTCGCGCAACCAGCACAGCGCGAACCAGGCGAAGCTGATGGCGGCAAGGGCGCAGAAAAAACTCAGCATGCGGTAGTTCAGCCCGGGCTTTTCACCGGAGCGGAAATTGACCAGCCTCAACAGCATCAGGCACCAGCTCAGGCACCCGGCCATCAACAATGGCAGGGTGAATGTCGCCAGGTTGCTCCACTGGTAAATCGCAAACCCGAGGATCGCGGCCTGCAGCAGCAGCAACAGCCATCGCGCCAGGGAACCCAGCGTGGCCAACCGGGCGAACTCCCAGGCTCCCAGCATCATCAAGGCAGCCATGAACAACCTGAACATGTCCGCTTCCAGGATGAACAGGACGACAAACGCGGCCAGGCCAATGCCAAGCGCTGTAATGATGCGGATTTTAAGCATGCTTCAGCGTCACGAAGCCAGTGATGTCGCCTGCCGCCGGATCTGCTTGCCGGTGCGGCCGAAGCGGCGTTCACGCCCCTGGTAGTCGAGCAGTGCCGCGTCCAGCGCTTCAGGGCTGAAATCCGGCCAAAGAATCGGCGTGAAATGGAATTCGGTGTAAGCAGACTGCCACAGCAGGAAATTGCTGATGCGCATCTCGCCGCCGGTGCGTATGAACAGGTCCGGATCGCTGCGGCCGCTGAGCATGAGCTTGCTGGCAAACGTTGCTTCATCGATATCCGCCGGATCCATTTCGCCGCGGCTGCAGGCGGCCGCAATAGCGCGGGCGGCCTGGGTGATATCCCAGCGCCCGCCATAGTTGACCGCGACGTTCAGCCGCATGCGCTGGTTCTCGCGGGTTTGCAGCATGACGCGCTCGATGCTTTGCTGCATTTCGGTGGAAAATGCCGACAGGTCACCGATAAAACTCAACCTCACGCCGTTCTCGAGCAGGATCCTGGCTTCCTTGTCCAGGGTCTTCATGAACAGGTCCATCAGCCAGTTGACTTCGTTGGAAGGGCGGTTCCAGTTTTCGCTGGAAAAGGCGAATATGGTGAGCTCGGGGATGCCACGCCGGCCGCAGTGTTCAACGATGCGGCGCAAGGCTTTCAGGCCTGCCTGATGACCCAGCGAACGCGGCCGGTTGCGGCTCTCCGCCCAGCGCCCGTTGCCATCCATCACGATGGCGATATGCGCCGGCAGATTGGCTTCGGTGCTCATCCCGCCAGCTTCCAGGCCGGGTGCCTGTTCCGCCTGCCGGCCTGGGCCGCGGAACCGGTTGCGGCGAGGTTTTCGTGTGCCGGACTCCATGGTTGCATTCGCAGCAGCTCGTTGCTGTTTCAGATTTCCATCAGTTCTTTTTCTTTTTCGGCAACGATTTCGTCAACTTTTTTTACCGCATCGTCAGTAATCTGTTGCACATCCGCCTGGCCCTTGCGTTCCATGTCTTCGGAAATCTCTTTTTCCTTCAGCAGGTCTTTCAGGGTGGCATTGGCATCACGCCGGATATTGCGAATGGCGATCTTGGCGTTCTCGCCTTCGTGGTGGACGACCTTGCCAAGCTCGATGCGGCGCTCCTCGGTAAGGGGCGGCAGGGGAATGCGAATGGTTTGCCCGGCGGTGGACGGGTTCAGGCCCAGGTCCGATGTCAGGATGGCTTTCTCGATGACCTGCACCATGGATTTGTCCCACGGTGTCACGCTGAGCGTGCGGGCGTCATCGATGGCAACGTTTGCCGCCTGGCTGATGGGAACCTGGCTGCCGTAATAATCCACCTGTACGTGTTCCAGCAGGCTGGGGTGAGCACGCCCGGTGCGAATCTTGGCCAGTTCATGGCGCAGTGTTTCCAGGCTCTTGCCCATTCGCAGCTGGGCATCTTTTTTGATTTCGGCGAGCATGAATGTCTCCTGTCGTGTTTCAAGGCCGGGGCCACTACGGGCCGTGCGGCACAGGGAGCAGATTCTAACAGCAAGCGGGTCCGGGCGGGATGATCCGGCGGCGCGGGTTCAGGAAACCAGGGTTCCTACATCCTGGCCGGAAACCAGCTTCATCAGGTTGCCTTCCTCGAAGACATTGAAAACCCGGATCGGCATGGCCTGGTCGCGGCACAGCACGATGGCATTGGCGTCCATCACGCCCAGCTTGCTGCCGATGACGTGGTCGTAACCCAGGCTTTCATAGAACTCCGCAGCAGGGTCCTTGACCGGATCCGATGAGTAGACACCGTTGACCTTGGTAGCCTTGAGCAGGATGTCCGCGCCGATTTCAACGGCACGCAATGCGGCTGCGGTATCCGTGGTAAAGAACGGGTTGCCGGTGCCGCCGGCGCAGATCACCACGCGGCCTTTTTCCAGGTGACGGATGGCGCGGCGGCGAATGTAGTCTTCGCAGACGTCGTGCACGGAAATGGCGGACATGACACGTGCTTCGCAGCCGACGCGCTCCAGCGCGTCCTGCAGGGCCAGTGCATTCATCAGCGTGGCCAGCATGCCCATGTGGTCGCCGGTCACGCGGTCGATGCCGGACTTGGCCAGCCCGGCACCGCGAAAGATATTGCCGCCGCCGATGACGACGGCAACGCCTACTTTGGCTTTTGCGACATCGGAAATTTCGGTTGCGATCCGGTGGATCATCTTCGGATCAATACCGTAATCTTCATCGCCCAGCAGCGCTTCGCCGCTGAGCTTCAATAGGATTCGGGAGTAGGCTTTATCAGCCACCTTTCACCTGTTGCATGACTTCGTCTGCAAAGTTCGATTCCTTTTTCTCGATGCCTTCACCCACCACCAGGCGGCTGAAGCCCTTGACGCTGGCCTTGTTCTGCTCCAGCAGCTTCGCCACGGTGATGTCGCCATCCTTCACGAACGGCTGTCCCAGCAGTGTGATCTCGGCCAATTGCTTGCGCAAGCGCCCACTGACCATTTTTTCAATGATGTCAGCCGGCTTGTCGCTGTTTTCCACCTGCGCCAGCAGGATTTCCTTTTCCTTGGCCAGGAATTCCGCCGGCACATCGCTTTCGCTGACAAACGAGGGGTTCAGCGCGGCAATATGCATGGCAATGTCCTTGGCCAGTTCGGCATCGCCACCTTCAAGGTCGACCAGCACGCCGATTTTTCCGCCGTGCAGGTAAGCGCCGAGGACGCCATCGGTTGCAGTGCGTTCAAAGCGGCGCACCTGGATGTTCTCGCCGATCTTGGCCACCAGGGCCTGGCGGGATTCTTCCAGCGTGCTGCCGTTGGCGCTGGTGGCCATCAATGCTTCCACATCGGCGGCATCGCTGTTCAGCGCATTGCCGGCAACTGCGTCTGCAAATGTGTTGAAGTTGTCATCCTTGGCGACGAAGTCGGTTTCGCAATTGACTTCAACCATGACGGCCTGTTTGCCGTCGGCCGATACGGCCAGGGCAATTTTGCCTTCGGCGGCGACGCGCCCGGCCTTTTTGTCAGCCTGCGCCAGCCCGGATTTGCGCAGGTGCTCGATGGCTGCATCCAGGTCGGCGTTGGTTTCAACCAGGGCTTTCTTGCATTCCATCATGCCGGCGCCGGTGCGCTCGCGTAATTCTTTTACCAATGCAGCTGTTACTGCCATGGGACGTACCTCTCTTTCCTGTTCATTGCGCTGCCGGCCTGTTCGCCGGCGGCTTGATTGTGTCGCGCTGCCTGGCCGCTGTTTGCGGCGGCTTATTCAGCGTCTTTCGCGGCAACTTTCTTCTTGGCGGTTTTTTTCTTTGCCACCTTGGGGGCTGCAGTTTCGTCAACCGCTTCGGCCACTTCAGCATCAGCCGCTTCCACATCCGCATCCGTGCCTGCTGCCTCGGCTGCATCTTCCGTTTCCGCAGTGGCTTCAGCTTCTGCGGTGGCTTCTGGCTCTGCAGCCGGAGCCTTGCGCGCAACAACTTTCTTGGCCACTTTCTTGGGGGCCTTGCGAGCGTCGGCTTTCGGCTTGTCCGCCTTCACCTTGATCGGGTTGCCTTCCTCGTCCAGTTCGACAAATTCTTCGTTGGATTCAACCACCGGAGCCGAAGCGCGGCCCTCGAGTACGGATTCCGCCGCAATCTGCGTGTACAGCCGGATGGAACGGATGGCATCGTCATTTCCCGGGATCATGTAATCCACGCCTTCCGGAGAGCAGTTGGTATCAACCACGGCAATCACCGGTATACCCAGGCTGCGTGCTTCCTTGATGGCGATGTCTTCGTGGCTGACGTCGATGACAAACAACGCATCGGGCAGGCCTTTCATATCCTTGATGCCACCGAGACTCTTCTGCAGTTTTTCCTTTTCCCGGGTCAGTTGCAGGATTTCCTTTTTCACCAGGTGGCCGAAGCCGCCGCTTTCGCTCATTTCTTCCAGCGACTTGAGGCGCTTCACTGAAGCCTTGATGGTGCGGAAGTTGGTGAGCATTCCACCCAGCCAGCGGTGTGATACATAGGGCATGCCACACTTGGTTGCGGCTTCCTCGATGGCGGCACCGGCAGCACGCTTGGTGCCGACGAACATGATGGTTCCGCGTCGTGACGCGATCTTGCTGATGAAGTTCATCGCGTCGTTCAGTAGCGGCAGGGTCTGTTCGAGGTTGATGATGTGGATCTTGCCGCGGGCTCCGAAAATGTAGGGAGCCATTTTGGGGTTCCAGTAACGTGTCTGGTGACCGAAGTGCACGCCTGCCTCAAGCATTTCGCGCATGGTGACATTTGCCATTTTGAAATTCCTTCACATGAGGAACGCAGCAGCAGGGGCTGCTGGATTCCGGGGTTATTCCTCCACCCACCCGTTGCAGAGACCCTTTGAAAGGGCACCCCTCTGAACCATTGCGGTGCGGTGTGCGTATTTGACGTGATGTCGAGAAAGTCCCGGGAAAATCAGAATCGAAAAAAAATCAGAATCGAAACCCGGGCCCAGTCCCGTCACGCCGGTTCTGGTTTTTTGGCGCCGTGGCGGCCAAAAAAGCCGGCGAAATGTACCAGAACCAGGGGCCGGTAGCAAGCCCCGAAGCTGGCCCAAAACCGAATTGACATCGCCGCATGGAGAGCGCCGGATTGGCGGCCTATGTTCGGCGTGCCCGGGTGCTGCGTGACCGGGTGCGGCTTGAATGGGTGTGGCGTGAAGGGAGGCGTGAAGACGCCTGGCAACCCGGCAAAACCGGAGCGATAGTGACAATTTTGGGCAGCTTTCCGCGTTTGTGGCGTTCCTGCAAAAAAGTCGCAGCTTGGAGATAATGACCTAAAACACAATGAAAACATAAAGATACAATGCTTATCTGGGTTTGGTATCAGTTTTGGTACAGAGCTTGCATGATCCCTTTCACAATGAATGAAGCAATCTGGCTCGTTCATTAGTTGCGTCAAAGGAATTGACGCCCACAACAGTGAATTGACATGGAGGTCATCACGATGAATTTTTCTGACAGGCATGCGGCAACCAGCCCGGCCGCCCATCCCCCGGTTTGTTTCACCATCGCAGGACTGCGCGAGCTGCTCGTTCGCGGTAACGGTACCGGCTGAAAAGGCGCGGAACCTTTTCCCGCGGGCGGCCTGTCTTCCATATCAACAGGCTCCTAGGGTCCGCCATCTCACACATCCCTGTGCCGGCGGGCCCCCAGCGAGATGCCCTGGGTTCCCCTTCTTCCAGGGCGTTGGGCCGGAAGGGCTGCTTCTTCCGGCCCATTTTTTTTCCTTCCGCCAGTGTTCTGCTGTCGGGAAATTTGCACTCCATGCACCTGGAACTAGCGAACTTGGGGGCGAATTCCCGCACAATAGCGTTTTCGGTTTTCATTCCTGAGTGAACAAATGAGCGATACAAATCAAACCATGGACAGTGAAAAGCCCGCGGGCAATCTGCGCGAGCTGGAAGAAGGGATTCGCACCGACCTGAAAAAGGAGCTGACTTACGGCTCATACCTGGGCCTGCCGCGCCTCCTGAACGCACAATTCCCCCTCAGCCGTCCCGAGCATCATGACGAGATGTTGTTCATCATCCAGCACCAGACTTCGGAGCTCTGGATGAAGCTGATCATCCATGAGCTTTCCGCTGCGATGCATCACATCCGCGCCGATCAGCCGGGGCCTGTCACCAAGATCCTTTCCCGGGTCAAGCAGGTACAGCGGCAGTTGTTTGAACAATGGGCCGTGTTGGAAACCCTGACGCCTTCCGAGTATGCCGAGTTCCGGCATGTGCTGGGATTCGCTTCGGGGTTCCAGTCCCTGCAGTACCGCACCATCGAGTTCCAGCTGGGCAACAAGAATGCGGCCATGCTGAAGGTGTTTGCGCACGATGCCGCGGCCCACGCCAGCCTGAACGCCGTGTTGCAGGCTCCGTCCATTTATGAGGAGTTCCTGATGTTCCTGTCGCGCCGCGGACATGCGGTGCCGGCCGAGCAACTGGATCGCGACTGGAGCCTGCCGCATGTGCGCAACGCCGAACTCGTGCCCGTGTTCAAGACCATCTACGACGCGCCGCAGGATTATTGGGAAGAATATGACCTGTGCGAAAAACTGGTGGATGTGGAGGAGAGCTTCCAGTTGTGGCGGTTCCGTCACCTGAAAACGGTGGAGCGGATCATCGGCTTCAAGCGCGGCACCGGCGGATCCTCGGGCGTGAGTTTCCTGCGCCGCGCGCTGGATCTCACCTTCTTTCCGGAATTGCTGGACGTGCGCACGCAGATTGGCCGCTAAGCAGTATCGGTTGAAACGGTTTCTTCATCCAGGCGGATGGCGGACTGCTGCAGGCGTTCCAGCAGGTCCACCAGCGTGTGGATTTCCGCTTCGCTGAACCCGCCCAGCAGGGCGTGCTCATAATTGCGCGCCCGCGGAACGATGGAGTCAAACACTTTCCGGCCCAACTGTTCGGTCAGTTGCAGGTTGCGGTAGCGGCGGTCGCTGCCGTCGGTTTTGCGCTTCAGCAGCCCGCGCTCCAGCAACCGGTTCACTGCCCGTGACACCGATACCTTGTCCATCACCGTCCGATCGACGATCTGGCTGGCCGTGAGTCCGGGGTAGCGCCCCAGCACTGCGATGATGCGCCATTCGATGACGGTGAGGTCATGGTCCTGTTGGTAAATGTGGGCAATACCCTGGCTGACGGTGTTGCTGACCACCGAGAGGCGGTAGGGCAGGAAGTGCTCCAGATCGAAGTGGGCATGCGGCAATTCAGCGGATTTTGGGGTCATTTTCTTCAGGCCTTGTTCTTAAGGTCATTTTCAGCATCGGCTACCGGTGGATTCCCGGCTGCGCGCCGGGCGGCGGAAAATCAGTTGCAAATGCAACCTTGCTATTAGTTGCATATGTAACTAATATCACGGTTCACGAAAATCCTGCTGCCTATTGAAGCAGGTTTCAGCGCACGCGGACAGGAAGATGAACCATGACTGAGCAACACGAAAACCCGCTGGGCCTTGAAGGCTTTGAATTTGCCGAATTTGCGGCCCCGGATGCCAGCCAGCTGCACCAGCTGTTCAAGCAGATGGGCTTTGCGGCCATTGGCCACCACGCCACGCGCAAGATCACCTTTTATCGCCAGGGCGGAGTGAATTTCCTGGTGAATGAAGAACCGGGTTCGTTCGCCATGGAGTTTGCAGCGGCGCACGGTCCCTGCTGCGCGGGCTTTGCCCTGCTGGTTGATGATTCCCATGAGGCCATTGAAGCGGTGATGGCCAAAGGAGCAACCTCGCTGGCCGGCATTCATGGCAGCGCAATGGATTGCCCCAAAATCCAGGGCATCGGTGGTTCGGTGCTGTACCTGGTTGACCGCAGGAACGGCAGCCCCTTCAATGCCGAGTATGTGCCGATCGAGGGCGCTGACCTGAACCCCCAGGGCTATGGCCTGGCCTACATCGACCACCTGACGCACAATGTCTACGAAGGCAATATGGAGGAGTGGGCCGATTATTACAGCCGCCTGTTCAATTTTTACCAGGCCAAGTACTTCGACATTCGCGGCCAGCAGACGGGCCTGCGCTCCAAGGCCATGACGGCGCCGAACGGCATGATCAGCATCCCGATCAATGAATCATCGGAATCCAACAGCCAGATTAATGAATACCTGCAGCAATACGGCGGCGAAGGCGTACAGCACATTGCACTCTATACCGACAATATCTATGAGAGCATCGAGGCGATGCGCGAGGCCGGAGTGGAATTCCTGTCCACGCCCGATACTTACTATGAGCTGATCGACACGCGCGTACCGGAACACGAAGAGGACGTGCCGCGCATGCGCAGGAACGGTATCCTGCTGGACGCCGACATGGAAACCGGCAAGCGTCAATTGCTGCAGATTTTCACCCAGACCTGCATTGGCCCGATCTTTTTTGAGATCATCCAGCGCAAGGGCAATACCGGTTTTGGTGAAGGCAATTTCCAGGCCCTGTTTGATTCCATTGAACTGGACCAGGCCAGGCGTGGCGTACTTTAGGCGGATTTAACCGGGCGAGCGGAGAACAGCATGAGCAAAAAGTGGATTTCCCATCCGCGCATTGAGGGCGTGACCTCGCGCCAGGCTCATTGCGACCTGCCGCCGGGCAGTTACGAACGCGAAATCGGCAAGGAAGGGTTCTTCGGGCCGGCCACGCACATGTACCACCGTCACCCGCCCACCGCCTGGCTGCGCATGGAAGGTGACCTCAAGCCGCGGGCGTTCGACACCACCCATTGGGCCAATTACGGCGCATCCCCCTGGGATGCGCGCCACCTGCTGCACAATGCCCATGTGAAATTCCGCATCTGGGAAATGGGCCAAAGCATGGATCACCTGGCGCGCAATGCGGATGGTGATGAATTGCTCTTCGTCCACTCGGGCTCGGGCCATCTTTATTGCGACTATGGCCACCTGGAATTCCGCGACGGCGATTACATCATGCTGCCGCGCAGCACCATGTGGCGTATGGAGAGCGACGGGCCGGTTTCGCTGTTGCTGATTGAAGCCACCAATGGGTCCTACATGCTGCCGGACAAGGGCATGCTGGGGCCCAATGCCATTTTTGACCCGGCCATGCTGGATGTGCCCCGCATCGATGAAGCCTTCCAGCAGCAGCAGGACGAATCGGAGTGGGCGGTGAAAGTCAAAAGCCGCGGGCGGGTCAGCACCGTGACCTTTCCTTTCAACCCCCTGGATGCCATGGGCTGGAAGGGCGACCTCTGCCCGGTGCGCATTAACTGGAGGGATATCCGGCCGCTGATGAGCCATCGTTATCACCTGCCGCCTTCGGTACATACCACCTTCGTGGCCAACCGTTTCGTCGTTTGCACTTTTGTGCCCAGGCCGTTTGAAACCGACCCCGATGCGCTGAAAGTGCCGTTCTTCCACAATAATGATGACTTCGACGAAGTCATCTTCTACCACAAGGGCGAGTTTTTCAGCCGCGACAATATCCATCCCGGCATGATTACCTGGCACCCGGTCGGTTTCACCCACGGCCCTCATCCGAAGGCGCTGCAGAACGCTTTCACACCCAAGGCGGCGGCTACTGACGAGGTGGCGGTGATGATCGATACCCGTGATGCACTGCAACTCGACCCGCAGGCCGAAGCCATCGAATGGACCGGGTATGTCAATTCCTGGCAGGTTCCAGCGGCTTAGTCCCCGGGCGCCGCAGGGCAAGCTCCGTCACAATCAGTACAGGAAAAGAATCAATGAAATTGGCAAGCCTTAAAGCCGGTGGCCGCGATGGCACCCTGATCGTGGTCAAGCGCGATCTCAGCAGCTATGTTCCGGCCACCGGAATCGCCGCCACTCTGCAACAGGCGCTGGACAACTGGCATTCCGTTGCGCCGCGCCTGAATGCGCTGTCGGCGGAGTTGAACGACGGCGCCCGCAGCGATACACAGCCGCTGGACCTGCAAGCGCTGGCTTCGCCGTTCCCACGCGCCTATGAGTTTGTCGATGGCAGCGCCTACCTGCCCCACGTTGAACGTGTGCGGGCCGCGCGCGGCGCCGAAGTACCGGCCTCGTTCTATGAAGACCCGCTGATGTACCAGGCCACTTCCGCCGGCTTCCTGGCGCCGCATGATCCGGTGCCCGTGGCCAGCGAGGAATTCGGCATCGATTTCGAAGCAGAAGTGATCGTGGTAACCGATGATGTGCCCATGGGCGCGAGCGCCGAACAGGCGGCATCCCACATTCAGCTCATTGGGCTGGTCAACGATGTCAGCCTGCGCAACCTGATTCCCGCTGAACTGGCTAAAGGCTTCGGGTTCCTTCAGTCGAAACCGCGTTCCGCGCTCTCGCCGGTGCTGGTCACCGCCGATGAGCTGGGAACTGCCTGGCAGGACAGCAAGCTCAGCCTGCCGCTGCGCTCCAGCATCAATGGCAAACCGTTTGGCTGGCCCCAGGCCGGTGACGACATGCAGTTCAATTTCGCGCAACTGATCGCCCATGCCGCCCGCACCCGCCCGTTGGTGGCCGGCACGCTGGTGGGCTCAGGCACCATCGCCAACCAGGACCGCTCGGTCGGCGCATCCTGCCTGGCTGAAAAGCGGGTACTGGAGGTAGTGGAAAAGGGCGCGGCTGACACACCCTTCCTGAAATTCGGCGACCGCGTCCGCATCGAGATGCTGGATGCATCCGGCGCCAGCATTTTCGGTTCGATTGAGCAGGAGATCGTCAAGGCCGGGGTTTAAACCTGGAGCGCGCTTCTTCATAATCAGTGCCTCTGACCCGAATCCGCAATTCCAATGAGTTGCGGACTTTGGCCCGGTACTCACTGGCACGGAATGGAAATGCACAATTTTTTGAATGTGGCGCCGAACCGCAGATTCAACACTGCAAAATGCTTTCTGGCCATGCTGGCCATGATGACCTGCGCGCTGCTGCTGGCCGGCTGCGCAACTCCCAAACCTTCCCCGGATGCGCTGGAATCCGCCCAGCGCGCCATCGATGCCGCCATCCTTGAAGGGGCTGAACAGCATGCTCCGGTGGAATTGCGTTTCGCCCGCGAGAGGCTGGCTGAGGCGCAAAAGGGCATGGAGCGGAAATCCTGGGAGAAAACGTTCTACCTGATTGACCAGTCCGAGATCAATTCCGAACTGGCCATCGAAAAATCGCGTGAGGCCAAGGTGCGTGCGGCACTCGCGGAACAGATCAAGCAGAACGAAGTGCTCATCGAAGACTTCAATCGCACCTACGGGGACAAACCATGAGCGGGGCGCGCCTGATGCAGGGATTGCCGGTCCTGTTGGCAATACTGGTTCTGGCCGGTTGCCAGACCGCGCCCAAGAAAGACCTGGCACTGGAGCGCATTCGCAATCAGCTCAATGAACTGCAATCCGATACGGAGTTGGCCGGATACGCGCCACTTGCCCTGGGCGAGGCTGAGCGCGCCGCCCGCGCGGCCGAAAGCACAGCAGGCAACGAAACCCAGCGTATCCACCTGATTTACATGGCAGACCGGCGTATCCAGATTGCCCGCGCCTCCGCGCAGCGCGAAAAAATGGAAGCCGAGCTGGAGCAGTTGCGGCTGGAGCACAGCCGGTTGCTGGTGCGCGCCAGCCAACTGGAAGCTGAACGTGCCCGCCTGGAGGCTGACCAGGCCCGAATGTTGTCGCAGGCCACCGCTGAAGATGCGGAACGGGCACGCATGGAAGCCGAAAGCGCCATGACGCGCGAGGAAGAATCCGCCGAGCGAGCCCGCCGTGCCCGCGAGGAGGCGGAACAGGCCAAGGCTTTGGCCGAGACCAGCGCCCGCGCCGCCAGCCTGGCCCAGAAAGAAGCCAACCTGGCCAGTGAACAGGCCCGTTCATTGCAGCGTCAACTGGAAAACCTGCAACTGCGCCAGACCGAAAGTGGCGTGGTGGTGACACTGGGTGATGTGCTGTTTGAGACCGGCCAGACCGAACTCAAGGCCGATGCCATGTCCAGCCTGGCGGAAGTGGTTGACTTGCTGCAGAGTGAGCCGGACAAGAAGATCCGCATCGAAGGCCACACCGATTCGGTGGGCGAAGCCAGCTCCAACCTCCGTTTGTCGCAGCTACGGGCGGATTCGGTGTTGGCAACCCTGGTTGATCTCGGTGTGGACGCTGCCCGCGTCACGGCGGTGGGCATGGGTGAAGACTTCCCGATCGCCAGCAACGACACTGAAGATGGCCGCAGCCGAAACCGGCGGGTGGATGTCATACTGCTGGATGACCAATAGCCAGGGCAGCCTTCCGCAGCCTGAAATGCGAACTGATTTTCGTCCGTTAAAACAGCCGGGAAATCCGGCTTGCCGGAACCCCGAATTTGCGTTAGTGTAATTCCACCTTATGGTTCTTCACTGCAAAAACGAAGTTCGCATCTGATGGCTGGGCCAACAGCAGCAAAATGTTGGCACCATCCTGAACTTCGTACCTACCTGCTTATATCCAGACACTGTATTTACCCAGCCTTTAATTCCGCTGGACGCTTGCCGGCATCTGTTGCCTGGCGAAAGCGGCCGGCGGCGTATTGTCACTCAAATACGGAGGACTATCATGTTCGAACACCGTCAGCACCAAATGGAAAAAATGATGAAGGAAAATCCTGAATTCCTCAGGATATTCAATCGTCACCAGGAACTGGACCGGTTGGTAACCGATGCCGAATACGGCACAGTTCCCATGGAAGACCTGGCCCTGGTCAAACTGAAAAAAGAGAAATTGTTCGCCAAGGACCAGCTGGCGCGGATGATGGACAAATCCAGTAACTGACGCCTGGCAACTGACAACTGACATCGGGCAGGCAAAATTGAGCAACGGCCGGGTACAATTACCCGGCCGTTTTTATTTTCGCCGGAGTGGGCTGCAGCATGGAATGCTGCAAACCACGAACAGGCCCATGCCGGGCCGCCCCGCAACCGGGCGGCTGCCGCAACGGAGTACACAGAATCAATGGAAGTTTTTGCCAATGTCCTGGAAATGATCGGTAATACGCCGGTCGTCCGCATCAATCACCTCGATACCGGGCCCTGCGAGCTTTACATCAAGCTGGAAAGCCAGAATCCCGGCGCCTCCATCAAGGACCGCATCGGCCTGCGAATGATCGAGGACGCCGAGCAGAAAGGGCTGATCAAACCGGGAGATACCCTGGTGGAGGGCACTGCCGGCAATACCGGGCTGGGTCTGGCGCTGGTTGCCGCCCAGAAAGGCTACCGCCTGGTGCTGGTCATTCCCGACAAGATGAGCCGCGAGAAGATTTCCAACCTCAAGGCCATGGGTGCGGAAGTGGTGCTGACCCGCTCGGATGTGGCCAAGGGCCATCCCGAATATTATCAGGACCTGGCCAAGCGGCTGGCCAGTGAAATGGACAATGCCTACTTCATCAACCAGTTCGGCAACCCGGCGAATCCCAAAGCCCACGAAGAAGTCACTGGCCCCGAAATCTGGCGGCAGATGGACGGCCAGCTGGACGCCATCGTGCTCGGCGTGGGCTCGAGCGGCACGGTGACCGGCCTGTCCCGTTATTTTGCGAAACAGGCGCCGGAGCTGGAGCTGATCCTGGCCGACCCGGTAGGCTCCATCCTGGCCGAGTACATCAACGAAGGCCATCTCAGCACCAAGAGCAGCAGCTGGATGGTGGAAGGCATCGGCGAGGATTTCCTGCCGGTGATCAGTGATTTCAGCCGGGTGAAGAAAGCCTATGCCATCAGTGACCGTGAAAGCTTTGAAACCGGGCGCGAACTGCTCAAAAAGGAAGGCATACTTGGTGGCTCTTCCACCGGTACGCTGCTGGCTGCTGCCCTGCGTTACTGCCGTGAACAGACCAGCCCGAAGAAGGTCCTGACTTTCTGCTGCGACACCGGCAACCGCTATCTGTCGAAAATGTACAACGATTACTGGATGCGCGACCTCGGTTTCATCGAAACCATCCAGCACGGGGACTTGCGTGACCTGATCGCGCGTCCTTACGACTCGCACGACACCATTACGGTGGGCCCGGACGAACCATTGGCCAATGCATATGGCCGCCTGAAACTGTATGACGTTTCCCAACTGCCGGTGATTGAGAATGGCCAGATCGTCGGCATCCTGGATGAATCCGACCTGCTGCTAGCAGTGGCCGAAAACCAGCGGGCATTCGCCCAGCCGGTAAGGACCGCCATGGTGACCGACCTTACCGAAATCAACGTGAAGGCTCCGGTGGGTGACCTGATGCCCATCTTCAACCGGGATTTCGTCGCCATCGTCAAGGACGGCGAACGATTCCTGGGGCTGATCACGCGGGTGGACCTGCTGAACTACCTGCGCCGCAAGGCCGACCGGATATAATCCTGACAGGAACGGAACCAGAATGAGCAAAGCAGACAAGCAGCGCGAAACAAGGCCGTTGGCGTTGGCGACACGGGCCATCCACGCAGGCCAGCAGCCTGACCCGTCCACCGGCGCCATCATGACGCCGATCTATGCCACCTCGACCTACGTGCAGCGCAGTCCGGGCGATCACCAGGGCTGGGAGTACTCGCGCAGCCACAACCCGACCCGTGACGCCTACGAAAAGTGCATCGCCGATCTGGAAGGCGGTATTCGCGGTTTCGCCTTTGCCTCCGGCATGGCCGCCACGGCCACGGTGCTGGAGTTGCTCAATTCCGGCGATCATGTGGTAGCCGGTGATGACCTGTACGGCGGCAGCTTCCGGTTGTTCCATCGGGTCCGCGAGCGCTCCGCCGGCCTGAAATTCACATTCGCCGAGCTGGAGAAACCCGGTGCGCTGGAGGCTGCCATGCGGCCGGAGACAAAAATGGTGTGGGTGGAAACGCCCACCAATCCCATGCTGCGCATCGTGGATATCGTCGCTGCCGCCGAAATCGCGCACCGGCATGGCGCCTTGCTGGTGGTGGACAATACCTTTGCATCGCCGATGCTCCAGCGGCCACTGGAACTCGGCGCTGACATCGTGGTGCATTCCGCCACCAAGTACCTGAATGGCCATTCCGACATGGTCGGTGGCGTGGCGGTGGTGCGAGAAGATGGGGACCTGGCGAAGCGCCTGTGGTTCCTGCTCAACTCGATTGGTGGCATCCAGGGGCCGTTCGACAGTTTCCTGGCCATGCGCGGCCTGAAAACCCTGGCCTTGCGCATGGACGCCCACAGCCGTAATTCGCTGCAGATCGCCCAATGGTTACAGCAGCATCCGCAGGTTGAGCAGGTCATTTACCCGGGCTTGCCGGAACATCCGCAACATACCCTGGCCATGCAGCAGATGGGCGGGCAGGGCGGCGGCATCATCAGCATCGTGGTCAAAGGCGGCCTGGAAGCCGCTCGCCGCATGCTGGAACGCTGCCAGTTGTTCTCCCTGGCGGAAAGCCTGGGTGGCGTGGAAAGCCTGATCAACCACCCGGCCATCATGACGCACGCATCGGTCCCTGAAGAAAAGCGCGCCCGCCTGGGCATCAGCGACAGCCTGGTGCGCTTGTCGGTGGGTGTGGAGGATGTGAACGACCTGATCGCCGAACTGGACTACGCCCTGGGGCCAGACTGAGGCGCTCACGCGGACCTGGCCCGGCCGGCTGCAGCGCCGGTCAGGACTTGAGTTCGGGCAGGTCTTTGAAGAGTTCCAGCGCTGCCGGATTGGCCAGGGCATCCTGGTTGGTGACTGGCTTGCCGTGGATCACGTTACGCACCGCCAGCTCCACGATCTTGCCGCTGATGGTGCGCGGAATATCCGCCACCTGGATGATGCGCGCCGGCACGTGCCGCGGCGTGGTGTTATTGCGGATGGACTTGCGAATCTCGTCCTGCAAGGCCTGGTCGAGCTGCACCCCCTCGCGCAACTTGACGAACAGCACGATACGCACATCGTCATCCCAGTCCTGGCCCACGCAGATGCATTCCAGCACCTGGTCCAGCTTTTCCACCTGGCGGTAGATCTCCGCCGTGCCGATGCGCACGCCGCCGGGGTTGAGTGTTGCGTCTGAACGGCCATGGATGATGAAGCCGCCGTGTGCCGTGCGCTGGGCGAAGTCGCCGTGGGCCCAGATGCCGGGAAAGCGTTCGAAGTAGGCGCTGCGGTATTTGCTGCCGTCTTCATCGCCCCAGAAAAACACCGGCATGGAAGGGAAGGGCTGCAGGCAACAGAGTTCACCGGTTTCATCGACCGCCGCTTCGCTGCCATCATCACGGCGGATTTCCACCGCCATGCCCAGGCCCGGACACTGCAATTCGCCGCGGTATACCGGCAGGATCGGGCTGCCCAACACAAAGCAGGAAACGATGTCGGTGCCGCCAGAAATCGACGCCAGGCACAGGTTCTGCTTGATGTCGCGGTAGACGTAGTCAAAATGTTCCGGCGCCAGCGGCGAACCGGTGGAGAGCAGGGTCACCAGCGAATTCAGCTGGTGTGATTCGCGCGGCTTTATGCCGGCCTTTTCCCAGGCGGCGATGGCCTTGGCACCGGTGCCGAGTACGGAAATGTCCTGTTCGTCCACCAGGTCGAACATGGCCGTGGGGCCGGGGTAGAACGGCGAACCTTCATACAGCACCACCGTGGCGCCAGTGGCCAGGCTGCTGGCCATCCAGTTCCACATCATCCAGCCGCAGGTGGTGAAATAACAGATCGTGTCGCTGCGCCTGAGGTTGGTGTGCAGCATCAGTTCTTTCAGGTGCTGCAGCAGGGTGCCGCCGGCGCCGTGCACGATGCACTTGGGCGTGCCGGTGGTGCCGGAGGAATACAGGATGTAAAGGGGATGGTCGAACGGCAGCTGGGCGAACGCCAGGCTGCTGGCCTGCCCGTCCTTGAAGTCGGCAAACCAGCCGGCATTGGCGATACCCGACAGGTCGGCCGCAGGGTTCACGTAGGGCACCACCACCACTTTCTCGATGGAGTCCACGGCGGCGACGATGCCGGCCACTTTCTCCAGGCAGTCGTGGCTTTTGCCGTTGTAGCTGTAGGCCGAGGCGCAGAACAGCACCTTGGGCCGGATTTGGCCAAAACGGTCGACCACGCCGGCAATGCCGAAATCGGGTGAGCAGGAGGAGAAAATCGCGCCGATGCTGGAAGCCGCCAGCATGGCGATGATGGTTTCCGGCAGGTTGGGCATGTAGGCGGCGACCCGGTCACCCTCGACTACGCCCATAGCCTTCAATGCTGCGGCGGTTTGGGCCACCTCGCGGTAGAGCCCGGCATAGGTCAGCGAACGGCGTTCACCGGTTTCCGAGCAGAACACCAAGGCATTCTGGTCATCACGGAAGCGCAGCAGGTTTTCGGCGAAGTTCAGCCGGGCCTGCGGAAACCACTGCGCGCCCAGCATCCGGTCACCGTGGCGCAGGGTTTCGGCTCCCGGTTTGCCCACCACCGCGGCAAACTCCCACATCGCGCGCCAGAAGCTCTCCGGCTGCGCGATGGAAAAGTCGTACAGGTCCCAGTAGTCCTGGATGGAAGGGTCGAGCTCGGTGCGCAAAAGGTCGATGAACCGCTTGATGTTGGCGGTCTGGCGGCGCACCGGTCCGGGTGCCCAGATCTGATCAGGCATGTGCAAACACCCTCGTGCCGAAGCTCAACCCAACAGCTTTTCCAGTTCGGGAATGATGGTGAACAGGTCACCGACCAGGCCGATATCGGCAATTTCAAAAATGGGGGCTTCGCCATCCTTGTTGACCGCCACGATGGTGCCTGCATCCTTGATGCCGGTGAGGTGCTGTATCGCGCCGGAAATACCGAATGCCAGGTAGAGATCGGGCGCAATGATCTTGCCGGTCTGGCCCACCTGCATGTCGTTCGGGCAATAGCCGGCATCAACCGCGGCGCGGGAAGCACCGACGGCCGCACCGATCTTGTCGGCGAGGCTGTAGACAATGGCGAAATTGTCGGCGCTGCCCAGGGCGCGCCCACCCGACACCACCTTGCTGGCGCTCTGCAGGTCAGGGCGATCACCGCCGCCAGCCTTCAGCCCCACCCAACGGGTTCGGCCGCTGGCCGAACCGCTGGCTGCACGTGACTCGATGGCCGCCGAACCACCCGATGCAGCGGCCTGCCAGCTGGCAGCGCGCACGGTGGCCACGGTGATGCTGTCGGCTGGAACCCGCACATCGATGATGGCATTGCCGGCGTAAATGGGGCGACGGAAGGCATGGCTCTCCAGCACTTCCATCACATCGCTGAGCTGGTTCACGCCCAGCAGGGCCGCCACGCGCGGCATCAGGTCCTTGCCAAACGTGGTTGAAGGGCCAAACACATGTGTATAGCTGCTTGCCAGGCTGGCGATTTCCGGCGCCCAGTTTTCCGCCAGTGCGTGCTCGAGATGATCGGCTTCGACCTTGATTACAGTCTTTACGCCAGCCAGTGCTGCTGCCTGCGTGGCCACCGCATCCACACCCTTGCCGAGCACCGCGATGTCGATATCACCACCTACCGCGGCCGCGCAGCTCAGGGTTTTGGCCGTGCTCGGGTTCAGTGAGCTGCCATCGTGTTCTGCAACAATCAGTATCCTGCTCATACCAGCCCCCGGTTCTTCAGTTCCTGCACCAGTTGTTCGGCGCTTTCCACCATGATGCCTTTCTGTCGTTGCGGCGGCGGGCTGTATTTTTCAATCTGGTACACCGGGCCGGGCTCCACGCCAAGGTCGGCCAGCTGCAGCACGTCCAGCGGCTTGCGCTTGGCTTTCATGATGTCGGGGAGTTTTACAAATCGCGGCTCATTCAGGCGCAGGTCCACGGTAACCACGGCCGGCAAGTCGATGCTGATGGTTTCCAGGCCGGCATCCACTTCGCGGGTAACGGTGGCCTTGTCGCCATCCAGTTCCAGTTTGGAGGCAAATGTGGCCTGCGGGCGATTCCACAGCGCGGCCAGCATCTGGCCGGTCTGGTTGTTGTCATCGTCGATGGCCTGCTTGCCCAGAAGCACCAGCCCGGGTTGTTCCTGCTCAATTACTTTCAGCAGGGCGCGGGCCGCGGCCAGAGGCTGGGTCGCGCTGGTGGTATTCACCTGGATGGCGCGGTCGGCGCCCATGGCCAGGCCGGTGCGCAACTGTTGTTGGCATTCCTCCGTGCCGATGGAAACCACTACCACTTCCGTGGCCTTGCCGGCTTCCTTGATGCGCAGCGCTTCTTCAAGGGCGATTTCGTCAAAGGGATTGACGCTCATCTTGACGCCATCCGTGTCCACGCCGCTGCCGTTGGGCAGCACGCGCACGCGTACGTTGTAGTCAACCACGCGTTTTATTCCAACCAGTATTTTCATCAATATTCCTGCCTGTTTAAATCGAAGTTCAATCGGGAAGCACCGGCGCCTGGCACAGGGCGCCGATTCAGAGGTTCTGGTAATTCGGCCCGGCAGCGCCTTCAGGAGTCACCCAGTTGATTATCTGGTATGGATCCTTGATGTCGCAGGTCTTGCAGTGCACGCAATTGGCCGCATTGATCTGCAGGCGCTTGCCGTCGCTATCCTCCACCATTTCATACACGTTGGCCGGGCAAAAGCGCGTGCAGGGATTGTCATACTCTTCAACGCAACGCGTCGTGCAGATATCCGGCTCGAGGATCTGCAGGTGCACCGGCTGGTCCTCATCGTGCTCGGTGGCGGCGAAATAAACCGACGCCAGGCGGTCACGCGGTGGCAGCTCGCGGCTGACCCAATCGCGCTCGGGCGCGGTGTATTCAACCACTTTTCGCAATGCCGAATGGTCGGCATGCAGCTGCAGCGTCGAAGGCAGTTTGCCGGCCGTAATGGTTTCGACAGCCGCACGAATGAAGCCGCGCCACAAACCCTTGTAGAAGGCCGGGCGGATGTTCCTCACCTTGCGCAATTCGCTGACGATGGGCGAGGCGCGCAGTTTTGCATCAAAACCGGCGCTGCTCGAAGTTTCCGCAATGTGCTCGGCAGCCAGCATGCCGGAACGAAGCGCCTGGTGGGTGCCCTTGACCTTGGGTACGTTCAGCAGGCCCGCTGCGTCACCGATCAGCAGTGCGCCCGGCATTTCGACTCTTGGCAGGGCCTGGTAGCCACCCTCGACGATGGCGCGCGCGCCTGAAGACAGTATTTCGCCGCCTTCGAGCATGTCCCGCACCATGGGGTGGTGTTTCAGCTGCTGGAACGCTTCAAACGGCATGAATTCAGGGTCGGCATAGTCCAGCCCGACCACGAATCCCAGGGCAATGCGATCCTTGTCGAGGTGGTAGATGAAACTGCCGCCGTAGATGCTGGAGTCCAGCGGCCATCCCAGCGTGTGCTGCACCAGGCCAGGAGTGGATTTGCCCGGCTGCACCCGCCACAGTTCCTTCATGCCAATACCGTAGGTCTGGGGTTCGGAATCCTTGTTGAGGCCGAACTTCGCGATGAGTTGCTTGCTCAGGTGGCCGCGGCAGCCTTCAGCCAGCACGGTGACCGGTGCATGTATTTCGATGCCTTGAACATAGCTGTCCTTGGGTTCGCCGGCGCGGTCCACGCCCATGTCACCGATGATCACGCCCTTCACGCTGCCGTCCTCGGCGAAGGCGATGTCGGAGGCGGCATAGCCCGGGAAAATATCAACGCCCGCGGCCTCGGCCTGAGGCGCCAGCCAGGCGCAGAGCGCGCCCAGGGAAACAATGAAATTGCCGTGGTTGTTCTGCTGCGGGGGGGTGGGCAGGCGTCGCTGGCCGGATTTGGTGAGATACCAAAGCTGGTCTTTCTCCACCGGCACGCAAACGGGCGGAGGATTGTCGCGCCAGCCGGGCAGAAGCTGGTCCAGCGGCGCCGGTTCGATCACCGCGCCGGACAGGATATGGGCCCCCACTTCGGCCGCTTTTTCAATCACCGCGACCATCAGGTCCGGCTTCAGTTGCTTCAGGCGAATTGCGCATGCCAGCCCTGCGGGACCTGCTCCCACAACGATGACATCGTATTCCATGATTTCGCGTTCAGACATGTCCGCCCCGCCAGGCCGTAGCTCTCACCAAACCCGGCATTATATAAGCATTGCCGGGCAACGTCACAGTCAATGTCGGCTAGTTTCGGCAGCAATACAGCCGGAACCGGGCCCGGCTGTCCCCGCTGGTGTTCAGGAGTGCGACAACAGCTGTTCCAGCGTTTCCAGCACCAGACCGATGGACTGGAGGAATTCCTTGTACCTGGCCTCATCACTGGCATCAAAGGGCTGTCCATCCCGCCGGTTCAGCAATTGCGCCACGGCAAACACCCTGCCGGCTGAGTTCTTTACCGGCAGGCACAGGATCGAGCGGGTCCGGTAGCCCATTTGTTTGTCCACATCCGGGTTGAATCGAGGGTCGGTGTAAGCATCGTCGACGCGAATGGCTTCACCGGTGGTGGCCACCGCGCCGGCGATACCGCTGTCAAGCGGAATGCGGATTTCCTTATCTGGCAGGTTCTCGGTGACGCGCAGCCAGAGCGATTGGGTTTTGCGGTCAACGATGAACAGCGAGGAGCGGTCCGCGTTCATCAGCTGGCTCAGTTTACGGGTAAAAGCGAACAGGTCCTGCTCCAGCAGGCTCTGGAAAGCCGCATCGTTGGAAAGCTCGGTAGCCCTCAGAAAATGCTGCGATTGCTGGGTCATCTGGCCCAGCAACGCGCGAAAGCCGGCTTCGTCCAGGTCATCAACTTCCGCGCCGGTCCGCTTTTTGTGGCTGGCGCGGGCGAGCGTGCCCATCATGAGTTCGTTGTTGGCGATGACCGCATCGGTAAAGGTCGACAGCCGGCCGTCCTCCAGGTGCACGATGCGGTCGGCGATGTCCAGGATGCGGTTGTCATGGGTGACCAGCAGGATCGTGGTGCCTTGCTCCTTGGCCAGCACCTTCATGCGCTCCACCACTTCACGACCGGATTCCTTGTCCAGCGAAGCGGTGGGTTCGTCCGCCAGCAGGATCTGCGGTTCGGAAACCAGTGCCCGGGCAATGGCCACCCGCTGCCTCTGGCCACCGGACAACTGCTCCGGGCGGTGGTCCATGCGTTCGGCAAGGCCCACGGCTGCCAGAATCTCCCGAGCGCGTTTGCGTGATTCGACCTTGTTGTGGCTCTTGGCTGCTCTCAACCCCAGCTCCACGTTCTGCTGCGCCGACAGGGCGCCCAGCAGATTGTGCTGCTGGAAAATGAAACCGATCCTGCGCCGAACTTTTTCCAGTACCGCGGACCTGGCGTGGCGCAATTCCTCGCCCAATACCCTGACGCTGCCCTCCTGCGCCGAGCGCAATGCGCCCACCAGGGTCAAGAGGGTGGTTTTGCCGGAACCTGAAGGGCCGGTAACGATGACGATTTCACCCGCGGGTATCTCGGTGGCGACATCGAACAGGATCTGCTTGCGCAGTGTGCCTTTGCCGAAGTAGTGGTTGAGTCCTTCAACCTGGATTGGCACTGGTGCGTTCATGGATTCAGTCCGGTTGCTTCAGCGGCTCGCCAAGAACCCCGAGTATGCCATCACCGGCAAGCCATCACGAGCCCGGGCCGGATTCAATCCAGCCGTTTGTTGAATCGCAGTATGGCAAAACCCATGGCCAGCACGATGAAAGCGCCCAGAACGAACACTTCCCGGCGCATTTCCACCAGGTCGGCACCACGCAGCACCACGCCGCGTATCAGCCGCATGAAATGCGTCATCGGCAGCACTTCCGCTATCCACTGCGCGAGCTTGGGCATTCCTGCAAACGGGAACATGAAGCCCGACAACAGGATGGAGGGCAGCAGCACGAACATGGTGAGCTGCATGGCCTGGAACTGGTTGCGGGCAACGGTTGAAATCATCAACCCCATGGCCAGGTTGGCGATGATGAACAGCAGCGAAACCTGGTACACATCCCACAGTGAGCCGCGCAGCGGCACCTGGAACAACCAGTGCCCCAGCCACAGCACCAGCGTCACCTGGATCAGCCCGATCAGGATGTACGGAAGGATTTTCGCCAGCATCAGTTCGGGTATTCCCACCGGGGTGGTGATCAGCAGTTCGAGATTGCCGCGTTCCCTCTCGCGCACGATGGCCACGGCGGTGAACAGGGTCATTGTCATGGTCAGTATGATGCCGATCAGGCCGGGTACCGTGTTCACGGCCGAGCGTCGTTCCGGATTGTAGAATGTTCGCACCTCCAGCTCTGGCGGCTGGTCGTACCAGGGCGACAGCCGGTTGGCTTGTGCCAGGCGGCTAACCGCTCCCTGCACCACGGTATCGGATCCATCCACCAGCAGTTGCACGGCGGCGCGATCCGGTTGCTGCAGCCGCCGCTCGAAGTCCCTGGGGATGAAAATGCCGACGCTGATTTCACCCGTGCGCATCAGTGCTTCAAGTTCATTCGCGCTGGCCGCCAGACGAACGATGTCGATGACCTGGCTGTGCGCCAGGTCCAGTACGTATTGGCGTGACGCCGCGCTGGCCGCGAGGTCAGCGACCGCAGCCTGTATGTGCCTGGGGTCATTGTTGATGGCATAGCCGAACAGCAACAACTGGATGACCGGAAGGCCAACGATCATGCCAAACGTCAGGCGGTCACGCCGCAGCTGCCGCAGCTCTTTCAGTACGATCGCCAGGACGCGTTGCAGCGCTTTCATTGCCGGGCCCTGCGCTGCTGGGTGGCGGCAACAAACACATCTTCCAGGCTGGCCGCGGTGCGACTGCATTGCACCGGCTGCAGTCCGGCCTGGCGCACCAGCGCCAGCACGGTAGCTTCAGGATCCTGCAGCGAAGGATCAACCAGTACGCGCAGGCTGTTGCCGATCTGCGCCGTGCTGTGCACAAAGTCCTCCGCCTCCAGAACTTTGCTGACGCGGCGCGGCTGGTCTGCGATGACCAGCAGTACCTGGGCGGCGATATCCCGGGACAATTGCGCCGGGCTGCCGTCGGCCACCAGCACGCCCCGGTCGAGAATGGCCAGCTGGTGGCAACGCTCCGCCTCATCCATGTAGTGAGTGGATACCAGTATGGTGGTGCCTTCGCTGCACAGGTCGAACAGCGTTTCCCAGAACGCCCGGCGGTTTTCAGGGTCCACCGCGCTGGTGGGCTCATCCAGGAACAGCAACTCGGGTTCATGCAAAGTGGCCGCGGCCAGGGCCAGGCGTTGTTTCTGGCCACCGCTCAGGGAACCCGCCAGCTGAGGGAGAAAGTGAGACAGGCCAAACCGCTCCGTCACCTCCGCCTGCCGCTGTTTGCGCCTGCGACGCGAAAGATTGTAAATGTTGGCAATGAAATCGAGGTTCTGCTGTGCGCTCAGATCTTCGTAAAGGGAAAATTTCTGCGTCATGTATCCGACCTTGCGCCGCAATTCCTCGGCCTGTTCCGGAATGGCGTAACCCAGCACCTCGATATCGCCGGCCGTTGGCAGCAACAACCCGCACAGCATGCGAATGGTGGTTGACTTGCCGGAACCGTTGGGGCCCAGGAATCCGTAAATAACCGACCTGGGGACGTACAGGTCTACATTGCTGACGGCCTGAACAGGGCCGAAGGACTTGCTCAGCCCCCGCACGCGGATCGCCCATTCTTCCTGGGCCTGAATCTGAGCCTGGCCCTGATTCTGATCCGGATGTTGCCCCTGGGCCTCCGACTTCGCGGTCGCCAGGATCATGGCGCCTCGTCCAACGGGTTCAATTGCACGGTGACGGGCAAGCCGGACGGCAGACCCGCGGCTTCGAAGGGCAGGTCGATTTCCGCCAGGTAGCTGAGTCGTGACCGGTCATATTCGGTCAGCGCGAAATAGGGCGTGAAAGAGGCATCCGCCGATACCCAGCGCACCTCGCCGGTCAGAGGGTTTTCCACGCCATCCACCCGGACCTGCAGCTTTTTGCCGGGGGTCACTTGGGCGCGAAAAGGCTCTGGCACATAGACCCGGGCAAACACGCGTGCATCGGCCAGCAGCACGGCAATGGTTGCACCGACCGAGGGTCGCTCACCCGGCAGGTACAACAGTTTGTCGATACGCCCATCCACCGGGGCCCGTATCTGGCTTCGTTGCACATCCAATTCGGCCAGTGCAACCTGGGCCTCGGCCTGGTGCACAGCGGCCCTGGCCTGCTGCAACTCCTCGAAAGTCGTGCCGTTCTGCAAGGCAGCCAACTCCTGACGGGCGGCGAGTTCTGCTCCGGAGCTGGTCTTCCAACGGCCCTCGGCGTGCTCCAGCGTAGCCTGGCTGGACAGGTTGCGCTCAAACATCTCGCGTGCCCGTTGATAGTCGTTCAGGTCAGTGAGCGTCTGCGCCTGCGCCGATGCCAGCCGGGCCTCGGCTTCCAGTATCCGTTCAGCCCGCGGGCCGCGCACCAGTTCGGCCAGGCGGCCCGCAGCCTGGTCCCGGCTGGCCTGCTGTTGCTGCAACCGCGCCTGCAGGCGGCTGGTGTCCTGTTGCGCAATCAGGGCGCCGGCCTGAACGGTGTCGCCGTCCCGCACATGCCGCGATGCAATCGGCTCGTTGGTTTCCGCTACGAGTTCAATCCGGTCCCGTTCCAGCGTGCCCACCAGCTTCTCCGGCGTGGCTGGCGAACAGGCAGGCAGGAGCGGCATGAGCAGCAGGGGCAGCAGGGGCAGCAGGTTCAGGGCCAGCTGGCCAACATTGGTGCGTGATTTCACCCGGGTGATGAAGGCATTCATGAAGATTGCAGCCCTCCACGAAGGAAGTGAATGATGTGTTGCTGGATCCGCTGCCTGCTGGCCGGATCAAACGAAATACCCAGGGCAGGTTGCGCCAGTGGCCTGGAGATCAGCGGAAAGACACACAGGGACAAGACCATGAGCGCCGTAATGGCAGGATCCAGATGTGGAGAAATCCGTCCTGACTGCTGTCCTTTCTTTATGATCGCGGGCAACATGCCACCCAGGCGCGGTGCGAGGTTTTCCAGGAAATGCTGTTGCATCGGGCTGCCTGGCAGCAGGACCTGGCGGAACAACAGCAGCGGCAGGTTGGGATGGTTCTGCATGGTCGGATACAGCAGCCTGACAAACTCCTCGAGATCTGCATCCTGCCGTGCCGCCAGTTTTTGAATGGCATCGGCCACGGGCGCAAGCGCCTGTTCCATCACAGCGGCCAGCAGTTCTTTTTTGCTGCCGAAGTAGTAGTGAATCATGGCCGGAGTGACGCCTACCGGTTCGGCAATGTCCTTGAGCGACACAGAGTCGAAACTGGCCTGGGCAAAATTCAGCTCGGCGGAGTCCAGGATCTGCTGGCGGAAATCCGTATTGCCTTCCGCCGCAGGCCGCCCCCTGCGGCCGGCTGTCGGGTGTTTTCGCAATTTTCGTGCATGCTTCATGGGCGTATATTAATTAATTGTTTAATTAAATACCAGGGGTGATGGCCGGGACGTGCGGATTTCCATGATTCGCTACCTGCACTGATGCCGGTCATCTCCAGCGGTGTTCCAGTTGAACCGGGCCGGGCTTTATACTGACCGCGATCCTGAACAAAGGCGCCCATCGGTGGGTAGCCCGCTCAATCGAACTGGACAGCCACAAGGAACCAGGCCTGCCTGACAGGCCAAGCCCGATCACATGAACCTTTCCGGAATTCAGGACCGTCGCATATCGGTCGCGCCCATGATGGATTGGACGGATCGCCACTGCCGTTATTTTCACCGGCTGCTGGCGCCGCGAGTGCTGCTGTATACCGAAATGGTCACCAGCGGGGCCATATTGCACGGCGACCGTGATCACCTGCTGGCGTTCAACCCCGAAGAACACCCCTTGGCGCTGCAACTCGGTGGCTCGGATCCGGAAGAACTGGCCCGCTGCACGCGTATCGCCCAGGCCCGGGGTTTCGATGAAGTAAACCTCAATGTGGGCTGCCCGTCCGATCGGGTACAGCGCGGCCGCTTCGGCGCCTGCCTCATGCTCGAACCGCGGCTGGTGCGGGATTGCATCGCGGCCATGACGGAAGTGGCGGATGTTCCGGTTACCGTGAAGTGCCGGCTGGGTGTGGATGAATACGAGAGCTATGCGTATTTCAGCGATTTCCTGCACACCGTGGCGGAATCCGGTTGCGACGTC
The DNA here is from genome assembly GCA_964470455.1 of uncultured Wenzhouxiangellaceae bacterium. Classification (GTDB taxonomy): domain Bacteria; phylum Pseudomonadota; class Gammaproteobacteria; order Xanthomonadales; family SZUA-36; genus JAWXBM01. Next base: position 46,690 of record CAYYCX010000012.1, read on the forward strand.
TTTGTCATCCATGCGCGCAAGGCCTGGCTTTCAGGTTTGAGCCCGAAGGAAAACCGGGAAATTCCCGAGCTGCGTTATGACTGGGTGTACCGCATCAAGCAGGAGCAACCGCAATGGACAGTTGTGCTGAATGGCGGTGTCACTGAAGTCACGGAAATCAACACCCACCTGCAGCATGTGGATGGCGTGATGCTTGGCCGTGCGGCCTACCACAACCCTTGGATCCTGGTGGAATGCCAACAATACCTTGAAGCCGGATTTGAGCCACCGCAGCGTGAGGAGATCGTGCACGCGATGCAGGAATACTGCCGGGAGCAGGTTGCACTGGGAGTTCCGGTCAAGCACATCAGCCGGCACATGCTTGGCCTGTTCCAGGGGTTGCCCGGTGCGCGTCGCTGGCGGCGCTGGATATCCGAGAATGCCCATCGGCAGGACGCGAACCACCGTCTGCTGGGCCTGGCGCTGCAGCACTATCTGGCTGTTTCGCAGCAGCTGGATGCCGCCTGAACCATGATCACCCGCAGTTACGACCAGTTTCTGGAAGCTTTCGATGCAGGCGAATTCCCGGCCGATTCACCGGCGACCGCGCGTGGCGTATTCATGGTTGAACCGCTGGAGTTCCAGTTGCTGGCGGAATCCGCCAGCGACAACAGGTACATGGATCTCGGAATCGCGGTCAACAACGACAGGGCCATGGCCCAGTACACAGGTCTTTTGTCGCTGTTGCGAGAATGCGGTATCCACGCAAAAAGCTTTCCAGGCCATGCCAGTACTCCCGACGACATTTTTCCCAACAATGTTTTTGCCACCATACCCGGCCGCCTGATTGTCGGGCATATGCTGCACCCGGGACGGCAGCTGGAAGCCCGGCGGCAGGACATCCGCGATTACTTCCTGCGCCAGGGCTATGAGCTGGTTGATCTTTCCGGGGAAAATTGCGTAGCCGAACTCACCGGTGCGTTGGTTATCGACCGGGCCAGGCGAATCGGCTATTGCGGAATGTCCAGCCGGGTTGATGATGCGGGTGCGCGCGCCATGCACGAGGCATTTGACTTGCGCTGCACGTTGCAGTTTGACCTGCAGCCCGGTGAATACCATACCAATGTGGTTCTCTCCGTGCTGGCCGGCCGCGCCTGCGTGGTTCATGAGGAGTCGGTGCGGGGGAGGGGCCTGTCACGGGTGTTGGCTGCAGTCTACCGCGACCGTGTGCTGTTTCTTGACCAGGCCGAGAAAGCCGCATTTGCCGGCAATTGCATTGCCCTGGGTAACCACGACGTGTTCATGAGCCAGGCGGCTGCCGATGCGCTGCGACCTTCCAGCCGGGCACTGCTGGAGTCCTGGGGCTTCCGGATACGCTCCTGTCCGCTGGATGAAATCGAGAAAGCCGGCGGTAGCCTGCGCTGCATGGTGGCGGAAATATTCCAGCAGCAATAGAAACTGCAAATGCGATCTGCTGGCACTTCCGAACGGGCTTTTGGGACAATGAGGGTTCAGTTGCAATTCATGCATCTGGCATACAATGGCCGCCATCCAGGGTCATTCAGCAGGGGAAGCCCGGAGCAGGGCAAAGCTCAATGAAAAAACTGATTTTGATATTTTTGCTGGTGGTCTGCCTGCCAGGCGGTGCATTCGCCCAATCACTGGACGAGGCTGCGCGCCAGGCTGCCAGGCAGTACAACGCCAAAGTACTGTCGGCCTACACCGAGCAGAATGGCAATAAGAAAGTGCATGTCATCAAATTGATCACCCGCGACGGCGTGGTCAAAACCGTTCGCATCCCGGTGAAGGAGTAGTACTGCCATGCGTGCGCTGATTGTGGAAGATGATGTGGATTTGCTGCACAGCCTGGCCCAGCTGTTGCGCGAGCAGGGGTTTGCCGTGGACAGTGCCGCGGATGGCCAGGAAGGTTTGTACCTGGCAACCGAATTTCCAATCGATGTGGCCATCATCGACCTGGGTTTGCCACAACTCTCTGGGCTGGAACTGATCCGGAAACTTCGCCAGGCGGGGAGGAAGTTTCCTGTGTTGGTATTGACTGCCCGGTCGGACTGGCAGGATAAGGTCGTCGGCCTGGAAGCCGGCGCAGATGACTATCTCACCAAGCCTTTTCACACCCCTGAATTGCTGGCCCGCGTGAACGCCTTGCTGCGCCGTTCAGCCGGGCATGCCCAGCCCAATGTGCGAATGGGCCCGGTGCTGATGGATCTCACCTCCCAGCGGGTTTTCCTCGATGGCCAGGAACTGGAGCTCACGAGCTACGAGTACAAAGTGTTGCAGTACCTGTTCCTGCATCCGCAGGCAGTGGTCACCAAAACCGAGCTGTCCGAACACCTGTACGAGGAAGACGCCGAACGTGACAGCAACGTGATCGAGGTGTTCGTCGGCAGGTTGCGGCGCAAGCTGGACCCCGACGGCACGTTGAACCCCATCGAAACCCTGCGCGGACGCGGCTATCGATTGAACCTGCAGGAATCCGAAGACAGCGCTGAACCGGTTGTGGAGTGAAGCCCGGCGCCATTAGCTTGGGCACCCGGGAGCATGCCGACAGGCAGCCGGTGTCGCTGCGCCTGCGCATCGGCATCGTTGCGGGGTTGATTCTGCTGCTGGCCCTGAGCCTGGTGGGCCTGTCACTGGCGGCCGCCAACAAGCGCAGCACCGAGGCGGGTTTGCGGGATCGCATGCAGTCCTGGGCTTACCTGATCCTGGCGGCTGCGGAGCCGGACCCTACCGGGCACATCCAGGTCAGTGACGACCTGGGCGACCCGCGGTTGTCACAGATCGGATCGGGCATTTACGGGCAACTGCATGGCAATGACCAGTATTGGGTGTCGCCCTCAACCCTCGGAGTGCAGCTGCCACGCCTGCCGTTGCTGCCGCCCGGCCAGGTCAGTTTCACGGTTCCGAAACACCGCGAGGACGGCTATGTGTACCAGTTGGGCCTCTCCTGGCAACTGGAGGATGGCCAGGAGTTGCCACTGACGGTCAGCGTGTTGGTGGCTTCCGACGAAATCGAACAGCAGGTAGCGGAGTTCCAGGTGGGGCTGTGGGGCGCGCTGGGTTCAACCGGCTTGATCCTGCTGCTGGCCCAATCGTTGCTGATCTGGCTGGCATTCCGGCCATTGCAGGATATCGCCAGCGATGTGGCGGCGGTCGAGTCCGGCGGCAAGGAGAGCCTGGCCGGCAACTATCCGGCTGAACTCGAACCCCTGGTTCGTAACCTGAACAAACTGCTCAGCACGGAAAAAGCCAACCAATTGCGTTACCGCAACGCGCTTGATTCGCTGGCGCACAGCCTGAAAACCCCTCTTGCGGTCATCAAGGCCGGGCTGGAGAGCCCCGATGCCGATTCAGTTTCAGCCATGCAGCGCGCCGTGGCGGATATGAACCACCTGGTGGGCACGCGCCTGCAACGTGCCGCCAGTTCCACCCGCCGTACCATGGGCCCGGCTGTTGAAGTCCGCAGCGAGGTGGAAAGGCTGTTGCGCAGCCTCGAAAAGGTGTATTCGCACAAAATGATAAAGACTTCCATCAGTATTGCTCCCGGCCTGTCATTCCGGGGAGAGCAGCGTGATTTGCTGGAGATCCTGGGGAACCTGCTGGATAACGCATTCAAGTATGGCCGCCAACAGGTACGAATTGCCGCCAGCATCGAAGTCAAAGCCGCACAGCCCGCTGTGCTTAGGATTTCGGTTGAAGACGATGGGCCGGGCATCGCTCCCGAGCAATGGCCCTTGTTACTGCAACGCGGTGTGCGAGGGGATGAGCGCGTGGAGGGTCATGGGCTGGGCCTGGCCATTGTTATGGAATTGCTGAACGCCTATGGTGGCACCCTGGATATCGGCCACAGTGACCTCGGTGGAGCACGGATCGAACTGAACATGCCCGCCGGCTGAATGGCCTTTTGGGAAACGAATCAATATGAGCAACAGCATTCAACAACTGCTGGATATCATGCGGGCTTTGCGCGACCCGCAGACAGGCTGCCCGTGGGATTTGCAACAGGATTTCGCCAGCATTGCGCCTTACACCATCGAAGAAGCCTATGAAGTGGCGGATGCCGTGCAGCGGGGCGATCTGGCCGACCTGCAGGATGAATTGGGCGACCTGCTGCTGCAGGTGGTGTTTCATGCCCAGATGGCCGAGGAGCAACAGTCGTTTGGTTTCGATGATGTGGTGCAGTCGATCTGCTCCAAGATGACCCGGCGTCATCCGCATGTCTTTGGCGACGAACATGCGCGGCACGCGGACGCAGCTTCGGTTCGGCAAACCTGGGAAACCATCAAGCAGGCGGAACGCAGCAGCCGGGGGAAAGGCGGCGTACTCGATGGGATCCCACGTGGCATGGCTGAATTGCAGCGTGCCATCAAGCTGCAGAAACGGGCTGCAACGGTGGGGTTTGACTGGGCTTCGGTTGAACCAGTCAAAGCCAAGCTGAGCGAAGAGCTTGCTGAACTGGACCAGGCGATCAGCGAGGGGCAGCAGCAGTCCATCGAGGAAGAACTGGGCGACCTGTTGTTCACGGTGGCCAACCTGGCGCGCAAGCTGCAGGTGGACCCGGCTCGCGCACTGCGCTACGCCAACGCAAAATTTGAATCACGATTCCGCGCGATGGAGGAGATCACGGGGGGCATGGAAGCCATGCGGGCTCTGAACATCGATGCGCTGGAGGGCCTTTGGCAGTCTGTCAAGATCGCGCCTGATGTCGCCAAATCCATTGCAGGTTTCCATACCAACACCCGATGAATCATGTTGCTGCCATGTTGCCGCCTGGAGCCGGATAGATGAATGAGTGGCTGGTCAGCCAGGGAATCAGCACACCGCTTGCGGGTGTTTGGGCGGGCCTGTTGTTGGGCCTGTTGTTTGCAGTGGCCGGCGCCTGGATCAGCGCGCGCCGGGCCAGCCGGGCAGAGCGCGACCGACTGGAGCCGGAAATCGACGGGTTGGAACGACAGCTCGACGATTTGCGCACCAGCCTGACTGAGGCTAACCAGAACCAGGCCGGCCTGTTGGCGCGCACCGAAGAACGCGAGCAGAACTTCCAACAGCAGATCCGGCAGCTGGAGCAGGCTGAGCTGCGCCTGTCGGAGCATTTCGAGCGGCTGGCGGGGAAGATCTTTGAGCAGCGGTCGGAAAAGCTGTCAGATCTCAACCGCAAGCAGCTGGATTCTCTGCTGTCTCCACTGAATGAAAAACTGACGGAGTTTCGCAATGCCGTGACCGAAACCCATCGCCAGGAGACCGCCCAGCACCAGGTGCTGCATTCCCGGCTGAAAGACCTGGAGCAACTGAACGAGCGACTGCACGAGGATGCCACCCACCTTACTCGCGCCCTGACCACCAATGTCAAAGCCCAGGGTAACTGGGGAGAGCAACAGCTGGAGCGACTCCTGGAGTTGGCGGGTTTGCAGCGCGGCCAGGATTACTCCACCCAGTTTTCGGTGACCACCGAAAGCGGGCAGCGGGTTCAACCCGACCTTGTGGTACATCTGCCGGAAGCCAAGTCGATCGTGCTGGATTCAAAAGTGTCGCTGGTGGCCTGGACGCGCTATCAGTCGGCTGAGTCGGATGCGCAGCGCGACAAGGCACTGAAGGAACATGTTGTTTCCCTGCGCCAGCACATCCGCAACCTGGGGGAAAAGCGCTATGCGGAGTTGCCCGGGCTGGATGCCCTGGATTTCGTGTTGATGTTTGTGCCGGTGGAGGCTGCCCTGATCGCCGCGCTGCAGGCCGACCCCGAGTTGCCCGTATTTGCCCTGAACCATCGTATCGCATTGATTTCGCCCACTAATTTTCTGGCTACGATGCGTACGGTAGCGTCCGTCTGGGCAGTGCACCGGCAAAATCGCAATGCCCATGAAATTGCCCGCCGGGCGGGCTTGCTGTACGACAAATTCTGCGGATTTATCGATAATTTACAAAGGGTTGGGGAGAGGTTGCAGCAGGCCCAGCAAAGCTATGATGAAGCTTTTGGCCAATTGTCCACAGGCGCCGGAAATCTGGTGAGGCAAACGGAAATGTTGCGCGAGCTGGGCGCGAGAAACACTCGGCAGATTGAAGCAGGCCTGTCCCAATTGTCCGCGGGTGAAACATCGCCGAACAGCGCCGGATTGCCGGAACAGAAGCGGGTTTCGAACCAGGCCGGGAACAGCGAGGAACCCGGCGAAGAACCCAGTGACGATCCCGGCGACAAACCCAGCGATAAACCCAGCGATAAACTTTGAGCAAATCGTTGGTGGCAAAAGTGCTTGCAAGATTGAATTGACACAAATTTACAGCTCGGTGATAATGCGCGTCATGGCCCGTCAGTCCTGCGCGCTGGTTTATGGCGATTTGACGAGAGTCTGAAGAAAAACGGCCTGAAAAGCGTGATCTCAAAACGTAAGCAGGTTAAATTTTTTGGAGTGCTGGAAACGGGAAAAGCTCTGACAAAAAGCGCGATCCCAATCCACGAACGGAGAATGAAATGAACATGAAATTTATCACGGGAGTTCTGCTTGCGGCGATGCTGCTGCCGAGCCTGGCGATGGCGCAGACCAACACGCGCGCTACTTTTGGTGTCACGAAGGTTTTCGGTGACGGCAATGATGAAGCGGAAGTTGCTGTCGCCATTGACTGTAACACCGGCATCATCCTGGACCAGGACAAGCTGCTGTCGAACAACGAATATGTTGAGTTCGTAGTAACCGACTTCACCGAGGGCACGCTGAACTGCTTCATCGTTGAAGGTGAGGTAACCGACGGTTACTCAGCCACCTACACCGGTGACGGAATTGACGGCGGCTGTGAATGGGAAGCAATCAACGACGGCGATGCCTACACCTGCGAAATCCTGAACGAGCCGGATGAAGTGGAAATTGAAGTAACCAAGATCTGGGAAATTGTTGGCGACAACAATAACGTGGACCTGGAGTACTCACTGCGGGCTCGCTGTAACAACGTTTACCAGCCGAACAACCAGGAAATGACACTCGGTGGTAACGGCTACTACAAGAAGATCGGTTATGCCAATGGCGAAGGCCCGGCGGATGACGAATTCAGCTTCTGGGTGCGTCCTGGCTATCCGAGCAGCAACTGCTACGTTAAAGAACGCGTATACGACAGCGCCATTGAAGTTGACAGCAACTGTGGCAGCCTGACGGTATCAGCCGGTGTGGGTGCCGCTTGCACCATCACCAACACGGTGTTCTTCGAAGGCATCCCGACGCTGAGCCAGTACGGCATGGCGATCATGGCTCTGCTGATGCTGGGTGTTGGCTTTGTCGGCTTCCGTCGCTTTGCCTGATCTCTGAAGACACAGCAACATAGCTGATTGTTTGAGAACAAATCCCCGCGGCTGCCTTGCACCGCGGGGATTTTTTTTGCCCGCCACTTTTTGGCTTGGTTTCAAAACAAAAAATTGACACAAATTTACAAGTCGGCCATAATGCAGCACATGGACCCGTCAGTCCTGCTCGTTGTGTTCAACCACTGAAAAGTGAAGAACCCTGGCGAAATGGAAGAAGTCCGTTAACAATCGCAAGTGAAGCGAACGTCAAGCATCGCAAACTGGCAATTTTTTTGGAGTGCTGGAAACGGGAAAAGCTCTGACAAAAAGCGCGATCCCAATCCACGAACGGAGAATGAAATGAACATGAAATTTATCACGGGAGTTCTGCTTGCGGCGATGCTGCTGCCGAGCCTGGCGATGGCGCAGACCAACACGCGCGCTACTTTTGGTGTCACGAAGGTTTTCGGTGACGGCAATGATGAAGCGGAAGTTGCTGTCGCCATTGACTGTAACACCGGCATCATCCTGGACCAGGACAAGCTGCTGTCGAACAACGAATATGTTGAGTTCGTAGTAACCGACTTCACCGAGGGCACGCTGAACTGCTTCATCGTTGAAGGTGAGGTAACCGACGGTTACTCAGCCACCTACACCGGTGACGGAATTGACGGCGGCTGTGAATGGGAAGCAATCAACGACGGCGATGCCTACACCTGCGAAATCCTGAACGAGCCGGATGAAGTGGAAATTGAAGTAACCAAGATCTGGGAAATTGTTGGCGACAACAATAACGTGGACCTGGAGTACTCACTGCGGGCTCGCTGTAACAACGTTTACCAGCCGAACAACCAGGAAATGACACTCGGTGGTAACGGCTACTACAAGAAGATCGGTTATGCCAATGGCGAAGGCCCGGCGGATGACGAATTCAGCTTCTGGGTGCGTCCTGGCTATCCGAGCAGCAACTGCTACGTTAAAGAACGCGTATACGACAGCGCCATTGAAGTTGACAGCAACTGTGGCAGCCTGACGGTATCAGCCGGTGTGGGTGCCGCTTGCACCATCACCAACACGGTGTTCTTCGAAGGCATCCCGACGCTGAGCCAGTACGGCATGGCGATCATGGCTCTGCTGATGCTGGGTGTTGGCTTTGTCGGCTTCCGTCGCTTTGCCTGATCTCTGAAGACACAGCAACATAGCTGATTGTTTGAGAACAAATCCCCGCGGCTGCCTTGCACCGCGGGGATTTTTTTTTACATGATTGGAATATGATCAATCAGACTCTGCGAATACAGGTGTTGCTGGGCGCTGCCCTGGTGGCAGCGTGTTTGCTATCGCCGACGTGTTTACAGGCACAGGTAAAAGGCCTGGGAAAAACCCTTCCCGATGCAGCGGAAGTGCTGGTGTTCAAGAAGTGGGTTGGGGCTACGGGTGACGAAGCCTCCGTGGAAATACAATTGGTTTGCAGCGGACTGGACGAATTTCATACCCTGAGGGTGAATCAGGACGAACCGGACGGCTGGCTGATTGCTGAAGTACCACCGGGTGGCAGTAATTGTTCCGTGTATGAGTCGATCCGTGACAGTTATATTCCGGATGAACGTGATTGCCACAACCTGTTGGTGCTGCCGGGTACCAGTGTCGAGTGCACACTGGTCAATACCAAGCGGGTGAAGCGTATCGAGATGCTGAACCGCTACGGTATCGTCATGCTGATCGCTTTTATCCTTGGAGCCGGCCTGGCGGCAGTGCACCGCCAATTGCATTGAGAGGCAGGCGCCAGTTGGGATGTCCAGTCGGGAAGGATTGGGGCTTGCATGCATTGACGCGAATTGACATATATTTACAGAGTGTGTATGATCCTGCCATCACACACAGGCGCTTCACCAAATACAGATCGGCAGGATGCCGGTCTGTTTTGGTTTATGGGGTTTGTTTTTCCGCCAGACGTCCCAGGGTGATCCGCTCAATTCCGGCCAGGTCCGATTTGCTGGAGACGGAATCAAAGCCGGCGAGCCGGAACTGCTCCCGGACCTCCTTCGCCTGGTCATATCCGTGCTCAACCATCAACCAGCCATTTAAATGTAGCCGCGATGCAGCAGCTGTGCAGATTTGCCGCAACGCCTCAAGCCCGTCGCCGCCGGGGCTCAGTGCCTTGACCGGCTCAAAGCGGCAGTCTCCTTGGCGAAGGTGCGGATCATCGCCCGCAACATAGGGTGGGTTGCTGACAATAAGGTGGAACAAGCCGTCCAGGGGCTCCAGCCAGGAACCCTGCTGTACGCTGAAATTTGCCAGCCCAAGGTTTCCCGCATTTTCCCTTGCAATGTTCACCGCGGCCTTGCTCAGGTCACTGGCCTGTACCAGGCAGGCCGGACGTTCTTTGGCAATCGCCAGCCCGATGGCGCCGCTTCCGGTACCCAAATCGGCCACCCGCCAGGCAGCATCGGCGGGGATCTTTTCAAGCGCGGATTCAACCAGCAATTCCGTCTCCGGCCTGGGGATCAGGACATCGGGGGAAATTTTGAGCTCAAAGGTCCAGAAGGACCGCTTGCCCACCAGGTAGGCGATGGGTTCGCCCCGTTCACGGCGGCGGATCAATGCCAGGAATTCAGCACGGCGCCGGAGTGGCACCACCAGGTCGGGGTTGGCGAACAGGAAAGAGCGGCTGACCTCAAGGGCATGGCACAGCAGGATTTCTGCTTCCATGCGAGCCAGTGGATCGGGCGCCAGCTTTCCCTGGGCGCAAAGCAGTAAGGACCTGATCGTCATGTGGTGTTCAACAGGATTCTTCGCATTCGCGCCAGGCCCATCCGTTCCATGTGCGGAAACCTGCTCGAATCACACCTGATCGCCGCTTCGCATGCGGGTTGATGATCCGGTTGACCGGGTAGGCTTTTCCCTGGATACGCGCTTCGGTTTGGCTGGCAACGCGTGAGCCCAGGCACTACGCCACCAGATTCCGAACCGTTCCAGCGCAATATAAAGGGCGGGAATCAGGAACAAGGTGATCGCAGTTGCGAACAGGATGCCAAAGGCCAGCGATGTGGCCATCGGAATCACCAACTGCGCCTGCAGGCTGGTTTCCAGTACGATGGGCACCAGTCCGAAGAACGTGGTCAGTGAAGTCAACAGGATGGCGCGGAATCGTTTGCGCGTTGCGTCCACCACGGCCTGCCTGAGTTCTACCCCGAGTTGCCGCTCGCGATTGACGAAGTCCACCAGGATAAGGCTGTCATTCACCACCACCCCAGCCAGCGCTATCAGGCCAAAGAAGCTCAGCACGCTGACCTGGATGCCCAACAGCAAATGTCCGAGCAGGGCGCCGATGGCGCCGAAGGGAATCACCGACATGATGATCAGCGGCTGCGAATAGGACTTCAGCGGAATGGCCATCAGTGCGTAAATCATGAACAGGGCAAATGCGGCTCCCTTGATCAGGTCAACCTGTACTTCCTGCATGCTGCGTGATGCACCGCTGAGTCGGTAGCGAACGCCCGGAAATTGTTCCAGCACTTCCGGCAACTCAACATTCAGGATGTCCGCGGTTATCTTGCCGGGTTCATACTTTTCCTGGTCCACTTCAGCCGAAATGCGGATGGCGCGTTCGCGATCGAATCGCTGGATGCGATTGGGAGTTTCGGAAAACTCAACATCAGCAACGGCGCGGAACGGCACCCTGCCTCCGTCGGGTGTGCGAATGCGGATGTCATTCAGGTAGCCCACGGAATCACGCTCATCTTCGGGGTACCGCACCATGACCTTCACTTCGTCCTGGCCTCTCTGGATGCGCTGTACCTCCTCACCGTAGAAGCCGGCGCGCACCTGGCGGGCCAGGTCTGTCAGAGTCAGCCCCAGGGTCTCTGCTTCGGGCTTGATATTGAGCTTGATTTCGGGGGTACCACTTTCGTGGCTGTTGCGGATATCGAACACGCCCTCGTACTGGCGAATGCGGCGCTCCAGTTCGGCAGCTGCACGGCTCACCTGGTTGATATTGCTGCCGATCAGCTGCAGGGAAATATCCGGGCCTCCGCCGGGACCGCCCGCCGCGCCTTCAAAGCCCAGTGTTTTTACGCCAGGAATATCACCCGTTTCCGCCCGCCAGCGGCGCAGAACCTCTGGCCCGCTGATAAGAGTTCCTTCCTTTACCAGTTCGGTGATGATCTGCCCCTGTGTGTCGGAATTCACCCAGGAATTCACGCTGGTCACGACACTGCCGGGCTCCAGGCCGTTTTCCTGGCTGACCTGGCGGTCGACTTCCCACAGCGCCTCCTGCACCCGGCGCACCGCCGCCTCGGTTTTGGCTGGAGCCGTGCCTTCGTTCATCTCGATCTGCACTTGCAGGAAATCCGAAACGATATCCGGGAAGAAAACGAACTTGAGAACGCCACCGGCCAGCAGCCCGATGGAAAGGATCAGCATCGCGATGAATGAGGAAAGTACCAGGCCCGGGTGATTCAGTGACTTTTCCAGCAAGGGCACATACCGGTTGTCAACGAAGTGATGCAGACCCTCACTGAAAAATCGCTGGAAGCGCACAAACGGGTTACGCGTGGTTTTGCCATAGTGACGAATCTTCATGTGCGAGAGATGCGCCGGCAGGATGAGCTTGGATTCAACCAGCGAAAACACCAGGCAAAGTATGACCACCCAGCCAATGGCGGCAAAAAATTCCCCCTGAAAGCCCGAGATCATCAGGATGGGCAGGAATGCCGCGATGGTGGTGAGCACGCCAAATGTCGCGGGAACAGCCACCTGCTGCACGCCTTCGACGATATTTTCCACGGAATGACCCTTGGCGCGCATATTGGTGTATGCGCTTTCGCCAATGACGATGGCGTCGTCAACCACGATTCCCAGCACCAGGATGAATCCAAACAGGCTGAGCATGTTGACGCTGACGTCCACTACAGGCATGAGGAAAAACGTGCCCAGGAACGCGATCGGCAAACCAACCATTACCCAGAATGCCAGCTTCAGGCGCAGGAACAGGGTCAGGATCAGGAATACCAGGGCGGCACCCATCACCATATTCTCGAGCATCAGGTCCAGCCGGTCCTTGAGGTAGTAACTCACATCGGCCCAGGCCGCGATCTGCAGATCCGCGGGAAGGGAGGCCTGCTTCTGTTGCACCCATTCCTGCACCGTGGCGGAAATTTCCAGGTCGCTCTGCGAGCCTACCGACATCACCTGGATGGTGATCGCCGGCTGGTTGTTGTATTCGGAAAACCACTCCCCTTCAACGAACCCATCCTTGATGGTGGCCACATCTTTCAGTCGCAGCCGGGTTCCGTCGGGGTTGGTGCGGATGACGATGTCCTCGAAGTCCTTGCCGGTATAGGCCTGGCCCTTGGTGCGCACCAGTACATCGCCCGCATCCGAGCGTATGCTGCCGGCCGAGAGGTCCAGCGAACTGCGTCGCACGGCGTTGGCCACTTCAATCAGGGTCAGGTCAAAGGACTGCAAGTCGAATTCGCTGACCTCTATACTGATTTCATACGGCCGTGAACCGAGGATTTCAGCGCGGGTAATGCCGGGCAGGGTGACGATTTCATTGCGGATCTGCTTGGAAAATTCCTTCAGCGTGCGCTCGCTGACGCTGCCATACACACTGACCATCACCACCTGCTGCTGGAACGTGTTGCGCGCGATGATGGGCTTTTCGGTATTTTCCGGGAATGTGGAAATGGCATCCACGCGGTTCTTGATGATGTCCATGACATCAACCACTTCGTAATCGGCGTCGATTTCCGCGGTTACCGAGCCCATGCCGCGACTGGCGTTGGAAATGATTTCATGGATGCCTTCAACGTCCTGGATGGCCTCTTCGATCTTGATGACCACGCCTTCCTCTACGTCTTCAGGCGTGGCCCCCAGGAAAGGAACGCTGATCGTGACGTAATTGGTTTCGACCCGTGGCTGGGTTTCTTTTTTGATGGACGCTGCCGAAACCAGCCCGCCAACAATCAGGATGAACATCAGCAGGTTGGCCGCCACCGAGTTCCTGGCAAACCAGGAAATCAGCGCGTTGAAGGGGTCGTGTTTTTCCATGCTCATGGCTGGTATTCCGTTTCGGCCAGTGCCCCGGATTGCGTTTCTGCTTCCACGGACGAATTTTCGGCAATCGCCAGTTTGCTGCCTGGAATGGCTGCCTCGATGGCGGTGACGACTACTCGGTCACCGGCCTTCAGGCCGCTACCTATGTAAACCACCTGTGGTTCAGCCCGTACGATACTGACCTGGCGGATTTCCAGTTCGTTCTCAGAGTTTGCCAGCAATACGGACTGATCCTCATGCAGTGCCATGCGCGGAAGGCTGACCACGTTGTCCAGCCAGATTCCCTCGATTTCGGCCCGGACAAAGGTACCCATGCGCAGTTCAGCCTGCCGGCTTTTGCCCAACACTGCGTAAGGGTCGGTGACCTGGGCCACGGCGTACACCACGCGGCTGTCCTGGTCAACCACGCCTTCCGTGCGCACGATTTCACCTTTCCAGGAGCCCGGCAGGCCACTGCCTTCTGCGCTCAGGTATACCGGGACGGGATCGTGCGGCTCATTGCCCACCGCGCTGCCGGCAGCACTGGGCAGGTTCAGGAACTTCAGGTCTTCGACCGCCAGTGGCAGGCGGATTTCCGCGATATCGATCGCGAAGCTCACACCCAGCGCGGTTCCGGGAGCGACATACTGGCCAATATCGACCTGCTTGCTTCGCACCAGCCCGTCGTAGGGCGCCCTGATCGATGTTCGGTCCAGGTCACGCTGCGCTTTCAGCAGGTCGGCTTCTGCGGCCTTGACTCCGGCCAGGGCTTCCGCCAACTGGGGTTTGCGCAGGGTAAGTTCTGAGGGCTCCCCGGTACGGCCCAGGTTTTGCCAGTCCTTCAACGCCTGCTCAGAGCGGGCCTTCTGGTCGGCGTATTGCGCCTGGCGGGAGGCCAGGTTGGCCTCAGCCCGTTTCAGCGCGGCATCGTAGTCGCTGGGATCGATGCGCAGCAACACTTCGCCCTGCTCGAAAAAACCGCCGGCAACGAAATTGCTCGAGACGCTGATGACCTTCCCCGCAACTTCCGCCACCAGTACCGTTTCGGTGCGTGGCAGCACGCTTCCCTGGGAACCGATCATGAGGTGCATGGACTCCGGTTTTACGGTGATCACATCCACCAACTGGGCCTTGGGACCTTCATCCTTGCGTTCCGGGCGTTTCCCCTTGGAAATGGCAACCATTGCAAACACCACAGCCAGTGATGTCAGGATGATTATCAGGGGCAGGGTGTAACGCAAAAATTTCTTCATTCCTGAACACTCCAAAGGCCCCGGTGCGGGGATTTACTCTTGTTATGGAGTGCAATTATCCCAGTTGGGTCGAGCAACGTCATAGGGCAAAAGCCATGTACAATGCACTTTTTGTTTTTGGGCTTGGTGCCCGGGCTCGCAAGGAAGATGGGTTGTCCCCATATTAAAAACGTGAGCAGAGGTTCAAACGATCATGTCCGGGACAAACGAAAGCGAGCAATAGGGAAAGTCGAGTAATGGGAATTACGCTGAAATCAAAAGCGGAAATCGAGGAAATGCGCGTGGCGGGGCAACTGGCTGCCGAAGTGCTGCGCATGATTGCGGACCATGTGAAGCCCGGCATCACCACCGGCGAGCTGGATGAAATCTGTCACCGTTACATCACCGAAACCCAGCAGGCCATTCCCGCCCCGTTGAATTACAAGGGCTTTCCCAAGTCGATCTGCACTTCGGTCAACCACGTGATTTGCCATGGAATTCCGGGCGACAAGGTGCTGAAGGACGGCGATATCATCAATATCGATGTAACCGTCATCAAGAATGGCTGGCACGGTGATACCAGCAAGATGTTCCAGGTGGGAACCCCGACCATCAAGGGCCAGCGCGTAAGCGACATTGCGCACCAATGCATGGTTACCGGCATTGAGATGGTGCGTCCGGGAATACGCCTGGGCGACATTGGCCACGCCATCCAGAAGGTGGCGGAAAGCCAGGGGTGTTCCATCGTGCGCGAATATTGCGGCCACGGCATCGGGCGGATTTTTCACGAAGACCCCCAGGTGCTGCACTACGGCCGCCCCGACAGTGGCGAAATGCTGGTACCCGGCATGGTGTTCACGATTGAACCCATGGTCAATCTCGGGCGGCGCGAAACGCGCCTGATGCCCGATGGCTGGACTGTCATTACCAAGGACCGCAGCCTGTCCGCGCAGTGGGAACACACCATCGCAGTGACAGAGGAGGGATTCGATGTACTGACCCGGCTGCCTGACGACCCCATCTGACCATGTACGAACGGCTGTCCGCGCCACAGGCATCCCGGGGGTGTCTCGACCCTGGCATCATGAAAGCCGTGGATATCGCCTGCCGCTCGGTGTTGCTGCCGGATTACCAGCAGCCCTGCCTCAATAACGAACAGATTGCGGAGCTTCGTGACCAGCTGCGCCAGGCCCTCAATGGCGCCGACCAGCGCCTGGCCGAGCGCTTCTGGGCCAGGGAGGATGTGGTTCAATTGGTCCGGGCCCGCGCCTGGGTGGTTGAGCAATTGCTGTTGCTGGCCTGGCATCGCGTGGTTCCGGGTCTCGACAGTTTATGCCTGGTGGCCGTGGGCGGTTTTGGCCGCGGCGAACTGCATCCGCATTCAGATGTGGACCTGCTCATCCTGCTCGAGGATGACAGCCAATCAGCCGTGTCTCCCCAGGCCCTGGAAACGTTTATCCAGCTACTCTGGGATGCCGGGTTTTACCTGGGCCACAGTGTTCGAACGGTGGAGCAGTGCGCCGAGGAAGCACGCAAGGATGTCAGCACCGCAACCACGCTAATGGAGTCCCGCCTGCTGGACGGGCCGGGAGAACTGTTCCAAAGCCTGCAGCGGGAGCTGGCTCCTTCGCGCATGTGGCCGGCCGATGCCTTCTTTGAAGCCAAGTTTGCCGAGCAGAAGCAACGCCATGCCCGGTTTCACGACACGGCTTACAACCTGGAGCCGAACATCAAGGAAGGCCCGGGTGGCCTGCGCGATATCCAGATGATTGCCTGGGTGGCGAAACGCCATTTTGGCGCGCAGACCCTGCATGGCCTGGTGGAGCACGGCTTTCTCACCGAAACCGAGTACACAGATCTGGTGAACGACCAGCGTTTTCTCTGGCAGGTGCGGTTTACCCTGCATTTGCTGTCGGGCCGTGCGGAAGACCGCCTGCTGTTCGATTTCCAGAGCCGTGTTGCGCAGAAATTCGGCTACACCGATAGCGAGAACAATCTCGCGGTGGAACAGTTCATGCAGCGCTACTACCGCACGGTGATGCAGCTGGAACGCCTCAATGAACGGTTGCTGCAGCTGTTCCAGGAAGAGTTGCTGTTTTCGCATGCTGACGAGGTGCAGGATCTCGACGGAGAGTTTTGCGTGCGCCACGGCTACCTGGAAACGCGTGATGAAAACGTTTTCCTGCGTCGCCCGGCGGCGCTGATGGAAATGTTCACCCTGTTGGCCAGGCACGAGGAATTGCGTGGTGTGTCGGCGGCCACCATCCGGCTGGTGCGCGACAACCTGTACCTGGTGGATGATGAGTTCCGCAACAACCCCGAGGTCAACGCGCATTTCCTTGACCTGCTGCGTCAACCCGAAGGCGTGTACACGCAGTTGCAGCGCATGAACCGGTACGGGCTGCTGGCCGAGTACATTCCGGCCTTCGGCAATATCGTCGGCCGCATGCAATACGACCTGTTCCATGTGTACACCGTGGACCAGCACACCCTGTTCATGGTGCGCAACCTGCGGCGTTTCGCCTACGGCAAGTACCGCGAGATTTTTCCGCACGTGCAGCCAGTGTTCCAGGGCCTGGAGCATCCGGAACTGCTGTATCTGGCGGCGCTGTTCCACGACATCGCCAAGGGCAGGGGCGGTGATCACTCCGAACTGGGTGCGGTTGATGCGCGCGAATTTTGCGAACGGCTGGGCATGGAGCAGGCTGACACCGACCTGATCGCCTGGCTGGTGCAACATCACCTGCTGATGTCGCAGACGGCGCAGCGGAAGGACCTGGCCGATCCGGCCACCATCCAGGATTTCGCCGCCATCGTGGGCAATATGCGTTACCTGGACAACCTCTATTTGTTGACGGTGGCGGATATCGCCGCCACCAATCCAAAATTGTGGAATGCCTGGAAGAATGGCCTGCTGTGGGACCTCTACCTACTGTCCGGTGCCGCTCTGCGCCGTGGACTGGAAAACCCGCTGCAAAGTGCAGTGGCGATTCGCGAAACGCGCTCCGGCGCCCTGAGCCGGCTGTTGCGGAAGGAGCGTGCTTCAGGCGCCATTCGCAAGCTGTGGCGGCAGCTGCCCGAGCATGCTTTCCTGCGGCTCACCGTCGACCAGCTGGAGTGGTGCACTGAAGTCGTGATCCTGGGCGACAATCATGAGCGCCAGATTGCCGTGCGCGCGGTGCAGCCCCACGGTGTGTCCGAGCTTCTGGTCTATGTTCCTGATTATGATGGTCTTTTTGCTTCCATCACCAGCGTGCTCGATGAAATGGGCTTGAATGTGATGGCAGCGCGCATTCTCACCACCAAAGATGGACGCAGCTTCGACCTGTTCCAGCTGATGGACCAGCAGGGCAGGCCATTGTCCGAAGTTGATTCTGCGGAACTGGTTGAACGCTTGCAGGCGGCCACCGTGGCTGCGCAAAAACGCCCGCCGGTTTTCCGGCCACTGCCGCGGCGTTTGCGTCATTTCATCTCGGACCCGCGGATCGAGTTTGTGGAGCCACCGAACATTACGGGAACCGTGATGGAGCTCGAGTGCCACGACCGGCCCGGCCTGCTGTCGCGCCTGGCGGCAGCCATGGTGGAGCAGAAAGTGCAGGTGCACGATGCGCGCATTGCAACCTTTGGCGAGCGTGTGGAAGATACCTTCCTGGTCAGCGATGCGGAGCACCGGCCGTTGAGCGCGGCAGCGCAGGCAGCGCTGGCGGAAGCCGTCAAAAGTCATCTGGAGAAAGGTTGAGGGTCGAGGTCTGAACAGAGAAATGGATAAAGAAAGAAGATTGATTGAGGAGGGTTGGGAGAACCGTTCCACCCTGTCGCCCCACAATGCGCCGATGGAGCTGCGCGCCGCGGTGGAGGATAGCCTGGACGCGCTGGAACAGGGCAACCTGCGTGTGGCCGAACCGCTGGGCGAGCCGGGGCAATGGCGAGTGAACGAGTGGCTGAAAAAAGCCGTGCTGTTGTCGTTTCGGCTGCAGCGCAATGAAGTGATTGAAGGAGGCTTCAGCCGCTTTTTTGACAAAGTGCCGCTGCGTTGGGGTAGCGACCGGGTAGAAGACATTTCACAGTGCGGCGCCCGCATCGTTCCACCGGCCACGGTGCGCCGCGGCGCCCATATCGGCCACGACGCGGTGCTGATGCCCAGCTATGTGAATATCGGTTCGTGGGTGGGGAAAGGCACCATGGTGGACACCTGGGCCACAGTGGGTTCCTGCGCGCAGATCGGCGACCGGGTGCATCTCTCCGGCGGCGTGGGCATTGGCGGCGTGCTCGAGCCTTTGCAAGCCGCGCCAACCATCATCGAGGATGATTGCTTCATTGGCGCCCGTTCGGAGGTCGTTGAAGATGTCATCGTGGAGCGTGGCAGCGTGATATCCATGGGCGTGTTCATCGGCCAGAGCACCAAAATCTATGACCGCGCCACGGGCGAAATCCATCGTGGCCGGGTACCGGCAGGTTCGGTGGTGGTTCCTGGTTCATTACCGGCCGCGGATGGCAGCCATTCACTCTACTGCGCCGTGATCGTGAAACGCGTGGATGAAGCCACGCGTGCCCGCACCAGCGTCAACGAGATCCTGCGTGATGCCGGTTAAGCAGCCTGACCAGTTGCTGGTATTCGGCTTGCGGAATTGTGACAGCTGCTCCAGGGCGCGGGCATGGCTGGATGAGCATGGGGTGGATTACGAATTCCGCGACCTGCGAACCGATGGTCTCACCGAAGAGCGCCTGAAACTCTGGTTGTCCTCCCCGCTGGCGCCATTGCTCATCAATCGTCGCAGCACCACATGGCGGCAGCTGAATGCTGCCGAGAAAGCGCTTTCAGACGAGGCTCCCCTGGAATTGCTCAGCCGTTACACAACGTTGATCAAGCGCCCGGTGCTGGAGCGGCATGGGCGGCTGCTGCTGGTGGGTTTCTCAGTCGAAGAATTTCGCGAACACCTGTTGTCGTGAGTACTGCTCGAATGACCCGGGTTGCCGAACTCGCCTGCCAGCTGGTGGAGCGGGCATCCGTGACGCCTGATGACGCCGGCTGCCAGCGTCTGATCGCCCGGCGCCTGCTGGAACACGGATTCGAAGCCCGCTGGTTTCTCTGTGGCGAGGTGAGCAACTTGCTGTTGACCCGGGGCCGGGGCAGCCCTTCGCTATGGTTCCTGGGGCATACCGATGTGGTACCGCCGGGAGCAAATGAGCTGTGGACCCATCCGCCCTTTGAACCCACCGTCAAGGATGGTTTGCTGTATGGCCGTGGCATCGCCGACATGAAGGGCGCTGTTGCTGCCATGGTTGTGGCGCTGGAAACCTTTGTGCAGCAGAACCGTGGCGCCATCAGGGGCCAGATCGGACTTTTGCTGACCAGTGATGAAGAGGGCGTGGCGGTCGATGGCGTCACCCGGGTGGCGCAGGACCTGGCCCACCACGGCGGCGCTCCTGATTATTGCCTGGTGGGCGAACCTTCCAGCCAGAAGGTTTTGGGTGACTGTGTGCGCATAGGCCGGCGCGGTTCGATGAACGGGTTGCTGCGCGTGATCGGCGTGCAGGGCCATACGGCATTTCCGCACCTGCTGGACAATCCCGTGCATCGCTCGGCGGGTTTCCTGCAGGAACTGGTCAGTACCGAATGGGACCAGGGCAATGATGATTTCCCTCCCACCAGTTGCCAGGTCTCGATGCTGCGGGCCGGGCAGGGCGCCACCAACGTCACACCCGCAGATGCGCTGCTGCAATTCAACCTGCGCAATAGCCCGGAGTCACCCACGGCGGTGTTGCAGCAACGCATTGAAGCCATGATCGCCCGGCATGGCATCTCACAGTTCGAGCTGGACTGGAAAGTTTCCGGTGAACCGTTTTATTCCCAGCCTGGCCGCTTGCGCGAGGCCACGCTGGCCGCCTGCCGCGAAGTCCTGCACATCGAGCCGGATGCGAACACGGGCGGTGGCACCTCCGATGGCCGTTATATCGCGCCGCTGGGCACCGAGGTGGTGGAACTGGGCCTGCTGAACAGCAGCATCCACAAGGTGGACGAATGCACGCCGCTGGCCGACCTCGATCGCCTGTTTGCGGCCTACTACGACATCCTGCGGCGCATCCACTCCTGACCTTAAACCTTCAATCTGGTCTTGAGCCAGCAATATGGAATCAAACCATAACAACGTCATCCCGGCCCCCGAGCCTGGATCTAGGTCAAGTGGCCCGATGGCGGTAAGGGCTTCCCCAGCGTTGTCAGTTCGGCAGGCCCCAGGTAAGGCAACACCCACCTGGGGCCTGCCGAAAAGAAACTTATGGAAAACATTAAACCCAAAGGGCGCTTCAAAGCGCC
>CAYYCX010000013.1:0-62064 GCA_964470455.1 uncultured Wenzhouxiangellaceae bacterium
AACACCAATTCCGGTGGTGTGTTGCTCAATCTCTATTTGGCAGCGGCGCAACAGGCCTGTTGTGCTGAGGTGATCAGTTTGTTCGGTGGCAGCGTCAACATCGTGGCCGCCGAAGGTGAACTGATCGACATGTTCAAAGAAGAGTGGCGATTGCAGCGCCCAGATCAGCCGCTGCGGACCATCGCGATCATTGACACCAAACCGCTTACACAATTCCTCTACCCGGAGTTCTTGCTGTTTCAATCACTCTTTGAACGACATGGGATAGCCGCCGTCATCACCGACCCAGGAGGCTTCAACATACACGAGGGGGCGCTGTGCGTAGGTGAACAAAGGATTGATCTTGTTTATAACCGCCTCACTGACTTTTATTTCCAAACACCGGAAACCGCGTGCTTGCTGGAGGCGTATCAGAAAGGTTTGGCAGTGGTCACACCTTCGCCACATGCGTACGCTCTGTATGCAGACAAGCGAAATCTTCCTGTTCTTTCGGATCCCTACAGGCTAAAAGCGTTTGGTGTCGACGATCGCACCATCGAGACGCTAACCCGGTCAATACCAAGCACAGTCCTTGTCACTCAGGAAAATGCCCAACAGCTCTGGCAAGATCGCAAGGAACTCTTCTTCAAACCGGCGACCGGACATGGCAGTCGCGGCGCATACCGCGGCGCCAAACTCACGCACAAGGTTTGGGAGCACATCGTGAGTTCCGACTATGTCGCTCAAGCTGTCGTTCCACCCAGCGAGAGGCAACTCTTGATCAATAATCAGAAGCAATCACTGAAACTCGACATTCGTTGCGTAAGCTACAACGGTGAAATCCAACAACTGTCGGCCAGGCTCTATCAAGGCCAGACCACCAATCTAAGAACAGAAGGTGGTGGACTCGCCACAGTCTTCGCAACACCGGAAGGTGGTTGCTGTTAACCATCAACCTGGCCACTTCGAGTGGGTCATTAATTAGACGCTCCTAAGCTGTGAGGATGAGTTGATAAACTCATCAATCAATTCCAGGCATTTCTCTGGACTTCTCAGGAACGGATGATGGTCTACCTGATCAAGAACGTGCAAAACCCCATGAACGCCGTTTGCCAACAACAGCTCAACTGCCTGTATTGGGGCCATCACATCCTGGTTGCCGTGAATGAATAAGGTATTGATTCGCTCGGGCAAGCGATTGAAATCCACCGCAACATCGTAGCGATAGACGACTTCCCATAATGAAGAAGTAGACGAACGCCAGGTATGTTTCACCAGGTCTTCAGCAACTTCCCGCGGGATATCTTTTAGCAGATACGGCAATAAGCACCCAAACACCCTTCGAGTAAGCACGCAGGTAATCATGGTTAGTACCACGTTGGTATACAGGTAACCGGCTTTTACCGGTCCTTTGCGCATATAGTCGTAGGCGTTTCGCTCCGAGCCGAAATACGGCATTCCTATAAGTACCATGTTTTTAACTTGATCGGGATATCTCGCTGCATAGGCAACGGCCAATAGTGATCCCAAAGAATGGCCAATCAATGTCACCGGCCCCAGTGCTTCCAGGCTATCTCGCAGCGCGGACACATGACGCTCCACACTGTATCGCTCCCAGCGTTTAGGTGACTGCCCAAAACCCAGAATATCAATCAACACGGCGCGGTAAGTGCTTTTCATCGCTCCCAACCTGGCTGACCAATAGCGGGTCGTACCGCCAATACCCGGAATAAAAACCAGAGTATGTTCACCGCTGCCGCGGACTTCCATGTGCAACTTTGGGCTGCTTTTCTTTTTCATAGTTGGTTCGTTAAACTTAGCGGTTCCATCTCTGCACCGTTGTGTTGAATCCGATCAGGGCAGTCTTTTTAACGGAACGGGCCATCATGAATCAAATCGCACCTGCTGAAATGATGGATCAAAACCATCGGCGCAACATATGCCCGATCGTCTCGGCCAAAGCCCCCAAACTGCCGAGCTTACGTAACGAACTGTCCCAAGGACGTGACTGTTCCATATCTTCGAGAAAGACGATTTTCAATTGTTGGCAAAGCCAGGGTGTCCGGCTGATCAGGTTGAGTTCCTGGTTGATAAAAAAACTGCGGTAATCGGTATTGGCTGAGCCCACCATGGCCCATGAGTCATCAATGAGCACAAGCTTGGTGTGCAGCATGCGTGGCAGGTATTCAAAAAATTTCACGCCGCGGCGGGCCAGAGGTCGCGCCAGGGCATGACTGGCCCAGTGTACCAGCCGGCTGTCCCCGACGGCGGGCAAAAGAACCTTGACATCGACACCCCGCTCGCTCGCGCTAGCCAATGCATTACGAAACAAATGATCCGGGACAAAGTAAGGCGAAATCAGATAAACCGTGTGCTTTGCTGCGGCAAGTGCATCCAGATACATGCAATGCAGAACGCGCCGGCAACTCCCGGTAGAGTTTGGCACCACGCGAAATGAGCCCTGCCAGGGTGGAGCAGAACGCCTTTTGATTCCAGCCCAACTGTCATCAAACATGGATGCCGCCTGCGCACCCAGGCAGTTATCCACACGAACGTGGACATCGCGCCAGCGCAGCGCACCGAACGAAGCGCGCGAACTTTGCCGATGGATATTGAAGCCACCCAGAAATACACAGGTCTCATCGATCACCAGCAATTTGCGATGATTTCGGCGGTTGTAATGCAAGAGGTCTCGCCAGCGCCAACGATTAAACCACTGTGCCGCTACTGCGTTTTCCTGCAAATACCGAAACAGCGATTCCGTGTTTTCGAAAAATGCACCGGCAGCATCGACTTGAACCTGCACCCTTACTCCGGAACGAGCCTTCTTCACCAAGGCCTTGGCGAATCGCCAACCCACTTCATCTCCAGCAAAGATGTAACTCTCCATCCTGATACTATGCTTCGCCTGAGCAATCTCCTCCAGCATGGCATCATACAAATCGTCACCTTCGGCAAAAACCGCACAGCCATCTTCGAGTAACTCTCTACTTTGTTGATGAATACCTGACGGTGTAGATTCATCCACGGTGTTCGGTCTCAAGATTTGTCCGAGTCTCGTTCGCTTTTGCGTCACCAGAGATTCGACTGACCAAATAAATGCCAACCAGGCTCAAGGTAATTCCGGCCAGTGTTAAACCCGACAGTTTTTCGGCAAACCATAACACGCCTATAATCAGGCCAAATATGGGTGTCAGGAAAGTAAAGACATTCAACTGGCTCAGACTGGCGCGACGCAATAGCGCAAACCACAACGCAAATACCGCAGAAGTTCCAAGCACACTCAAGATGACCAGGTTCATGATGAAGGTCCAAGTCCAGTCAATGGCATTGGGGTCTTCGGTGGCCAAAGCCAGTGTGGCCAATGGCAGTGCACCAATGAGCAGTTGCCAGCCCATGGCTCGAAGAATATCCACACGATGGGCAATGCGTTTGAGCACTACGTTACTGACTGCGATCCCCGCTGCGCCGATCAGAATAAAAAGGATCCCAAGCAGTTCAGAGTCAGAATCAGACAGACCCGGGACGCCGGTCAAAACAATACCAGCAAAACCCACGACCAGCCCCCAACGCTGTAACGCGCTCAACTGTTCGCCCAGAAGCCACCAGGCGAGCACCGCCGCCATTAGCGGTTGGGTATTGGTGATCACCGTTGCCAGGCCGGGACTCACGCGCGCACCGCCATAAAACATACCGAAAAACCCAAGACTGGTGGCCGTTAACGCAACCACCACGATGCCGACCCAGGCCGCACGGCCTTTGATCGCAGGGCGCCGCAACCACTGCGCCGCGACAAGTAGCACCACGCCCGCCACCCCCGCACGTAGCGTCGCAAAAAACATGGGAGGTGAGTCGGCCAATCCAATATTTATCAGGGGAAAACATGCGGCCCAGAGCAGCATGACCAGAACAGCACGTGCTGCCAATGTGGCACTTAAACCAACTGGTCCTGCACCAACAATTTCACCTTTCTGCACTGCTTTCACAACGCAGTCGATTTGATTTCATTCGCACCTTCGTCGGCGATTTGTTCGATCACGGAATAACGACCATCGCTGAATGTAATTCGCTGTTGAAGAAGTACACGACCCGCTTGCACGATTTCCAGACTTTTAAAGCGAGTTTTTTTAGCTGGAAAACCCAGCACGTAAATGATTGTTTCTACGTTGCTTTCAATAAGGTAGTCGCCAGGCACACTCGCATCTGGAACTTCTGCTTGGCGGTTGCTAACCATGACCCGAGTGCGTGTGCCCAAAAACGACAAAAGACCACCGCGTAACTTCAGGTCAAATTGAATGTTGCCAAAATCAGTACCTGCGCTAACGGTTGCGGGATAATTTATGGGCGGGCCGCTCACTGCCACTTGCGTACTGGATTTCAGCTCAACACCGGCCAAAAGGAAGATATTCATCAACATTCCGGCAGCCTCCTGGTCACACGACCAACGAAGTTGCTTCGATGCTTGAGCCTCGCCAGAAGCTGAAAACGTTGTCATATCGGTGACTACGATCAAGCTGCCATCTTCAGCTATCTGCACAGCGCCTGTTTTCAGAATTGACCGGCTTAGTAGTTGGCCGTCAGCATCGAATGAAGTCCGTTCATAGGTTCGTCCCGCGACTGCCTCAATAAGCATCGTAGACCCTGCTCCATAAGCCAGAGCAGGAACCAAGCCAAACCAGGGGAGGAGCAGCGCAATCACCCAAGTCCGGCGTTTTCTGGCACAGCTCAAGCTGCATCGTTCGTCGGGTTCCCGGACTTCGTTTTGGCTTAGCGCCAGGTTCATGACTCTGGTTCTGATCCGGCCATTGATGGATCAGCGAGAGGCCATGACCAGTTACGGATAGCGGGCATGTCCTGGCCACGCTGATTAATGTATTCACGGTGTTCGACCAATTGGTCACGCAAGTATTGCCTGACATAAGCTGCTGTGTAACCCAGTGAGGGAACGCGGTCAATCACATCGCCGACCAGATGAAACCGATCAATATCATTGATCACCGCCATGTCGAAGGGTGTGGTCGTGGTTCCTTCCTCCTTGTAACCACGGACATGAAGGTTGTCGTGATTGGTGCGTCGATAGGTCAAGCGGTGAATGAGCCATGGATATCCGTGGTAAGCAAAAATAATCGGCTTATCTGTAGTGAACAGTGAATCGAATTCTCGATCCGACAAACCATGCGGATGCTCTTCCTTGGGTTGCAAGGTCATCAGGTCAACCACATTCACAACACGAATTTTCAGGTCCGGTATGTGTTCGCGCAAAATCGCTACGGCTGCGAGGGTTTCAAGCGTGGGGACGTCACCCGCACAGGCCATGACCACGTCTGGTTCCGAGCCCTGGTCATTGCTGGCCCAGGACCAAATGCCAATGCCGGTGCTGCAGTGTTTGATGGCAGCATCCATATCAAGCCATTGGGCCTGGGGCTGTTTACCCGCGACAATGACATTAACCAAATCGCGGGATCGCAAACACTCATCCGCCACACACAATAGGGTATTGGCATCCGGCGGCAGGTACACGCGAATCACATCGGCCTTCTTGTTCACCACGTGATCTATAAATCCAGGATCCTGATGCGAAAAACCATTGTGATCCTGCCGCCATACGTGTGAGGTCAACAGGTAGTTCAAGGATGCAATCGGGCGGCGCCAGGCAACATCCTGACTGGCAACTTTGAGCCATTTGGCGTGCTGGTTGAACATCGAGTCAATGATGTGAATAAAAGCTTCATAGCAGGAAAAGAAGCCATGTCTGCCAGTAAGCAGATAACCTTCGAGCCAACCCTGACAGGTGTGTTCACTGAGGATTTCCATTACCCGTCCATCGACTGCCAGTTGTTCATCTGTAGCCTGTCGATCAGCCATCCACGCACGGTTCGTTACCTCAAAAAGTGCTGCTAGCCGATTCGAGGCTGTTTCATCAGGCCCGAACACACGAAAGTTGCTGTTATCTTCATTGCGGCGCATTACATCACGCAACAAATTTCCCAACACCCGTGTTGCCTCTGCCTTAATCGCTCCCGGCGAAGGCACTTTTACCGCATAGTCACGAAAATCGGGCATGCGTAAGTCTTTCAGCAAAACCCCACCATTAGCATGGAGGTTGGCACTCATCCGGTGACTCCCGCTGGGCGCGATGGATGTGATGGCGGGGAGAGGCGCTCCAGCCGCATCGAACAACTCATCCGGGCGATAGCTCTTGAGCCAGTGTTCCAGTTGTTTTACATGCTCAGGGTTATCGGCAAGACCCGACAAAGGCACCTGGTGTGAGCGCCACGTTCCCTCGGTTGGTTTTCCATCTACCTCTGCCGGGCCCGTCCAGCCTTTGGGACTGCGCAGAACGATCATGGGCCACATAGGTCTTTGTAGCTGGCCGTCCTCTCGGGCCGCGCGTTGGATTTCAGCTATTTCAACCATCACACAATCAAGCGTGGCTGCCATCGCCTGATGCATGGCGCTGGGCTCATCGCCCTCCACAAAATGGACCTTGTAGCCATAACCCACGAAGAGACTTTCAAGCTCAGCGTGGCTGATTCTGGCTAAAATGGTAGGACTGGCAATCTTGTATCCGTTCAGATGCAAAATCGGCAGCACAGCGCCATCTGTTACTGGGTTGAGAAACTTGTTCGAGTGCCAGGCGGTGGCCAGTGGGCCCGTTTCAGCTTCGCCATCCCCCACCACACAGGCTGATATCAATGACGGATTGTCAAATACCGCGCCAAACGCATGGGAAAGCGAATAACCCAGCTCACCTCCCTCGTGAATCGAGCCGGGTGTTTCCGGTGCAACATGGCTGGGCACGCCGCCTGGAAAGGAAAATTGTTTGAACAGGCGACGCATTCCTTCGGCATCCTGTGAAATGTTGGGATAGACTTCGCTGTAAGTACCTTCCAACCAACAATTTGCCACCAAGGCCGGGCCGCCATGTCCCGGGCCTGCGATGTAGATCATATTGAGTTTTTGTGCCTTGATGACTCGATTCAAGTGGGCATAAATAAAGTTCAATCCGGGGCTGGTACCCCAATGACCGAGCAATCGCGGCTTGATGTGCTTCAGGGTCAAAGGCTCTTTCAGCAGGGGATTGTCGAGCAGGTAAATCTGTCCAACCGACAGGTAATTAGCGGCACGCCAATAGGCGTTCAAATGCTCAAGTTCATCAGCACCCAGAGTCTGGACTACTGCTGGTGTGGTATTCATTCATTCATCTCCTGGCGAATATTTTTGGATTGATTGCGGCTACGCGCCAGTAAACCAGCGCCCGCCTCTGCCATGATTTGTGCCTCATCACTTGGAATGACCCACAGCTCAACCTCGCTATCATCCGAGTGTATTGGGCCGCCATTTTTGCTTGAGACAGTGGAATTGCGCTTGATATCCAACTGGATACCAGCCCAGTCAAAGTTACCCAGTATCCGAGCACGGATACTGGCTGCGTGTTCGCCAATGCCGCCACCAAAAAGCAGCGCATCAGCACCGCCGAGAACCGCGAGATAGGCTCCCAGATATTTGCGCACACGGTGGCAAAACATGCTAACCGCCAGTGCAGCGTTTTTGTTCTTACTACTCAATAACTCCTGCATATCACCGGATAAGCCGGAAACGCCTAGCAGCCCGGAAGAACTGTTCAATAATCTGCCTGTCTCGGCTGGGCTGAGCCCTACTTCAGTAATCAGGTGAAGTACCACTGCTGGATCCAGATCACCACAACGCGTTGACATCATCAAACCTTCAAGTGGAGAAAATCCCATGGACGTCTCTACCGGGTGCCCGCTACGTGTCGCTGTTACCGAACAGCCTGCTCCTAGCTGGAATGAGATGACGCGCTGGTCAGTGCCCTTCTGTGTCTCGTCACACCATTGATTCAGCATGGACTGATGGGCAAGCCCGTGAAAACCGTAGCGACGAATCGCATACTGATCACTCAGCTCCAGAGGCAAAGGATAGTGCGCGACTGGCGGCGGTAATTCTGCGTAGAACCCGGTATCAAAACATGCTGCCTGAAGTGTTTGTCGTCCAAAAGCTTCACGGGCGGCCCGGATCCATCCCAGTGCCAGATCGTTGTGCAACGGTGCCAGGGTTCTCATCCGATGGATTTCTATCTCAACCGATTGATCGATAAGGCATGGCTCGGTCAGACTCTTGCCCCCATGAACCACTCGGTGTATTACCATTTCTGGCCTTTCAGGCGATTGCGCACTTAGGAAATCGACCAGCACATCGGCACTGGCCGATGGTGCTGGAGAATAGTGTTTTTCCCCCACACAATGCGTGCCTTTCTCCAGCACGTATTTCGCCAGCCGCAATGAGGAGCTACCCGCATTGACTGTCAGCAAACTCGTCATTCCAGATCGCCCTGAACTGTTATCAGGGTCTTTGAATCCTATTCTGCCCACCGTTTCCAGAAGAAGTTATGAATCGGGACAAACACGATCCCGGCGTAAAACCCCCAGAGAAAACTCTCTACAAGGCCCAGCAGGAAACCCCACCAGGTCAGCCATTTAAAAGCTGGCAATACGATTTCCAGAAATTCGTGCATATGAACTGCTTCCGGGGTGAGCAACCCCCATACAACGCAAACAACGAAAGAAACGACTGCCCAGGTCCCAAGCGACCAGGAAACTATTTTCCAATTCAGCATGAATTTCTCCTTACAAGTTTTTGTGATGCTCGTGTTGATCTTCACTACCTTTGTCGTTGCCATGTTTTTTGTGATTTCCATGGCCATGGAACATGTGAACGCCAACACACACAAGTAAAAGAACAATAAAAAATGAATTGCCACTCAACCAGTTCATTTCAGTTTCTCCGCTTCATTAAGTAATGCCAGCACTGCCTGACCCAATGCAGGCACCAGGTCAATTTCATTGCTCGGATGGGAAATGGTATTGCACGTTACAATGCGGGCCGCACCAGCCTGCTGCAGTTCTTTATAGGCATTTCCTGAAAAAACTGCATGCACACCGATGCACACTGGAGCAGCGTAACCTGCACCTGCTAAATGCCCGATTGTTTCGATCATGGTGTGCGCTGTCGAGATGATGTCATCCACCAGAACAGGTGTATGACTGCGCCAGGAATCCAGCGGAGGCACTTTGATTTCAACGTCTCGATCACCGGAGCGAACTTTTTCGAGTACCAGGAACGGCGCACCAGCCATCTCGGCTACCTTGCTCACCCATTGCTCACTTTCGCTATCTGGACCCACGATAACAGGCTGTTTTACATGCTCTCGAATCCAGGCTGCAATGGAAGGCGCAGCGTGTTGCACGCGGGTTGGAATGGTATAGATCTCATCCAGGCTGGAATAGCGGTGGAGGTGAGGATCAACCGTTACCAGCGCGTCAACCGTGTCACTCAACAGGCGAGCAAAAATTTTTGATGTAATCACCTCTCCTGATTGAAACTGTATGTCCTGGCGCATGTAGGGCAAGTAGGGCGAAACCAGCAACACGCGGCGTGCCCCCAGTTCTCGTAATGCGCGAGCGAAAAAGAGCAAAGGCAGAATTTTGGCGTTGGGCTGAAACAGATTGGCGACTAATACCGCATCCATATCCTCACAGTCGGTTTCTCCGCGAACGTAGGTTTCGCCATCCGGAAACTCACGCGCTCGGATTACGCCTCGGGAAGCATTAAGCGCTTGAACCAAACCTGTTGCCAGTTGCTCGTTACCGGGAAGCTCATAAACGCGGATTGTTTGATTCACTTACCTGTTTCCTTTTCTGATGCATCCATCTGTATCAGGTCAGGATGCTGGCTCAAGTAACGCAATGCGTAGGCGAGTTCGCCGGGAGCTTCCGCATGGATAGTCATAACCGGCTTACCTTTCTCCACCCGATCGCCCACATGCGCATGCAGGTCTATTCCCGCTGCTGGAGCATTCGGCGCGCCTGCCAGTTTGGCGAGTTTAGCCAAGCGCCGATTGTCAATTGCGCTCACACGTCCAGACTTGTCGGCGACTACTTCTTGCTGGTGGCTGGCCACGGCAGGTTCACGCAACCCACCCTGGGCCTTGCAGATCGCCTGAAACTTTTTCCATGCGTGACCGTCCTCCAATACGGTTAGCGCAAACGCACTCCCTTCACCTGTGCGCACATAACCGCTAAGCTCCAGTATACTTCCGGCCAGGAGCACAGCTCTGTCGCGCAAATCCTTGGGCGCATCAGGCTTCCCCTGCAACACAGCCAAAACGTCACGGGCTTCAAGCGCAGGTCCGATCCCGCGGCCCACAGGTTGTGATCCGTCAGTGACGGCGATCTCAATTTTGAGGCTCAGATGGGCTCCCGTTGCTTGCAACAATTCAGCCAACTTGGCAGCACTGGCTTGATCGCGAACTTTGGCGGTCGGGCCGACAGGAATATCAATGATTGCATGGCTTGAGCCAGCAGCGACTTTTTTCGAGAGCACCGATGCTACAAGTTGAGCTTCGCTGTCCAAGTCCAGCGCCTTTTCGATTCGAATCAGAATGTCATCTGCCGGACTAAGTGCCACCCCACCACCCCAGACCAGACAGCCTCCTTCCTGTTCGACAACGCTGCGCATCTCGGCGAGTGACAAGTCGACACGAGTCAGGGTTTCCATGGTGTCTGCTGTGCCCGCTGGCGAAGTAATGGCACGTGAGGATGTTTTGGGCATCACCAAACCGCAGGCGGTAACGATAGATACAACAATAGGCGTGGTGCGATTTCCAGGCAGGCCACCTACACAATGCTTGTCAAAAACAGCGGGGCGTCCCCAGTCGAGGCGATCCCCCACGGCAACCATTGCATGGGTGAGGTCGGCTACTTCAGCGCCACTCATCCGATCGCCGCTGCAAGCTGTGAGAAATGCAGTGAGTTGAACATCACTGTAGCGACGAGCAGCCACGTCGTGAATGATGGCATTCATCTGGTGCTGTGTTAGCGTTTTGTTGAATAGTTTTGCCCGGACATGGCGAAACGATTCAACGGGATCGGGATGGGATAAGGTGACGGGGCAAGGATTTTTCGACCCCAGCATCTTCCAGGCCACATCTGATAATCCTGCTTCGTCCAGCGCAAGCAGCTCACCAAACACAACATTGAGCGTTGCCACAATTTTTCGGCCATTGCCAGCCAGTTGTACCCGCGATTGAGATTCAAATCCTTCAGAACGACATACCGGGCAGTCGGCGTGCATGTACAGCACCGCTTCCTGGTAGGTATCAATACCCATGGGCCTGGCCATAAGGACTGTCTCGTGATTCTCTTTGGCAGAGATTTCGGGCACACGGATCATGTGGTTGATTCCCCGGACTCCAGCGTTAATTGGCATTTTTGCAGTAGCGATAACCAACCCAGGGCTGGGTCGAGCAACTCTACTTTCTCCAGGTCCTGGCGTTCGGTACGTAAGTACCTATCAAGGAACATAAAAACGTTATTGAGATGTACCCAATGCCATCCTTTCGGCGCTTGCTCACCCCTCGATGCAAACACCACCATCCGGATTTGATGCCCGTTTTGATCATGGGTCTGCCCGTGCTGTAGTAATCTTTCAACCAGCCTGGGCGCTTCAACTGAATCGCAACATCCAAAACGAGTCAGCGCAGCGCCCAGTACCCTGGGGTTTCGTGCGGCAGAGTTCACTCGAGCAAGGCCTTGCTTGATCTCCGCCACAATCATGTCAGTCTGATCCTCGCGGCATTTCAATGCCGGATCGGTATGTACAGCCATCGGACCCTGTATCCTTTCCCGTTTCATGCCGTTTTCTTCCTTGGCACCCACTTTCATAGCACGGCCGAATCGCATCGCCAGCATGTCGATGTCCGTAACGATTCGCGGCGGTTCACCTTGCTTCAAGTCCACCAATGGATACTCCGCAGCGGTGAAATAGCCATTTATATGCAGATAGGCCTGAACCAGTTTTGTGGCGGCATCCACTACGCTCTCCTCAAGTAAGTTCTATCTGTTGGCCATAGGTTGGAATTTCGGCTTTAAACCCAATTGCCTCTTCAATTACCTGACCAAGCGCAAGGGCTGCATCCGGTTCACCATGAGTAATGAACACACCCTTCGGCGGCTTGCTCTTCAGGATGGCCATCCAATCCCTGATTTCCCCCGAATCCGCATGCGCGGAAAGGCTCGTAATGGCACAAACTTTGGCTTTAACCTCGAAGGGTTGACCATGAATTTGTACCTTCTTTGCACCCGCTAGCAACTCCGAACCGAGGGTCCCCGCGGCTTGAAAACCTGCAAAAAGCACCGTATTCCGGGCATCGCCCAACCAAGCTTTGAAATGATGCAAAATACGTCCACCGCTGGCCATGCCGCTTGCAGATATGATGATCATGGGGCCGCGCCGACGATTAAGGGCGCGGGACTCTTCAGCGCTGTTAACGTACGTTGCTGTTTCGCACATCACACGACAGGCATCCTGTGACAAACGATGTTCGTCGACATGCGCACAGAAAATATCTGTAGCTTTGATAGCCATTGGGCTATTGAGGAATATCGGGACTTCAGGAATCTCGCCTGACTGTCGTAACGTGGCAAGCAAATGCAGCAGCGTTTGTGCTCGACCTACCGCAAACGCCGGGATCATCAAGATCCCATGGTTTCGAACAGATTGATTAACGATATCGCGCAGCGCATCCAGGGGCGGGCGTGTATCGTGTTGCCGGTTACCATAGGTCGATTCAATAATGAGATAGTCTGTCGGTTGCAATTTTGCCGGTGGCAACATCACAGGATCTACCGGCCGGCCAAGATCACCGCTGAAAGTGATGCGCAGTCTATTGATCGTAAACACAATCCAGGCGGACCCCAAAATATGGCCCGCAGGGTGAAAAGTGACATCGACTCCATCTGCCAGATGAACTGCTTGATTGAAACCTGTTTCACTAAGTAAACCAAGACTCGCTTTGGCTTCCGCTTGTGTATAAAGCGGCTCGGCAGGTCGATGTCTTGAATATCGCTTCTTATTGGCATAATTGGCGTCCTCCTCTTGCAGGTAGCC
Organism: uncultured Wenzhouxiangellaceae bacterium; assembly: GCA_964470455.1. GTDB lineage: Bacteria > Pseudomonadota > Gammaproteobacteria > Xanthomonadales > SZUA-36 > JAWXBM01. The sequence continues at coordinate 12,949 of CAYYCX010000013.1, forward strand.
TGAGTCGGGCAAAAGAATGTTGGCCAACGCAATAGTGCCGGACGTGCAGTAAATGGGCCCGGCAAATCCTTTGTAATGCAAAACCGGAATATAGCCACTGTGGTCCATATGCGCATGAGTCAGAAATACTGCATCAAGCTTGTTCGCATCAAACGGTAATGGGAGCCAGTTGCGTTCTTTCAAGTCGCGGTGACCTTGGAACAGCCCACAATCCACCAAAATGCGCAGACCATTGGCTTCGAGCAGGTATTTCGACCCTGTGACCGTGCCAGTAGCTCCTAAAAACGTCAATTTACATTTTGGTTTCAACTCAATTGCTCCTCAATATCACTGGAGTTCGGCCCCTTAAAGGACTAACTACCAGCGTTTCTATCAATTGATTGCAATGACAGTAAGCAAAGGCTGACAACAGCGGCTCGTTGCAACGCGGAGAGTGTCTTCTGAAAGAGAAAACGCAATTCTTGACCTTCAAAGTCAGGCTCAATAAGTCCATGGCGTCCACCCACTATTGACCAAGAACAATCAGTCTAGAACGTGTAAGCAGCACACAGGTCAAGCCGGGCGTTCTTCACCTGAACTCACAGCATTGGATGGAGAAATGATTGTTGCGAGCAGCCAACAACCGTGTTCAGCAGTTGTTTCCAGGGCGCCTTGATTGATGCTAAGTGATGCTCAACACTGACGATTCAGACAGTGTTGACAGGCTCCTAGTTTGTTTTTCCGCGTAAACGCAAGGCGTTGGTAATAACTGACGCCGAGCTCAGGCTCATAGCCAGAGCCGCGATCAAGGGTGAAAGCAACCACCCGGTTAACGGGTACAGAACACCCGCGGCAACGGGCACGCCTAAAGCGTTGTAAAGCATGGCGAACAACAGATTCTGTTTCATATTCCTGACGGTAGCCTCTGACAGTTTCCGGGCAGTTGCAATACCCCTCAGATCTCCCTTAACCAGGGTCAGTTGAGCGCTGTTCATGGCCACATCGGTACCGGTTCCCATGGCAATTCCAATATCGGCTTTAGCCAGCGCAGGCGCATCATTGATTCCGTCGCCTACCATGGCCACGATATGCCCTTCCTGTTGCAGCCTGGTTACTAGTTCAAGCTTTTCGTCCGGCTTCACTTCGCCATGAACTTCATCAATGCCCAATTGTTCCGCAACCCATTGTGCCGTAGTGAACCCATCACCCGTAGCCATGATGATCCGCACTTTGCTGTCTCGAAGTGATTGCAGTGCTTCCTGGGTACTGGTCTTGATGGGATCAGCAACGGCCAGTAGTCCGACCAAATGACCTTCGACCGCCAGGTACATCACGCTGGCGCCCGTTGCACGCAGTTTTTCAGCCTCTGCGTCGGAGTCACCCAGGGAAACATCCAGCTGATTCATCAGCGCTGTATTACCCAATGCCAGTTGCTGGCCCTTGACCAGGCCGCGTACGCCAATACCCGAACCTGATTCAAAATTCTCTGCTTTGTCCAGCGCCAGGTCGCGCTCGCGGGCTGCCCGAACGATGGCATCAGCCAGAGGATGTTCACTGCCCTGGTCCAGACTGGCAGCCAGCTGAAGCACCTCATTCTCATCCAGGTTCGCTAAGGAAATGACCTTTGAAAACTCTGGCCGCCCTTCAGTCAGAGTACCGGTTTTATCGACGACCAGGGTATCGACCTTGCGCAGATTTTCGATGGCTGCTGCATCACGGAACAAGATACCGCTGGTAGCTGCCCGGCCGGTTGCAACCATGATGGACATGGGCGTGGCCAGGCCCAGCGCACAAGGACAGGCAATGATCAGCACCGCTACCGCGTTGATGAGGCCATACACCCAACCTGGTTCCGGACCGAAAAAGCCCCAGACCAGGAAGCTCAAAATGGCGATACCAACCACCACAACCACAAAATAGCCCGCAACGAAATCCGCCATGCTTTGCATTGGGGCTTTTGAGCGCTGGGCCTGGGCAACCATCTCAACAATTTGCGCCAAAACGGTGCTGGAGCCCACTCGTTCCGAACGAACCACCAGGGTTCCAGACGTATTGAGCGTTGCCCCTATTACTTTGTCGTCCACTTGCTTACTAACCGGCATGGGTTCGCCAGTGATCATGGATTCGTCGACTGCACTGTTGCCTTCAACAACCACGCCATCGACCGGCACTTTCTCGCCAGGACGTACTCGTAACAAATCACCGACATGCACATGACTCAAGTCGATGTCTTCTTCACTGCCATCATCGTTGATTCTTCTGGCCGTTTTGGGTGCCAGACGTAACAATGACTTGATCGCTTCGGAAGTCTTTGACCTTGCTCTCAGCTCAAGCATTTGTCCGAGCAGAGTCAGTGAAATGATCACGGCTGCTGCCTCGAAGTACACACCCACTCGCCCCATGGACTTGAACGAATCTGGAAACAATTCGGGCGCAAGAGTTGCAACCACGCTATAGACAAAAGCTGCCCCGGTTCCCAGGCCGATCAGGGTCCACATATTTGGGCTGCGATTGATTAGCGACTGCCAACCACGTACGAAAAACGGTGCACCAGCCCAAAGCACAATCGGAAAGGACAACACCAGCTCAACCCAACTTTGGGTTGCCATATCCAGCCAGCCCAGGCTATGCCCAAACATGGCCAGCACGACAATCACTACTGTAAAGGGCAGGGTCCACCAGAAACGGCGTGTAAAGTCGATCAGCTCCGAATTTTCTTCTTCATCCAGGCTGGGCATCTCAGGCTCCAGAGCCATGCCGCATTTGGGACAGGTGCCTGGATGGTCCTGGCGAATTTCAGGATGCATGGGGCAGGTGTACATAGCTCCTTTCGGTGCGGGCTGCTGTGGCTGATCGGAGCTGCCAGGCTGCAGGTATTTTTCGGGGTTGGCCACAAACTTGGCTTTACAGCCAGCACTGCAGAAATAGTGGTGCTGTCCATCGTGTTCCACGTGATGCTCAGAATCTTGGTTGACGGTCATCCCACAAATCGGATCGGTTAATTTTTTTGCGTTGGAATTGTCATGGCTTTGGTCAGGGCTGTGGTCTTTGCCGTGATTTTTACAGCTGGGATCATGAGCGTTCTGCTCGACACTAACCTGCGGCTGCTCGTGTTGATCGTTTTTGCCGTGCTCATGCTGAGTCATTGCTGCAAGCTCCTGCTCATCTGCCTGACAATAGTCTAAGGTCTGTATCCTACTCCAGAGTCAAGAGCTTATTGCAATGTCTTCAGGCTTTGACCAAACAGTGACAATCGGACACCTCGCGAGGGCGGCAAATGTCGGCGTGGAATCGGTACGTGATTACCAGAAACTCAATCTATTCGCAGGACCTCAAAGGCTGGGAAATTTTGCAAAGATGATAACCATGTTTCTTTATCTGGCTCTTCCCTGGGTTTCACCAACGACCTGGACACTCATCGGGGTAAAGCCTGAATCCAGAATGGTTTGCTTCACCCGATCCACATCCAGGTGATCTTCACTCGATTCAATCCGTACCTTGCTGCTCTCCAGGCTTACCTGGACCGTTTTAACATCAGGCAGTTTGCCCAGGTTTCGCTGCACAGCGTCCACGCAAAAAGCACAGGTCATTCCATGCACATCCACTTCAATCATTTCGCCGGCAAACACATTCGCGGTTGCCAGCAACAGCAAAGTCACACCGAGTCGTCGTAACATGATTCGTTCCTCCTTAAGGAAATAGCCACTGCCGAAGTGGCAACAATAAATAGGTGAAAAATGCCCCGATGAGCCAGCTTGCTGCCGCCAGCCAGAGCACCCTTCGCGTCCACATCTTTGCCTTGGCACAGCTCGCGGCCAATTCCGGATCAGCGGGACACTCGCTTGCGCGCGACAGCCTCCAGGCCGTGAGCACCAACAGCACCGCGGACAGAGCAAACATCCAATGATGGTGAGCAGCCAGGGTTACCAGGAACGGGGCATTCAGGGTGATGGCGGCAAAAACCGAACCCAGGCCCAGTGCTACCAGCACAACAGGTAAGGCACAACACAGCAGCGTGCCCAGGGACGCAAACAAGGCGAGCCCACCAAGTCCCAGGCTTTGTCTACTGCGGTTCAAGGGCAACATGATGATCTTCCCTGTGCTTGAGCTTTCTGAACGGGTGGACAGGTTACAGTGCCGTATGAGCAAAAAACGCAGCAATCGCCTGGTTTGGGCCGGAGCACCGTATGACAGGCGATGCAATCATAGAAAAACAAACAACTATCAGTTGCCATGAGTTCTTCTTCGCGGTGCCCACAATGAGGACACTGAATGATTGAACGCACTATAAGAGCCATTTCTTCAGATTCAATCCTGGTCTAAATTGGAACGTCAGTGCTATCATAAAACCTGTAGTAACTACGGAATCAAGTATTTTTATGATTGATCAACACAAAAGAGTTTCTGTGGGTGAACTTTCAGCACAGGCAGGATGCAACAGCGAATCGGTGCGTTACTACGAAAACATCGGCCTCATGCCGGATCCTCCCAGGACCGAAGGCGGTCACCGGCAGTACACCAACAGTCACCTCAAGCGTTTGTGTTTTATTCGGCGAAGCCGTGAGCTGGGGTTTCCAATTGAGCAAGTACGAGAACTGTTGAAACTGGTAGACGAACCCAACCACACCTGTGGTGAAGTCAAAGCCATTACCATGTTGCAGGCACGGCATGTGCAAAAGAAGATGGATGACCTGAAACGATTGCGGGACGCCCTGAATCAAATGACCGTTAGCTGTAGCGGTGGAAGCTACACGGTTGATGATTGCCCGATTATCGACGCCTTGTTCGAACAATAAGCCATTCAGCTGCCGCATTGGAACCGGCTTGATCAACAATCCTGACCAGGCCGGTGCTCACCCTGTCAGCAGGCTTAGTGGTGGTCCTGGTTTTTTACCGGCCTTGAAGAACTGTGGGTGTGAATCACTTTCCACTGGTCGTCAACACTTCGGAACAGAAAGGTTTCATGCCCTTTGTTGTGAATTTTCCGACCATCACTCTTTAAAATGATCATGATCTCTGTGTCCACGATAGCCCAGGCGAAGTCGCCTTCAATATGGGTTTCGATGTTGGAAAAATTCAATTGGAACTCTTCAAAAGCACCGGCTTCGGGCTCGACATGATGGCTGATCAAATCGGACAAACCCACATTCTGCCCGCCCGACTCAAAATATCTGGCTCCTTCGAAATCCAGGAAATTCTCTCTGAAAGGTGTTCCATCTGCCGCCAACCAACCCAGCCTCACCTGCTCAATGATGAGTTCGAGTTCTTCTTGATCTGATGTGTCTTCAGCCAATGCCGCAGGAGCTGTGGTCACGACTACAAGCAAAGCTGTGGTGGGTATCGCCCTCCTCAGTTTTTTCGCCTGGGGATGGTTCGGGCCGGAACCGGGTTGGGTATACGGCCTGATCAATGCGGTGGCTGTGCTGATCATTGCCTGTCCCTGTGCGCTTGGCCTGGCGACGCCCATGTCCATCATGGTGGCAACCGGCCGGGCTGCGACTCACGGAATCCTGTTCCGCGATGCGGCAGCGATTGAGGAACTGCGCAAGGTCGATACGCTGGTCGTGGACAAAACGGGCACGCTGACCGAGGGCAAGCCTTCGTTTTCCAAAGTGATTCCGACTTCCGGCCTTGGAGAAGATGAGCTGCTCCGGCTGGCAGCAAGCCTGGACCAGGGCAGCGAGCACCCGCTTGCCGAAGCGATCGTCCGGGCTGCGCGGGAAAGGGACCTGCCGCTCGACAAGGTTGAAGACTTTGAATCAGGCAGTGGCATTGGCGTTCATGGCAAGGTCAATGGCAAACAGCTGGCGCTGGGTAATACGGCTTTGATGCAACAGCAGGGCGTGAGTGTCGAAGATTCAACTGGGCGAGCGGAGGAATTGCGCCAGGAAGGAGCCAGCGTGATGTACCTGGCAGCCGATGGCAAGCAGGTTGGGCTTATCGCGGTTTCCGACCCCATCAAGAGCAGCACCCCTGAAGCACTTCAATCTCTGGTAAAGAGTGGTGTGCGGATCATCATGGCGACCGGCGATGGTGTCAGCACTGCGCGTTCAGTGGCGGAAAAACTGGGTATTGAAGAGTTCCATGGCGAAGTGAAGCCGGCAGACAAACTCAAGCTGGTAGAAAAACTGCAGAACGACGGTCGGCTGGTCGCCATGGTGGGTGATGGCATCAACGATGCGCCGGCCCTGGCCAGGGCCAATGTGGGTATCGCCATGGGAACGGGAACCGATGTTGCCATGAACAGCGCCCACCTGACCCTGGTCAAAGGCGACCTGCGAGGCATTGCCACCGCCCGTGAACTGTCCATTGCAACCGTCAGGAACATGAAGCAGAACCTGCTGTTTGCATTGCTGTACAACGGACTGGGCGTGCCGGTCGCGGCGGGCGTGTTTTACCCGCTCACCGGCTGGTTGCTTTCACCCATGATTGCGGCGCTGGCCATGAGCCTGAGTTCCGCATCGGTGATCACCAACGCCTTGCGGCTGCGGCACAGTGAGGGAAAAGGGCTCTGACCCCCTTTCCATCAGGCTCAGCTGCGGTAGCGTGGGGGGTTGCCGAAATCTGGATCGCTGCTCACCCGTGAGGCTACCGTGCCTTTGGGCGGTTGATACCAGCCCGGGTCGCGGTAGTCGCCGGGCGCCAGGTCGTTGCGCACTTTCAGCACTGTGAACATGCCGCCCATTTCCAGGTTTCCATACGGGCCCTGGCCCATCATCATGGGTAAGGTGTTGGCGGGGCCCTGCATGTGTCCCATGGCCGTGTGCTCGGCGTGCTCGGCCATGCCGTCCTTGCCCATCGCCTGAAAGCCTGGCAGCAGTTTCCTGATCTCGGCATCCACGCCGCTCTGGTCCACGCCGAGAGGATTGGGAATATCATGCCCCATGGCGTTCATGGTGTGGTGCGACATGTGGCAATGAAACGCCCAGTCGCCAGGAACCGCGATGAACTCGAAGTCACGGGTCTGGCCCACGCCGACAATCTCAACCGACTCAGTGCGCCACTGGCTTTCAGGCCAGCGTCCGCCATCTGACCCGGTGACCCAGAACTGCACGCCGTGCAGGTGAATGGGGTGGTTCCACATCGACAGGTTACCAACGCGAATGCGCACCCGCTCACCGGTCTGCGCCACCATGTGGTCAATGGCCGGAAAGACCTTGCTGTTGAAGGTCCACAGGTCGAAATCCACCATGATGGAAGGATCCGGCCGGTAGGTGCCGGGATGCAGCGCCCAGTTGTGCAGGATCAGGCCGTAATCCCGGTCGATGCGGTGTGGCTCACCGCCTTTGGGGTGAATGATGAAAAGGCCCATCATGCCCACCGCCAGCTGCACCATTTCGTCCGCATGCGGGTGGTACATGTGGGTGCCGTGCTGCACCAGGTCGAACTCGTACAGGTAGGTTTCACCCGGCTGGATGGAGGGCTGGTTGAGGCCGGACACCCCGTCCATACCGCTGGGCAGGATCAGCCCGTGCCAGTGCACGCTGGTATGTTCGCCCAGGCGGTTGGTGACGTAAATGCGCACCCGGTCACCTTCCACGGCTTCGATGGTGGGGCCGGGCGTGCTGCCGTTGTAGCCCCAGCACTTCGCGCGGCTGCCCGGAGCGAACTCGTGCTCCACTTCCTCGGCCACCAGGTGGAATACCTTGACGCCATCCACCATCGTATACGGCAGCGTCCAGCCATTCAGCGTGCGCGTCGGTGTGAACGTCGTGGTGCCTGTGTTTGCGGGCGCACGCGGCGCAGACGCGCTGTCCGGTTGGGAGAATGAACTGTTTTGCGCCTGCACCGGCCCGGCAGCGATCAGCATGGCGCTGGCGCTGGTATAGCCGAGGAATTCGCGTCGTGAAGTCATGGTGATTCTCCCTGGTGGTGCTGGCTGTGGTCGCCGCTGTTCATATCGTGGTTCATCTTTGAATGGTCCATTTCACTTTGGTCCTTTCCATCTTCATCGCCTGTGCTGTGCTCCCTGACAGAATGGTTCACCTCAGAATGGTCCATGCCTGAGTGATCCATTTCCCCGGAACCATGCCCGGAGTGGCCCGGGTGATTCTCGGCTGCGCCGGGCTGCAGCAGCGTATGGGTCTCAATGGGCTGGAAGTCTGCGTCCCGGCTGCTGGGCAGGGTGCGTCCCACGGCCATGGCCAGTTGTGCGCGCGCCTGCCAGTAGTCGCGCACCGCTTCGAGGTATTCCTGGTAAGCGCGGTACTCTTCCTGCTTGATGGCCAGCAGCTCAAAGGCGCCGATCAGCATGAAGTTGAGTTCCTCCTGGGCGCGAGCCACGGTTTCGATGCGCTGCGGAATCAATACTTCGCGGAATTCGGCGATGCGTTCGCGGGTGTTCAGCACTTGTGCATGGGCCAGCCGGACTTCGTTGTCCACCGCATTGAGTGTGCCGGCAACTTCCGCAATCGCCATCTTCAGTTCCGCCTCGGCACGTAGTTGCTGGTCGCGGTTCTGGGTGAAGATGGGAATTTCCCAGGCCAGTGTCGGGCCGGTAAGCCGTGCACCGTCGGTTTCACGCTCATGTTCAACGCCCGCCTCAAACTCGCCGAGCCAGCGGGTCCAATTGACCACGCCGAGCTGGTCGGCCAACAGCTCGGCTTCGGCTCGCGCTGCAGCCAGGTCGAGGCGTGAATTTTCTGCCAGCGCAAGCAAGTCTTCCAGCTCATCTTCTCGCGGCAGCGGCAGGTTCAGCTGACCGGGTACGGTCCAGCCATCGCTGCTGGACAGGCCCATCAGGAGGGCCAGTTCGGTGCGTGCCGCATGGGTTGCGGCAGCGGCATCCAGGTGAGCAATGCGTGCTTCGGAAGCCGCGGCACGTTCCAGCGCCAGCTCGCGGGCGTTGATGTTGCCCGCCTCGAAATAGCGCCCGGCCAGCTGCGCGGACAGTTGGGCCGCCAGCGCGATCTGCCGCCGCAGGGCTTCAACCTGTTGCGCGCCGGCATAGCCGTGCCAGGCCGCTTCGGCATCAGCAGCGGTATGCATGATTTCGGCGCCAACGGAAGCCTGCATGGCCGCAAAAGCTGCAGTCGACAGGCTCTTGCGCGCGGGCAGTGTCAGCAGGTCGGTAAATGAGGCCGCCAGGCCCAGGGTGATCTGGTTCATCTCCCCGGCGGCATCCGGGTTAAGCACCGAAGCGGAAAACACCGGGTTGCGTATCCTGCCGGCTTCATAAACATCAGCTGCGGCAAATCCGAGCCGGGCATAGCTGGCTTGCAGCCCGGCATTGTTAAGCAATGTGATGCGCACCGCGTCTTCAGTGCCCAGAGGCGTGCTGGTGAGCCCGGCAATGAGGTCCGTGCGCGCCTGTTCCGAATCCGCGGCAACGGAATAGCGGCCACGTTGTTCGGCCAGGGCATCTACATCGCTGCGTCCGAGGTCATCGGGGATGGCGGTACAGCCGGCCAGTAACAGCATGGCCAGCGGAAGAATCCTGCAAAAAGTGTTCATGGCGTTTCTTCACAAATCCAAAGGCTTCGGCTATCGAAGCAACGAGAGCAATTTTTCACGCGCGAAAATCCAGCAAAGCTGGGGCGCAGAAAATTACGGATTGGCCAGACCGTTCAAAGCCGGCCTGGCCGCAAACGCGGGTCAGATCTGTGCGATAGGAGGTCGGTACAGCGAGGGATAGCTGGGGCCGAGCAGGAAATGCGTGGCGCGGTCCAGCTTGAAGTGCATGGCAGGAATGACAGGCTCGAGCACCGCCCCCTGCAGGCTTAGCGCGGAAAGGCCGCTCGCCACGCAGGCGGAAAGGCAGGTGTCGCAGCAGGGGCTGTTGGAGGCCGGGCTTTGGGCATCTGGTTCCAGGCCCGGCCCTGCAGGGACGTCCGTGCTGTCGTCCAAGCCCGTCGGGGCTCCGTGATGGGCATGCCCGCTGTTGGCAGCTTCAACCTGTTCGACCGGCTGGTGCGAGCTGCAATCCCGCGGCGCGGCCGCAGCCGCCCAGAGTGACACCGGAAAAGTCACCATCAACAGGCAGGTGACGTGTTTGCGCCAGCGCTTCATGGATAAAATGTTAATCGCTGGACAGCCGCCGGACAAGTTTTGACGCCACGACAGGAGAACCGTCCTGCCAGAGTGCGTTGCCCGGTTTGATGTCGTTGGTCAGAACCGGGTTTGCAACAGGCCGGACAGTTCGGACTTGATGCGTTCCATGTCTTCCACAGTGTTGCTGTCAAACCGCAGGTGCGCATCGAGCACCGATTGCTCCCTGGGGCTGACCGGCTCGAATTTGCCGAAAAAGAATTCCCGGTGGCTGATGTCTCTCCCGGCCGCCTTTTGGCGTTCTTCCCAGACGGCAGGGTCGACATCCAGCGAGACCAGGACGCGGTTGGCGTCGATCGGCAACAGCTGGCGCTGGGCGTACACCGCCAGGTCAAAAAAAAGCTGCCGCTGCTGCGCGAACATGGCGGTGGAGTCGATCACCACGTCTTTTTTCATCATCAGGGCTTCCAGCGCCCTGTAATGGACCACGTGGTTGACGTAGCGCTCGCGGTCATCGGCCTGGCCGAACGACATGCCGTATTCTTTACGCAGGGCATCCGCGCTGACATGAATGAACCCATGATTCTCGCTGAGGAACTGCGAGAGCAGGGTCTTGCCGCTGCGCGGTACGCCGCTGAGCACGATCAGAGTCGGGAATTTCATGAACACATCTGTAAGGACAATGGAAACCAGTTTAGAGTGTAGAGGAAACAGCGCAACAAGGAGACCCGCGTGAGTTCAGCCACAGTCGATTTTGGAACCCTCAGCGCCATCCAGGTGCGTGTACTGGGCTGCCTGCTGGAAAAAGCCGAAACCACGCCCGACCAGTATCCACTGACCATCAACTCACTGCGCCTGGCCTGCAACCAGAAAACTGCCCGGCACCCCGTGGTGAATTACAGCGAAGGCGAAGTAGGGCACACGGTGCGCGAGCTGGAGGCGCTGGGGTTTGTGAAGGAAGCCTGGGGCGCGCGCGTGGCCAAGTATGAACACCAGGCCGGTAAAATACTGGGACTGCAAAGCAAGGGCCTGGCGGTGATGTGCGTGCTGATGCTGCGAGGGCCGCAGACCCTGGCTGAAATCAAGGCCAACTCCCAACGCCTGCATGAATTCGACGACCTTGACGACGTGGCACACGTACTGGGCCGCCTGGCTGAACACGAACCACCGCTGGCCATGCAGCTGCCGCGCATGCCGGGCCAGAAAGAAACCCGCTATGTGCACCTGCTGAGCGGTGAACCGGACCTGAGCAAGCTCGAGTTCCGCAGCACGTCCAGCTCAGCGGCAACCAGCAACAGCGAGCTTGAAGCCCGCGTTGAAGCGCTAGAAACCGAGTTGGCGGAGTTGCGAGACAAACTGGAGCAATTGCTCAGAGCTGCAGGCCAGCCGGAATAATCAATTTTTTCACCGCTGTCGCTGCCTGCCGGTTGTTGATTCATTATTTTCGCCCGGCACTTCGGTGGGCTTTTCGCCAGGGTTTTCGCCAGGGTTTTCGCCTGGTTTTTCGACCGACTTTTCGGTTGGCTTTTCTGGATGTGGCAGCAGCAGGTCTTCCAGGAAATAGGCCGACAGGGCCGAACGGCCCGACAATCCGGATTTGCGGTATACCGCCCGCGCCTGTTCGCGGATGGTGCGTTCACTGGTATCGCGCACCTGGGCGATTTCCTTGTGGCTGAGGCCCTTCAGCATCAACAGGCCGACTTCTGCTTCGGCTTTGGTGAGCTGCCAGCGTTCAAACTGGTGTTCAATGGCCACCGCAAGGCCGCGTAACAGGTCACGGCTTTCGCGCCGCCACTGGTCGGCTTCGTCCTTGGCGTCGGCCAGGTCGTTGCGTGTCTGGCGCAGTTGCCACCACAGGATCACCGAGCCGGTAAGCGCCACGACGAACAGCGCGGTTTCCACCACCAGGTGGGCCACGCTGGCACCCTCGGCGTAGTCGAAAGTCAGGTCCGAGGCAATCAGTATGGTAATCGACATGAACAGCACCAGGGATACGATGGTGCTGCGTTTTTGCTTTAAGTCATTTGACATATGAAGGGTTTTTGCGGGCTGCGGGGTGGAATTACCGTCATGCGACAAATTGTAACACCTGCCAAAAGCCCCCAAGCTAAAGTTTTGGGCAGTTACCAGGGTTTGAGCATGTTCAGAATCACCCGCTATTCGGCTACCGCAGCCTTGCTCAGCCTGGCTGTCGCGGGTGCACCGCTGGCCGTCCGTTCCGACCCGCCGACGCATGGCGAAGACCCGGTCACGCTCGAATCCGATGCCGGGCCGGATGGCCACCCTAACGACCACCCCAACGGCCATCGTGACGAGCATGGACATGCTCCCCTGCCCGAGGATGAAAGTCTGGACCTGGCCGGCGCCGTGGATGCGGCCCTGGAAGCCTGGCCGGCCACCCTTGAGCTCATGGCCCACCGCGCCCAGGCAGACGCTTGGAGCCGGCGCGGACAAAGCTGGCTGTCAGACCGGCCTTCGGTCTCCCTGCGCTACCAGACCGACCGGTTCCAGGACGACCTTGGCCTGGCTGAATACGAGGCCGGTGTGTCCCTGCCAATGTGGGGGTGGGGTGCGCGCGATGCCACCCAGTCCCTTGGCAATGCCTTCCAGTCGGAAAGCGAAGCGCACGGGCGTGCGATGCGCTGGCAGGTCGCCGGTGAAATGCGCCGCGTGCTGTGGAATATCGCGCTGGCCGTCAACGACTTTGAGCTGGTGTCGCTGGCGGTGGACACGGCTGAACGCATAGCCGCCACGGTGGAGCGAAGCCATGAACTCGGCGAAGTGGCGCGGCGGGATGTGCTGATGGCCCAATCAGCGTTGCTTGAGACCCGCGCCATGCTGATCGAGGCGCGAGCCTCATTACTCGATGCCGAGCGCGAATACCGCAGCGTTTCCGCGCAGGAGCGGCGTCCCGCATTCCAGGCCGAGATCCTCAGCGAGTTGCATGAAGTGCCGGAACAACACCCGGTGCTCGAGATGATGCGGGCCGAAGTTGCGCGCGCTGAAGCCAGGCAGGCAGTGGTGAGCGAAACCTTCAGCAGCAGCCCGCACCTGCTGGTGGGCCCGCGGCGCGAACGGGCGCCACTGGCACAGGAATACGACGACAGCATCGGCATCACCATGCAGGTGCCGTTCGGCGGTTCATCACACCGCAACGTGGAAGTGGCCGAAGCGGCGCGCGCGGTTGCCGCGGCGCAGGCGGCTCTGCAACAACAGCAGCGCGCGTTGAATCTGGCCTTGCACGAGGCCGCGCATGGGCTGGAAGTGGCAAACCAGAACCTGGCCGAAGCGATGGAGCGGATGGAGCTGGCTGAGGAACAGCAGCGAATGGGGCTCATCGCCTACGAGACAGGTGAACTGGATCTCATCGACCTGCTCAGGTTGCAGGAAATAGCGCTGTCCGCGCGGCGCAGCCTTACCCGGCTGCAAATCGACCTCAAACGCCAGACGGCGTTGTACAACCAGGCTGTAGGAGTACTGCCATGATTTCCGTCCTTCGTTCATTGGCTGCTGCATTGATGCTCTCCTGCCTGTCCGCGCAGGCCGCCGACATCCGCATCAGCGACGAGCAGGTGGCCGAACTGGGCATCCTGCTGGGCGCGCCGCAGCCGGGCGACCGCAAGTCGGATGTTGCGGCCACAGCCCGGGTGGTGGTGCCGCCGGCCGGGCAGTTCGCCGTCAGCAGCGTTGAGCCCGGAGTGGTGCTGCGCCTGCATGCGGCGGTCGGCGACCGGGTGGAACGAGGGCAGCTGCTGGCGGAAATCCGCAGCCCGGGCTTTGTCACGGCGCAGCGTGAATACCTGCAGGCACGCAGCGAAGCGGTCCTGCAGGCGGCGCAACTGCAGCGTGACCAGCAATTGTTTGATGAGGGCATCATTTCCCGGCGCCGGTTGCAGGAAACGGAAATGCAGGCCAGCACGGCCCAGTCCCGGCAGGCGGAGTTGCGCCAATTGCTGGAACTGAGTGGCATGAACGCGGCGCAGCTGCAGCAGTTGGCCGAGCAACGGCGGCTGCAGGATGTGCTGGAAATTCACGCCCCTTTTTCCGGCAGTGTGGTTGAGTTGATGACCATGAGCGGCGAGCGCCTGGAAGCGATGGCGCCGATCTACCGCATCGCCGACCTGTCGCGGCTGTGGCTGGAGATTCAGGTAGCGGGCGAGCTGGCGCACAGGGTGCGGCCCGGCATGGGCGTGGTGGAAGAAAACCGCAGCCTGGCCGGCAGCAGCGCCGAAACAAGTGCCACTGTTCTGTCGGTTGGCCAGTCGAGGGATGAGCACAGCCAGACGGTGAGCGTTCGGGCGGAAGTGGTCGAACCCGATGGCCGCCTGCAGCCGGGCCAGTTCCTTTCAGTTCGCCTGGTCGAGGAGGCGGAAGGGCAGGAACAGGACGCCGGCCTTTACTGGACCGTGCCTTTGGCAGCCGTGGTGCATGATGGCCAGCAGCCCTTCGTGTTCCTGCGCACCGCGGACGGGTTCCGGCGCCAGCCGGTGGAATTGCTCAGCAGCGAGGCCGGCACCGCACACATTGCAGCCAGCCTGGATGCAAGCGCCCGGGTGGCCATCGCCGGCGTGGTGGCGCTGAAAGCGCTGTCAGCCGAGAGCGACGAGGACAATCCCTGATGGGCCAGCTCATCGGCTTTGCGCTCAGCCAGCGCATGCTGTTGCTGCTGCTGGCGGCCTTGCTGGCGGGCGGTGGCTATTTCGCCTTCCGTGAGCTGCCCATCGACGCGTTTCCGGATGTCTCACCCACCCAGGTGAAAATCATCGTCAAGGCTCCGGGCATGACGCCCGAGGAAGTGGAGACCCGCATCACCGCGCCGCTGGAACTGGAACTGCTGGGTATTCCGCAACAGGTGATGCTGCGCTCGGTGGCCAAGTACGCGCTGACCGACATCACCGTGGATTTCGCCGAAGGCACCGATATTTACTGGGCGCGGCAACAGGTGGCGGAACGCCTGGGTGGCGTGTGGGACGAATTGCCGGCTGGCATCGAGGGCGGGATGGCCCCGCTCACCACGCCGTTGGGCGAGATGTTCATGTTCACCGTGGACGGGCCGCAAAGCCTGATGGAACGCCGCCAGTTGCTCGACTGGGTGATCCGCCCGGCGCTCCGCACCGTGCCCGGCGTGGCCGACGTAAATTCGCTGGGTGGCCAGGTGCGCAGTTTTGAGGTGGTTCCCGATCCGCTGCGGCTGGCTGCGCGGGGTATCGACGTGCTGCAGCTTGAAGCCGCGTTGCAGGCCAACAACCGCAATGACGGCGCCGGCCGTTTGAATGAGGGTGAGGAAACCCTGCTGGTGCGCTCCGAGGGGCGCATCCGGACCCTGGATGACCTGCGCGCGATTGTGATTGCCGAACGCGACAACGTGCCGGTGCGGGTGGCCGATGTGGCCGAAGTGAGGCTGGGTGCCATCACCCGCTATGGCGCCGTCAGCCAGGATGGCGAGAGTGAAGCGGTGCAGGGCCTGGTGCTGGGCTTGCGCGGCGCCAATGCCCGGCAGGTGGTGGAAGGGGTGCACACCAAGTTGCAGGATATCGCCAGCGCGCTGCCCGATGGCGTTGAAATCAACGTGTTCTACGACCGCGGGCACCTGGTGCAGCGGGCCATCAGCACGGTGGCGATTGCACTGGCCGAGGCCAGCGTGCTGGTGATCGTGCTGTTGGTGCTGTTCCTGGGCAACCTGCGCGCGGCTCTGACGGTGGCGCTGGTATTGCCGCTGGCGGCGCTGATCACCTTCATCCTGATGCAGCAGTCCGGTCTTTCAGCCAACCTGATGAGCCTGGGCGGCCTGGCCATTGCGATTGGCATGCTGGTGGATGCGGCTGTCGTGGTGGTGGAGAACATCACCACCCACATTGCGGCCTGGCAGAAGGACAAGCGCCTGCCGCGCCTGCACATCATTTACCGCGCCGTGCGCGAGGTTTCCGTGCCGGTGGCATCCGGCATCCTGATCATCATCATCGTATTCCTGCCGCTGCTCACCCTGCAGGGCCTGGAAGGCAAGCTGTTCACGCCGGTGGCACTGACCATCGTGTTTGCACTGGCCGGTTCGCTGCTGCTGTCGCTGACGGTGATTCCCGTGCTGGCTTCCTTCCTGCTGAAACAGGTGGCGCATGAGGAACCCTGGCTGCCGCGCAAGCTGCAATCGCTGTATTTGCCGGCGCTGCGGTACTGCCTGCAGCACAGCCGTACCACGGTGCTCACCGCGCTGGCGATGCTGGCTGCGGCGGGCATTGCCTGGCTGTTCGTGGGCAAGAGTTTCATGCCCACCATGGATGAGGGCGACATCATCGTGCAGCTGGAGAAATTGCCGTCCATTACGCTGGACAAGTCGGTCGACTTCGACTTGCGCGTGCAGCGGGCGATTCTCGAAGCCGTGCCCGAAGTGACCCGCATCGTCGCGCGCGTAGGCTCGGACGAAATCGGCATGGACCCGATGGGCTTGAACGAAACCGATGTTTTCATGGTACTCAAACCGCGCGACGAATGGCGCATGGACAGCAAGGAAGAACTGATGGAAGCCATTCGCGTGGAGCTGGAGAAGTTTCCGGGCATCGCCTATGGCTTTACCCAGCCGATTGAAATGCGCGTATCGGAGATGCTCACCGGCGTGCGTGGTGACGTTGCGGTAAAACTGTTCGGGCCCGACCTGGCCGTGCTGAACCAGCAGGCTGAACGCATCGCCGCGGTGCTCGCCACGGTGCCCGGCAGCGAGGATGTATTCACCAGCCAGAACGAGGGCGTGCAGTACCTGCAGCTGCGCATCGACCAGCTGGCAGCGGGGCGGTTGGGCCTGGACGTGGAAAGCCTGCAACGCGTAATGCGCACGCAACTGGAAGGCCTGCCTTTGGGTATCGTGCAGGAAGGCGCCATGCGCACACCGCTGCTGCTGCGCGCCGATGCGGATGGCAGCAGCGCGAGTTCACTGGCTGCCTTGCCCATCGTGCTCGAGGACGGGCAGCGCGTGCCGCTGGGCAGCCTGGCGAAAATCGAGCGCACCGAGGGTGTGGTGGCCGTGAGCCGTGAACGCGGCCAGCGCTTCACCGTGGTGCGCAGCAATGTCAGCGGCCGTGACCTGGTGGGTTTTGTCGATGAAGCACGGCAAGTGGTGGCAGACCAGGTTGACTTGCCGCCCGGTTACTTTGTGGAATGGGGTGGCCAATTTGAGAACCAACAGCGTGCCGCCGCGCGCCTCGGCATCGTGGTGCCGATCGCCATCGGCCTGATCTTCCTGTTGCTGTTCTCCACCTTCCGCTCGGTGCGCCAGGCTTTGCTGGTGCTCACCAATATCCCGTTTGCGCTGATAGGCGGCGTGTTTGCATTGCTGCTGACCGGCGAATACCTGTCCGTTCCCGCGTCGGTGGGATTCATCGCTCTGCTGGGTATTGCGGTACTGAACGGCGTGGTGATGGTGACCTACTTCAACCAGCTGCATGAGCGGGGCATGGCTCTGGAGGAACTGGTGGTTGAAGGCGCGAAGCGGCGCCTGCGGCCGGTCATGATGACCGCCAGCATTGCCGCCTTTGGCCTGGTGCCGCTGCTGTTCGCCACCGGGCCCGGATCGGAAATCCAGCGCCCGCTGGCCATCGTGGTGATCGGCGGGCTGATTTCCGCCACCGCCCTGACGCTGTTCATACTGCCGATTCTCTATCGGCGCTTTGGCATTGAGGAGGCGGGTTCATGAACACTGCGGAGCAACAGGTGCTGGTCATCATTACCGGCACGCCCGGCCTTGAGGAAGTGGTCGTCGACTGGTTGCTGGGGCGGCCCGAAAACCTGCGGTTCACCACCCTGGCGGCCAGTGGCCATGGTCTGCTGCACGATGCCCTGAGCCCGGCCGAGCGGGTGAGCGGAAGGCAGCGCCAGTTGCAGTTCCAGGTGGGCTTGCCGCGCGCCAGCCTGGAAGAATTCCTCGCCGATGCCAGCCGCGAATTCGCCGGCACCGACCTTAGCTACCAGGTGCTGCCGCTACTCGCTGCCGGCCGGCTGGCGGATTTCC
Organism: uncultured Wenzhouxiangellaceae bacterium; assembly: GCA_964470455.1. Taxonomy (GTDB): domain Bacteria; phylum Pseudomonadota; class Gammaproteobacteria; order Xanthomonadales; family SZUA-36; genus JAWXBM01. Next base: position 30,914 of record CAYYCX010000013.1, read on the forward strand.
CCGGATAGTGTTTCAGTAATTCGCGCCGCCGGACTTCAACCGGCTGCTTCGCGTTCAGTACACAACCGCGCCACATCTTCGCGCAATATCTCCGCCATGCGCCTTGCGCTGCTTCCGGGAAAGTCGGCGTCAGCGAAAATCAGGTAAAGCTGGCCAAACCGTTCACTGCCTTCCCGCAGTGGCAGTGGATTGAGTGTACCGGCCCGCAGTTCATTGGCGATGGCGTGTTCGGGAAACCACGCAAAACCCATGCCGGCGCAGGCGGCCGCGATTTGCGTGGCTTTGTGCGACACCGTCCAGCGCTGCCCGGCGCCAAACCAGCCGCCGCTGTCGCGCGTGTATTTCTGGGCGTTGTCGCGGATCACCAGGTGGCGCTGCTCGCTGAGGTCATCAAGCGTGATCAGGTGGCCCAGTTGATGCAGCGGATGATCCGGATGAGCCGCCGCAATGAAGCGCAGCCGCACCAATGGGTCGCCGCTGAAGCCCTGCGGAATGGCCGTGGAAATGGCCAGGTCCACAGCCCGTTCATACAACGCCTCATCGGTGCCGCCCAGGACGGTTTCATACAGCTGCACGCGCGTAAGCGGCCGTTCACCACTGAACCGGTTGAGTGATTGCAGCAACGCCCAGGTTGGAAAAACGATATCGACCGCGATGCGCAGTTCCGGGTCCCAGTCAGCGCCGAGTTCAGCGGCGCTGCGTTCCAGCGCATCGGCCCGCTCCAGCAGGGTGCGGGCGCGCCGGTACAGGGCTTCGCCCGCGGGCGTGAGGATGGCGCGTCGGCCTTGCCGCTCAAACAGCTTCACATCCAGAAGTTGCTCGATTTTCTGCACGGCATAACTCACCGAGGACTGGGTTTTGTGCACCTCTTCAGCGGCCTGGGCATAACCGCCGTACTCCACCACCGCCACCAGCGCACGCCATTGTTCCAGGGAGATACGGGGGTTCAACATATCAATTTATTCGATAATTAGGTAAGAAAATATCCGTTATTAATCACAAAAAATGATCTGTAGTATGGCCCCATTCGCAGCAAACCTGCAAGGAGCCCTCAAATGAAAAACCAGGCAATGAAAACGCTGTTACAGATCAATTCCAGCCTGTTTGGTGAAAACGGCCAATCCTCAAAGCTGGCCAACCAGTTTGTCAGCAAGTGGCAACGAGCCAATCCCGAAGGGCGGGTGTTCACTCGTGACCTGGCTGTTGAACCCGTGCCGCACCTGACCGCGGAGCGTTTCCAGGCTTTCCTGGCTGACGAGAACGCCAGGAATGAGCAGCAAAAGGCCTGGGTGGCTGAATCCGACGCCCTGATCGAAGAGCTGGAGCAGGCTGATGCGATCGTCATGGGCCTGCCGATGTACAACTTCGGCATTCCCTCGGCGCTCAAAGCGTGGATCGACCATGTCGCACGAGCCGGCCGGACTTTTCGCTACACTGAAAATGGCCCCGTGGGGTTATTGCAGGATCGTCCCGTGTACCTGTTTGCGGCCAGGGGAGGCCAATACCGGGGTTCGCCGCGCGACACCCAGACGGCCTACATGACGCATTTCCTGAATTTCATCGGCATCCGCAACATCGAATTCATTTATGCCGAAGGATTGAACCTGGGAGAACAGCCCCGGGAAGCATCGCTGGACCAGGCCAGTGCCTGCATTGAACGGCTGGCAGCCTGAAGCCGCCTGGTTCGCGATTCATTACACATAAACCAAGGAGAGTTGACATGAACGCATTGTTTGAAAAATCCGCACCCTGGTCCGATTTGATCGGCCGGTTCCTGATCGCGCTTATTTTTATCACTTCCGGCTGGTCCAAGATCGGTGGCTTTGCCGCCACGCAGGGCTATATGGAATCCATGGGCGTCCCGGGCGTACTCCTGCCCCTGGTGATCCTCACCGAACTGGGCGGCGGCATACTGATCGTTTTGGGCCTCTTCACCCGCTATGCGGCGCTGGCCCTGGCCGGGTTCAGCATATTGTCCGGCATCCTGTTCCATGGCGGAGCAGACCAGATGCAGCAGATCCTGTTCATGAAGAACCTGGCCATGGCCGGTGGTTTCCTGTTCCTGGTTGCGCACGGCGCTGGCCGGATCAGCCTGGACCACCGTTTTGGCCGCAAGTGACCGGAGTAGCCTCATGAATGCAGTTAACCAGAGTCGAACACTGTCACGGGTGATTCCCGGTATGGCGACCTCGGATGGCGCCGGTGTTAAGCTGCGCCGCAGCATTGGTTCCGGCCAGAACGTCAGGCTGGACCCTTTCCTGATGCTGGACGAGTTCGGCACCGAGAATCCGGACGACTACATCGCCGGCTTTCCGCCGCACCCGCATCGCGGATTCGAAACGGTGACCTACATGATCGATGGACATATGCGCCATGAAGATCACCTGGGCAACGTGGGCGAGCTGAAGAGCGGGGGCGTGCAGTGGATGGCCGCCGGTCGCGGCGTGATCCACTCCGAAATGCCCCAGCAGGAAAGCGGCCGGATGCGCGGTTTCCAGCTGTGGATCAACCTGCCCGCGCGGGAAAAGATGCAGCCTGCCTCCTACCGGGATATTCCGGCGGATGCGCTGCCGGTGGTACCGCTGGATAACGGTGGCTCGATCAAGCTGGTTGCCGGCCAGCTGGTGGTGAACGGCAGATCCCATGCCGGGCCCATCAACCCGGTGCCGGGTTCCATGTCCACCGATCCGCTGTTCCTGGATCTCACGCTGCCGGCGGGCGCCACGCAGCAACTGGACGTGCCTGCAGGCCACAATGCCTTTGTGTACGCCTACGAAGGCCAGGCCCGGATTGGCGGCGAGGTGCTACCGCGGCAGGCTGCCGGTATCCTCGGCGACGGGTCAAGCGTCAGCATCACGGCCGAGGGTGAAAACCTGCGGCTGGTGCTGATAGCCGGCAAACCGCTGGGTGAACCGGTAGTGCAGTATGGCCCGTTCGTGATGAATACCCGCGAGGAAATCGAACAGGCCATCAGGGACTACCAGCAAGGTATTTTGACTGGTTGAGGAACACCCCCTGCGCTGTCGCAACCCCGGCCAGTCATCGCGCTGGCCGGGGTTTTTCCTGGCTTGTTACCTGCGCGGTGCCATGCCGCTATGACCGCTCCACCAGAGCCGCATGATCGCGGCCGCTACACCCGGACTCCCAGCCCCGGTATTGCGGGTCCACTTACCGGGCGCCCGAGAATGCAGCCAGATGCCCTGGCGAGATTTCAACCAGGCGGGAGGATTCACCGGCGTTGCCCAGGTAGCGGCGATCATGGGCCAGTCCGTCAGGAGGCGGCGGTGCGTGGTAATCATTCTGGACCAGGCGATAACCCTGTGATCGGCTGCCGGACAATTCCGGCACGGCGTTGAGCAGCGAGCAGGTGTAGGGATGCCTGGGCCGGCCAAAAATGTCGGCATTGCTGCCGATTTCGACGATTTTTCCCCGATACATGACGATGATTCGGTCGGCGATCTGCTCCACCACGCCCAGGTCGTGGGCAATGAAGAGGTAGCTGAAGTCAAAACGGGACTGCAGGTCCTTGAGCAGATCCAGCACCTGCGCCTGCACGGTCAGGTCCAGGGCTGACACGGCTTCATCAGCAACCACCAGCCGCGGATGGGTGATGATGGCCCTCGCTATGCCGATGCGCTGTCTCTGCCCGCCCGACAGTTCATGCGGGTAACGCTCGCGCCAGCCCGGGTCGATGCCTACCGCAGCGAGAATGTCATTGACTCTTTCCTCCCTTTCGGGTCGCGAAAGTTCCGGCATCAGCCGCAGGCCTTCACCGACGATCTGGCCGATGCGCTTGCGCGGATCCAGCGAAGAGTAGGGATCCTGGAAAATGATCTGCAGGTTTCGGCGCATTCGCCGGACTTCATCCCTGGAAAGGCTGTCCAGTTCTCGGCCATCAACCTTTATGCTGCCGGCCGTTTTGTCCACCAGCTTGAGAATGGCTCTCCCCAGCGTGGTTTTTCCCGAGCCGGATTCGCCTACCACCGCCAGGGTCTCGTTGGGGAAAATGTCCAGGCTTACGCCGGCCACCGCGCGCACCGGGTTGGCCCTTATCCACGGCAACAGGGACGATTTGGCGAAAGTGACTTCCAGATCGCGCACCTCGACCATGGGAGCGATGTCATCCGGTCGTTGAACCGGCTGCTGGCCTTCGGGCCGGTGCGGCAATGCCGCCAGCAGGTCCTGTGTGTAGGGTTGTTGGGGTTGCTCCAGGATGTTCGCAACAGAACCACTCTCGACGACCACTCCATGGCGCAGCACCGTCATCCGCTGCGCATACTTGGCCACCAGCCCCAGGTCATGCGTGATGAGAAGGACAGCGGTATCCAGGTCCCGTACCACCTCCAGCATGATCTCCAACACCTCTTTCTGGATCAGTACATCCAGCGCCGTAGTGGGTTCGTCAGCCAGCAGCAGCGCGGGCCTCACCATCAGCACTGAAGCCAGCATGATGCGTTGCCGCATGCCGCCCGAAAATTCGTGGGGATAGCGGTCCAGGCAGGCTGCCGGGTCGGGCATCCGCACCCGCTGCAGCATTTCGATGCTGCGCTTTCGAATGCCCGCGGAATCCAGCGAGGTGTGCAGGCGCAAGGCCTCGGCCAGTTGCTGGCCGATCTTCAGGGCCGGGTTCAGGGACATCATGGGCTCCTGGAACACCATGCCGATCCCGCCGCCCCGCAGGCGGCGCATTTCCGGGCCCGCCAGGTCGCGAATTTCGCGGCCCTTGAACCGGATTGAGCCGCCGGTAATGGCCGCGCCCGGCGGCAACAGTCCGAGAATGGAGCGCGCCATCATGGTTTTACCGGAACCGGACTCTCCCACCAGTCCATGGATTTCACCCGGTCGCAGATGCAGGGAGGCGTGATCCACCACCACGTTGGCCGCCGGGCCCCGGCCAAATGCAATCGACAGCTCATCGATTGCCAGCACATCAACAGCTTGGGACGGCCCGGTCACAGTCGATTCATCCTCGGGTCAAAACGGTCACGCAGGGCGTCACCGAACAGGTTGACTGCCAGCAAGGTGAGCGAAATGGCCAGGCCCGGAAAGATGCTGAGCCACGGGGCGGAATCCATGTACAAGGTGGCGTCCGCCAACAAGCCGCCCCAGGTGGGAGCGGGAGGTGGAACACCCAGGCCGAGAAAACTCAGTGCGCTTTCGGACAGCAGTGCGCCACCGAAAATCGACGTGCCGATGACCGTCAGGGCCGAAGTGCAGCCGGGCACCACGTGCGACAGCACGGTGTACCACTCGGTATTGCCGAGAGCCCGGGAGGCTTCCACGAATTCCTTTTCCCGTACCGAAAGCACCACCCCCCGCACGATGCGAACCACGTTGGGCATATAGGCCAGCCCCAGTGCCACCACTACGCCATACCTTTGAGGCCCGATCGCCGCCATGATCCCGAGCGCCAGCAGGATGCCGGGAAAAGCCATCAGGGCATCGTTGACAGTCATGGCAATGCGGTCAGTCCATCCGCCCAGGTAACCGCTGACGGCGCCGATGAGCGTTCCGCCCGAAAGAGCCAGCGTCACGGTCAGCAGGCTGACCACCAGGCTGGTGCCTGCCGCGGCAACCAGGCGGCTGAACATGTCCCGGCCGAACTGGTCGGTTCCCAGCCAGTGGTCGGAGCCCGGCGCCACCAACCGGTCTTCATAGCTCAACATCAACGGGTCATAGGGCGTGATCACAGAACCGATCAGTGCGGCCAGCAGGATCACTGACAGCAGGGACAGGCCGATCAGGCCATTCGGCCGGCTGGCCATCCACCGAAGCTGGGCGCCAAGCCAGGTCACAACCGCACCCGTGGATCGAATATGGGGTAAAGCAGGTCGACCACCAGGTTGGTCAGCACATAAATTCCGGCCACCAGCAACAGAGTGCCCTGTACCACCGGGTAGTCGCGGGCGTAAATGCCGTCCACCAGGAACCGCCCCAGGCCGGGCAGGGTGAACACGGTTTCAATGACTACCGCGCCACCCAGCAGGCTGCCCAGCATCAGCCCAAGCACTGTCAGCACCGGCGCAAATGCATTGGGCATGGCATGTCGCCAGAGAACAGCCGACTCGGAAAGGCCCTTGGCGCGGGCGTGCGTGATGTATTCCAGGCGCAGTACCTCGATGGTGCTGGACCGCATCATGCGGGCCAGCGACGCCATTTCGCCCAACAGCAGCGCTGCCACCGGCAGGATGAGGTACTTGATGCCTTCGGCGAAATTCTCGCCGATGGAAACGTAGCCGATGGTCGGCAACCAGCCCAGTTCCACGCCGAACAACAGGATCAGCAGAATACCGATCCAGAAACTGGGTACCGATACCGCCAGGATGACCAGGAACATGGTGACGATGTCACTGGTGCGGTTTTGCCGCCAGGCGGCCAGCAAGCCGACGGGAATGGCAATCAAAAGGGCAAGGACGATGGAAAAGCAAACAATCTGGGCGGTTACCTGGAAACGGTTCAGCATGGCCTTGCTGACCTCCTCCCCGGTCATCAGCGACTGGCCCAGCTCTCCCCGCAGCACATTGCCCAACCAGATGGCGAACTGGGCGGGCAAGGGTTCGTTCAGGCCGAGGTCCTCCCGCACCTGCCCGAGAATGGTCGGGTCGTCCAGGTCGCCGACCATCACCGCAGCCGGATCACCGGGAACCATTCGAATCAGCGTGAACACCACCAGCGCCACGATCAGGAAGGTGGGAATGGTCATCAGCAAACGGCGGATTATGTATTTCAGCATGGGTATACGATTTCCGGCGTCGCGGGTTGGCCTGGATCCGGACCAGGGGTGTTCATGGGCTCACCGGCCAGTCGGATTTCCATACGCCCCACAGGCGCGTCAGGCTCAGTGGAGTTGGGCGATAGCCTTTGATGCTGTCCAGCGTGGCGGTGGCGGTGTGGGCGTTATACAGGCCGATGATCGGCACATCGTCGACCATGAGCAGATGCAGCTGGTCGAAAATTTCCTGCCTTTCACCTTCGTCGAAGGTGGTGATGGCCTGTTCCAGCAGGCTGACAGCCCGGGGATCTTCCCACTGGTACACCGCGCGCACATCCTTCGATCCGATGAGCTTGTAATAGCGCAACGTCGGGTTGGCCAGGGCGGAATAGCTGAAAGCCGAAAGCTGGAACTTGCCGGCGAAATAATTGGACAGCTGGCTGGCCCAGTCCATGACATCGATGTGGGCGTTCATTCCGGCAGCATGCAGCATGGCCTGGATGACCACCGCGTTGGCGTACATGTTCTGGTATTTGCGGTTGGTCTGGATGCGGATGGGTTGGCCGTGGTAACCGGCTTCCTTCAGCAGCGCCCTGGCTTTCTCCACATCCGGTTCGTGCCACCGGTCGTGCAATGGCGTGTGCGCGGCCATGCCCACCGGTACGGATGACGAGTTCACGCTCGCATATCCGTAAGTGTTGAATTTGGCCACCAGGTCGCGATCTATCGCGTGGGCGATGGCGCGCCGGATCCGCACATCCTGCAAAAGCGGGTCGCGGGTCTGCATCAACAGGACGGACCAGCCCAGCGTGGGTGACTGGTCAACCTCGATGCCTTCGGCATCGCGGTAATCCTCGATCCCGCTCAACGGGATGTTGTGGAAAACATCCAGCTGGCGGGCCAGCAGTGCCGAGCGGGTTGAAGCAGCGTCGGGTGATATGACAAACCGCACGCGTTTCGCGAAGGTATCCTTGCGGCCGGCAAGTCCATCGAAACTTCCGGCCCGCGGGACATAGCCTTCAAACCGTTCGAGTTCGATGTACTCACTGTGTTTCCAAATGCCCAGCCGGTAAGGCCCAGTGCCCACGGGTTGCAGCCAGTTCCCGGCCGCATCGAGTGAGTCGCCATGCAGGATGGCGGAAATACACTGCACATTCGCCATCCGGTCGAGGAACAGGGTGCTGGGTTCAGCAAGCCTGAATATGACGGTGGACGGGTCGGGAGTGTCAATCGCGGTTATGACGCTGGATTTGCCCGAATCATCGTCTTCGCTTTCAATGAACCAGTTGGTGCACTTCCACTGGGTTGCCGGGTTGAGGTAACGCAACCAGCTCCACTTCACCCACTCCGAGGTAACCGGTTCACCATTGTGGAACCGGATGCCTCGGCGAAGGCGGAAAACATAGGTTTTACCCCCGTCCGTCACCTCAAAAGACTCCGCAACCACCGGCTTGATGGTGAGGTCTTCCGCATAACCCACCAGGGATTCGACCATGTGGTGCATCACCGAATCCGTGTTGGCATCGCGATTCACGCCCGGATTGGTGCCGCGGATATCCGTATTGATCGCGACAGTGATCAGCTCACCGCTTCGCGGCTGTGGTTCGCCGGCAATTGTCATTGCCCAGGGCAACAACAGCAGGATCATCGCAATCAGGGTGCCGGCCGGAAACGCCCTTGCCTGACGGAATTGCACCTTCAAGAAGTTCTCATCGTTTTGTTGATACATTTGCTTGCGAAGTGGCTTTCACATCGGGATCCGGCTTCAAATGTATTATCAACATCTATAAAACTTTATGTCAAGCAAGGCGGTACAATCGCCTGCGACTACGGCCAGCCTGCTGACAACCCGCGCAGATCCTGTGCCCGGGTCAAACACGTCAGTTCTTCAGCGATATCACACGCTCGGGAGAGCCCTGGATGTCGCTGTCCGCCTGGTCCGCGGAGTCAGGGTAGGGGCTGACACTGCTGGAAACTTCCAGATGCCGCCGCAGCAAGGATGAAGCCCATCGCATGTCGCCATTGCGGATGGCTTTCAGGACTTCCATGTGTTCGCGGCAGGTTTCCAGCACCCTCTGCGGACCGTATGTCCAGTGGTAATTGACGAAACGTCGCAACCGGTTCTGCTGTTGTATGGCCTGGAGGAAAAACCGGTTGCCGGAACTGGCCGCCAGCAGTTCATGGAATTCAGCATTCATCTCGAACAGTTCTATCGGGGTGATCTGGTCCAGTTGTCCGTTGAGTATCCGCTCGTGCTTGGCGGCGCATTTGGCCGCTTCCTCTTCGTCCAGCTCAAAGGTTTCCTCCAGCAGGGCGAGAGGTTCAATGGCCAGGCGAAAACGATAGCTTTCATCGTGCATCTGCCTGGAATCCAGCACGGGCGTGAACATCCAGCCCCGGCCTGGCCGCTTTTCGGCCAGGCCTTCGCGCAGCAGGCGCTGCAGGACACGAACCAGCAGGCCTCGGGGAACAGGATAGCGCCGCAACAGGTCGGCTTCGGAATTCTGCGCCGGCAGCCGCTGGTTGATGCGGTCCTCGGCGATTTCCAGGTACAGGCTATCTTCCTCAGATTCAGGAAATTCGCTGGATGGCGGTTTGAAGCCGTTTTTCGAAGTGAAATAGCCGCGCCGGGGTACATGTTCCACGTAACCCTGTTCGCCGAGTATTTTCAATGCGCCGCGAATCGGTGTCCGGGAAACGTGAAAGCGGTCGCATAATTCGGGTTCGGGCAGATGGCTTCCCGGTTCGAGTTCAGCGGACACGATGTACTCAAGCAACTGGTTCGCAAGCTGGGTGTGGAATTTGCTGGATTGTTTCATAGGCTGGATTCGGCAAGGCCACCTGAGGATTGGATGATAACCCCAGCCGGGGTGGACAGCCTACTCCGTAGGGTGCAATTTGCATCAAAATTCAAATGTACTATTGCAATTCAAGATACACTTGGGTTACAAAGTATTATACTCAATCTTAAAAATGATAATCCGAACGCTGGATCCAGCAGGAGCCGCGTTGCCAAAGAGGACTTGTTTTCTCCATGTCTGAAACCAGTACAAAGGATAGCGAAGTGAACGCAGCGGCTGGGGAATTCCCGTTATTTGACGTGGAAGGCTCTCCCGCCGAGATGGGCCGGGCCTATGGCCGGTTGGCCGGCGAGTATATTCACCGCAGTATCGCCATTTACCAGAACGCCTATGGAAAGAAGGGTGTTTCCTGGGAAACAGCACGACGCAAGTCGCGCGAATACAAACCGCAGATCGAGCGCTACAACCCGGATTTCCTGGTGGAGCTCGAAGCCATGGCCGAAGGCGCGGAGCTGCAGGTCGAAGACCTGGTGGCGATCAATGCCCGCACCGAACTGCTTTATGGCCAGAAGCCGGCGGCCCCACAGGCTGCTGAAACCGACGTCGATGGTTGCACAGCGGCACTGGCGATGCCGGAGGCTACCGCGGACGGACACTTCCTGCACGGGCAGAACTGGGATTGGCGCGACGAGTGCGCGGATTCGTCCATCGTGCTGAGGGCAAGGCCCGCCACCGGTCCTGCCATGCTCATTTTTGTCGAGGCCGGCATCCTCGCGCGCTGCGGAATGAACAGCGCGGGCATTGCCATTACCGGCAATTTCCTGCAGACCGACAATGATTACGGTCTGGAAGGCGTTCCCGTGCCGATGATTCGGCGCAGGATATTGATGTCGCAGAGCCTGGGAGAGGCCATTCGGGTGGTCTATGATGCCCCGCGTTCTTTCTCCAACAACATCATGCTCAGCCAGCGTGATGGAGAGAGCGTCAATCTCGAGACCACGCCGCGGGAAGTGTTCTGGGCCCAACCCGAGCAGGGCCTGCTGGTTCACGCCAATCACTTCACATCAGCCGCGGCGCGGGCCAAAGTCCATGACCTGGGCCTGGAAACGAATGCGGATTCGCTGTACCGCGACCGCCGGGTGCGCATGCACCTGCAGCAGAACCTGGGCAAGTTGGGTGTTGATGATTTCAAGCGTGCATTTGCCGATCGCTATGGAGCGCCCAGGGCGGTTTGTCGTTCACCGGTTCAGGGTCCAGGCGGCAAGACGTCCTCGACGGTAGCCACCATCGTCATGGACACCACGGCGGGCCATATGTGGATCGCCAAACGTCCTTATGAAAACACCAGGTTCAAGCAGTATTCACTGTCGTGAAAAGGCAGGAGGCGCACCAGCCACCATGCAGCCATCCAGGCTTTGCCGCTGGCCACTTTCAAGGAAGCTCCGCAGAAGCAAGAGCTTCCCTGGATAACTGAAATATATACCGTTGAAGAGGAGCACAGTATGTTCGCGCATCAAAAACTGAAACTGGGGGGTAAAACGCTACTGGCGACCTGTCTCTCATTGGGGCTGGGTACGGCTTTGGCACAACCAGCTGCGGAGGAGAGCGCGGACGAATCCACTGAGGCGGAAAACACATTGGAAGAAATCATCGTCAGCGCCACCCGTTCGACGCGCAGCGAAAAAGCCATTTCCAACAAGGTGACTTTCGTGCCCGCCGAAGAAGTGCAGATACAGAACACGCTTTCGGTGAACCCGGCCGACCTGCTGGCCAACCTGCTGCCGAGTTTTTCCGCTTCCCGGCAAAAGCTGACCGGGCTGGGTGAGACCTTCCGTGGCCGCCAACCACTCTTCATGATTGACGGCGTACCTCAAACCAACCCGCTGCGTGACGGCAACCGCGCGGGCTTCACCATCGATATGGCTGTGGTCGAGGAAGTCGAGGTCATCTATGGCGCCAACGCGATCCAGGGTCTCGGCGCCACCGGCGGCATCATCAATTACATCACCCTGAGGCCACCCCAGAGCGGTGAACTGGAGCAGCGCGCGGAAGTGGGCTTCAACACCGATGACGATTTCCATTCCGACAGTTTCGGCTGGCGCGCCAATTACATCATCGGGCAGCGCATCGGCAACTGGGATGTTACCGCGTCCGCAACGTATGAAGAGCGTGGCCTGTATTTTGACGGCAACAGCAATCCGGTTGGAATCGATGAAACCCAGGGGGATATTGCTGATTCCGAAACCTGGAATTTCTTTGGCAAGATCGGTTGGGAGCCGACGGAAAACCAGCGTGTGCAGTTGATGGTGAACAACTTCAACCTGGCCATGCAGAACAATTTCATCTCGGTTCCGGGCAATCGCGCCACCAAAACGCCCAGCACTTCGGTTCCGGGACAAACACCCGGGGAACCGGCCGAGAATGATGTCACCACGGTTACGCTGAACTACGCCCACCTGGCACTGCTGGGTGGCCGGTTCTCGGCGCAGCTGTACCGGCAGGATTTTTCCAGCAACTTCGGCGGTGGTTCCTTTGCCGTTTTCCAGGACCCCCTGATCGCCCCGGTCGGAACCTTTTTCGACCAATCCCAGAACAATTCGGAAAAGACCGGCCTGCGTTTTACCCAGGCCTATAACCAGTTGCTGGGATCTGATCTCTCGGTGATCCTGGGTATCGATTTCCTGCGGGACAAGACCTCACAGAGCCTGATTTTCTCCGGCCGTGACTGGGTGCCGGAAACCGAGTTCAAGAACTCCGCGCCATTCGTGCAACTGGACTGGGATGCCACCGACTGGCTGCAAATCACCGGCGGCGCACGCTATGAAAGCGCCAAGCTCGACGTCGGTGATTATGAAACCCTGGCGGGCAACCGTTCCGATCTGCAGCGAGTCCAGGTTTCCGGAGGCAGTCCCGACTTCGATGAAACCCTGTGGAACCTCGGCGCGGTTTTGCGGCCGATGGAACCGCTCAGTTTCTACGGAACCTATTCGGAAGGCTTTTCAATGCCGGACGTCGGCCGCGTGTTGCGTGGGGTAACCCAGTTCGGCACTGATGTGGATTCGTTCCTGGACCTGGCGCCATTGATTACCGAGAACCTGGAGTTCGGTGGTGAATGGACGGCAGACTGGGGCAGCCTGAGCGTGGCGTGGTTCGAATCATCCAGCGATTTCGGCGTGCGGCTGGTGCCCGATGCCGATGGCATCTTTACCGTGAATCGCGAAGAGACGGTTATCGATGGTTGGGAGTTCAGCGGTAAACTGGTAGCCACGGACTGGCTCAGCATCGGACTCGGGGTTGCGTTGCTGGATGGCAAATATGACTCGGACGACAACGGTTCGGTGGACTCTGACCTGAGTGCCCAGGATGTAGGGTCGGATCGTGCCAACCTGTATATTGACATCACTCCCTGGGCCGATTGGGCGTTCCGGGTGCAGGCGTTCGAGTATTTCGACCGCAAGTTCTACAACAGGACCGGCGCCGTGACAGCGGAATTCGATGGCTATACCACTGTGGATGTTCTCGCGAACTGGCAGGTGCACCCCACCACCGCATTGTCGCTGGGTATTACCAACCTGTTTGATGAACAGTACCTGACCTACTACAGCCAGGCGGGTAACACCCGGGCCGATCGCTACAATGCCGGCCGTGGTCGAACCCTGGCATTCAAAGCCAACTTCCGGTTCTGAAGTGCTGATGAAATGGCTGCGGTTGCTGCATCGCTATACCGGTGCAGCCGCTGCGGTTTTCATGCTGCTGCTGGCCGTGACAGGCGGCGCCCTGATCTACAAGGATGAGCTGCAGCGCTGGCAGTATCCTGAGCTCAACCAGCCGTTGCCGCAGCTGGGTATCGCCGAACACGCGGACGCATTGCGAAGCATTCGTGCGCGCTATGGCGACCAGTTGCGAATGGTGCGCATGCCGGTTGAGGGAGTACCGGCCTACCGTGTCTTCCTGGATGGCCGGGAAGCCCTGGTGTCGCCGACGACGCTAGATGTGATTGCCGAATCGCGCTGGCACCAGTCACTGACCGGCATCCTGTTCGAGATTCACTATCACATGCTCATGGGCCAGGCTGGCAAGGTGTTTGTTGGCGTGCTGGGCATCCTGCTGGGCCTGTTTGCATTCAGCGGGCTGTATCTCTGGTGGGCAGTGAGGCGTCAGTTTCGCTGGAGTTCACTGCGGCCCAGGAATCTGGGCCGACCGGCGCTGGTGCGCTTCCATCGGGATATCGGCGCGATTGCCGCCGTGTTGCTGGTGCTGTTCGGGCTGACCGGAGCAGGCGTGGTGTTTGGAGATGCCACCCGAGCCTTGCTGAACGCGGTGTTGAGCCCGGGTGCCGGCGCCGCGGTCAAGCCCGTTGTGCGGGCGACAGCTGAGATTCCATCACCATCGGCGGGCGTGCTGCAGGCAGCCCAGGATGCCTTGCCGAAAGGCGCCCTGATGTCCTGGTCGCCGCCAAAGCCGTCCAGCGCCGTTCACTATTTCCGCTTTCGCCAGCCGGGCGAACCGCACCCCAATGGTCGTTCGGCAGTATTTGTGAACGGGCTGTCCGCAGCGGTGCTGGCGGTTGAAGACGCAAGCCGGGCCAATCGCGGTGACCGGGTGGCAAACTGGATGTTCCCGCTGCATGCGGTAAGGGTTGGCGGTGTGTTCTACCGCGCAATCGCGGTGTTTGCGGCATTTGCGCTTGCAGTCATTTCGCTGTCCGGCCTGGTGGCGTTTGTGCGAAGCTTCCGGCCCGCCAGAACCCCGGCCGGCCAGAGGCAGAACATGTCACATCAGCCTTGAGCCGGCATGAGCGGTCAGCCCGCCACTCAAACAGAAAAATGAATCCGCGCCATCCAGGCGCAATTACCGATGGGAATGCTGCATCTGCCCGCGGAAAGTCACCGTAACGATCAGGGCCTGGCGAACGGAATCCGCTGCAGCGCCACTCGGCCATTGCTGATCACCAGCAGGATGTCCTGCAGGGCCATGATGTCCTCCAGCGGATTGGCCGGTAACAGGATCAGGTCGGCTTCGAGGCCTTCGGCGATGCGGCCGGTTTTGTCCTGCAGCCGCAGCAGTTCGGCGGAACTCGTGGTGGCGGCCTGCAGGGCTTCAAAGTTGCTCAAACCAAATCGGCTCAGGTACATCACTTCCAGTGAAATGCGGTTGATCGACATGTTGTCGTAGTAGTTGTCCGCGCCGGTGGCGAAACGCACGCCCAATGCGTGTGCCTCGCGTATGGCCTGCTCCAGGCGGGCCACCATGTGCGAGCCACGCAGCCGCTGGATATGGTCGTATTCCTCTTCGCGCATTTCCAGCATGGTGATGTAGGTCGGCACGAACCACGTGCCTTTTTCCTTCATCAGCTTGAGCGTGTCGGTGGAAAGGTAAGTGCCGTGCTCGATACTGCGGGCGCCCGCCTGTACGGCAGCCAGCGCGCCTTCATCGCCATGGGCATGCACCATCACCGGCAGGTCGTGCTTGCCGGCTTCATCAATAATCACTTCCAGCTGGTGGCGGTTGTACACCTGCTGCCGCGGATCGGTATCGGATCGGCCGGCGCGTTCGGTGCCGCGGGTCTTGATCACATCCACGCCACGATCGGCGTTCACCTGCACCAACAGGCGCAATTCATCGTCACTTTGCACGCCACCGAACAGCGGCGCCAGGCGCGGGTCGGCCAGGATGCTGTCTTCAAGATCGGGAGTGACGTAAACACCAGCGGCCAGCACATCGGGCCCAGGCAACTGCCCGCTGTTGACCAGTTCGCGCAAACCCACGTCTTCAAAGGCCGGGACGCTGGCTGAGCGGATGGTGGTGACGCCCGATTCCAGCGCCCGGCGCGCCTGGTCCAGGTTTTCCAGGTGCGTGTGCACATCGATCATGCCCGGAGCGAGGGTGTTGCCTTCGCAATCGATGGTGGCATAGCCGGCCGGCACAGCGCTGCTGCTGTCGCTGATGCTCTCAATCAACCGGCCATTCACCAGCAGCGTGACATTTTCCCGAACCTCGGGCCGAGCGCCATCAAACAGGCTGCAGTTCACCAGGGCGATGTTGTCGGCCTGTGCCGCGAGCGGGCAGGCGTACACAGCGATTGCCGCCATTGTGCAAATCCGGATCAAACGCATTATTTCTGCTCCTTTCAAAGTCAAATCCTTCCGTGCCAAATTCATCCTTACCGGCCTTCAGGTTGAAGCCTCCAGAACTTCCCTTGCCCGGGCCGCTGATGGAATGGCCTGCCATGGACCTCTAACTGCCGTTCGAAGTAGCCGGAATCCAGCTGGAAAGTCGGATTGGACTGGCCCCCTTTGGGCCGGGTGATGCGTTGGATCTCACCCACCACCGTTGAAGTCTTCGAATCGCATCTTCACCAAATGCGTATCCCTGGATTGCTGGAGCATCTGCAGCGCCTGGAATTCCTCCACTTATGGTCAAGCTTGCATTCCTGTGGTCGTGGTGAACAGTTCTTCAACTTTGTGTCGCGCGGGCTGGCTCGTCAAGTTTGCTGGCTTTAACCGCATGAAGCAAACCCATTTCCCAAGCCCCTGGTTAATGATTGTGCCGAACCGGGACGGCAATTCATGCGATTGACAATCCCTCTTGTCGTGAACAATGATCTGGATTCACCTGCTTAGAACTCGATGAAGATAATCCAAACCGCTTCCTTGCCATGGCATTGGCCGACTTGCAAAGTGTGCTCGGAATGCGGCTGTTGTGACTTGCGAAATCACAGGCATGCAAGGCCCGCTGCTGTGATTGTCCCCTGATTCGCGGCGGGAATGCACGGAGATGAAAACGCCCTGCGGCGCCACGGCATCCGGAACGCAGCTTTGCCCGGCAACCATTTTGAATTATCATGGCGGCGGGTAAATGGAATTACCGCAAGGGGGTAACCATGTCATTCCAGCCTCATAGCAGTTGCGCCAAGGGATCTCACCGTTTTGTCCTGGTCTCGGTTCTGCTGCTCGCGTCGGTGAGTGGTACGGTCGAGGCATTCAAGTCTACCGGCAATTCCGAAGTCTCTGTCACCTACAAGTCCCGCATCGTCGGCGACCTGCACCTGGGCGCCTACAAGGACGAATTGATTGAGTGCAGCGCACTGGCGGGAATCCACACCTGGATCGGCGACGGCCTGGGCGATTCCGGCGCTGGGGTTCGCGCCACGCTGAATCGGGACTACTGGACCAAAACCAGCAAGGCATACCTGCAGCTGGCCGAGCAGGCTTCAGGAGAGCCGGATCTCAGCCAACAGACGGGCGTCCGCATGCGGGCGCTGGCAGCCCAGTACCGGGAACTTACCGAGTCACCTGCAGGAACCGCCAATTGGAGCGGATGGCATGACCTGGTGGACCGCTGCAACAGCTGGCGCCCGAATCCGCCGTCACGGGCTTTTTTTGACAATGGCCGCAAGCCGGCTGCCGAGCCCGCCAAAGCTCCGGCCAGGGAAGTAGCCAGGGCGCCGTTTTAGGTGGCCGCGGTTCTCCACCAGAACATGCAGCGCCCATTCAGAACCCGCTACCGGGAAACCATTCGACATGAAAATCATGACAGCTATAATCCGTACATGTAGGCTCTGAATCACTCAGGGTTTTCTTGATCGCCCCGGCTTGGGGTCAGGCCACGCTTCACGGAGTTGATTGTTGGCTGAGCAATGACAATCAGGGCACAACATGATTCGATATCCCGACGATTGATCTTCGCAGGGGCGGTTGTGGTTGTGCTGGTGATTGCCGACCTGGTCGTGAATCTTCGCTCCGGCCAGTTTTCCGGCGCAAGCGTTCCCCTGAAACTGATTCTTCCGGCCGCTCTCCTCGCGATTTGCGCGTTGGGCATATTTTTTATCTATTTGCCCCTCAACCGGCTGCTCGACCGCCTGCACGACAGCGATATCCGCCATCAAACCCTGATGGATACAGCGGTGGACGGTTTTGTCGTGATCGATGAAAGCGGGATCATCCAATCGGTCAACCAGGCGGTATACAAGCTGTTCGGGTACGAGGAAAAGGAGCTGATCGGGAGCAATGTGAACATCCTGATGCCCCGGAACTACTCGGTTCACCATGACGGCTATATGCGCCGCTACCTGGAGACCGGGGAAAGAAGAATCATCGGCATCGGCCGGGAGGTCGAAGGCCAGCGGAAAGACGGCAGCCATTTTCCCCTGGACCTGGCCGTCAGCGAAATGAACATAGGTGGCCGGCGGCTGTTCAGCGGTATTGTGCGCGACATCACCGACCGGAAGGTGAGCCATGAAATCAACCAGCTGAAAACCACACTGGACCTGACCGAGGACGCGATCTTCATGTTTTCGCCCGGCAACCTCAGGTTTTTTTACACCAACCAGGCAGCCCGCCAGTCGGTGGGCTATTCCGGCGCCGAACTGCAAGCCATGACGCCGGTTGATATCAAGCCGGAATTTACCGAAGAGAGTTTCCGCCGGAAAATCCAGCCGCTGCTGGACGGAGAGGAGCGCACTCTCCAATTCCAGACCGTGCATCAGCATAAGGACGGATCGCTGGTGCCGGTGGAAATCATCCTGCAGTATGTGGCCCCGCCCAATGAAGCTCCAAGGTTCTCCGCGGTGGTGCGGGATATTTCCGTGCGCAAGAAAGTCGAGTCAGAACTGCTCCTGGCCAAGGAACGGGCGGAGCAGGCGGCCCGCGCCAAGACCGAGTTCCTGGCCAACATGAGCCATGAAATCCGCACACCGATGAACGGTGTCCTGGGCATGCTCGATCTCCTGCAGGGCTCAACGCTGGAGGAAAAGCACCAGTCGTACGTGACCACCGCGCAGGAAGCCGCCAAATCGCTACTCACCATCATCAACGACATCCTCGACTTCTCGAAAATTGAAGCAGGCCAGCTCAGCCTGGAAAACATCCCGGTGGACCTGCATCAACTGGTGGAGCGAACGGTATCCCTGCAACATAGCCAGGCGCAGGTGCGCGGTCTGGAACTGGGCTGCACCGTGAGTCCTGATGTGCCAAGGCATGTCCTGGCAGATCCGGTCCGTTTGCGCCAGGTGCTGCTTAATCTTCTGAACAACGCCGTGAAATTCACCAATGAAGGCAGTGTGCAATTGCAGGTCAGCCTGAAGGAAAACCACAGCGACCGGGTTGAAGTCCAGTTTGATGTATCCGATACCGGCATCGGCATTCAGCCGGAAAAACTTCAGTTCCTGTTTGAGGCGTTCACCCAGGCCGATGGTTCCACCACGCGCCGTTATGGAGGCACTGGCCTCGGGCTGACCATTTCCCGCCAGCTGGTTGAACTGATGGGTGGCGAGATCGGCGCTGACAGTGTGCCGGCAAAAGGCTCAAGGTTCTGGTTTGTTGTGTCTCTCGGCAAGGTTTTTGGCGGCTCTGATCAATCCCTGTATCCCTTGCCGGTGAATTTGCGAATCCTGGTGGTTGATGAAGCGGGTTCCACTATCCACAAGATCACGGATTACTGCCGCAAATGGGGCATCGCGCAAGTTTACAAATCGACCAACGGGGAATCCGCCATCAAGTCGCTCAGGTCCGCGGCCATCACCCGTCGCCCCTTTGATGTGGTGATTGCGGATGTAAACCTGCAGACTGCGCAGGGAATCCGTGTTGCGCAGGCCATCGGCAGTGACCCCACCCTGGGGAATCCAAAGCTGATCCAGATGACTTTGCCGGAAGAATTTGACCCTGCGGCTTCCGAGGATTCCGCCGGTGTTTACCTGGTCATGCCCCTGCAGCAGTCCAGGCTGCATGAGGCTCTGTTGCAGGTGACCATAGGAGAAGTAATGGAATCCGTGGAGGTGCAGCAGGCTTCATTCACAGCAGTCGCGGACGGCCAGGACAGCATGCGGATTCTGCTGGTCGATGATGCGGAGATCAATCGCCGGGTCTGTTTCGAAATGCTGACGATGATGGGGCTTGAGGTGGACATGGTGGACAACGGCCAGGCCGCGGTGGATTCGGTTTTCAGCCGGCAATATGCCCTCGTGCTGATGGACTGCCAGATGCCGGTAATGGATGGTTTCGAGGCCACCCGGCAGATTCGCGCCAGGGAGCTGGAAATGGACAGGCCTCGAGTGCCGATCCTGGCGCTCACGGCGCGCGCCATGGAGAGCGACCGGCAGGCCTGCCTGGAGGCGGGCATGGACGATTACTTGAGCAAACCCTTCCGCTTTACCGAACTGCAGAGCAGCATTTTCCGCTGCCTGGAAGAATCATCCGGCCAGTAACATGCCGCCATGCGCCCGGCTGGATTGCTTGATCGCCGCAATGGCCGATTCAGGCGCAATTCCCAGGGAATCGAGGATTTCCTCCGCTACGGTTTGCAGGTGCATGGAACCCAGGTGGTGGCAGCTTTCGAGTTGATTGTCGGGCATCGGGTAATCCCGGTTCTGGTCATTCTCGAGATAGCACAGTCCCACGAATGAGCCCAGTCGGGCTCTTTCGTTGGATATCTGTATCAGGACATCCACCTGGAACTCGTGGAAATTCATGCGGTGCCAGGCGCCGAACCGGGTGCGGCCACCGGGTTGCCAATCCCGGAACTCCAGCGGATTGAGTTGCCGGATGAGGGCGGTGCCGAGGGAATCCTGCGCCTCTTCGAGATAATAGTGCCAGACCTGTGGTACGTAAGCCCTGACATTGTCATGGAAACTGTCCCGGTCAAACGCCAGGGTATTGAGATGGTCGGCAAAGTTCTGCTGCGCAAATACATTCAGTGATGCACGCACCAGCGCATAGGAGTATCGTTCAACGGGTCGCTTCACCAGGTGATCGGATTTGGCATTGTCGAAATTCTTGCGCAGGATTCCGATATCGAAATCCTGGTAGCTGGTGATCAATGCTTCCAATGCCCTGGTTCTGGTCATGGCGAATATCTCATCCTGAATGGCGCGCTCATCCTGAGCATCACGACTGGCGAACGGTTCGAAGGGTCTATTGCGATGGCATTATTGTCGATTACAGGCGTTTACAGAGACCACTGTCATATTTGACAGGTCCGGGCCGTCACTATTATTAGAGGCTGTATTCGTGCCTGTTAAGGAATATTGGTTGGGACTAACATCAGGAACAGGAAGCCGGCACAGTGCTTCCACGATATCGGAGACCTGGGGTGACTGGTACCAAAGCCCTGAAAATCATCGCCGTCGATGACAATGAGGTCAATCTTCAGGTCATTCAGGGCATGCTTGAGTTCGCCGGGCACGAGGTCGAATGTGTACGGAGTGGGCTGGAACTGCTGGACGCCCTGAAAAGCCGGCACTACGACCTGCTGGTGCTGGATTGCCTGATGCCGGTAATGGATGGTTTTGAAGTCTCCCGCATGATCCGCTCGGGTAAAGTGGCGGATTGCAATACGGAAATCCCCATTCTGGCCGTTACGGCCCTGTCCAGCGAGCTGGATCGCCAGCGTTGCCTGGACGCCGGCATGACCGGCTACTGCGGCAAGCCGGTGAAAGCCAGGGAGTTGTATGCCTGGATAGAACAACAGTTCGGTGAGCCGGATTCCCCTTGCGACCGTGAAGCGGGTGATCCGCAATCAATGCCCTGGGCGCCGGGCATCGACGAGGTGCTGGGCGATCACCAGTCCGGGCTGGTCAGGAAAATGTCGGGCATCCTGCTGCGGGATGCCGCTGAATGGCAGGTCCTGTTGAGTGACATGCAGCGGGCGAACGACCTGACAGGCCTGGGTTTGCTGGCGCACAAGATCAGGGGAACGGCGGATTTGCTGGGGTTTCAGGATCTGTCAGTATCCGCCGCCCGGCTTGAGGCATCCGGCAAAGCCGGTGATCCGGTTGAGACTCCCAAACACGTTCCCGATGTAATGAGCGCACTTCAAGAACTGGTCAAACAGGTTCAGGGCAAGGCCTGACATGCCCGGATTTGCTGCAAGGTTGCGCGATATCACTTCAGATCAAAGCCCGGTCTGGCTGCTGGCTTCAAACCTTCAATCCGGCGAAATATATGCCGCGAACAAAGCATGCCGCTCCGGCTTTGGCCTGGTGGATGGAGCGCTGCCCGAGGTGAGCGAACTGGATCTCTGGGCCGTCAGGCAGGACCGTGACCATTTCACCTGTCGTTTGCAACAGCACGGCGAAGTGAGTGGCACTGCGCAGCTGAGGAATGTCGCCGGAGAGCGCTTCCTGGCAGCTGTCGTCTGCCAGGCTGAAGCATCGCTGGACGGCACGCTGTACTGGTGGATAACCCGGTTGCCGGATATGGAACAGACGCTGGAGTCGGAACGCCAGCGTGCGAGCATGCTGGAGAACATCATTGACCTGCTTCCCGTCGCGGTATTCGCCAAGGACGTCAACAACGACCTGCGGTATGTCCTGCACAACCGGAAAACCAAGGAAATTTTCGGGTTGCTGGATACCGAAGTGCTGGGCAAGTCGGATGCGGAAATCGACGGCCCGCTGTCGGCTGATTGCCTGCGGCGGGAGGACCAGGAAATCATCCGGAAAGGCGGGTCGTATTTCACACCCGAACAGTTGGTGGAACTGGCGACGGGCCAGAGCATTCATATCAGTACTCGAAAATTGCTGCTCAAGGACGGCGAGGGCAGGCCAAGCCTGATCGTGGGAGTTTGCGAAGACATCACCGAAATGGTGGAGGCCGAATCGGCTCTTCGAATGAGTGAAAAGAGATTTCGCGCCCTGGTATCCAGTTCCCCGGTTGGCATTTATCTCACGGATGCGCGTGGCGCCTGCATATATGTGAATGAGCAGTGGGAAACGTACACCGGGATGTCCAACGAGGAAGCAGCAGGGCGCGGCTGGTTGAAGGGTGTGCATCCCGATGACCTTGAACGGATCGGCGAAGCCTGGCTCGGTTACACCAGCATGGACGATTCAAAAATCGCGGATAAACCCATCTCGCAGGAGTTCCGCTTTGTTCGTCCTGATGGCCGGGTAACCTGGGTTTCAACGTCGATCGTTGCATTCAGGAATGAAGACAACCAGGTGCTGGGTTACCTCGGTTCGCTCTCGGATATCACGCGGCACAAAAAGCATGAAATGGAATTGCAGCTCTCGCGCGATGAAGCGGCCCGCGCCAACGCCGCGAAGTCGAGCTTTCTGTCACGGATGAGCCATGAGTTCCGCACCCCGCTGAATGCCGTGCTGGGGTTCAGCCAGTTGCTGCAGATGAGCGGTGACAATCTCACCGACAGGCAGGTCGAGGGAGTGAACCTCATATATTCCGCCGGCGAACACTTACTGCGCCTGATCGAGGATGTCCTCGACTTTTCCCGCGCCGAGGGCGGGAGCATGAACCTGAGTATCCACGGTGTTTCCGTTGATAAAGTGGTGGGTGATTCACTTTCGCAGGTTGCCAGCATGGCCGAGCAGTATGGGGTTCGCCTTGTCGCCACTCCCGAAACGGGAATTTGCGCCATCACCGACCCCACCAGCCTGCAAAAGATACTGGTCCACCTGCTTACCAATGCCATCAAGTACAACCAGCCATACGGTGAAGCTGAAATTGTCGTGGAAAGGCGTGAAGGTGGACGGGTCCGGATCAGCGTCATTGATACGGGGCGGGGTATAGCGACAGAGCACCAGGCACGGCTGTTTGAACCGTTCGAAAGAATCACCGGTACCGAGAAAGAGGTGGAAGGCACCGGCATCGGGTTGAGCATCTGCAGGAAGCTGGCCGAACTGACCGGCAGCAGGCTTGGGTGCACCAGCGAAGTCGACTCTGGATCCACGTTCTGGCTCGACCTGCCGGAAGTGGTTGAGCCAGACCGCTTGACGGAAGGATCTAACCGGTCGGATATTTTCGGCATGCTGGCCGGACTGGACGGTATCCAATTGCTGTATGTCGAAGAAAATCTCGCGAATATCGGCTTTCTGGTCGACCTGGCTCAATTTATCCCGGACTGCAGGATTATCGCCGCAACCAATGCCATTGAAGGGCTGGCTCTGGCCAAATCGGTGCAGCCGGATCTCATCATGCTGGGAATGCACATGCAGGGGCTTGACGGCTTCAGTGTGCTGGAACTCTTGAGCAACGACGACAGGGTTACTGACATACCGGTAATTGCGCTCTCGGCGGTGGCCGCGCCCGAGACGATCCAGAAGGCCTATGCCGCCGGCTTCAGGGAGTTCCTGACTACGCCGCTCCAGCGGGATGAATTTGTTGTGGCCGTCGCGAATGCGTTGGAAAGACCGGGGCGTTCAGAATCTCAGGGTGAAAGTGCTTCCCTGCCCGACCAGTGATTCGATTTCGATACTGCCGCCGTGGGACTCCATGATGCGCTGGCAGACATAAAGTCCCAGGCCGGATTCCGGCGGTTCGTCGGGCGGTTGGCGGGCTTGGAGCATTCGGCAAATCTTGCCGTAATCCGCGGGGTCGATGCCGGCCCCATTGTCGCTGACCTGCACGATTTTGCGGCCTTCATCGCGGAAGGATTTGATCTCGATTTTCGGAGTCTTGCCGCTGCAGAACCTGATGCCGTTGGCAATCAGGCTTTTGAACAGCTGCGCCAGATGGTCACCATCACCTTCGATTTCCGGCAGCCTGTCCACCGTCACATCCGCACCGCTTTCCTGAATCAGGCCGGCCAGCCTGGTGATCGCCTCTGCCACCGGCTTGTTGAGGTTCAACGGTTTGAGCGTTGGGGCGGCAGATGCAAGCCTGGCGTGCTCCAGCCGGTCGTGTGGAAAACTGACTGTGCTGCTGACTGCGCTACCGTTTCCGTCCGTGCGCGGGGATTGCCGGATTGGGTGCTCCTGACAGCCGTATCCCGATCCATTGGATCGGGATTGGCTGTTCCCGTGCATGGGAAAAGGATCGCGGGCTGCAGCGGTCAATTGCTGCTGAGTTTCAACGACATCTGGTTCTGCGGGCAATAAGGCATGGCGATGCCGTCCTTGAGCTCCTGCAGGTAACGCTCAGTGTGGCCGGAACCGTGTTTGGCGTGGCACAGCTCGTGATTCAGCGCGCAACGGTCGCCCGCCCAATAGTAGACGTCAACGGAACCGTCATCTTTCGGAATGGCGCAGCCGCTGACTTTGGTGCCTTCGGCCGCAGCGGGAAAATCGACGCCGGCGCATGTCTCCTCCAGCTGGTCGCGGTAGAGCGGTTCAACCTGGTTGATCTGCCCCATTGAATTTCCGGATTCGAGCACTCCATATGACTCGCAATCCGTGGCGATATCGGGCCAGTGCACGCAGGCACTGAACAGCAGAGGCAGAACGGCTACCGCAACCAGCCTGCCGATCCGGCGGCTGCGTGCCGGCAACCCCTGCACTTCAAAGAAACCAGTACGTTTCCCCTTGGCATTCATTTTCCTATCCTCCTTGACAGTAGATTTCCGGTTCACTGAGTCATGCCTGCCGGAAAGCCAGGCTGCACCGCTTCCATCCTGAAACGGCCGAAGTTCTTCATGTCTGGGGAATGGCGGCCCTCCTGGCCGGCACCCCCGGAATTCCCGTGCTCCCGGGCTTCTTTCGCCACGCACTGTTCCAGTTGGCAAGCCCGTTCATTCAGTGCCAGGAACAACGTCCCTGTCGTTCCATGTTTGGCACCAAATCAGCCTTCCACAGAGTGAGCGGTCTACGGAAAGCGTCTTACATCCCTGCGCCTTTGTTCCTGCATCCTTGCAAAGCGTCCATGCCCAAACCTTTGTGTAAGCAAAGTTCCTCGTGGCGCAGGGAAATGATCCTCCGAAGGGGGATGGTGGGGTACTGTGAGAATTGACAGTCGGGACTGTCTGTATGACTGGAGTGGCCAGTGGCAAAAAAGAATGTAAACCGCTGAACGAGCGGCCGGAATCAGCCCGGAACTGGCTTCGAATCAGCCCGGAACGGGCCCGGAATCAGCCCTGCACCAACCCGTTCTTGATGGCAAAGCGCACCAGCTGGGAGTTGTTTTCCACGCCCAGTGTTTCCATGATGCGGTATTTGTGAAAGGCAACCGTACGTGGCGTAACGTGCAGGATATTGGCCACCTCTTTCATGGTATTGCCTTCAGCCAGCAACTGCAGGATTTCGCGTTGCCTGACGGTCAAGCGGTCGAACAGGTCCCTTTTGCCTCCGCCGATCAGCGAAGTGAGCATGCCACCAGTAACCATCGGTGTGATGTAGGTAGCGCCGCCGGCGACGGAGTGTATGGCCTGCAGCAGTTCGGAAGTGGCGGAGTTCTTCAGCAGATAGCCTTTGGCGCCCGCCCGGATGACATCGGCCACCACATCGGGGTCGTCGCTGACTGTGAGATAGATGATTTTAAGTTCAGGGATGAGTTGCAGCAGCTTGATGCCGGCATCGAGGCCATTGAGCACCGGCATGCTGATATCGGCTACAACGACATCCGGCTTGGTGTCGCGTACAACCTTGATCATTTCCCGGCCATCGGATGCGACGCCGACAATTTCAACCTGGTGGTCATCGGACAACAGATGCCGGAATGCCTCAAGCACCAAAGTATGATCGTCTACGAGTACTACGCGAATCGGAGCCATCTACCTTATCCCGAGAGTCGGATTCAGAGCATTTCCTGGTAGAAATCAAATTTGATTGCTGAGACGAAAGTCATGCCACCGGACTTCAAATTCCCAATCGATGTCAGAAAACTCCAGGCGTCTCAAGCAATCGCCATGATCTGACGGAAACTCAGGCTACAGTATAACGATATGGAAAAATTTTTCCTGTATTAGTGGGTAATTCGCCTGAAAGCGCCTGGACAGTACCGCTTGCATATCCGGCGGGCTGGCAGGCAGCCGGCTGCCGGGAGTCGCATGGCGGGGTTGTCGCAACGGTGAGCGCGCGCTGCCCCTGTTTGCTATCATCGCCGGGGTTTCGGCGGGCCGGCTGCACGCTTGATGGCAGATGTGCGCTATCCGCTGCGCGGCCAGGCTCCGCCCTGGCCAGCTTCCTCAGGCACACAAGAGTAACGAGCATGAATAAGCATCACTTATGGTGGCAAGTATTTATCCTGGCCTTTTCCCTGTCCGGAGTGCTATCGGCAGCGGAGGAAGAAGGCAAGGACAAGGATGACGGGAAGCCACAAACCATCGCGGAGTTCACCAGCGACGCTGACCCTATCGATGGCCTCTTTACCCTGTTCCGTGACCGCAAAACCGGTGAAACCAGCATGCTGGTCAAGCCAGGCCAACTCGACAGGGAGTTCATCTACTGGATGCAGATTGCCAATGGCGTTGTGGATGCCGGTTTCTTCAAGGGGGCGTATGGCCCCAGCGGCATCATCGAACTGCATCGCCGGTTCAACCGGGTGGAGATCATCGAGAAGAACACGGCTTTCTATTTTGATCCTGCCAATGCCATTTCACGGGCCGCCAGCGCCAATATTTCCAACGCGATACTGGCCGTTGAGCAGATTGCCGCAGAGGACAAAGCCACCGGCGACATCCTGATCAAGGTGGACAAGGTGTTCGGCACCGAGGCGCTGGCGCAGATCAAGCCCAGCCCGGATCCCGACGCAGACCCGAAAACGACGTTCACCCTGGGTGAACTCAATGCTGACAAAACACGCATCCTCAACCTGCGCAGCTACCCGGCCAACACTGATATCGAAGTGGAGTATGTGTACAACAACCCGGCGCCCACCGTACCTGGGCAGGCTGCGGTAACCGATTCACGCAACGTGTCCATCCGCGTGATGCACAGCCTGATCGAAATGCCGGAGAACGATTACACCCCGCGCTTTGATGATCCGCGTATCGGCTATTTCGGCAAACAGATCACCAACCTCACCTCAACCGAGGCCGCGCCCTACCACGATCTGATCACGCGCTGGAACCTGGTCAAGAAGGAGCCGGGCGCCGCGATGTCCGAGCCGGTTGAGCCCATCACCTGGTGGATTGAGAACACCACGCCGGTGGAGTGGCGGGACCTGATCCGCGATGCTGCGCTGGAGTGGAACAAGTCGTTTGAGAAAATCGGCTTCAAGGATGCCATCGTGGTGAACGTGCAACCGGACGATGCCGACTGGGATGCCGGCGATATCCGCTACAACGTGCTGCGCTGGACTTCATCGCCCAACCCGCCGTTCGGTGGTTACGGCCCGAGCTTCATCAATCCGCGCACCGGGCAGATCATCGGCGCCGACATCATGCTGGAATACTCGTTCATGAACCGCAACACGCGCACGCGCCGCACCCTGCAGGACCCTGTGGCGCCGGCCGGCAGCCCGCTGAACCCCGGTTTCGGCGCCGAATTTTGCGCCCTGGGCCAGGGCCTGGCCCTGAACAATACCTTTGTTAACGCGGCTGCCGAAGTGTATGGATTTACCGACGAACTCGATCAACAACTGACCCGCGACACGATGCATTACCTCATCCTGCATGAGATGGGGCACACGCTGGGCATGCATCACAACATGAAAGCCACGCAGTTCCTTTCGCCCGACGAAGCCTGGGACAGCGCTTCTGCCCAGGACGGCATCCTGGCTGCTTCGGTGATGGACTATCCGGCCGTGAATTTCGCGCCCACGCGTGAGCAGCAGTCGCTGTTCTACACCATCGCGCCCGGGCCTTACGATGACTGGTTCATCGAATACGGTTACTCGGAAGCGCTGGCTGACCCGGTGGCCGAGCAGCAACGCCTGGAAGGCATCCTGGCCCGGTCCACCGACCCGAGGCTGGTGTTTGGCAACGATGCGGATGACATGCGCACACCCGGTGCCGGTATCGATCCCACGGTGAACATCTACGACATGAGCAATGACGCGATCACCTATGCGTCGCGGCAGATGGACCTGCTGCAAACCACACTCAATGGCTTACCGGACAAGCTGCCGGCAGCCGGCAAGTCCTACCAGGAAACTCTGGAGGCCGTCAACGCCACGCTGGTGATCTGGGGCCGCTCGGCCGCCGTTACTTCACGCTACATTGGCGGGATTTATGTGGACCGCTCCATGGTGGGGCAGGCAGGGGGAAATGAGCCATTCACGCCGGTTGAAGAAGTTCGCCAGCGCCAGGCCATGCAGGTGCTGTCCGACCAGGTGTTTGCGCCTGATGCCTTCCAGCTTTCGCCCGAACTGTTGCGGATAGCCGCACCGCAGCGCCGCGGGTTTGATCACTATGGCAAAACCGAAGACCCCAAGATTCACGATTCGGTGCTGGGCATACAGAAAGGGGTGCTGGACCAGCTGCTGAACCCGGTGGTGCTGAAGCGCGTGACGGACAGTGCGCTGTACGGCAATACCTATACCATCGGTGAGGTGTTCAGCGACCTGAACGATGCGGTATTCGCGGCCGATGCAAAAACCAGCGTGAATTCCTTCCGCCGCAACCTGCAAACCGAGTACGTCACCCGCCTGGCCGCCATGGTGAAAGGCGAAGGCTACGACAACGGCGCCAAATCCATGGCCGTATACAGCCTCAACCACATCGACGACCTGCTGGACGGCAAGCGCAACCCGGATATCGAAACCGCAGCGCACGTGCAGAACCTGCGGCTGATCATTGGCCGGGCGCTGTCGGAAGACGCCTGAGCCAATTTTCAAGGCACAAAAAAGGGGGGCAGCCACTGGCTGCCCTTTCTTTTGCGCGACGGTAGCGGCCACCAATAATGACCGATAAATGAGGCATTTCTACCAGATATGCCTCATGAAACGGTCATTTATCTTGACATACGACACTTCTTCCCCATAATGACCTACATGGCGGTCATATCCAGGTGAAATGACCGACGTATAAGTCAATGGAAGATGATCATGGCAACACAGAAACGAGCATATGCGCGTTACACGCTGGAAAGCATTGCCCTCCTGGGCAAGATGATCCGGCTTGGGCGCAAACAGCGCCAGATGACCGAGCACGAACTCGCCGACAGGCTGGGCATTGCTCGCAGTACGCTTCAACGCGTCGAGCGGGGTGATCCCAGGGTCGAGATCGGCATCATGTTTGAAGCCGCCGCACTCGTTGGCGTGAAGCTGTTCGATAGCGACGAAAAAGGTGTAACGGCTCTTTCGTCGCGCATGGATGACCGCATTGCCGTGTTGCCCAAACACATCTACAAGACCGGAAAGAAGGTCAAAGATGAGTTCTAAGCCCCCAAAATATGATGAAGCCTATGTATGGGTTTGGCTTCCAGGCGCGACGGAGCCGGTCGTCGCCGGTCGCCTGAGTGCGCAAGGCGGGCTTGTGCTATTCAACTACGGCAAAAGCTACCTGGAACGGTCAGGCGCCATTCCGCTCTATCTGCCTGAACTACCTCTACAGCCAGGCGAACTTCCCCTGCCAGCAGGATTGACGATGCCGGGCAGTATTCGCGACGCTTCGCCCGACGCATGGGGGCGGCGGGTTATCCTCAACCGCAACTTCGGCGTCAAGGCTGACGAACTTGATAAGTTGGAGCTTTCCGAACTGACATTCCTGCTGGAGTCAGGCTCCGACCGCATTGGCGCGCTGGATTTTCAACTTTCACCGACTATTTATGAACCGCGCGCACCGAACAATGCCACGCTTGAGGAGCTGATGGAGTCAGCAGAGCGCGTAGAGAAAGGCATCCCTCTTTCACCCGAACTGGATCAAGCGCTGCATCATGGTAGTTCCATTGGCGGTGCTCGTCCCAAGGCGCTTGTGGCAGACAAAGCCCTCAAGCATGTGGCCAAGTTTTCCTCGACTTCCGATGTTTACAGCATTGTCAAAGCCGAGTTTATTGCCATGCGGTTGGCTTCCCTATGTGGCATCAATGCCGCGCCCGTAACGCTGATTAATGTTTCTGGAAAAGATGTCCTGCTGGTTGAGCGTTTTGATCGCGTTAAAGCAGCCAAGGGTTGGCAACGCAAAATGATGGTTTCAGCGCTGACCATGCTTGGTCTTGACGAAATGATGGCGCGCTATGCGAGCTATGCACAGTTGGCTGAAATCATTCGCCATCGCTTCACCGACGCCCCTGCCACTTTGCGGGAGATGTTTTCGCGCATTGTTTTTAACATTCTTTGCGGCAATACCGATGACCACGCCCGCAACCATGCGGCCTTCTGGGACGGAGAGTTCCTGACCCTCACGCCCGCTTACGATATCTGTCCACAGGGGCGGTCAGGCCAGGAAGCCAGCCAGGCTATGCTGATAACGGAAAATAACCGCATGAGCCGCATTGCCACATGCCTGGAAACAGCACACCATTTTCTGCTCTCTGAAAAGGAAGTCATCGAGATTGTCGAAAGGCAGCTTCGCACCATTTCCAGGAACTGGGCGTCAGTCTGTGATGAAGCCAAACTCAGCCCGACAGAACGGAATCTCTTTTGGGGGCGCCAGTTTCTGAATCCTTACGCCTTTACGGCCCTGGAGGGCGAGGCAGCCGCGCTGGCAACATTGGGAAATGAGTTAATCAGGTCCACGGGCTAGTGCGTTCTGGTTCTTCATCATGGCTCTTTAAGATTAGCGGCGGACGTATGAATGCCCATCCCCCGTCAATGGGGTAGAGCCTGGTAATCATTCTATGGGGCTTTAGCCCCAATAGAATGGTGGCCAAGGGCGGAATCGAACCCGGATTGGCAGAGTGACGTGAGCAATGGCGATGTGCTTGACCCAATCCGAAGTGGGCCGTCAAGCAATATTGAAGCGGCTAGCGAGTGGTGATCCCCCTAGGAGATCACTTTGGCAGGGTGCAACCCTGTCAAAGTGGTGGCCAAGGGCGGAATCGAACCACCGACACGCGGATTTTCAGTCCGCTGCTCTACCAACTGAGCTAC
>CAYYCX010000014.1:0-59917 GCA_964470455.1 uncultured Wenzhouxiangellaceae bacterium
AGGTTGTTCTGCTGCTCGGTAACCTCCGCTTCGCGGGCAATGACATCCAGTTGCAACTGGGTGTTGGATAGCTCGATCAGCAGGTCGCCGGCCTTCACTTCGGTGCCGTCTTCGACGTGTATGGCCTCCACCCGGCCACCTTCAATGGCATCGAGGAACACCGTTTTCAGCGGCGCGACCTGGCCCCGAATGGGGATGTAGTCATCGTACTTGCCGGTACTGACGGTGGAGACGGTCAGCCGTTCATTCTGCACCTTCAACACCCGCCCGCTTTCCGGGCGCCAAACCACCCAGGCAAGGCCCAGCGCCAGCACTGTGCCCGCCACAACAATGCGACTGCGATGGCGCTGCCAGAAACTCTTCGCCACCACGCGGTCCATGGGAGAAGCCGAGGTGGAAGACGGTCCGGAAGGACTTGACGCTGGCGCTTCAGAAGTCACAGTTTGCTGTGGCCGCGGATTTGAGGAAGGGCTCCAAAAATGTTGGTCACCTTGGGTTTGTGGGTGGTGCGCAAATGCAGGGGCACAATACACCGGATGCCCCACATTCCCAATAGGCCGAAAGTCCCTTCGGCAGGATCAGCGGTTCCCTGCCCTCTCACGGCCCTCTCACGGCCCTGTGCCAAATTGACGGGTATGTCGCCGGGGCAAAGTACCCCGGCTTTACCCCGGTTGAGGCGGATTTACAGGATTCGCCGCATCACCGTGAACCCTATGCCCAGGGTCAGCAAGGCCAGCAGCGCCAGGCTGTATGGGTTCAGGGTCGGGATACCTTCGAAAAACACCGTGTTGGTGATGGTGCATTCATCGCCCGTGCCGGCGCTCACCACGATATCACCACAGCCGTTGTCGATTTCGATGCCGCTGGCATAGACCTTCTCTTCCACCCAGCAATTGGAATCGGGATAGTCCGGCTGAACCATGGCAACGAAACTGCCCGAATCCGTGCCATAAAAGTCGCGGCACATGGAGTATCCAGGCAAGCTTGCCGGCGAATCAAGGCCACTTGCTGGATCGCAGGAATAACCCTCTTCAATCATGGCATTGCAGTGCAGGATAAGCCGGTAACTGGTATCCACAATATCCCCGCCTGAACCCTCGATCACCCATTCCTTGTTGATGACCACCTCAACAGGATTCGCAGTGTTGACCACAACACAGGCGTTTTCATCACCGGCGGATACAGAGGCGAATACGCAGCCGTCAGTTTCGTTGCTGGAATCGCTGTCGCCCGAGGCGAGGAAATCTGTTCGATATCCCGGTACCGGATCTTCGCTGACTGTGCATTCCAGTTCACCGGAGTCGAAATCAGTAACCACAAAGATCACGGCTGGATTGCCATCCGCTTCGCTGATGACCTTGTCCTGGTCGAGGATCAGGCCGGTGTTGCAATCGAGGCGCACCGTGACTTCGCCCGGGTTGTCATCGCTGAAATCCTTCGTCACCGCAAAAGTTGCTTTACCTTCAATGATGACGCTGATCGGGTAGACCACTTCCACGTTATCACTGTCGGTATCGCTGTAGGTGCAGCGCAGTGTGTCCGTGATGGTATCGGCCCCGCCCGGTGCCGTGCCTTCAACCGATACGGTCACGGTCGAGCCTGAACTGATGGTCTGCGGGAAAGAAACCGGAGACGTGATGGCGAACACGGAGCCATCATCCAGGCTGCAGCTGACCAGGGATGCATCCACACCTTCGTTTTTGACCTCCGGGAACTGGACGTCGAAGCCGAAAGTGCCACCCGGGTCCAGTACCGCTTCAAAGGCGGTGCCTCCAGGAGGTGCCGGGATCACGTCCGATGCCGGAGGCGGGACAATTCCGCAATCCAGTTGGTACACAGCCGGGGTATCTTCACCCGGCGCTTCACCGTTATGGTCGCATTGCAACTCGCCGATGTGTTGCTGTATCGCCTGGGCTGAGTCACACACCACGCGTACGGTGTCACTCAGGTTCTGGCCCAGTGAGAACGTGTTGTCGCCCTGTATCGAGAAAGTGCCGCCACCCGCGGTGATGGAACAAGCGCCGGACAAGGTGGACTCCGCGGCTCCGTAGTTGGTGATCTGCAAGTCAAGGAAAGGATCGGTGTCATTCTGTATCACCGTGCCGAGGTTTATGTCCTCTGCGGCAGTGGGGTTGGAGCCATAGACAGGGCCGGTCGGCGGTGGACGCACGTCACATTCCGCGCCGAACAAAAGCGTGCCATCGACGGAAACGGGGTTGGTGGTGTCATCCAGGTCGTAACTACACGAAAATTCAGCAGAATAACTGCCCGGATTCGTGGTATCACAGTTGAAAGTCACCTCGAGGGCGCCCTGTGGCGAAACGAGTTCACCGATGATCACTGATGGGCTGATCTGAATCTCCGGATCAGATCCACCGACGGCGCTGCAGCCAATCTGCAGGTCGCTGCTGCCATAAGGGGCAACGTTGTAGATTTTTAACGATTTGGCAATCAATCCTTCACCCTGAACCGCCGGAAACAACGGGGTAAGGTCGATTACGTGCGAGGGATCCGGTGCTGGCTGCGGATTGGTGGCAATCTCTGCCGGGCCACCCGGAGGCGCTCCCACGAAGTTGAAGACGAGGTAGCTGATGCCTGACAGGTCGCGGGTGACTTCACAGGTAACCTGGCCCGTCAGCACTTCATTGGTCAGAACAAAGCCTGCGACGATGGGCGTGATGGACTGGCCAACCCCGACTGTTTCACCGCCTGAACCTATGCCGAAATCAGGAGCGCCTTCGGTAACCGAACATTCAAGCTTGGTCACGCCCGGTGCCACGCCGCCGCTGACATCAAAGGTGAGTTGAGTGTTGGCAAATTCTCCCGGGTTGCCATACAGCACGGTGGTTGAACCATTGGCGGGAGCAACCGCCGTCACCAGAGGCCCTACCGCAGAAGCAGCTGGTGCCTCCGCCTCCACGGCGCCACGATCAATGGTCAGGTTGGCGATGCGTGGATTTCCGGAAAAGTCGATATTGGGTATCTGGCCCAATGGGGTGTTATCGCCGGAATCGCGTAAGGGTGAAACCTCATCGGGAACCAGGCGGTATCCCACCAGGCTCCAGGCAGGATCGCCTGTGGTGGTTCCAATCTCGCTGAACGGAACACCGTTGAAAATATTGGCCGTTTCAAAATGGTTGTTATTCAGGGTCAAGCTGGTGGGATCACCGGTCCAGAAATTGAAATTCGGGTTTGCGGTAGAGGTGTTGCCGGCCGCAACGTTATTGGTCAGGGTCGCTATGCCACTCGCGTCCAGGCCCGTGCCCTGGGTGGTTACCGCGTTTCCACTGATCGAATTGTTGGTGAATTGCCCAATTGCGCCATTGTGCGCCCAGAAGAAAACACCACCACTGTTGGCGTGCGTGCCGACGTTGTTCAGGAATTCACTGTTGCGAACCTTGATATTGCCAGGCGCATACAGCTGGAAAAGCGCGATGTTGGTATCGGCCCCGCCGGAGCGGTTGCCGGTGACGAGGATGTTATCAATGGTGAAGGATCCGCCATCCGAAAGAATCAGCATTCCGGAACTCCGGAACCCTGAGTTGGACTCTCCTCGCGTAAAGGTGAGATTGCTGATTTTCACGCTGCCGGTGAAAGTTTCCTCCACGAAGGCTGTGCCCCATACCGGGCCCCAGTAGCGGGCGTCCAGCACCGTCTGCGAAGGGTCCTGGGTGATTTGTGTCTGGCAGTTGTCGGCAGCATTCCAACCCCCGCTGATTTCGATGGATTCATCGTAGGCAAATGTGTACGGTGGAGCATACTGCCACTGGTATGCACCCGGCGCGTGGTAATCGGTGGTATGGGTGCCGGTCGCTACCTTTACGATGTCATCAACACCGTTGAATTCAGCGTCGTTGAGTGCGCTGTTGAGCTCATTGCCGGACGTTGCGCAAAACGTTGCAGCTTGGGCGAGGGATGACCAGCCCAACAGCAGCACAAGAGACCAAACGCCAATACGTCGATTCATGATTGACTCCAAATGCTGCCCGCAACTGCAGGCGCCGGGGATAGTAGGAAGTTTGAGACTGCGGTTATCTGAACGACTTTACGACTGGTCAGTCGACAAGAGTTGATCATTTTTTTGTTTCTTTTTTGGAGTTTTTACCAAAAATCAACTGTGTAGAACCATTATTTGGAGCGAATTTACTGCTTTTCCGGCTGTTTTGGCAAGATGAATTTTCATACATCGAAGGTACGATCCAACTCTGTCCTGGGCGCGTCCGGCGTTGCCAGTGGATTCGCGCCAGCGTTTTGCCACGCTCCAGGCCGCCAATCACTTTTGGGCCTGGCCAAAACTTTTCAGGCTGCTGCCGGCAACAGTCAATCACGCACTCTTTCCGCCAACCGTGACTTCCAGCCCTGATCCCGGTCCTGTTACTGGAGTAACTTCTGCCTCAGTAACAACCTTGTCCGGAGGGACTCATGCGCGCACTGCTACCGGTCATCATCACCACATCAGGATTGTTCGCCACTGCCGCACAGGGTCTTGAGGTGCGCTTTTTTCCGGCCGGGCAAATCTACGCCTATGAAGCCAGCGCCCAGCATGGCGCCAGCTCCCTTATCCTGCACAACACCGCGATCATCAATGACGGCGAGGCGCCGGTTGAGCTGGGCGAAGTTGCCATCGAGCTGATGCAAGGCGGGCGCGTGGTTGACCAGCGTTTGCTGGGAGTGGATGAGTTGACCCGCAACGCTGCCGGCAGCGCCGGCATCCAGCAGGCCGGCCTGCTGGACGTTCTGGCGTTCCAGTTCGGCGGCCCTGCGCTTCTGCCCGAAAACACCAAGCTTTCTGGCGACCTCACGCTGGACGCCGGGGAAGCCGTGCTCATCTCATCGCAGATTTTCGCCTTCCGCGGCGGGCGGGATACTCTGCGCGTTCGCGCCAATGGCGATGCCGCCCAGGGCCAGATCGCGATACGCACCGGCGCATCAAAAACCCAGTTCAGCTTCCCGCTCCATGGCGTCTGGTTCAACGGCAGCGGCGCCAGCTTCCACACGCACCACCGCTGGACACCGATGGAAGAATTCGCTTTCGACCTGATACGCGTGGACGCCAATGGCTCCAGCCACCAGGGCGACGGTACGCGGTTCACCGACTATTTTGCCTATGGCCAACCGGTGCATGCGGCGGCCGCCGGACGCGTGGCCTACGTGGTTGTGGACGAGGTGGAAGACCCCACTGCCATGCAGCAACCCGGTGAGACGATCGAAGCCTATTTTGAACGCCTGCAACAGGAGCAGTTTGCGCGCATCGCCAGGGGTGCCCCAGGCATTGGCGGCAACCAGGTATTCATCGATCACGGCAATGGAGAATTTTCCTTCTACGGCCACCTGCAGGCGGGCAGCGTGCTGGTCAACGTGGGCGATAATGTCGAACGGGGGGCACACATAGGCGCAGTCGGCTCGTCCGGCAACTCCACCGAGCCGCACCTCCACTTCCATGTCTGCAACAACGCCGACCCGCTGATGTGCGCTGGTATCCCGGTGCAGTGGGACCGGCCGTTTTCACCGTTGCCGGACCTGCCACGCGCCGCGCAGAGTGGCGACTTCATGACCCGGCTGGAACACTGATGGCTTGACCGTGGCCACCGGCTCTCGCGGCAAACCGGCGCCGTCGCCCGTCCAGGCACTGCCATGCATGCGAATGTGCCGGGCGGATTTGTCGCATTGAAATCAGGCGCTGCATCCCGACTTTGGGCTCAGGCTTTGGCTCAGGCTTTGGGTTCCGGCTTGCGCCGGACAATCTCAACCGAACAAGCAGCACGCGCGGCAACCGCCGAGGAGACGCTGCCGAGCACGATTCGCTCCAGAAACTGCAGACCTTGCGCTCCCAGGAAGATGCAGTCCGCGCTCCACGATTCGGCTTCGTCCAGCAGGATTTGCCTGGCGTTGCCTTCTTTCACTACCGGAATCACATACAACCCCGCTTCACGCAATTTCCTTTCCGCGGATTCCTGAATGCCGTGGATCCGGTCCATTTGCGCATTGGGCTGGCTACCGTAGTGATGAACGGGTTCCACAACCGTAACCAGTTTGACCTCCGTATCTTTTTGCCAATTGCGTGCAACCAGGGATTCCAGCATGGCATCGGAATCGGGCGACCCATCCACACCAACAACCAGCCGCACCGGATCGGAAGCAGCGGTTTCGCGGCCACGGCCAATGCGCACCGAACAACCGCTTTCATACAGTACCTTTTGGGATACACTGCCAAAAAACATCCGCCCGACAGCGGAACGACCCTGTGAGCCAACCACCACCAGATCCGGCCGAAGTGACTTCGCCTCGCCGATAATGGCCCAGTGCGGTGTTTCGGCGCGGCCCGTGGACTCGACTTTCCAGCCGGGAAATGCCGCCCGCAAGGTTCCGGCCGCTTCAGCGGCAAGCTTTTTGGCTTCTTCCAGCTCCTGTTTGTTGCGTTCCCAGGCCATTTTGACGGCTTGCGGAACATACTGCGGATACAGCTCTTCCGTGCTTGCTTCCGGGCCGGGCTGGTTGGGAATGAATACTTCCGCGGCCGTCAGAACAAGCACCTCGGCATCCGCTGGAAGTCCGGCACGCTGCAAATCAGTCAAGGCTGCCCTGGCACAATCCGAGCCATCATAACCAATCAGAATTTTCACAGTCTCATTCCTTGTTGAACGACTTCAGACCTGATTACCACTTCGGTGGAAAATTTTCATATCGAGTATATGCCGATCCAGCCGGCCAGGACATTGGTGCGGCCGGAAAAGCCGGGTTTTGCTGGCTTAACCGATGGTCGGGGACTATGATCCGTGCATGTCAGCCAGAACACATCTGCGCGCGGCCACTGCTGCCATTCACCGGGAGCTGGAGCAGGCGCCTGTTGCCAAACAACTTGCGCGAGGGCAAATCGAGCAGGTTACCTACGTTGACTACCTTCGGGCCATTGCTGTGGTAGTGGCGAACCTGCGCACCGCCATCGCCCGTCATGGCACTCCGGAACTGCGCACGCTTCTGCCCACACTTGACAACTGGGTGTCCCGGATCGATGCCGACCTGGACGTGCTGGCACCCGAAGACGGCATGGCCAATCGCCATGCCCAGTCCGTCGCCCTGGGGTTGACGCAGCAGGTATTCAGCAGAATGCGGGATGACCCTGCCTGGGTATTTGGCGTGGCCTATGTCCTGTTCGGATCCCATAATGGCAATCTCGCTGTCAGCGACGCGGTCAAGCGCGGACTCCACTTGTCCAGTTCCGCCGGAACAACCTATCTGCGCGCAACGCAGCAGGGCAGCCGGGTGTGGCCCCGATTCAAAACCCTGCTCGACCGCGCCGTTGCCGGTCATGGGGAGATGGAAGCCGCGACGCGCGGGGCGGTTGCGGCATTTGAATGTTTCCGGTCGGTGTTTGCCGGACTGGAGCACACCAACGACAGGCAGGTGAAAGCCAACGCCATCAACCCGGAAGCCGGCGACCATCCGGTCCCGATCAGCGAGGACATTGCGCAGATCGCAACCGAAGTCGGGCGTCACTGCCATGTATCCTTTGGCTATCTCGTGCGGCGCTTCGGCAGTCGCGGTGAGGCCTTCGCCCGCAGTGACGGCGCCTGGCTTGTCACGCTGGGCGAAATTCCACCCACACGCGCCGAAAAGCAGATCGACTGGCTGGCCAGGCTGCTGTCCGCCCGCGGCATTCCCTCGCTGTGCCTGGAATTTCACCTGCAGGCCTTGCACCAGGCATTGTTGAAAGCCAACGCACTGCCCAGGAATGATCCGGATCGCCTGGTTCGCCTGGCGCGCCGGGTGGGCCGCACACGCCGCACCGTGGTCGGCGACGAGCTCTGGCGCGACATGATTAACACGCCCGTGCCGGCGCTGGACCCGCTGGGTGCGGCTATTGTGTCCAGTGCCATCATCGACCAGCGTAGCGGCCTTGCTCCGTGCGCGGATTCAATCTCCGGCTGGCTGCAAACCGCTGAAGGATTTGATTCCGGAGAGAAAGCTGAAATGCTCGCAGTTCTGTCTTCCGTGAGGCTGGCGCACGCGTGATGCCATTCGTATAAGCGTCAGGCAGAAACAGGCCAACAGCGTGCTCAAGCAGCCATTCCCGAGGGCCGTACTCCTGGCGCTGATCTCCAACCCGATGTTCGTTAGCCCGGTTTTTCTTAGCCTGGTGCTCGTTAGCCTGGTGTTGGCCAACCCGGTATTCGCCGACAGCTCGCTGCGGTTTTTCGGGAACGGCATCGCTGCTCCCGGACTTGATCGGGTGGAAATCGCTCTGGACGATCCGCAGCGCCCGGTTGATGTCGGCGCAGGTGACTTCACCATCGAGCTGTGGCTCAAGGCACTGCCCGGCGAAAACACCAGCAATTTCTCCTGCACCGGCGCCAACGACGACTGGATCAATGGCAACATCTTCCTGGACCGCGACATCTTCGGCGCCGGTGACTGGGGAGACTGGGGAATTTCACTGGCGCTGGGGAAAGTGATGTTCGGCGCAGCCGACGCCAACGGCGGCGCGACGGCGTGTGGCGCCACCCACCTGGCCGATGGCCAGTGGCATCACCTGGCGCTTACGCGCCGCGCCGACGACGGGCAGATCGTGATCTGGCTTGACGGAGCATTTGATGGCGACGCCATCGGCCCGGCGGGCGACATTTCCTACCGCAACCAGCGTGTCGGCGCCACCCATGATCCATTTCTGGTAATCGGCGCCGAAAAGCACGATGCCGGAGCTGCTTACCCTTCGTTCAGCGGCTGGGTGGATGAACTCCGCATTTCCACAGTGCAACGATATGTTGCGCCATTCGCGGTCCCCGCGGCGCCGTTTGCCAGCGATGCCTCAACCGCTGCGCTGTATCACTTTGACGAGGCCCAGGGCATCGTACTCGGCGACAGCTCAACGGCGCCTGGAGGGCCTTCAGACGGTGTCATCCACGTGGGTGGCAATCCTTCGGGGCCAGCCTGGTCGACGGACACGCCGTTTGGAATCGTGTTTGCCGACGGATTCGAACCCTGAGTCCATCACGGCGTTTGATCCCGGCTTTATTGCCGTTTCCCGAAAGCCTTCGAGGCCATTTCAAACAGCTGGTCCATCACCCAGGGTTCATTCCAGTCAGTGGCAATATCCGGCAAGGACATGATCCGCTCCATGATGGTGTTCTGCTCGTCGCCCAGCTGCAGGGCTTTTGAATAGGGAGTCCCGGGCGAGAAGGTCACCATGGAATAAAGCGGTGTCCAGAGTTCTGGATGAAGTTCGCTGAATTTCGCCTCGATTTTCTTGCGCAACTGGAATGCGGGATCACCGGACAGGTCGCTCATTTCCACGAAATTGCGTTTCGAAAGCTCGGCGATGGCGTCCGCATTCGGTTTACGCACGTTTTCATGGGCTGGAAAAATCCGCTCCCAGTCGTGCTGGTGTTCGCCGATCAGGGTATTCAGCTCGGCGCAGTCCTCAAAACCGCAGTTCATGCCCTGCCCGTAAAAAGGCACGATGGCGTGAGCGGCATCGCCAATCAGGCCGACCTTGTGGTTGAACGACCAGGGGAACACCTGCACCAGGAACAAGGGCGCCGCGGTCTTCTGCATGAAAGATTCCACCGGGTTTTCCAGGTGTTCCATGGCATCCGCGAAGTGGGCGTTGAAGAACTCCTCAACCTGCGGTCGTTCCCGCAGCGCATCGAAAGAAGGCTCGCCCGCCTGGTTGAGAAAAAGCGTGCAGGTGAAAGTGCCGTCCAGGTTGGGCAGCGCAATGAGCATGAAATTCTTGCGCGGCCAGATATGCAGCGCGTTTTTCTCCAGCCGGTGTGAGCCATCCGCAGTGGCCGGGATGTTCAGTTCGATGTAGGACTGTGGCATGTAAGTCTGGCTGTAACTGAACCGGGGCAATTCATGCGCCAGCCGGCGGACTTTCGAATGGGCGCCATCAGCGCCAAAGGCAAAATCGGCCTGAATGACCACCTCTCCTCCATCCCGCAACTGGAAGGTGCAGGCGGCGGTGTTGAAGTCGATGTCCACCAACCGGTGATTGAAATGGGTGGTGATATTCGGCTCGCTGTCCGCGATGTCGAGCAGATGGCAATTGATCCCGCCGCGGGACACCGACCAGATGGCCTGGCCCTCACGCCCATACGGCAGCGCGCTCAGGCTGCCGTCGATGCCATGGATGGCCCGGTGGTACATCGGTATGGCCTGTTCACGGGCGGCATCACCTACGCCGATTTTCGCCAGTGATGTCCAGCCGCGGTCGGACAGCGCGATGTTGATCGATTTGCCCTGGTAAATGTTGCTGGTCCGCGGATCCGGCCGCTCTTCAAACAGGCCGACCCGGTAACCATGCCGGGCCAGCAGGATGGCCAGCAGGCTT
The DNA here is from genome assembly GCA_964470455.1 of uncultured Wenzhouxiangellaceae bacterium. GTDB lineage: Bacteria > Pseudomonadota > Gammaproteobacteria > Xanthomonadales > SZUA-36 > JAWXBM01. The sequence continues at coordinate 10,331 of CAYYCX010000014.1, forward strand.
CCTACCGGGCCACCACCCACCACGGTAAAGGTTTTCTGTCCCACGTTCAGCGCCCCTTTGCCAGCAGCCGGCGCATCACTTTGCCAAAGGTAAATACATCCTCGAACGAGTTGTACAGGGGCACCGGCGCGATGCGAATAATGCAGGGTTCGCGGAAATCCGCGATCACGCCTTCCGCCACCAGGTCATCGAACAGCTGCCGTTCACGGCCACCAACATTGAAGGAGACCTGGCAGCCCCGCTGCATTGGGTCGCGGGGCGAAATGATGCTGATCGCCGCTTCCGGAAATTCTTCTGCCAACCGGTCGATGGTGTATTCAAGATACCCGGTCAACCGGAGACTTTTTTCGCGCAGCGCCGGCATGCCCACTTCGGCAAACAGATCGATGGAGGCTTTCATGGCGGCCATGCCCAGAACCGGCACGTTGCTGAGCTGCCAGCCTTCAGCGCCCGGCATGGGACTGAAGCCGTTCCTGAGATCAAAGCGGGTTTTCTTGTCGTGCCCCCACCAGCCGCCGAAGCGCGGCAGCTCAAAGTTATGGCCATGCCGTTCATGCACGAAAATGCTACCGACGTTGCCGGGGCCGGAATTGAGGTATTTGTAGGAGCACCAGGCGGCGAAATCCACGTTCCAGTCGTGCAGCGCCAGCGGCACATTGCCGGCTGCATGGGCCAGGTCAAAGCCGGCAATGGCGCCAACCGCATGGGCCGCTTCGGTGAGGGCCGGCATGTCGAACAGCTGTCCGTTGAAAAAATTGACCCCGCCAAGGAACACCATGGCCAGCTGCCCGGCGTTCCGCTCGATGGCGGCGAGGATGTCCTCATGCCGGATCAGCCACTCGCCCTCGCGAGGCGCCACTTCAATGATGGCATCATCGGGGTCGAAACCGTGGAATTTTGCCTGCGTCTCCAGCAGGTAGCGGTCGGAGGGAAACATCCGGGCTTCGCTGATGATCTTGTAGCGCTCGCGGGTCGGCCGGTAGAACGACACAAACAGCAGGTGGATGTTGGTGGTGAGGGAATTCATGCAGACCACTTCGGATTCCAGCGCGCCAACGATGCCCGCCATGGGTGGTGTCAGGTTCTCGTGGTAGCTGTACCAGGGATGAGTGCCTTTGAAGTGCCCTTCTACGCCATATTTCGCCCAGTCATCCAGCTCCAGCTCCACCGCCGCCCTGGCGGACTTCGGCTGCAAGCCCAGCGAGTGCCCGCAGAAATACGCCATTTCCGGAGTATCGAGACTGGGAAAGTGGAACTCTTGCCGGTAACTCTTGAGTGGATCGGCGGTATCCTGCGAGCGGGCGAACTCCAGCGTTGGTTCGTATTGCATGTCAGGTACCGGACCGGGATTCGGACCTGGGTGGAAGGGTTACCCAGCCTTCCGGCGGCGTTTTGCCCGGATGCAGGGCGCCGCATTCCCCGCAGGTACGCGCCTGTTCGTCATCATAAAAGGCCTGGTACAGCGGCGGGAGGTCGCGCACGATCGACTTCAACAGCACTTCAACCCGGTGCACCAGGCTGCCGCATTCAAAGCAATACCACTCAAACGCATCCTTCTCGCCTTCAGGGCGCTTGGGTTCGATTACCAGCCCGATACTGCCCGCCATGGGCCGCTGGGGCGAGTGCCGCACGTGGGCTGGCAGGAAGAAGATATCGCCCTCGCGAATGACGATGTCCGAAAACTCGCCGTTTTCAAAAACCTTGAGCACCATATCGCCTTCCAGCTGGTAGAAGAATTCTTCCACCGGGTCGTCATGGAAGTCAGTGCGTTTGTTGGGCCCGCCCACCACGGTCACCATCATTCCGGTGTTTTCCCAAATCTGCTGGTTGCCCACCGGCGGCTGCAACAGATGGCGATGCTCATCGATCCATTGCTTGAAATTGAATGCGGCCAGGTTGGTCATTTTGCTGAATCCTCAAGTCATTTCTTCCAGCCGGATATCTTATGGGATCGGAGGCCAGGTCGATACTTGCAAACCGGAATACAGCTATTCATTTTTCGTATGCTTGACGGGATCTTCTTCCCAACCGGCCGCCAGGAGCGAACGCGCAACTCGATTCTGTTCGAAACACATCGGCAAGCAGCCCGGAGCAGGCTTGCTGGCGCTGAAATGGCGCGGCGTTATTGAAAGACAAAACAGGTGATCATCGACCGCGGCAGCGGCGAATTTTCACTCACTTGAGCGGGTCGCCGCTGGTTTCCTTCATCAGGAAGAACGCGCACACCAGCGACAGCGCGGTGAAAAATACCGGGTACCAGAGGGCTGAATAAATGTTGCCGGTCATGGCAATAATGGCAACGCTGGTGACCGGCAGGAAACCACCCACCCACCCGGTGCCGATATGGTAGGGCAGGCTCATCGCCGTGTAGCGGATGCGGGTCGGAAACATTTCCACCAGTGCCGCCGCCATCGGGCCATACAAGGCTGAAGCGGCGACGACAAACACCATCATCCAGGCATAGAGTGCCCACCAGCTGACTTCCTCCAGGCCGGCCATCAGGGGATAACCAGCATCCTCCAGCACCAGCCTGACCTGGCTGGTCAGAATGGTCTCGTCCACTGCGGGAAAATCCGGATCGGTGACATTTTCAACCATGATGACAGCGTCGCCGATGCGAATGTGCGTCATACCATCAGCACTCGCCACCCGTTCGTAGCCAATGCCCCGGCTGGTGAGGTATTTCGATGCCATGTCACAGGCTGTGGAGTACCTGGCCCTGCCGAGCAGGTCGAACTGGAACGAGCAGCTTGACAGATCGGTTTCGACCACCACGGGTGACGTACTCTGGGCCAGGACCAGCTTTGGGTTCACTGCATCCGCGATGCCGTGAAAGCCCGGAAAGTAGGCGACAAGCGCCAGCAGCATGCCACCCATCATCACCGGTTTCCTGCCGGTGCGGTCGGACAGCCAGCCAAAGAAGATGTAAAGCGGCACTGAAACAAGTGTCATCACCACCATCACGATGTTCACCGACGCGCCTGGCAGGCCGAGCATGCGTTCCAGGAAAGTCTGGATGTAGAAATAGGTGCAGTACCAGACGGCACCTTGCGCCGCCATGAAACCGAAAAAGGCGACGCTCACCATTTTGAGGCTTTCTTTTGCCGCAAAAGCCTCACGCAGCGGCGTGCGGGTGACCTGCCCGTCGTCCCTGAGTTTCTGGTAGGCCGGGCTTTCGCTCAGCTTGAAGCGCATCCACACCGAGATCGCCAGCAGCACGATCGAAGCCAGGAACGGAATACGCCATCCCCAGGCGAGGAAGGCGTCCTCACCCAGCGTTGCGCGCACCGCGAGAATGGCCAGCAGTGCCGCCATCAGGCCAAAGGCAGCGGAGGATTGGATCCAGGCAGTCGACCAGCCACGCCGGTGATCCTCGGCGTGTTCGGCGACGTAGATCGCAGCACCGCCATACTCGCCACCCAGCGCCAGTCCCTGCAGGATGCGAAGCAGGATGAGAAGTGCCGGAGCATAAATCCCCGCCGTTGCATAGGTGGGTAGCAGGCCGATCGCAAAGGTTGCTCCCCCCATGAGGGTGACGGTGATGAGAAAGGTCGCTTTGCGGCCAATCCGGTCACCCATGGCGCCGAACACGATGGCACCGAGTGGCCGGAATGCGAAGCCGGCAGCGAACAACCCGAGCGCTGCTATCAGGCCCGCTGTGCTGTCCAGGTCGGAAAAAAACACCTTGCCTATGACCGAAGCCAGCGCGCCGAAGATGAAGAAGTCATACCACTCAAACGCGGTACCGGCAGACGAGGCGGTAATCACGCGGGTCATGGACCATGGCCTGGTGTCTGACATGAGCTTCTCCCCCGGATGTGTGGATTTTGGGTGTCAAGGTTCTGGAATCACCATACAAGGCAAGTTGATCCTACAGAAAAGGAACGAATTTTCTTGCTGAGCGATACCACATTGCCCCATTTGAACTGAGCACTTTTGATCAAGTCTGCCGTAGTTTCTGGGGGTACCCTGAGGGGGCGAAGTCTGGATCAGGACCTGGGAATTCCGAAGCCTTATCGCTCCTCTCCCCAGCGCCTGCCGGTCCCGTCAGAAGGATCGGCTGCCGGCCAGCATGAGCCGCTAGATCGGTTGGTAGTCGAAATCGAAGCCGAAGGCCCGGGGACTCATGGCCTCGTAAACTGCTCCGTGCCGGAAACCTGCATGGATGGGAATGGCAATCAAGGCGATTTTCTGTCCAACGCATGATGCCTGGTTGGCCACGGGCTCGAAGGTGTCGAGATCGATCGCCGTGAGTATGTCGGGACCAGTCACGAGCGGCATGCCGTTCTTCCACGCGATGAAGTTCTCGTTCTTGAACCAGTAGGCATACTCTGCGTCGCGGCCATCCACCGTGACGGTTCCCCAGTAGTAGCCGCCCTCGTTCCGGTCGTCGATTTTTGTGATCGTGCCACGGCAGATCTCCACGCCACCAGCGGCGGTGCTGATCCAAGGTTCGCGGGTTCGCAACATATCCTGCAGCAACCAGGCATGAATCAACACTGGCCAACCGCCGGTCAACTTCAGGATGGACTGCAGGAACAGGCTGTCCGTTGGCACCACTGCGCCGCCAGCACGCTCTTGCCGAAGCCCGCCGGTGCTTCGATGGCTACCGACTGCTCCGCACCGGCCTCGAACAGCTGCATCAACCTGGGACGCTCGACTTGCAGCGTGAGCAAGGCAGGCGGAGTAATCCGGGATCGCAACAGCCACGGCGGTGCTTTGTAGTGCGTATTGTCCAATTTCTGCTCGCGGTACGAGGACTTCCCCGAGACCAATCCACTCGGGTTTCATTTGATCGGGGCTCGGCAGCAATGCTACCTGGCCGTCAAAGGATTAGAGCACACTTCTCACGGAATCCGGAATCGAAACTTGATGCAGGGTCGCGACCGGGGGGATTTACACTGTTGCCAGAAATTCCGGTCGAGCCTGCGAATCAAAAACCAGTGATTCCCGGTCTCGCGGGCATCGAAACACGCGGCATCAAAGCTGACTGGAGTCCTCGGCCAAGGCACGAAGGACTGATGGGCCGTTTGCCCATCCTATCCACGGCCCAGCAGAAGATTACGCAATACAACTGCATTGTTGCGCATTTCGTCATGTGCCGAATAAACCAGTGTGATCCGGCCCTCGCGTGCCATACTCCGCAACTGCGCATAGAGTTCTGGATGCTGGCTCACCTCATCGGCATAGCGGGCCTGAAACTCTTGCCAACGGGCAGGGTCATGGGCGAACCACTTCCTCAGTTCAGTGCTCGGCGCAAGATCCTTCAGCCACAGGTCCACCGAAGCATCAGCCTTTCGAACTCCGCGAGGCCACAGACGATCCACCAGTACCCGGATACCATCGTCAGAACCAGCAGGCTCATACGCCCGCTTCAGTGCCACATTCGTCGCCGGGATTCGGGTGTTCATTGCTACCACTGCTGGGCATTCGCACCAGGCAGATCAGGTCGCCTTCCCTTGCTTCCTGGCCGCCAACTGGTTCATCGTATCAAGCGCCAGGTTGGAGTGCGCATAGGCGGCACCCGCACGCATCTCGGCGGCAACCCAGATCGCTTCCATTATTTCCTGCTGTGTCGCACCCTTGTGCAGCGCACTCTTGGTGTGGCCGTGAATGCAGTAAGGACATTGCGTGACGTGGGCCACTGCAACAGCTATCAATTCCTTCATCTTGCCCGAGAGCGCGCCATCGGCGAACACGGTGTCACTGAATGCCTTGAAAGCAGCCGCAGCGTCCGGTGCCAGTGCCGTCCGCTGGTGGTGAAGCGCACCGGATGATGCGGGGTACATGTGGCTATCCATATTAATCTCCTGACCAGAAATTCAAGTATTCACGCGCTCTAAGCGAACTCGTGTTCGAAAGTAGCCGGACTGCGCAAGTCAAGGAACTCATGGCACCTGATTTCCGGCTTCAGCCGCCAATACCCCGCGTAAAACCATCTGCAGGATGCCATCATTCCTGTAATACTCGACCTCAGTGGCCGCATCGACCCTCACCAGCGTGTTGAACGATACTTCAGACCCGTCTGGCCGCGTCGCCACCACCTGCGCACTTTGACGTGGCTCCAGGCCACTTTTGATTCCCCTGATTGCAAAGGTCTCGGATCCGGTCAAACCCAATGATTCTGCCGAGTCCGCGTTTGCAAACTGCAAGGGAAGAACGCCCATGCACACCAGGTTGCTGCGGTGGATGCGTTCATAGCTTTCGGCGATGACCACCTTGACGCCGAGCAGGGCGGCACCTTTTGCGGCCCAGTCGCGGGAACTCCCCGATCCGTATTCTTTTCCGGCGATTACGACCAAAGGCGTGCCTTCCTGCCGGTATCGGGCAGCGGCATCATAAATACTCAGCTTTTCACCGCTCGGCAGGTGACAAGTCCAGGGCCCTTCGACTCCGGGAACCATGGCGTTGCGCAGGCGAAGATTACCGAAAGTTCCGCGCATCATCACTTCGTGATTGCCGCGCCGGGAGCCGAAACTGTTGAAATCCGCCGGTGATACGCCCTGCCCAACAAGGTACTGGCCTGCCGACGAATCTGTAGCGATGGCACCGGCTGGTGAAATATGATCGGTAGTAATTGAATCTCCCAGTATGGCAAGAGCCCGGGCGCCTTCGATATCCTTCAGCGCCTTGGGAGAGCCTTGAAAGTCGATGAAAAATGGCGGTTCACGCACGTAAGTTGAATCGCCAGCCCAGTTGAACAAAGTGCCCGCGGGCGCAGGCATGCTCTGCCACTTCTCGTCACCATCAAATATCCGTCCATATTCTTCGTCGAACTGTTTCGATGTGACAGAAGCAGCAACCAGGGATTCGATTTCCTCAGCAGGTGGCCAGATATCCTTGAGGTAGACTGGCTTGCCATTTGGACCGCTTCCCAGCGGATCTGCGTGTAGATCACACAGCACCGTTCCGGTCAGCGCATATGCGACACAGAGCGGCGGCGATGCCAGATAGCTTGCTTTTACCTGCGGGTGAATACGGCCCTCGAAATTCCGGTTACCTGAAAGCACCGCCGCTACAACCAGGTCCTTTCTGTCAACGGCTTCGGCGACTTCTTTGGGCAGAGGGCCGGAATTACCGATGCAGGTTGTGCATCCGTACCCGACGAGATTGAAACCCAGTTGATTCAGGTATGGCGTCAGGCCCGTTCGGTCAAGGTACTGTGTTACTACGCGGGATCCCGGCGCCAGCGAAGTCTTTACCCAGGGCTGGCACTTGAGGCCGGCGTTGATCGCGTTGCGGGCCAGCAGGCCGGCGGCGATCATGACAGAGGGATTTGATGTATTGGTGCAACTCGTGATTGCAGCAATGACTACTGAACCGTGAGTAACGGATGCAGCTACCTCCGGTTGCTTCAATCGTTCGGCTGGAGATTCAAGAAAGTGGCCGGCGACTGAGGGCCCTTCGGCTTCAAGGCGAGAGATCTGCTTTTCGGGTACGTCTACCGCCACGCCTTCAAAAGCAGGCTCAAAAGATGCCCGGACTCCACTCAAGGTCACGCGGTCTTGCGGTCGCTTGGGCCCTGCGACGCTCGGTTCAACCGACGAAAGATCGAGATCGAGCACTTCGCTGAATTGAGGTTCCGGGTCCGAATCGGTCCTGAACAGCCCTTGTTCCCGAGTGTAGGCCTCGACCAGTCCGGCACTTTCTCCGCGACCTGTCAGCTGAAGATACTTGAGGGTATTTGCATCGACTGGAAACAAGGTTGCCGTAGCGCCAAACTCGGGAGACATATTCGACAATGTCGCACGATCGGCAATGCTCAGGGCACTCAATCCGGGGCCGAAAAACTCTACAAACTTTCCCACCACGCCATGCGCCCGGAGCATTTGCACCAGCAGCAGTACGAGGTCCGTGGCAGTCGTTCCGGGCGGCAGGCTGCCTTGAGTCCTGATCCCAAGAACCTCCGGTTTTGGCAGGAACATGGCCTGGCCGAGCATTGCTGCTTCCGCCTCGATGCCACCCACGCCCCAACCAAGCACCCCAAGACCATTGACCATCGGGGTGTGCGAATCAGTGCCCACCAGGGTATCCGGAAAAGCCCAACCATCGCGCGCAACAACCACGCGCGCCAGGTGCTCCAGATTGACCTGGTGACAGATTCCCATGCCGGGTGGTACCACGCGAAATCCGTCGAAGGCCTGCTGGGCCCAGTTGAGCAGGGCGTAACGTTCACGGTTCCGCCGGTACTCCCAATCGAGGTTGGCGGCATAGGCATTTGGACTTCCGAAACGATCAACCTGCACGGAGTGGTCGATGACCAGGTCGACCGGGACAAAGGGATTGACCTGCTTCGGGTCGCCTCCCGAGCGAGCGACAGCACTTCTCATGGCGGCGAGGTCAACGACAGCCGGTACACCGGTAAAGTCCTGCATCAAAACGCGTGACGGCATGAATGCAATAGACCCCTCAGCGCCGCCGGGCCAGCGTGCCAGTGACTCGACATCCGATTCAGACACGTCTGTGCTGGCGGCCCGTCGCGCGATGTTTTCCAGCAGGATCTTGATGGTATGTGGAAGGCGAGCCGTATCCACACTCAACCTTTCACCCAGTTTCCTGAGGCTGATGTAACGAAGCGACCCAGAAGGAGTGGTTAATGTCGCGTTGATGTTGAATGGATCGTTATGCATGATCTGATCTCTTTTGGATGGCGTTGGAATCGATCCGTGGCCGCTGCTCTCACCTGAGGCACGTTACTGTCTGGCCCTCATAATGCGCTTCCAGCACAAGGGTTTGTAGCAGGCATGGAGCGGCAAGTACTGCCACTGCCCCTGAGGGATGTTTGTCCGCTATTTTTCCAGCTCCTGCGACTGCAGCATCCACAAGTGCTTTTCAAGGGTTCCGGAAACTCCGATCAACAGGTCTTCGCTGACGGGATCGTGTTGTCCTACCAAAGCAATACTATTGCGCAATCTCTCGATGGCAGCCGCAAGGCGGTCGGAATAGGCGGTCACAACAGATGCAGCGGAAAGCAGTCCTTCCGGAAACAGATTGATGGTTGATCTGTCGCCTACCATCTTTGCCCGCCCGTCGGGCGACCGCCCCAGCGTTGCGATGCGTTCGGCAATGGCATCAGTGGAGGCACGTATCGACGCAATGATCTCGTCCAGTTCCTGGTGAACGCTGCGGAAATGTGCTCCCGTCACGTTCCAGTGCGCCTGCTTGCCTTGCAACGACAGGTCGATAAGATCATAAAGATTAGACTGCAAGGCCTTGACCGTATTTTCACGGTCCTTGCCGGTGACGATTTCTCTCATCATTCTGGACATGGGTATTCCTCCTTCTGCCACCAACTGCGCTTCGTGTAACGCACAGAATCATTAAACGCTTCCAATCAGGCGTTGAAGATACCCGCAAGGGGCTTTCTTCAATTCCATGTTGCAATCATGACAGTTGCAGATTCACGCGAATATCCGATGTTGTCCGTAGTGGCCTGTGGCTGGCCACACCTGCTTCGCGGTATTAAAGCTGGGGTTTTACATTCAGTTTGCGTGGGACAAGCAGGTCCATGAACTGGTTTACCGGCATTCCGGACAATGACGACCCGGCATCAAATGCATTCAGGATCGCCGCAATTTGATCGTCCTCAAAGATATCATCCAAGCTGTTCCTGAATTTTTCCCTCAACAAGGGAATACCTTCCTCACGGCGATTTCGATGGCCGATGGGATATTGGATCTCCACCCGGTCTGTTTTTGATCCATCGTTGAAAAAAACCTGAATGCTGTTGCCAATCGCCCGCTTTTCCGGATCGTAATAGTCGTCGGTATAGGCCTTGTTTTCCCGGACAGACATTTTCAAACGTAGCGGATCGATTCGTGGGTCTGCCGCGATTTCATCGGTGTAATGCCTGGAAGTCAACTCGCCAAAAATCAAACCGATCGCAGCCATGTACTGAAGGCAGTGATCGCGATCAGCGTAATTTGTGAGAGGCCCGGTCTTGTCGATAATCCGGATTCCAGGCTCTTGAGTCTGTATTTCGATCCGTTCGATATCTGCCAGGCGATCCCTCACCTGGGGATGCAATTGCAAGGCACATTCGACTGCTGTCTGGGCATGGAATTCGGCTGGGAACGAAATCTTGAAAAGTATGTTCGGCATCACGTAACTGCCCAACGGCCGGGCCAGGTCTATGGTTTTCCCTTCAAACAATACATCCTGAAAACCCCAGTTCCTGGCCGTCAACGCCGTTGGATAAGCCATTTCCCCAGCTCGGGCGATCAGCGACAAACGGACTGCGCGGGAAGTCGCATCGCCTGCTGCCCAGCTTTTTCTCGACCCGGTATTGGGTGCGTGCCGATAGACACGCAAGGCTCCGCCATCAATCCAGGCATTGGAAATCGCGCTCATGGTCTGATGATGGCTGCAACCCAACAACTGGCTGGCGACAGCGGTGCTGGCGACCCGCACCAACAGTACATGGTCCAACCCTACCCGATTGAATGAATTGTTCAGTGCCAGGATCCCCTGGATTTCGTGGGCTTTGATCATCGCCGTCAGCACGTCGGCAACTTTGATTTTCTTCTTGTGGAAGCGGCTTTGGTAATCGGCAACGGAGAGGATTGCGCCAAGATTATCCGATGGATGCCCCCATTCGGCGGCCAGCCAGGTGTCATTGAAATCCAGCCAGCGGATGATAGTCCCGATATCAAAAGCCGCTTTGACCGGGTCCAGTTCCAAATTTGTCCCCGGTACGCGACAACCGCCCTGCAATGAACCTTCCGGGACGATCGGACCCAACAGATTGCGGCACTGCGGAATGGCCAAGGCCAGAAACCCACAGGCCAAACTATCCATCAGGCACAGTTCAGCCGTTGTGTAAGCCAGTGAACTGTCAATCTCATGATGGTGCACGTAATCGGCAATTTCAACGATCAGGGAATCCATTGTGTTCCTTTTTGCCAAGCGTGGATGGGCCATCCCGGGGTGACCCGTTCCAGGCCTGCTGCACGATCAGATGTAGCCAGAATGTATCTGGTTACAGAACATCCCACGGAAACTCCTGACGTTCAACAATGTAGTCAGACAGCGACTTCGCCTCTTCGTCTTCATTGCGAAGCATCGAACGAAAATTCCTGCTCATGCGCCGTTTGGCTTTTTGACTGAAAAGATGAGCTATCGTCAATGCTTGCCTGTATTTCCCGCTATCGTCAGGTTCCATGCTACTGACCCGCGACAGAACACACAGCCCGACGAACAGGTCTATGGCCACGTCAGCCACGCGAGCCAGCGCAAACTGCCTGTCGGCAATATTCTTGCCGTGGCGGCGCAAAAGCACATCGGTCATCCGCGCCAGTTCCAGGGAATACTTTTCGAATACCAGCGCGTCATCACGAAGCACGTCAGGAACAGCCGATACGATGCGATTCTGCCCGAGCGATGTCAGCTGTGTGACTTTCCGTCCCGCATATTCAGTAAACAAGCCAAAGCCCTTGATCGGGTTATTGAAAATATCGTCAGCTGCAGCCTTGAGTTCCTGCAGGTCCGAAGCCGGGCCCTTCATTCCAGATAGAGCAATGAACAACCGGAGAATTTCGCTGGTTCCTTCAAAAATAGTCAGTATTCGCGAGTCCCTGACGATCTGTTCGTAAGGAAAATCCTTCATGTAACCGTTGCCACCGGCGATCTGCAGTGCTTCATTTGAAGTCCGGCCAAGCGCCTCGCTTGCGAATACTTTGCTTATTGCTGCTTCTACGGAATAGTCGGTGTGCCCGGAATCAATGTAGTGCCCCACCATCCAGACGACACTTTCAGCAGCGAAGCAATCAATCGCCATATTGGCGATCTTGTCCTTGATCAGCCCAAAATCTGCTATGGGTCGGCCGAATTGCCTGCGTTCGGCAGCTTGTTTTGCAGCCAATGCAATACAGGTCTTCATGCCACCAATGGCGCCGCCGCCAAGGCCAGTCCGCCCATTGTTGAGGATGGACATAGCGATCTTGAAACCTTTGCCTTCTTGTCCGAGCAGGTTTTCCCCGGGAACGACGACGTCCGTGAATGTCACCGAAGCTGTTGATGACGCACGGATTCCAAGCTTGTCTTCTTTCCGCCCGATGCTTACACCAGGAAAGGACCTCTCCACCAGAAACGCAGATATTTTTCCCTCGGCTTCGCCCGTACGCGCAAACACGGTAAAAAAGTCTGCTATTCCACCATTCGTAATCCAGATTTTTTCGCCGTTAAGCACCCAGTCGCCGCTCGCTCGCTTTTTCGCACTGGTCTTGATTGATGCGGCATCAGAACCTGAACCAGACTCTGTCAAACAGAAAGCCGCGATCATTTCCCCGCTCGCCAGTCGTTGCAGATACCTGCCTTTCTGGGCATCAGTACCGAACAGCAACAAGCCCTTCAAGCCAATCGAGCTGTGCGCACCTATGGTCAGTGACACTGAGCTGTCGTATCGACTGCTTTGCTGCAATACACGCGAATACTCTGAGTTGCTCAAACCGATTCCGCCGTACTCTTCCGGGATGATCAAGCCGAACAAGCCGAGGTCCCGGAGGCTCTGTATGAACTCATCGGGCTGTCGGCTGCTGACGTCCCACTCCTGAAAATCGTGTCGCTTTTCCTCGAGAAGCCTGTCAACAGCCTCAATCACGATTGAAACCGTCTCCTTTTTTTCCATGCCAATGGCTGGAAATGGCCAGAACAGCGATTTGTCAATGTTGCCCCTGAACAGTGTTTTCGCGGGGCTGACACTCTTGTCACCTTCGGTTCCCGGTTGTGTGATTTCCTCCACACCATCGCTGTTCGTCGTCATGATGTATCGCTCCTGCTTTCGAACAATTACTGCGAAAACGCGCAAGACACTATTTGATTGCCATTCTCTCAATCAGGTGCGCGAGATGTGCTCTGGGTTTTCGATCCTGATCGGCGAAAGAAATCCATCCGGCTTGATGGCCAATACAGAGCAATTGACCTGGCGCAGAACGGAATCAGCAGTATTACCAATAAAGAATCCAGGCACACCGGTTCTACCCACCGAGCCCATGACCAGGAGGTCGATTTTCTGAGACTGGGATATCGAGGGGATCAAATCTTCAGCGATCCCTTTCAGAAAATGTATGGTGATCTTGCCATCATCAAGCCCATTATGCGCAATCGCTTCATCCAGCCACTGGCGAGCTCTCTGTTCCACTGCGTGCGACAATCCGTCGGTGATTTTGGGTCCAAAATGACTGCGTAACGTGAGCTCACGGTAGAGGTCCCATGTATGCAGCACGTGCAGCTCGGCACCAGCCGCAGCTGCGACGTACTTGCCCCATGCAAGGACTTTCGCTGCCAGCGCGCTCTTTACGTCATCGTAAGCCAGCAGATCGACCGCCACCATCACTCTTGCCAACCTGTTCGCTGGACCAGGCTTGAATATCCACACCGGAACAGGACTCAGACGAAACAGTTGCATATCCGTACTGCCGAACAAGAACTTCGGCTTGCCGCCATCGTCCGTGGCGGGTTTCATGATCAGATCGAAACTGCCTGAAACTGACGCGCGGATGACCTGTTCATGGGATTTGCCGACCGCCTGCAGAATATTCGCGGAAATTCCTGCTTGCTCCAGTTGCTTGTACAACCTGGTCAACTCCTCGAATTGCTCATTCAACGTCCATTCGTAGAGATTGGAGATGGCAGACCAGGTTTTCGAATCGGCCGGAGGTGGTTCAGTGACTCCCAGCAATGTAACCTGGGTTGCAGATTCTCCGACAAGTGAAGAAACCTCTGCGACCATAGCCTGTCGATCATACTTGCCATCTGCCACTACAAGAATTTTTGCGATTTGCTTCATGTCCGGAGCTCCTCACCCAAAGGCAAATTTTGAGCGCAACAGAAAACCCGCTTTTACACTGTAGCCGTGCAGCCAGCACAGCCCGGGGGAATGCGCCCAATGCCCGGCGCGGCTCAACTCATCACGCTGATCAATTTCTGGCAGATCGCCTTTGGATTCGGATTGATCCGCTACCGGAGAGCAATTGTGCATTACGAATGGCATCCATCCCATTCGGAATTACGCTGAGATTGGTGTGGTCACCACCTAGGCAATCATGTTCTGCATACCCGTTCAATGGTGTCTTGCCCGCCCCGGCAACCGAACCGGCAACCGCAGTTCAGGGTTCAACCGGCATCGAGGACAACGTACGCAGACGGCCCATCACTTCGTTCACCACGGTGTCGCACCTATGTCCGGCAAATTCATGTACCTTCAAGCCCGATTTGGCACCAAAATCCAGCAGCCTCTTCTGCAACTGCTTTCTCGCGCGGTGATAGCGTGTTTTAACGGTTGCCTGTTCCATGTCGAGTATCTCGGCCGTCACGCATACACTGCACTGCTCCACGGCTCGCAGCATGAACACAGTGCGAAATGCATCAGGTAACTCATCGATGAATCTTTCCAGTGCTTGACCCAGTTGGGCATTGGCCAATGCGCTGTCAGGTTGGACTGTGGGTTTCTCAGGGTCAAAGAGGTGCATCACATTTTCCATGTCGGAGTCATCCATAAACTGTATCCTCCGGCTTTTTCGGACCCGCATCAGCGCTGTATTGCGGGCAATTCTTGCCAACCAGTTCGGAAGCAGCGCGGCATCGTTCAAGTCGGCCAGTTTCTGGTAAGCAACGACGTAAGCTTCCTGCACGACGTCCATGGCTTCCGAGTCATCGCTCACGATGCTTCTGGCAATGCGGAACAATCGCTGGTTATTCCGTCGCATGATGCCCTCGAACGCATTCACGTTGCCGGCACGCACGGCCGCCAGAAGGCTGCCATCACTGGTACTGGAGCTGTTTGCAGTTGAGTGGGCTTCCGGATTCAATTCTCTTCTCCCCGGTGGCGTGCCTTGCATCAGTCGACGCTGCACAATGATGAGGTTGCGTTCAATGTCTCAAGCCAGGCAATCAAATCACGCCTTTCCTGAGCATCGGAAATGCCGGCGAAACCCATTGAGGTGCCTTCAACATAATCCATCGGTGCCTGCAGAAAGGCGTCCAGAGTATCAACCGTCCAAACGATGTTCGCGTTCTTCATGGCATCAGAGTAAGCGAAGCCCGACGCCGTACCGGATACACGCCCGAGCAGGCCGCAATGCAGCGGCCCAGCCCGGTTACGTTCCGGGGAATGGCATCCCGTGCAGCGAGAATAAATCTCTTCTCCAGCTCGCGCCTGGCCTGTTACCAAGGACGCAGACGCAGTTGCTGGAGCCGGCACTTGCAGTTGGAGAGAGACAGCCAGCAAGACAGTAACCACGCCCACGCACAACCTGTTCATCGGATCGGCGATTGCCTTCAGGAGAAAAATGCGCCTGGAACCGGATCAAGCCCCAGCGCATTCCGCAATACCGCCCAATGCATGGCTTCATCCGCGAGTATGCTGGCCGCGGCGGCGGAAAGATCGCGATTGTCGAACACCGGTATGGCTCCAGCATAAGCGCTGACCGCACCGCGTTCCAGGCCGGCGGCAAATTGCAAAACATCGGCTTGCTGTTTCAACTTGGCGACCGGAAAGTCGTATTCAACCAGCGCGTGAACATCGTTGCCGCCGAGACTCCGAACCGCTTTGGCAAGCGCATCGACATGTTCTTTGTGGTGACCTTGAAACGCCACGGCCACCTGCAGCACGCCGGGCTCCAACAATCCGCTTTCGGCACCGACCTGATAAGCTGCCACCGCCTCATGTTCGGCTGCAATAGCGGTATTCAGGATGCGAATGTCCTGCTCTACCAGATCATCCGTGGTGCCGCCGGCGCGGGCGGTGGCTACACCACCCAAAACGGCGACAGCCATGCCGGAAAAGGTCAGTGCTCCGGTCTGCTGGATGAATTTCCGTCGCGTTGCCCGGGCTGTGTCCTGCAGAAGCTGGGTAGAAGTTGAGACTGGGATTAGTGTCTTCATGATGAGTCCTCATTGGGCTTGTTGAACCAAAACGCACATTCCATGCCGGATTGCTTTGGTGTTACCCCAAAGATGCAGCACTCCTGTAAAGGTTCCCGATCCGGATCACAGCAATGAGTAACCTGGCCACCCGCATGGCTTCTTGCGTCAGGAATTTTGGTATCGCTGATGCAAACGGCTTGCTTCGCCAGGCAGCTGAATCACACACGCGACCCATTTGCGGAGTGCATTTGTTCCAAACCGCCTTGCACGTCATGATGCAAGCGTCCGGTGCTCCCTGGAATACGCAATTCTGGTGCCCGCTGTGGGGTTTTTACGATCAGCAAAGAGCTATCCGAACGTGGCGGGATTTTCTCCGACGTATTGCCCTGCCAGATACCAGAAACCCCTTTGCGACCCGCAGATCCCATAACAATCAAGCCAGCCCCAAGCTCTGCGGCCAGATTCGGTATTACAGAGTCAGGTTGTCCTTTGATCACATGAAGAGTGGGCATGAGGAATTCGTTGGCGATTCGCTGGGACTCCGATCTTGATGATGCTACGGTGTGTTTCAACCAGTCCATGCGCCTGGCCACCTCGTTCGAATGCATGCGGGCAAGCTCCAACTCAGTTTTTGCGCCGCCTCTCGCCTTCATGTGACTCTCTTCCGTCAAGTACCATGCGTGAACGATATGCAACCGTCGAAATTCAGCCAGTGCAATCGACCTGGCTGCCTCGAGGATATGTTCATTGATCTCACCGTTGGTTCCGTCATCAACCGGCATGTCCAACGCTGCAAGAATGATCTCGCGCCTTGATTGGTCGCCATCATTCACCAACCAGACCGGACATGGGCAATTTCTCATCAATTCACGATCTGACTTTTTGACAGGAATGGACCTGGTTCCCGCGATCGACTTGATGACAAGGTCGTGGTGGTTACTGACCACCTGGCGGATAATTTCAAGATGGGGCTTGCCAACCAGCACTTTGACTTTTGTCGGGACACCCATCGTATCGCTGGGCCGGACAGCATTCTCAATTCGCTTCATCCTTTCAGCCACCAGTGAGTTCAATACTTCCTGGGGAGTGACCATGCAAAGGTTTCGATGCAGCCCGACCGGAATGCTCTCGACCACATCACAGATGGTAAGACTGGCAAATTCACTTTTTGCCAGCGTGATGGCGCGACGCACAGCCAGCGAACAACCGGAGCGGGAATCCAGAATCAACAGAATGTTGGAAAATCTCATTGCTTCAATGCCTCCAAATTGAATCCGGTTTTCGGCTTGCTCAGCTTGAGCATGACTGTTGCCGGGAAATCCGGCACGGCAAAACCGGGGCTTGCGGCTCACCTTCCGGAAAGGTGCGCGACGCCGCCCTATTGTTATTGATCACCAGGAGGGTAACGATGGGGAGTGCCCGAGAGGTGACTGTGGCCAATACTTAGTCGATTTCTGAGCACTACGTGCGAAAATGGCCAGGGCGCCTGCGAAGCAGGCCGAATCAAAGGAAACAGACTGAAATGAAGAATCATGCCGATCCTGGATCCGCAGACCTGACTTCGCGAAGACGGTTCGCTGAAACGCTGTTGGACAATCTTCCGGGCATGGCTTACCGCTGCCTGAATGACAGGCCATGGACCATTTCCTTTGTCAGCAACGCTTGTGAAGCTCTAACCGGTCACACACCGGAGTTTGTTTTGCGGGCCCGCCTGGGTTGGGCTGATTTTGTTCACCCTGATGATGTCTCGGCCACCAGAATTGCTGTGGATGACGCTCTCGCTGCAGCTGGAAAATTTGAAATCCAGTATCGGATCATTGACAAGTCTGGTATCGAAAAATGGGTCAGGGAGCAGGGCTGTGGTGTCTACGACGACAGCGGCAACACAATAGCGATTGAAGGCTATATAGAAGACATAACACCATTGCGCAATGCTGCATTGAACCTGGCAGATACCGAGGCGTTTTACGAAGAGGAAGTACGAAAAAAATCCGAGCGGTTCCGGGTCACCATCGAAAACGCGCCCATCGGAATTGTCACTTATCATTGTGGCGGCACATTTTTGAGTGCAAACCGTGCCTTTTGCGACATGATTGGATATTCCGCTGAAGAGCTCAAAGTCAAAACTGTGGCCGACCTGACACATCCGGAACACAAGGTTGCAAACACCGAATTCATGAACCTGGTTCAAAGCGGAGTGATTGACAACTATTCCCAACGGACAAGTTTTGTACGAAAGGATGGTGAGGCAATTGAAGTCAGTTTCGTTAATGCAGTTACACATGATGCGACGGGCCGACCAAGCCTGACCATTGGCCAGGTAACGGACCTGACTGCGCAAATCAGGGCCCAATCCGAAATCCAGAGGCAACAAGCTCTGCTGGCCCATGCGGACAGGTTGCATATTCTCGGCGAAATGGCAACCGGCATTGCCCACGAAATCAATCAACCATTGACTGCAATATCCTTGTTTGCCCAAACAGGCAAACGGCTGTTCGAAGCAGGCGAGTATGGCAATCTGCAGGAGATATTTGACAAGTTGAGCCTGCATTCCCAGCGAGCAGGCGCCATCGTCGAGCGCATCCAGGGCATGGCGCAACAGAAAGAAAGCGCCAAACAGGTCGTGGACCTGAACACTTTGATAACGGACGTCTTGGAGCTGGCGGAAGTAGACGCACGACACAGCGACATTGTCATCGAATTGGACCTGGCGAGCGAAAGCCTTAATGCTGAGGTTGAAGTAGTCCAGATCCAGCAGGTTGCCCTCAATCTTCTGCGCAACAGTATCGACGCAATGCGGTCCATAAATTGCGTCAATGGCAACACCATCCGGGTTAGCACCGCGAGATTGAGTAATGGGCTTCTGCAAGTTGCCGTAACAGACCAGGGTTGCGGGGTTCCAGACAGCCTGGCGGAGGAACTGTTCGAACCGTTCCTGTCCACCAAGAGCGCCGGGCTGGGCATGGGATTACCCATCAGCAAAGCCATCATAACCGCCCACGGCGGACAATTGGAGTTCAGCAACAATGTAACCTGTGGTGCTGAGTTCTCATTCAGCTTGCCAGCGATTCGAGGAGACACTGATGGATAGGGAGCAAACGGTTTTTGTTGTTGATGACGATGAAGGTGTTCGCGACGGGCTCAGCATGCTGCTTTCGACCGTTGGCCAACCCTGCCAAACCTTTGCTTCCGCAGCGGAGTTCCTTGACCAATACGATCCGGCCAGCCGAGGTTGCCTGGTGCTGGACATCCGTATGCCGCGGATGTCGGGACTGGAGCTTCAGTTGGAATTGAATTCGCGAGGTGCAGATCTGCCGATCATCTTCATCACTGGCCACGGCGACATTCCCATGGCGGTGGAGGCAATGCGTCGGGGCGCCCTGGATTTCATCCGCAAGCCTTTTCGGGAACAGGACCTGCTGGATCGAATCAACGAAGCGCTTGACGTTGAGATGGTAAGGCGCAAGAAGGCCTTGGAAATAAGTGAAATCATCGACCGAATCAACTCGCTGACCGAAAGGGAAAGAGTTGTTTTTGAGCAGGTTGCCGAAGGCAAAATGAACAAGGTGGTCGGTTTCGACCTCGGAATCAGCGAACGCACTGTGGAAGTCCATCGAGCCAATGTAATGAAAAAGCTCAATGTTCGAACGCTGGCGGAGCTGATACGTTTCAAGATCATGTCTGAATCAGTGACAGGCCACAAAGGGGCAGCGGGAGCTGATTCATAGATCATTCTCTCCAGCGTCTGCTCGTACGTATTCGCCGCAATCCAGTAAGCATTAATCCGCATAGCACAAGAATCCCAGGTCCTGCACAGTAAAGCCAGAATACTGGCGAGGCATGACAGGCCGGAGTGCTGCGCTGGATCATGCCTACAGAAACTGGAAACGAGGATCAAAGATCATGCAAGCACCTCCTATCACCATAACCCGGCAGGATTTTGAACAGCTGGAAAGACATCTGGATTCCGACGAAGTGAGCGAACTGCCCGGCAGCGCCATGCTGTACGAGGAACTCATGCGCGCAAACGTTGTTGAGCCGGACGACATGGGCCCGGATATCGTCAGGATGAACTCGACGGTCGGATTTTTGGATGAACAATCCAGAATGTCGCACCGGCTCACACTGGTGTATCCGGATCAGGCAGGAGCCCCCGGTACGGTTTCCGTTTTCGCCCCGGTCGGCAGCGCGCTGCTTGGCCTGTCAGTTGGGCAAACCATTACGTGGCAAATTCCAGGCGGCCGACAGCTCAAGCTGAGTGTTGTGAGTGTAAATGGCCAGCCTGGGGCAAAAGTTTAGTTAACTCGAAAACCATTATTTTTGAGACCGCATGATGAAAAAGTCACTACATATCCTGTTGGCCATCGATGGCACTTATGATGAGCATGCATTGTTGTGCGAAGTAATGTCAGTAGTGAGGGGCAATGGCGGGCGCGTAACTATTCTTAACATCAATGAACCCCTTGGAGCAGACATCCATGGGCTATTTGCAGTTGCCAGTCTGCAGAAGCGGGAAGAACAAGCACGAATGGTGCAGTTGAGCACCCTGTCATCGGCTCTTTCGGAAAGCGGCATCCAGGTAACTATTGAGCATGCGACTGGAAAGCCCCATCTCGAGATCATTCGCAGGACGCTGGATAGCGATGTTGATCTTGTTTTCAAACCCGCCAGAAGAGAGGTGGGACTGAAGCAGTTTTTGATCGGTGGAACCGACGTGCAACTCCTGAGCCTTTGCCCTGTCCCCGTGTGGATTTTTCAACCAACGATCAACAGAACGTTAAAAAATATTGCGGTCGCTGTTGATCTGGATCCTGCCGACAAGCAACGAACAGATCTTGCCATCAAGTTGCTGAAATGGGGAAAATATTTCGCTACGCTGGCAGGTGCGGAACTACACGTTATCCACACATGGAATCTGTATCGGGAATCTTCGTTGCGCTCCGGAGCTACCACACCATCCATGATTGACAAACTGCTTTCGGATACCGAACGGCTTCATCGCCGGTGGCTCGACGACGCTCTCAAGAAAGTGGGATTGCTCAATCTCAAAACCCATAGACACCTGTATAAAGGCGATGCCAAGCAGGTGATCCCCGAGTTGTTGGTTGATCCGGGTGTCGACTTGCTGATCATGGGAACGGTTGGTCGAACCGGGATCCCCGGCCTTTTTATCGGCAACACGGCAGATTCAGTATTTCGCAGAGTCAGCTGCTCTGTACTTGCGGTCAAACCAGAAAATTTCTCAACTCCAGTTGAGCCGGAGTCTGGAAAACATACCACCCGTGAAGAATCTAGAGAATGGCAAATGGCTGGTTGAAATGAATTTTCGACTTGGTAGCAATTGATCTCCAAGACGATCAGGCCACCGGCATAAGGGCCAAAGAAGCAGATATTCGCAGGAAACCCAATTCTTTCGCAGATCGTGCGGGAGCGCGGGTGCAGCGGCCCGCGCACTTCTAGCTGGCCAAAGTCCCGCGCAAGGTCGCCGAACCCGCTCAGCATGGGTACGGCTACAGCGCACTCGGGAACTCCCTGCATGAATACCTACAGGGTGCCTGGCAGGTCTTTGGGCACCAGGTCGTCATGCGGGACAAACTCCATGCAGGGAGCCTGAAGGGCACGCATCAGTGCACCAGGATGTTCCGGAACTGCCACGGATCGGTTGGGTCGATGTCTTCCGGGAAATAATGAGCACGATCACAAAGGGGTGTCCAGTCTGTGTAAACCCCCACCACCGGCCCGAGATAAGGCCGTTGCACTTGCAGGCAACGTTCGTGGTCCATCTCGTCTGCTTCCACGATACCTGCCTGCGGATTTTCCAGCGCCCACACCATGCCTGCGAGTACCGCAGAAGTGACCTGGAGACCCGTTGCATTCTGGTACGGTGCGAGATTGCGGGTTTGCTTGACCGAAAGTTGCGAACCGTACCAGTAAGCATTGCCGGTATGGCCGAATAACAGCACGCCCAGCTCGTCACGCCCGTCAACCAGTTCGTACTCATCAAGGACGCGTTTGACCGGTTGCGGCTTTCCGCCATTTCCAAACATTTCATGCAGGCTCAGCACGGCAGCATCCGCTGGATGGTAAGCGTAAAGGCAAGTTGGGCGATAAATCACTTCATCTTCGGTCCGTACCGTGTAGTAGTCGGAAATGGATATGGCCTCATTGTGGGTTACCAGGAAGCCGTAATGCGCTTTGGCAGTGGGCGTCCAGGTTCGAACGCGGGTATTGGCGCCCGGTTGAAGCAGGTAAATGGCAGCGCCTGAACCAAAGGCAAAGCTGCGGGCATTGTCCGGCTGCCAGGATTCATGGGTACCCCAGCCCAGTTCTGCCGGCTGAAGTCCCTCGGAGATAAAGCCATCCACTGACCAGGTGTTCCAGAATTCCCCCAGTGGTTTGGGTTCGCGAGGTCGCTGCGTATCGCGTTCGGCAATATGCACACCTTTGACACCGAGCCGTTGCATCAGGTTGGCCCACTCTTCGCGGGAGCCCGGCCTGCCGGCATCCACGCCCGTGTCCCTGGCTATCGTCAACAGGGCTTCCTTGACAAACCACGACACCATTCCCGGATTGGCGCCACAGCAGGATACAGCCGTGGTTCCGCCGGGATTGCGGGCTTTTTCCTGGCGAACCGCTTCGCGCAATATGTAATTGGTGCGTTGCTCCGGCGAAAAGTCCTTGTTGAAATAAAACCCCGGCCAGGGTTCGACCACGGTATCGATATAAAGAACGCCAAGTTCCCGGCACAATTTCATGACATCCAGCGAATCGACATCCACCGAGAGGTTGACGCAGAAACCCTGGCCACTGCCGGCAAACAATGGCACCAGCACCTGTCGATAGTTTTCCGCGGTCAGCGCGGTCTGCAAAAACTGGATGCCGCGCTCATCCAGCAGGTCGCGATCCGAATCATCGGGGGCGATGACCGTGAAGCGGCTGCTGTCAAAGTCGAAGTGCCGCTCGATCAGCGGCAAGGTCCCGCGCCCAATCGAACCGAAACCGATCATGACGATCGGGCCATCAATTGCGCCATAATCCGGCCATGGAGTTGTCATTGTATTGGTCTCCCGAGTCCTCGTTGGCAGTGTCCAACCTGGAGGCTGCCATAGTCGTGCAGTTGCAAGTGTATGCTATGTGAACGTCAGGCCAGTTAACTTCCGCCGGAACGGGATGGCCCAACCGGCATGCGGATCCATCGCCAGGGCTTTGGCATACAGCTTCTCAGCCCTGGTGGCGTCTCCTGTGCCCCTTTCCAGTTTATCGATTTCCTCCTCCAGTTTTCGCGCCAGCAGGGATGCACCAACAACGCCTTCATCCTGATGCAGCGCACGGCCCAGCTGATGGAAGGAGACATCGCGGGCGAACTCCGCGCAATCACCGGCCAGCGACTTGCGCAGCAGGCGGTTCACCCGGGCCCTGAAGAGCGGTTGACCTGCGCCGGAGTTGGCAACGCCCCAGTTAAGCCCCAGGCCGTACAGGCGAACCAGCGCAGCCATCAGGGTTTGTTGCCGCTGCTGCGGATTTTCGCAAACGGAAAATGCGAGTTCCGCCAGCCGGGCGGTTTGCTGTACCAGCAACTGCCTGCTCTCGGGGCGGGTTCTCGGCACCCAGGCCCTGGAAGTCATATCAGCGCGAAATCGTTTGTACTCTATCGCACCGCTCACACGGCGAAGCTCGCCCCGTATTGCGGCCATGGCCATCCAGTAGACATCGGTTTCAAAATCACGCAGGTATCCCCGGGGCAACATGGGGCGCGAATCAGGAGGGCTGTCGACCCGGACCAGGCCATGATAGGCGGCAACCGAGCGCTGGTTCATGATGATATCCAGCAGCCGCCGGTGCACCGGGCCGCGAACCTCGAACTGGTCAAAGTCCCGCGCCTGGTCGCCAAATCCCTTCAGCAAGGGCATGGCAATGGCGCACTCGGGTGTTGCCTGCATGAACGTGCACAGGGTGCCGAGCAGGTCCCTGGGCATCAGGTCGTCATGCGGTACAAATTTCATGTAGGGAGCCTGGACGGCCCGCATCAGGTAGTTTGAATTTCCGACGTAACCCAGCCGGTCACTTTGTTCCACCAGCTCTACCCGTTCATCACTGGTGAACGTCCTGCACACCGCAGCGGAGTTGTCGGTGGATTTGTCGACCGAGATCAACAGGCGAAAATCGGCAAAATCCTGCGCCAGGATGCTTTCAATCGTATCGCCGATGAAACCCGCCGCGTTGTAGACGGGGACGCAGATATCCACGGCACGGCTTGGTCTGGGAGCAGTAGTCAATTCAGCAATCAGTTCGAAGCGGCACCAAACAGTTTGCGTGCCGGGGAAATCCGCTCAGCCACTTCCAGGCTGAATTTTGGCGCGGTGGTGTACTTGCCCGAATCCAGGGAAATGTAGTTTCCCTGTTGATGAAGTCCTATATCGAAACGTTCATGCAGCTCACTGCCAGGGTCATCGATGTCGGTGGAGCCCCAGGCGAAAATCGCGCCCCCTTCAACTTCAACCTTGACCCCGGGATCCTCCAGGTGGGGATCAAACGCTGGCGAGAGGCGCTGAAATTCGGCAATCGACTCATTGATGATGCGCTGGTGATCAACCGCTCCCAGCCGCGCTCGCCAATCAACCGGTTGCAGCGAATCCAGCATGCCGATCATGCCAACCGGATACCAACTGATATACATACGTCCATCCGGGAACCGCACGAGATCGCCATAAGGGCCCAGCAGGTAAGTGGTAGTGGGTGACGCGGGATCCCGCTCACCCAGCCAGATGTTGACGCCCAGCTTGAGGCGGTTGGTAAAGGGTCGTTGCGGCGGTCGCCCCATGCGTGCATCGATGACCAGGCGATTGGCCCACAAGGCGTTGACGACATGGTGAAAGGGGCCGAGCTGTTGCTTGCCATCTCCTGCGCGGTATTCGATACAGTACTTCTCCCGGCTAGGCAAAACATTTTCCACATCATGCCCTGGCCTGAATTCGATGTTCGGATGGGCCAAAACGGCATCGATCAACAAATCCGCCAGCCGGTGGGTGTCGATTGCCCGTTCTGCTGTTTTGTAACGCGCAATAACCAGCTCCGGGTTGTAGCCACCTGATTCAATATCGGCGGGCTCGAACAGGGGTCCGCCAGGATCACCCAGGTACCGGTAGCCGGTTCGTTTCATGCGGGCGCGCGCGTACTGGTCCACTTTTCTGAAGTGGGCTTCAATCTGGACAGGAGACAGCAGTGAATCCCTGGGCACGGCATATTCGAACGGCTCGGATATGAGTGCAGCCCAGTCACCAGGGTCCACCCAGCGTTCAAGGATTTCACAGAATTCAAGAGAGCTATCCAGCATGGTTTGCGCAGTGCGGAACGAGGCATCGTTGGCGTACACCAGCCCCAAATGCACCTTGCCTTCACACCACCGGCTGGCTTCCTGCATCGGAAGACAGCGACGGTCGAATAGCACCACTTGCTCGCCACGGCAGGCCAGTTCAAGGGCCATGCCGCAACCGGCAAGGCCTGCGCCAAGTACAGCCACCGTCAAAGTGAAGTCTCCCCTTTGGTGATGTGTTCAGGGTAATGGGACAGTGCAAATCCTGCAACAACCGGCGGCTTACCCGGAGCCCGCTTGTTCCCGTGTCTCTTCCACCGCCCGCCAGGCCTGCATGATGGCGGCCTGGGTCATCGCGGATGCGTCGGCATCCGAATTGGCGATGTGGATGCGGCCAAAGGGCTGGCGGCCTTTGACCCAAGGCTTGTCAGCATCGGTGGCATACTCGGGTTCCCAGGTCAGGGTGCTGTCGTAGGAGTAGCCGTGCGGCCAGCGGTTGACAGTGATGGCTGTTATGTCCCTTTCGGCATCAAATCCGGCGCTGGAAAGGGCCTGGTCCAGCTGGTCCCGCACGTGGTGCTCAAAGGTGCTGAACGGTGTCTGCAGCAGGATGCGGCGCCCTTCGCGCCATTGTTCCGGGCCCTTGATGTCCGGCAGGAAAGGCACGTAACACATGTGCAGGATCATCGGGTCGTCCGGGGTTTTGGCGCATTCATAGCCGCCTATCGACACCGGAAAATCGAGCTCTACCTGCTTGTAGAAATCATTGGTGTAGTAAACAAATTCAAGCCCGAGATCTGCCATGGCGCGCCAGTTCGGGACGGCGACCTTGACGTAAGTGAGAGGTACTTTCACGCCGTAGGCCAGGCCGTCCTTCTGCGCCTGTGGCAGTTCCGGGCACAGGTAGGGAATGGCCGTGTTGTAACAGGCCATGATGCAGGTCTTCCCCCGCGCCTTGAAGGCATTGCCCCGGTTCACGTAGATTACATCCACGGCGCGCTCGTCGGTTGTGTGCCTGGCCTCGACCACGGTGCTGTTGAGCCGTATTCGCACCGGCTGACCGGGCTGGTCAAGCTGTGAGTAATCCAGCCGCGCCAGCACCGAATCTTCCTGGCTGCTGCCCGGCAGTGCCGCCGGGACCAGGGCCCTGACCAGCAGCCGCGCGATCGAGGCATTGCCGTCCGGAAAGTGGAATATATAGGGATCATCCCCTCGGCTGCCCTGGCGAGGCAGCGAATGTTCGGTCCCCGGCATGCCTTCGTATTCCTGCACGTGGCTGGCCGGAATCTCGTCGATGCCCACGCACCAGAAACTCGTGCCCCACTTGCGATACATGGCGACCAGTTGCGGATCGACCCGGGCGTAATCGCGCAGGAACGTCTCGTAGCTGATGTGCCGCATCAATGCCTGTTTTTCAGCCAAACTCAGCCCGGGCAGGTAATCCTCGGTGCCGGTTTGCAGGCGCACCAGGTCACTGCGAGCCTGCTCATTCAGCGGCGTACGTGAGGCAAACTCTTCCCAGGGCAGCGCACCATAACCCACGGCCAGTTGCTGTCGGCCGAAATTGGCCTGGTCAAACAGGATGCCGCGGCTCAGGCCCAGGGATGAGTAGATCGATGCGTCATAAGCCTGGTGGAACGCATCCAGGCGGATGCCGATTTTCTCCAGCAACTCCATGGCCGGCCGGCCATAGGACGAAGGCGTGTCGATGGCCTCGGTGCCGCCATAACCGATGCGCGTTCGACCGCCGACCCTGAACTCATTGCGCTTGGCATGGCCGCCGATATCGTCGTGGTTGTCCAGCACCAGTATGCGGGCATCGGGATGCTGCTGCCGATAGAACCAGGCCGCTGACAAACCGGAGATTCCCGCACCCACCAGCACCAGGTCATATTCTTCAGTTGCCGGGCCTGCATTCCAGCCCTGCCCGGCCACACGGGCATGCATGGTTTCCCAGCTGCCGTCATGGCTGCCGCGCAGTCCGGTGAGCGCCGGGGGATAATAGTCCTGCCCGGGACGAAACACGTCAGGGGCATTCCCGAACAACTCGGACCAGGGGGATAACAGGGAGGCGCCGATGGCCACCTGGGTGCCGTTGAGAAAATCCCGTCGTGTTATGCGTCTGCTCATGATTGAAGCTCTTGAGTGCTCAGGTTCGTTGCCTGGCGTGCATGGGCAGGCATTGCCGCTTTTATTGAAGTGCTGCCGCGGCCAACCCTGCCTGTAATATTGCCGCCAAGCTTCGGGCCTGGCACCAGTGTCGTCAAGTATTGCAAACCGGAATTGTTGTACGAGATCCAGGAGCTGCCGGAATGGCTCCAGGCTGGGCTTAATCCGCCGGCTGGCGCAGATAGATCACATGGTAAACCAGGGCCACCAGCACACTGCCGCCCACCAGGTTTCCCAGAATGACCGGCACCAGGTTTGCAACAAAGTTGCCGATGGCCACCGCATCAGCGGCAATCGTTGAAACACCAAAGTACTTGACCGGCAGGGCCAACCCCACGCTGCCAATGAGATTCGCCAAACACACAATGCACCAGTTGCGCAGCAGGGCTTTGGTACTGATGGAACCATCGGCCCAGGCCATGGCCAGGAGGTTATTGCCGGTAAACAGTTCAGCACCCGCAACGATTACCAGCACCAGGCCCAGGGAAAAAACCAGCCCCGACAATAGCTGCGAACTCGCAAAGCCGAGGTCCGGATCCGCCTTGACCAGCACAAAAACCATGGCGCCGAGGCCGATAAAGGCTCCAGCGAGTACTCCCAGCATCGACATGGAAAGAAAAGGAAGTGAAGCCTTGGTAACCCCGACTTCGCGAATTTTCTGGGAAACTTCCGCGGGCGAGAAAGCATTCAGACCGTATATTTCCGATATGAGGAACCTCGTTGGCAGAATCGCCGGCCAACCCGGATTCAAACTGGCACCAGCCAGCGCCGGTTGGTTGCCGGAAAGCGCGCGGATTCCATCATATCGGACTACAGACTGTGGTCATATGATCTGAATCCAACGCAAGAGCGGTTATTCTGTCAATCATCGCCCCAAATATCGGCAGGGAGAATCAATATGCAGTCCACCGTCACCTTCCAGACCCGGCTCGGTGCTCAGCTGACCGGCAACCTGCATCAACCTGATGCCGGCCAGCCCAAGGCTTTTGCATTGTTTGCCCATTGTTTTACATGCTCCAAAAACATCAAGGCAGCGGTGAACATAGCCCGGGCATTGAGCTGCCAGGGCATTGCCACCCTGCGCTTTGATTTCACCGGCCTGGGCCAAAGCGAAGGTGATTTTTCGGAGACTGATTTTTCCAGCAACATCGAAGACCTGCTGGATGCAGCCGGATACCTGCGTGAACAGCACCAGGCCCCACAGATCCTGGTAGGCCATTCACTGGGCGGAACGGCCTGTCTTGCGGCTGCGAAACACATCGAAGAAGTCAAAGCCGTGGTCACCATCGGCTCACCCGCCGATGCCGAGCATGTCCTGGGGCTGCTGCAGAGTGATCTCCCCGCTATCGAAGCTGATGGTAAAGCCAGAGTCAAACTGGCGGGCAGCACTTTTACGATTCGCAAGGATTTTGTTGATGATGTACGCAGCCAATCGGTGCGTGATGGTATTCGCCAGCTACGCAGGGCTTTGCTGGTCATGCATTCGCCCGTTGATGAAGTGACATCCATTGATGAAGCTACGCGCATTTACACCAGCGCGCTGCATCCCAAGAGTTTTGTCTCACTGGATGATGCCGATCACATGTTGAGCAAGAGGCAGGATTCGGAATACGCCGGCCTGATACTGGCGGCGTGGGCAAGCAGGTACATCGATAATCCGCTGCCCGCCATAGATGAGGCAGATTTTGAGCCAGGCGCGGTGGTTGTCACCAGCCAGGCGAAGAATGGACTGACCGTGTCCATCAATGCCAACGGCCATCAACTGCTGGGGGACGAACCGGCCAGCGTTGGTGGCGCCGACCGGGGCCCGACACCTTACGACCTGTTGTCAGCCGCCCTGGCCAGCTGCACCGCCATGACCCTGATGATGTATGCGCGACACAAGAAGCTGCCGCTGGAACACGTTGAAGTGCAGGTGCGCCATAACAAAGTCCACGCTGAAGATTGCGCCGACTGCGATGAGCGCGAAAGCAAAATTGACCAGCTGGAACGTCGCATATGGCTGCAGGGCGAACTGGACACAGCGCAGAAACAGCGCCTGCTGGAAATCGCCGACCGATGCCCCGTCCACAAGACACTTCACAGCGAAATCAGGGTAATCAGCCCATCAGAGGACTGACAACCCGTTGATTCGTAACCTGCCTGGAGTGCGGGGTGCCGCGCTCAGACCACTTCCGAGGATTTTTCGCGAATCAATTCATTCATCGACTCAATGGGGCAACGTTCCAGCATGCGGCCATTATCCCGCACCAGTAGCTGGTCGAAAGTGGTGAGATAACTGACGGTATTGGTGAATGCGATCACTTCGGCGCCCAGCAGTCCATTACAGCTTATCTGCAGGCTGACCAGGTAACGGCGCGAAGCATCCACCGTGACGATCACGTGATCGCGGTCGAGGTAATTCCAGCCGTTGACGCGGAATTGCTGAATGCGATCTACCGAAGGACCGATGGTGTAGCCCTTCTCAGCCAGCTGTGCCTCGAGGGTCTGGGGTTCCGAGGCCGTGGTAGAGCAAGCGGTCAACAGAATAACCCCTACCATCATCAACAGAACTCTTGTAAGTGATTGCATAGAACTGATCTCCAGGTTCGGGCGATCTGCACCGGCGCCAATATAGGCCGGCTCACCTGAATCGCAAGTGAATTCTCCTTGACCCACTGCGTATACCTGGGCTCATGACCAACGCCTGAAGCTCAACCACGCAGCACTCGGCAGCAACAGGATCATAGCCGTGATGGCTTTTTGTAAGATCCCCGGCAATTACAAGTTAGAATGACCCAAACCACCGGGCCAATTGTCATCACTGAAAAATACAAACAACCTGCTGCAGTCAAGAGATCCAACGGCGACCCGCGCCGCGTTGGCTTTGAAATTGAATTCATCGGCCTCGATTTTGAACAGGTGCTGGAGGTGTTGCTGCCGGCTGTTTCGGGGATGATCGAAAGACAGACCGAGGCCGAAGCCCTGGTCAGCAGCAAGTTGGGTGATTTTGCCGTTGAAATTGACTGGGATTATCTCAAGCGCGAGGCGCGGGAAGATGAGGAACCCAAGCCGCACCTGGAATGGCTGAGCAGCGCGGCAAGCCTGCTGGTGCCCATCGAGATCGTTTGCCCGCCCATCGCCATGGATCGCCTCGAAATCCTGGACCCCATCATCAAAGGGCTGCGCGATGCAGGCGCCCGGGGCACCGAAGATTCACCTGTCGCCGCCTTTGGTGTTCACGTCAATGCTGAAATCGCCAGCCTGAATGCGGGGCTTATCGACCACTACCTCAAGGCCTTTGGGCTGCTGCAGTGGTGGCTGGTCAAAGCGCATGAAGTTAACCTGTCGCGCCGCCTGACGCCCTATATCAATTTATATCCGGAAAGCTACCTGCACCAGGTAATGGCCGGAAAGAGGCTTTCCACCGAGGATATTATCGACACCTACCTGGAAGAGAATCCCACACGAAACCGCGCGCTGGATATGTTGCCCATGTTTGCGGAGATCGACGCTGAACGGGTCAGGCGCGTGATCGATGATCCCAGGATCAAGGCCCGCCCCGCTTTTCACTATCGCCTGCCCAATTGCCAGATCGACAAGAGCAAGTGGTCACTTGCGGAGGCCTGGAATCTCTGGTGGGTAGTTGAGGAACTCGCCCATCGCGAGGACGCCCTCAAAGGGCTTTGCCAGCGCTACCTGGAAGCCGAGAGGCCCGTGCTGGGGGTCGATCGCAGTTCATGGACAGAGACAATGGACACATGGCTGAAAGACCGCGGATTGGCGTAACCGGAAACAGCCGAAGACTGTCCCCCAGTTGGTTCTGTACGCGCCTCGCTTTGTTCCTCTCGGGCGCAAGGGCCGTAAGAATCAGCCTGAGACACCAACCTGCGGACGAAAAACTGGCTGCTCTCATCATCGGTGGCGGCGACGACATCTCGCCCGATCTCTACGGCAGTGAAGTGCCTCCGAGGTCAAGGACGGACCCGGATCGTGACAGGCTGGAAATCCACTGGATAGAAAAGGCTCTGAAAGAGAACATTCCGTTGCTGGGCATCTGCCGTGGTGCGCAGCTCATCAACGTGGTTATGGGTGGCACACTGCACGCGGACATCCGCTCGATGCGTTCATTGACCTACAACCGACCGGGCTTGTTGCCCACCAAGCAGGTGATGCTGGATGCGCAAAGCGCGCTCGCCAGGATTTGCGGCAAGAGCAAGCTGCGGGTAAACAGCCTGCACAGCCAGGCCATAGACCGGCACGGCCGTGGCCTGCAGATTGTCGGCCGCGACCTTGACGGCATCATCCAGGCCGTGCAGATGGAAGACGGGCGGCCGGTGATCGGTGTCCAGTGGCACCCGGAGTACCTGTTTTACGTGCCCGCACAGCTGGCGCTGTTCCGCTGGCTGGCCAGGCAATAAAGTGCTGACGTCCTACCTGGCGCTGTTCCTCAGCGCGTTCCTGGCCGCCACCATACTGCCGTTTTATTCCGAAGTGGTGTTCTTTGGCTTGCTGCGAGCTGGCGGTGACCCCCTTATCCTGGTGTTGGTTGCCAGTGCCGGTAATACCCTTGGCGCCGTGGTCAACTGGTTGCTGGGGCTCTTCCTGCTTCATTTCCAGCACCGGCGCTGGTTCTACTTCAACCCGGAACAGATCAGCAGGGCGCAACAATGGTTCAATCGCTACGGCTTCTGGACCCTGCTGCTGGCCTGGCTGCCCATCGGGGGTGACGCACTGACACTGATCGCCGGAATCATGCGGGTGCGATTGTGGATTTTCATCCTGCTGGTCGGCGCCGGTAAAACCGCGCGCTATGTTTCTATCCTGGTCCTGAATGAATGGTTTTTCCGGTAACTCCGGTGATTTTCAACTTTGCGTGCCCGCGCGAGGGCGTGGCCTGCATGCTGCAGGTCGACTGTCGGGAGGGCGCGCTGTGCTCAGGAGGTCTCCAGCTGGCCGATTTTCTGCCGGATGACGGCGAGATTGCGCTCGATCGAATCGAAATAAGGGTTCTCGTCGGTGCGCGGATGCGCGAGGTGTCTAAAAATCCCGGCGCATTCTACATTCAGCTTGTGCTGCACGAAGCCACTCCAGAAGGCGGGCGTGCCGCGCAGCATGGCCTGGTAGCTGGGGAAAGGCCACTCGTTCTCAGGCATTCCCTGGTAGCGGTAGCTTTCCGCGAACTCATCAAAGAGCACTTCGAGTTTGTCGGGGTAGCCCGGATCGCTCATCTGCCCGATGTAGTCCGCCGAGCACACGGCCTGCCCGAGCGCGCGTTCGGTTTCGGACTGGAAATCAATGCGCGTGACATCGGCGCGCGGCCCGGTGGCGCTGATCATGTTTGCAACGGCACGGATCTCGCCTGCCGGCCAGCCCCAGTGGGGCAGGTAATGCCGGACGAAATCGCACGAGCGCATCTCATGGACATGCGTGTACTTGGCGCCTGTGCCCTCGAGATCGTCCCGGCGTTTCAGGTAACCGACATCGTGGAACAGCACCGCGATCAACGCCCGCCTGAAGTCGTCAGCGCCGATGCGCGGGTTGGCGGGTGAAAAATGCCGATTGTGCAGCAACTCGGCCAGGCACAGGGTAGCCTGCAGGGTGTGGGCGATGTCATGGTAGCCGGTGTCGACGGACTGGTAATCGGGATGGTGCCCGGCAAACAGTTGGTCGATGGCGTCCATGAAGCCGTCGATGTATTCGACTTCCGGCGAACCGAACAGGTGGTCACGTCGCTCCCGGACGAGTTCGCGTATGCCGGTCGTGCACGAAAAGTCGATCGACGACAGGTCTGGAAGTACCGGAAATGTGACTTCATCCATCACTCTGGAACTCCTTGCCGCACTCTTTCGACGGAGACCCCAGTGTAACCGGAGTTCGGCCAGCTCAACATAGCAGGCGGGGCCGGTGGCGAACATTGGCCGGCTGCGTCGACCGGGCGGAACGTGCCATCCTATCCGACGAACGGTAGGGACAATCCTGCAACGCGGCAGTGGCGTTGCCAACCACGCCGTCCCACTTCCGGTGCCGGGCTGCGGCCTCCCGATCCCGGCAGGCCGGGTTCAGGCAAGAGAAGGCGCTTCTTGCGGCAAGTGTTCGCGCAGCCAGGCAAGCGTCCTGTCCCTGACCTGGTCCTTGCCGGGCTCGTTGAACATTTCGTGGTAGAACCCTTCCCAGGTCACCTGCTCCACCAACCCGGTTGGGGCGTTCGCGGCCCAGCGGGCGGGGGCAGCCGGATCGACCAGGCGGTCGGCGCCCGACTGCATGAGCAGCACCGGCTTGCTCAGCGAGCCGGCCTCGGCATGGGCGAATTGCATCGCCTTCAGCATTTCGGCGTACCAGCGCGCGGAGACTTTACGCGAGATGAGTGGATCTTCGTCATAGGCCCGGACGACCGCCGGGTCTCGCGAGAGCGTGGAGGTATCAAGGTCGCTGGGGAAACTCGCGCGCGGCGCCAGGCGCGACAGCAAGCCCACCAGCAAGCGCAACGCCAGCGGCGGCCTGGACTCGGGATGGATGCCCAACGCCGGCGAGGAAATCACCGCGCCGGCCAGGCCTGCCGGATGCCGCAACAGGTAGCAGATCGAGACCAGCCCGCCCATGGAGTGTCCCAGAAGGAACAACGGCAGGTTTTGGTTGGCCTGCCGCGCCACCTGCAAAAAAGCCTCGACATCCATGATGTAGTCGCTGAACCGGCGGACGTGCACCCGCCCTCCCCCCGGCGCGTCCGGGCTCAGGCCATGTCCGCGCAGATCGCCGGCGAACACGGCCCAACCACGCGCGGCGAAGAACTCCGCGGTTTCGCGGTAGCGGCCGCCGTGTTCGGCGAGACCGTGCACGATGACGAGCACCCCGCGCGGGTTCCCAGGCGTCCAGGAGCGGTAGTGCAGGTCCAGCCCGTCGGCCGTGCGGCAGAGATGCTCCGCATTGCTCAGGCCGCTGGCCCGATCCTCTTTCATTAATTGTTCAGACATGATTGCTCCAGGGGAATCGCACACGATCCACTGCCTGCCGCCAGCCGCGGTACAGGGCTTCGCGCTGGGCCGCATCCATGCTCGGGATAAAGCGGCGCTCGCTGCGCCTGGCCTGGGCGAGATCGCCAGGCCCTTTCCAGACGCCGGCTGCGAGCCCGGCCAGGTGGGCTGCCCCGGTCGCGGTCGATTCGACCAGTTGCGGACGGTCGACCGGCACACCGAGAATGTCCGCCTGGAATTGCATCAGGAAGTTGTTTTGCGAGGCGCCGCCATCCACCCGCAGTTCGGTCAGCGCTACCCCGGAATCTCGGTTCATGACCTCGACGATGTCGCGCGACTGGTAGGCGATGGATTCCAGCGCGGCCCGCGCCAGCTGCGGGCGGCCCGAGCCGCGCGTCAGGCCGAAGATCGCGCCGCGGGCGCCGGCGTCCCAGTATGGTGCGCCCAGGCCGGCGAACGCCGGCACCAGGTACACGCCCTGGTTGTCATCGATCTCCATTGCGAGGGCTTCCGACTCGGCAGCGCTGGCAATGATCTGCAACTCGTCACGCAGCCATTGCAGGGCAGCGCCGGCGACGAACACCGAGCCCTCCAGCGCGTAAGCCGGCGCGCCAGCCGCATCGCAACAGATCGTGGTCAGCAATCCGTGCTGGCTTACGTGCGGGTTCGAGCCCGTGTTCAGCAACAGGAAGCAACCGGTGCCGTAGGTGTTCTTGGCCTGGCCGGGCGCCCAGCAGCCCTGGCCGTAGAGCGCAGCCTGCTGGTCACCGGCGATGCCGGCCACCGGCACGCCGCCGGGCAGCCCCTCAAAGGCTTCGGTGGTGCCGAACACTCCGGAACTGGGATACACCTCCGGCAGCATAGGCAAAGGCACGTCAAGGAAGCCGCACAACTCGGGGTCCCAGCGCCGCTGGTGGATATCGTAAAGCAGGGTG
Source organism: uncultured Wenzhouxiangellaceae bacterium (assembly GCA_964470455.1). Taxonomy (GTDB): domain Bacteria; phylum Pseudomonadota; class Gammaproteobacteria; order Xanthomonadales; family SZUA-36; genus JAWXBM01. The sequence continues at coordinate 45,565 of CAYYCX010000014.1, forward strand.
CGCGAGGCGTTGGTGGGGTCGGTGCGGTGCAGCGCGCCGGCGACGGCATTGCCGCCCGTCAGTTTCCACAGCAGCCAGCTGTCGATGGTGCCAAAAGCCAGCTCGCCGGCTACGGCGCGGCGTTGCAGTTCCGGGTCGCGGTCGAGAATCCAGCGGATCTTGCTGCCGGAAAAATAGGGATCGACCACCAGCCCGGTTTTGGCGCGGAACACGGGCGCCAGCCCGTCGGCTCGCAGCCGCTCGCAGATGGGCTCGGTCTGCCGGCTTTGCCAGACGATGGCGCGGTAGACCGGCTTGCCACTGGCGCGCTCCCAGACCACCGTGGTCTCGCGCTGGTTGGTGATGCCGATCGCGGCGAGCTCGCGGTCAGCGATACCGGAGTCCACCAGGGCCCGCGCCATTACCCGCAGGCTGACCCGCCAGATCTCTTCGGGGTCGTGCTCCACCCAGCCCGGTTGCGGATAGTGCTGCCTGAATTCACTGTAAGCGCGGCCGACAACCCTACCGTCGTCGGCAAAAACAAGGCCGGTGGTGCCGGTGGTACCCTGGTCGATGGCAAGCACGAAAGACATGCGCGAAAGTATATGCCAGGCACCGATCGAAGATACGCCTTGTCATCAGGGTCTCCAACCCGCTGCCAGAAAGAGGGCTAAAGCAATTTCATTCCTGACCAGTACCTGCCGTAAGGGTGGCGGTCATGGCGCGGTTTCGAATCCGTCACGGAAGTACAGGGCATTGATCGCCGCCGGACAATCGAGGCGTGGATAGCTGAGCCCGTTGGTGGCGTCGGTAACCTGTACCGGGGAATCCTTCAGATTCGCTTCCAACTCGTCAATGGGGATTCCGGGCTTGGCTTGCAGGATCAATGCGGCACAGGCAGCAGCGGTGGGCGACGCCTGGGAGGTGCCATAGTAAGTAACCGTCCCGCCATTCAGCCCGGCTGACGTATAGGGTGCCCCGGGGGCAAACAGGTCTGTGGTGGCACTGCTATTCGAAAAGCAGGTAACCTGATCGGCGGCCGTACTGGCCTCGGCGCAGAAGACGTTTTGCGGACCCACATTTGAATCCCAAACGGCTCCTACGGAAATGGCATTACGCACGCAGGCCGGCACCTGCATATCCACGCCGGAGCCGTTGTTGCCGCTTGAAACGAACACCGGTACTCCGCGCTCGCGCAGGATGCTGATGGCCGCGGCATAGCCGGCAATCCAGGACACGGCATCGTCGCAATCACCGGGAAACCGTGCACTCGTTCCCAGGCTCATGTTCACAACATCGACATCAGGCCGTTCGGAAATGATCCAGTCCAATGCAGCGATGACATCCGACGAGCAGCAGAAACTGTTGTTGGAGTCGAGTACCTTGATCGCAACGATATCAGCATCGGGCGCACCACCCTCCGGCGCGACGACACCTTTGCTGGTGATGATGCCACTGACATTGGTGCCATGCCCATGGTCATCCTCGGCAGCGCCCGGGCCAGATTGAGTGGCCTGTCCATTGGGACAGCAGGGTCCACCTGAGCAGAAGCACTGCTCTCCCACCAGATTGTCGGATAGATCGGGATGGTCAGTATCGATGCCGGAATCCACTACAGCCACCGTGATGCCGGCACCGCTGAAACCGCTGGCTTTGACCACATCGAGCCTGGACAATGGCAGGGCTTGAAGTGCGTTACCGCTGCCGCCTTCATCGAGGTCGATGCGCCAAACGCCCGGCTGCCGGCTCATCGCTTCAATGGCCGCCGCATTCGCCGTTACCGCGAAACCGGACAGGTTCCTGAACTCTCGATTCAACCTTATTGAACCAACCGGCGCGCTGTTCAACACACGGTTGCGGCGCCCGGTGTCCGGTGTTGAATCCTGCATGGCAACAAAAACGCGAACTTCCTGTTTCTCACGCAGCGCGGCAACCAGTGAGTTGCCGACATTCTCCCGCGCAGCCAGCTTTCCCAGCACCAATTCCGGATCGCCCCCGTCCTGCGCCAGCACGGGAAACGAAGAAATCAGCGGCCCAAGGAAAAACAACAGGGCAAGCAGTTTCACCCCGACGTGCGAGGAAACAGATGGTGAACGCATGATGGACCCCCCGAAAGCTCTTATTCTGGTTGCCCGGCAGTTTAGGAAAATTTCCTGGTGGATGCAAAAAGCACGATGCAAACTGGATTCCAGAAGATCACTGTACTTCGCCTGCACTACTTCAGATGCCGGTAATACCGCCAGTGCACATCAGTACTTCCCCGCTGACAAAGTCCGATTCCGGGATGCAGAACAGGTAAACCGCGCCGGCAGCCTCTTCCGGCGTTCCGCCACGGCCGAGCGGAATGGTGCGTTCCATGGTGGCCAGCAGGTCCGGATTCACTCCGATTTTGATTTCGCGGCCCTCGATACTGGTCGTCGCCTGGTCCGCTGCGTTGCCCGTCAGGCGTGTTCTGATCAGGCCGAAAGCGACGCAGTTGACGGTGGTGTTCATCCGCCCCCACTCCTTTGCCAGTGTCTTCGTCATGCCGGTGATACCGGCCTTGCCGGCCGAATAGTTGGCCTGCCCCGCATTGCCGAACAGGCCCGCCACGGAAGAAATGTTGACCACCTTGCGTACCCGCCGCTCGCCGGCTTCCAGCTCGGATTTACTCAGCTGCCGGATCACCGGCTGCGCTGCCCGCAGGATGCGAAAAGGTGCGGTCAGGTGCACGTCGATCATGGCGTACCACTGTTCGTCGGTCATTTTCTGGATGACGTTGTCCCAGGTATACCCCGCGTTGTTGACGATGATATCGAGCCCGCCGAAGGACTTTGTCGCAGTCTGGATGAAGCGCTCGGCGAAATCCGGTGCGGTGATGCTGCCTGCACAAGCCACCGCTTCGCCGCCAGCGTCCCGAATCGCTTCGGCCGTCTCCTGCGCGGGCCCGGCATCCAGGTCATTCACCACCACGCGCGCTCCTTCCGAGGCGAGCTTGATGGCGATCTCCCTGCCGATGCCACGCCCCGAACCCGTGACGACCGCGACTTTTCCTTCCAGTTTTGCTTTCATGATGACTGCTCCGTATCCTTGCCCCCGGGCAACGTGGGCAACGCGACCACCGCATCACCCGCTATCTTGATCTCCCCGAACTGGTTGGCGCTCTCCAGCTGGATCCTGACCCTGTATTCACCGTCGGCCTCAAGCTTTTCGGCAATGCGGCCGCGGCAGGTGATGACGTTGCCGAGATGGGTAATGCCCACGAACCGCGCGCCGAACTCGCGCAGTTGCGCCTGCGGAGCCCAGCCGGTCAGTAACCGGCCGACCCAGGCCATGCCGAGCATGCCGTGGGCGAACACGTCCGGCATGCCGAAGCGGCGCGCGGCATCGAGATCGATGTGAACCGGATTGTGATCGCCCGAAGCGCCGGCAAAGAGCGCCAGGGTGGTCCGGTCCACCGGCGGCAGCGTCAGTGGCGGCAACTCATCGCCGACTTCGACATCCTGGAAAGTGACAGCCATGGTTAAAACTCCAATGTCAGTTGCGGCACACCAGCACCGAGCGCATCTCGGCCACGGGTTCGCCATCCTGGTTCACGGCGCGCGAAACGCTGACGACGAACTCGAGCGCGCCGCCCTTTTTGTCGTAGATGTCCTCCACGGTGGATTGCACGGTGACGACATCACCGGCGCAGACCGCCTTGTGGAAGCGGAATGTCTGCTCGCCGTGGAGCAGCTTCGACAAGGGAATGTCGAGATCACGCAGCAGTGCCTCCAACTCACCGGAATCCAGCTCGGCCGCGAAGATAAAAGTTGGTGGCGCGACCACGTCCCGGTAACCCGCGGCTTGCGCAGCTTCCGGGTCGAGATGCACTTCCGCCGTCTCGCCAATCGCCTTGGCGAACAGCTGCACCCGGGTGCGTTCGACCGGCAGCACCGACCGGGCGGACTCGCGTCCGATCCATTTCCGGTCGATCATGCCGCCACCCCGCCAACCCGTTCATACGCGGTGACCACGCAGGCGCCGCCGAGGCCGACGTTATGCTGCAGCGCCAGCGACGCTCCTGCGACCTGGCGCGCATCGGCGCGTCCGCGCAGTTGCTGCACCAGCTCAAAGCACTGAGCCAGACCGGTGGCGCCCAGCGGATGGCCTTTGGACAGCAGCCCGCCGGAAGGATTGGTGACCACGCGACCGCCATAAGTGTTGTCGCCGTCGGCGATGAACTGCGCCGCGCCACCTTCGGGACACAGGCCGAGCGCCTCGTAGGCCAGCAGTTCGTTCTGGGCAAAACAGTCGTGCAGCTCGACGACCTGGAATTCACCCGGCCCAACGCCAGCCGACTCGAATACCTGCCGGGCGGCCTCGCGAGCCATGCCGGTGCCAACGAGTTCGCGCATGTCGTGTGCTTCAAATGTTTCGGGCCGGTCTGTGGCCATCGCCTGCGCGGTGATCCGGACGCGGGTTTCGGGTACCTGCGACCGCGCAAAGGCAGGCGAACACAGGATCGCCGCAGCGGCCCCGCAGGTTGGCGGGCACGCCATCAGGCGCGTGAGTACACCGGGCCACAAGGCCGGCGATGCCAGTACTTCTTCCTCACTCACCACATTGCGGAACACCGCCAGCGGGTTGTTCGCGGCATGCCGGCTGGCCTTGGAGCGGATGCGGGCGAACACCTCGAGGCCGATGCCGAATTCACGCATGTACGCCGCGCCCGCGCCGCCGAAATAGCGCAAGGCCAGCGGGATGTCGCTGTTGCCGGCCAGAGCATCGGCCTCGGCATCGAATCGTTCGAACGGCGAGGCACGATCAGCAAAGCAGGTTCCCAACGCTCCGGGATTCATCTGCTCGAAGCCCACCGCCAGCACGCAATCGGCGGCGCCATTGGCCACCGCCTGGCGGGCCAGGAACAGTGCAGTCGAACCGGTCGAGCAATTGTTGTTGACGTTGATGATGGGAATGCCCGTCATCCCCACTTCATAAAGCGCGCGTTGCCCGCTGGTCGAGTCGCCATAAACGTAGCCGGCGTAGGCCTGTTGCACCGCCGCGTAGTCGAGGCCGGCATCGGCCAGCGCAGCCCTGACGGCGGTTGCCGCCATTTTCGGGTACGGCTCGCTGGCTCCCGGCTTGGTAAAAGGGATCATGCCGACACCGGCGACATAAACATTCTGGGACATCGTATTACTCCATCAGATGAGTAGCTTCACCCGGTGCTCGCGGCCGCCTCAGTACCCCGCCTCACACAGCACGCCACTCATCGGTCCAGAAGCGGGCGCGTATGTCCTTCTTGAGGACCTTGCCGATCACCGAGCGCGGCAACTCCTGCCAGAATTCCACGGACTTGGGCGCCTTGAGGCTGCCGAGTTCGGATTTGCACAGCGCGATGATTTCCGCTTCAGTGGCTTGTGCTCCGGGGTTGAGCTCGACCACCGCCTTGACCGCTTCACCCCATCTCGGATCCGGCACTCCGATGACCGCACATTGGAATACCGCGGGATGCCTGGAGATGACCGCCTCGATCTCCGACGGATAGAGGTTGAATCCACCGGACACGATCATGTCCTTCATGCGATCGCGAATGGTGACGAAACCCCGTTCGTCCATCGAGCCGACGTCCGTGGTGTGGTGCCAGCCAAACTGGCTGACGGCGGCGGTTTCTTCGGGCCGCTTGTAATAGCCGGCCATGATCATGCTGGAGCGGACCACGATTTCCCCGCTCTCGCCGGGCGGAAGGAAGGCACCGGACTCATCCATGATCCTGACCCTCACGCCGTAGACCGGGCGGCCCGCACTCGTCGCGACGGCCTCGTCAAAGCTGCCGTCCGGCTTAAGGTAATCCTCCGGCTGCTTGTGCAGCACTGGGCCCAGGGTCTCGGTCTGGCCATAGAATTCGTACATCACGGGTCCGAAAACGCGCACGGCCTCCTTGAATCGTTCCGGCGTGATCGGCGCCGCGCCGACAATGAAACAGCGCAACCTGCTGAAGTCGGGATCCAGAGCCCGGTCCCGGCCCAGCAGGGCGTAAACCGCGGTGGGCGGCAGGAACAGGTGCGTCACGGCCTGCGCGGCAATGGCTCCGAGCACGGCGTTGGGATCAAACTGGGGCAACACCACGACCCGCCCGCCTGAGCAGACAAAGCTCAATGCAAACAACCCGCCGGCGTGTGTCAGCGGCGCGACCGCCAGGTACACCGAATCCTCGTCCATCGAGAATGCCCGGATCAGCGCCAGCATGCAGTGCTCCATCGAACGGTGCGTGTGGCCGACCGCTTTCGACGGGCCGGTGGTGCCTCCGGTGGGCTGCAACATCATGAGGTCCAGCGGCTGCTCGGGCGCGGGCAGCGCAGCTTCTTCCGCATCACCCAGCCACTCCTCCAGCGCCGGGCCCAGCGTGCTCTCGCGGTCGATGCAGATGAATCGCAGGCTATTGGGCAGTGCAACGGCGATCTCGCGGGCCATGTCCTCGAAAGCCGAATGGAAAAACAGCACATCGCAGTCGAGTTCGCGCAACGTTTCGATCTGCGCCGCAGTGCCGTTACGTGTGTGCAGCGACACCCAGACATCGTCGGCGTGATTGATGGCCAGCTGTAGTACGGTGACGCGGTAGTCATTCGGGCTCAGGATGGCCACATGCAGCTGGCCGTTCCCTTTGGCGGCACGCTGCAGGGCGGTAGCGATGCGCAACACCAGGGATCGTGCGGCGTCGTAGGTGACGGTGGTGTCGCTGTCGACGAAGGCAATCGCATCCGGACGACGTTCCGCCGCGGTCAGGAAAAAGTCAGCCAACCTCACTTGCCCTTCCTCCTTTGCTTGAATCCGGACCCGGAATGAAAGCGTTTCTGTACATGGCCGATCACCAGTTGAATCGAACGTCGATCCCGTAGCTCAGCGGTTCGCCGGGCAGGCGCATCCATGAAGCGAGATCATCCGTGGTCACGTTGACGAAGTAGCGCTCGTCGGCGAGGTTCCGGCCCCACAGGGCTGCTTCCCACCGGCCATCCGGGTCGGCCATCGATATCCGGGCGCCCAGCAGGCCATAATCACCGAGTTGCGCAAACATGGTCTGCTCGATGATCGACAGGCCGGAACCGGAACGGTCATCCCGCCAGCTCCAGTCCACCTGTGCTGACCAGTCGTAGTTACCGATCCGGAAGTCATAGCGCCCCAGCAACGTATAGGTGAAATCAGGCGCAAAGGGCCGGTCGCGTCCCTCCAGCGGCTCCAGCGTGCCCAGCCAGCTGGCGGCAAAAGCATCCGAATCGGTGATTTCCGCATCCAGCCATCCGGCGCTGGCCTGCAGCAGCAGCTTGTCCGTGGCCTGCCACGCGAGGTCGATTTCAGCGCCCGTGTGCTCCGCGTCGCCGATGTTGCTGAGACTGGTGACGACGGTCCCGGTCACTTCGCTGAAGAAGGTGAGGTAGCCCTGCACATCCTGGTAGTCGTAATAGAACACGGCACCGTTCAGGCGCAGGGAATCATCGAGCCACTGCGACTTGAAGCCGATCTCCCAGGCATCCACCGTTTCCTCGCCGTAGGGCGTGATGCTCTGCTCGCCGTCGGCCGGAAACCCGCCGAAGAATCCGCCGGACTTGAAACCGCGCGAATAGCTGGCATAGAGCATGGCGTTGTCGTTGACCTGCCAGTCCAGTGACAGCTTGCCCGACCAGATTTCGAGGTCGGTGTCGTTGCTCAATCCTGCATGGAATGGAAACGGAAAGCCGCCGAAGAAGAGCGTGAAATTCCCGTCACGGTATTTCTTGGTTTCGTCCGTGTAGCGGATGCCTGCGCCCAGCGTCCAGCGGTCGGCGAACGACCAGTCCAACTGCCCATAGGCCGCGGTATGCCGGGTTTCCTGATCGTACTGAAGGTTCGCCGCCTCGCCGAGCAAGGCGCCGACAATCGGGTCGTCGCCTACCAGGAAGTCGCGGTCTTCGCTCAGATCATCGCGGCCGTACTCCAGCCCCACCAGCCACCGAACAGGCCCGTCAGCCAGGGATTCGAGGCGGAATTCCTGGGAAAATGCCTCGATGTCGCTGCGGGCGAACTGGTGGCCGAACTCACCCTGGCTGCCGTCGTAATCGAAGCTGAGGGCATAGTCGAAACCGTGATAGGCGGTGACGGATGTGAGGCGTGCAGCTGCGAAGTCGTGCCGGATCTGCAGGTTGACCGACAACGATTCGTTGTCGAGACGGTTGATGGGGTCGGAAAGTGTCGTCCGGCCGTCTTCACGCTGCACGTCGGGAAAGCGGAATTCCGGGTCGTAAAACGTTGCATTCGTGGCGCAGGCAGAGTCATCGAGATAGCCATTCAGCAACGGCTCGCAGAAACCGCCGGTGAAAGGATCGTAGATGCCGATGCCGCGGCCAAGAACCGTTTCCGACTGGTCCCGGGCAGCGCCGAGAATCAGCAGCACCTCGGTGGCCTCGCCCACGTCAAACAGGAAGCTGGAACGTATTGACCAGCGGTCCTTTTCGCCGAATTCCTCGTTATCGACCAGGCTGGTCTGCCACGCATCGCCACTCTGCTCCCAGCGCCCGGCCAGCCGCCAGGCAGCCTGGTCGCCGACAGGCACGTTGAGCGCCGCCTCGGCAATTGCATCGTTCCAGCGGCCGTAGGTCAGCATGGCGTAACCGCCGGATTCCTCCAGCTCGGGCCGCCTGGAAACCACCCTCACGGCGCCTCCGCTGGTATTGCGTCCATACAGCGCGCCCTGCGGGCCTTTCAGCACCTCGATACGTTCCAGGTCGAACAGCCCGACACCACCCATGACATTCGAGGTGAGGTAGACATCGTCGACGTAGATGGCCGCGGCCGGCGTGTTGTTCGCGCTCCAGTCCGCGAGACCAACACCCCGAATCACCCAGGTCGGCTGGCCGGTGCCGTATTCATCGAACAGCTGGACGTTGGGAATGAAGTTCGGCACCTGGTCCAGGCTGTGAACACCGAGATTGCGCAATTCTTCCTGGGAAAACGCGGCAATGGCAATCGGGATGTCCTGCGCCAACTGTTCGCGCTTCTGCGCCGTCACCGTGACTTCCTCCAGCACGCCTTCCGCGCCAACGGCTGGCGTGGTGGCGACTGTGGCCACAGCGCAAAAGAGTGCGGTACGCAGAATTCGGACTCGGCTGTTCATCATCGGTAAATCCTCGCGTTCAGAAGTGCAACCCACGTACGCCGTGGTGGTTCATGGAATTGGGCAACGGATGTTATGTTACCGTCCGGTCGGTATGTTATAATCCAGCGGAGATGAAATGGCAAGCCACCCATTGCTGGTCGGGCCGAACTTGCCGGCGGGGTCGAGCGAACCGGCCGGGCAAACCGGCCTGGCGAACCTGCCGGGACGCCTGAACCGGAGGCCAAGTGAACCGGCGGGCGCTTGCCGCTAAACTACGAACCATCACGCAAGGGAGTTTTCCTCCACCGATGACTGACGAATCCTGGCCCGGCAGGGGACCGCGATCGAAGCGGGCTCGCGAACACAAACGCCTGCTGCTGTTGCAGACAGCCGCGCAGATGTTCAACGAGCGTGGGTTCGAGAACACCTCGCTCACGGACATCGCCCAGACACTGGGAATCACCAAGCCCTCGCTCTATTACTACGTAAAAAACAAGGAAGCGATCTTCCTGGGCATTTTCGAGATCACCCGGGAGAAAATGCTGCTGGCCATGCAGGAAGCGCAACAGAATCACCTCACCGGTATCGAACAACTCAAAGTGTTCATGAGCACCTACATCAGCCTGTCGACCGGTGACCTGGGCAAGTGCGTGATCGGCATGAACAGCGTGGTGCTCTCGGGCGATAGCGCGGAAGCCCTGGAGAAAACCAAACGGCAGTTGGACGCAGGCCTGCAGGGCATCCTGAGGCGCGGCGTCGAGGACGGCACGCTTGCAACCCGCTCGCCGGAGATCACCGCGTCGGCGATTTTCGGGGCCATGAACTGGCTTGTCTACTGGCACAAACCCGGCAGAAAGCTCGACACGGAAGACATCAAGCAAATCTACCTGGAGACATTCCTGAAAGGGCTGGAAACAAAGTCCTGAGACCTGCGGCAGAGGACATGGCCTGCAGCGCGCGGCACAGCTTTTACCCTGCCGTGGATATTCCGCTAGACTTGACGCTCACCAACCGGCTGCCCGGCAAGAACGGGTGGCGCCAGATTGAGGAGCTTACGCTTGAATATTCATTCCCTGGCTGCCGCGACCGGCAGCGTCTTCCTGTTGGCCGCGACACTCGTCCAGGCCCAAATCCATCCCGCCGCAGAGGCCCAGGTACTGGAACTCTCCAAACAGGCCATCGCTCTGCGTTCGGTGCGCGGCGAAGGCAACCAGACTCCGGAGGTGGCCGAACTGTTCAAACAGGCGCTACTGGAAGGCGGCTGGCCCGAAGACACCATCGAGATAGTTCCCTTTGAGGATACCGCCTACCTCATCGCCACTTGGCCGGGAAGTGATCCATCGCTGGGCCCGATTGTCGTGTCGGCGCACCTGGATGTGGTGGAAGCCAAGCCGGAGGACTGGGAGCGCGACCCGTTCACACCGGTGGTGGAGAACGGCTATCTGTTCGGGCGCGGTGCCAGCGACACCAAGTTCGAAGCGGCACTGGCGCTGGTTTCAATGATCGAACTGCGACGTGAGGGATACACGCCAAAACGCAGCCTGGTCATTGCCTACTCGGGCGACGAAGAAACCACCATGAAAACCTCGAAGATCATCGCTGATCGCCTGAGCCATGCCCGGCTGGTGCTCAACGTAGATGGTGCATCGGGCACCTTTGACGAGAAGACCGGCGAGCCGCTGTACTGGAGCTGGCAGGGCGCCGAGAAGACCTACGTCGACTTTCACCTGGAAGTGACCAACCCGGGCGGACACAGTTCGGCGCCGCGCCCGGTTAACGCCATCCAGCAGATGTCGCGGGCGCTCGACCGCATTGCCACCTACCGCTTCAAGCCCGAGCAGAATGACATCACGCGCGAATATTTCGCCAAGGCAGCAGCGGTGGAAACTGACCCGGACCTGGCTGCGGCAATGCAGGCCTTCGCTGCTGATCCGACCGATGAGAAGGCGATCGAAGTGCTGCGCGCAAACTACTCGACGGTGGGTGTGATTGGTACTACCTGCGTGCCCACCCTCGTGCAGGGCGGCCATGCCATCAACGCCTTGCCGCAGCGCGTCACCGCCAACGTCAATTGCCGCATATTCCCTGGCCACAGCCGTGAAGAAATCATGGCGGAGCTCGAGCGCGTGGCGAACGTTCCTGAGGTGAAATTCAGCGACGCGACCGGCGATGAGTCACTCGAAGCACCGCCTTCACCGCCCGATCCGCTGCTCATTGCCGCCGTCACCCGGGCAGTCGGTTCCTCCTGGGGCAACGAAGTGCTGATTTTTCCGTCGCAGTCCTCCGGCGCCTCGGATTCCATGTGGTATCGCGCCATTGGTGTGCCGAGCTATGGCGCTTCCGCCAGCATGATGAAAGATTCAGACCACTTCTCGCACGGGCTGAACGAGCGCATCTCGCTGAGCAACATCGCCCCGGGCATCAAGTATTACCTCAGCGTGTACCGCGACCTCACCTCGCAATAAAGCCTCAGCGGGTCCCGTTTGAAGGCCCGACTGCGCCCAAGGTGGCTGGCGCTTCGCGCTGGCCACCATCGGGCGGCTTGGTGACATGCCACTGCAAAGCCGTTGCCAATCCTGTTTCCGCAACCACCCGGCCAATCACCGCCAATCGCCATCTCACTCGGGCACCCTTTCCCCAGCTGCGACGAGTTGAATCGGGGGCCCGGCAAAGCGAACGACGAAATTCTTCGTTGATGCGTCTGACTCTATGCGCATACCCATGATGCGCTTGTTACTCGCACAGGAGATCCGTCATGAATACCGTCGTCCGCAATTGCAAGCTCTCTTTCGGCCGCATGATTCTGGTTGGCTTCGTGGCTGCTCTGCCATTCGTCACGCAGGCCAGTGAACCGGCCAGTAAGCTGCCCACCGAACCGATGCGTTCGTTGCGCATGGCCAACAGCGTCGAGGTCAGCTATACCGACCTGGACCTCGCCGATCCGGCCAGTGCCAGCACGTTGTACGCACGACTCAGGATGGCAGCCAGGAAGGTCTGCGGCCACCGTCCTCCGCCACTTGGGATAAGCGCGGCCAAAGAATACCGGGACTGCTACGAAAGCGCCCTCACCAAGGCTGTGAACCGCGTGGACAACCGGCAGTTGTATGCCTTGCATGCTGTGCGGGCGCGGAAAGCGACGTTGGGCTGATTCGGGTCCAACAAATTCGCCGGGCGCGGGATGCAGGAGACACGCGCCAAATGCCAGGACATCCATGTCGGGCCATACAAGGCCGCTGACGGGCTGGTGGCTCACGCACTTGCATTCCTTGCCCGCAGGGCTAAAATTCACGCGCGTTTCGTTTTGCACCCACCATCGTATGTGGTGAGGCATGGAAGGCCCGAGGTTCTCCAGGGAAGGTTGTGATAACCCGAAACCCTTACACCAGAGACTTCACATGCAGAAAGTATGCACCCACCGGTTGCGCACGCCGCTCAGGATTGCGGTGGCGGTTTGCGGACTCGTCGCCTTGTCCGCGCTCGCGGCGCAGCCGGCCTCATCGAATAAGTCTTCCCGGCTTGCTGTCAGCGTAACCGTTGTTCATACCACCGGTAGCCCACAGGCCCCTGTCATCAACATGTCCTGCGTCAACGCCGGTGGTGAAGTGAAATGCCGCCCTCGCAAGAGCGGCGATTCTGCTGGCGCCGAATCCAGTACAGGTGACTTTGTAAAGCGCGAAGAGATGTACTGGTTCTGAGAGCATGGAATCGGGGAGTCGGGCCTGTACGTGCCCGATTCCTGCCCCGGTTGACGGAATCAACGCTTTCGCACATGCTGATTCCAGTGCAATTCTGCTGGAGCGTGACTTGTTCTGCTTATCCCCTGCCGGTCGCGCTTTCAGACATTACTCACCACCAAACGGACAACATCATGAAGCATGACGATCGCCTCGCCGCACCTTCGCGGCGTGATTTCCTTCGCACCGCAGCCCTGGGCCTGGGCGCAACCACACTTGGACTCGGCACTGCCGCGCAGGGGCAGGCCCCGAACACCGCTGGAGGTGTGCAGGTAACCAGCAATCCCGCCCAGGCATCGGGCCCCTACAACATCGTGTTCATCCTTGTCGACCAGGAGCGTTATTTCCGCCCGGGCGAATTGCCGGACGGGTTCAGCCTGCCGGGACACGAGCGGCTGATGAAGCGAGGCACCACGTTCACCAATCATTACATAAATTCCTGCGTCTGCACGCCGTCGCGCTCGGTGGTGTACACCGGCCAGCATATCCAGCACACGAAGATGTTCGATAACACGAACTTTCCCTGGATCCAGAGCATGTCCACCGAACTGCCCACGATCGGTGACCGGCTGCGCGAACTCGGCTACTTCACGGCTTACAAGGGTAAATGGCATTTGACCAAGGAATTCGAGACGGTGAATGAGCTCGGCTCGCCGACCAAAATCTTCACCAAAGAAATGGAGGAGTACGGTTTCAGCGACTACTTCGGCGTTGGCGACATCATTGCGCACGACCGTGGCGGATACCTTCACGATGGCATATTCGCCAACATGGCGGTCAGCTGGCTGCGCGGACGCGGCATGGACCTGCGGCAACAGGGCAAGCCGTGGTTCCTGGCAGTGAACTTCGTGAACCCGCACGACATCATGTTCCTCAACACCGACCGTCCGGGCGAAGTGGTGCAGGACCAGAACAAGCTCACCAACATACGGCCGGAGCCACCCAACGACCCGCTCTATGCCAGGCAGTGGACATTCGACCTGCCCAAGACCTACTCGCAGGCCATCAATGCACCGGGCCGGCCGAAGTGCCACGATGATTTCATCCGTTCACATGACCGGCTCACGGGCCATATCGCGAACGAAGACTGGCGCTGGAAATGCCGGCACAACTACTACCTGAACTGCATCCGTGACGTCGACCGCAGTCTCGTGGTGCTGCTGGATGAGATCGAAGCGCGCGGTTACTCCGACAACACGATCGTGGTCCTGACCGCCGACCACGGTGATCTTGACGGGGCGCACCGGCTGCACGCGAAGGGTGCGACCGCGTACCGCGAACAGAACAACGTTCCTCTGATTGTGTCCCACCCCGCGGTGCCCGGAGGCACGCGCTGCCAGGCCCTGACCACGCACCTGGACCTCGCACCGACGCTGCTGGCGATGACCAACTCGAGCCCGGAAAAAGTAGCCGGAGCCGCGCAAGGGCTGCCAGGCAAAGACTTCACTCCGGTGCTCGCAGCGCCGGAACAAGCGCAGACCGACGCGGTTCGGGACGGCGCGCTGTTCTGCTACAACATGTTTGCCTACATCGACGGCGACTTCCTGCA
>CAYYCX010000015.1:0-17511 GCA_964470455.1 uncultured Wenzhouxiangellaceae bacterium
CAGCCATGCTGCCGGTATACCAGTGCCCGGTCGCGAGCATGGCTCGCTCCTACAGAATCTGGCATTGATCCCTGTGGGAGGCAGCCATGCTGCCGGTATACCAGTGCCCGGTCGCGAGCATGGCTCGCTCCTACAGGATCCGGCATTGAACCCTGTGGGAGGCAGCCATGCTGCCGATATTCCAGTTCCCGGTCGCGAGCATGGCTCGCTCCTACATTGCAGGAGGCAGCCAGGCTGCCCACCCTAGCCGATCGGGCTGCCGGGCGGTGTTGGATTGGCGGGTGCCGCGGGCATTGCGGTTTGCTGCTCCAGGAAGGCACGGATTTGCTGCCGGGCGGCGATGGCCTGGGCATCACCTTTTCTGGCCTTGCTGCCCAGGTCATCCTCGAGCCTGGCCAGCTGCGCCAGGCCAAGCGCGCGTGTGCTCTCAACCGTGCTGTTGTCGCCAGCCAGCGCCATCAGGTGCCGCAGCAACAGCCAACCGACTTCGGTTTGAATGGCATTCAAGTACTCATCGGAAGTATTCCTGGCCAGCCAGCTGTGATCAACCAGGCTGGCCAGCAGGTCCCGCGGATCGGGTTGGGCCGGGTCCAGCGCGTGCTGCTCGGCGAGCCGGGTCAGGCGCTGCGGTTGCAGTAATTCCGCCAGCACCAGGTCCGCGCCGGCCCGTGCGGGCGCCAAATGATCAAACGGTGCGCCGGTTGCCGCGGGAAAATTTTCGCGGTCGCGGCGGTACTCGGTTGGCGGTGGTGGAACGAGGTAGCGCAGGTTTTGCGGCAAGGCCAGCACAGCGGGTTCCAGCAATTCCAACAGTTTGTTCATTGCGTTGGCCTGCACAGCGGCATCCACCGGTGAAACGGCTTTGAACTCGTCGCCACGCAAGCGGTAGTCGTAGTTCAGGCCACCGACAAGTTTGCCCACGGCTTCCACCTGGTAGCGGTGCAGCAGATATACCGGCACCAGCCGGCTCTCCAGTTCGAACAGAGCAGTATCATCGGGAATGGTGGCGGCTGAAAATTGCTGCAGCGCCACTCGGCGAATGGCCAGCAATTCGTCCAGGCGCTTGATGGCATCGCTGCCGTTGTCCCACAGGTTGGCGGCGGGATGAGCGCTGCCGGGAGCACGCGCGTCCTGGTCGGTAATGAACGAGAGGTTCTGGTCCTGGGCTTCCTGCAGGATGGCCGCGAGGCCGGAGCTCTCAGATCCGGCAGGGAATTCGCTGTAACCGTATCGCACCGCCAGTTTGTCCCAGGCGCTGACACCGATCTGGTAAGCCTTGTCCAGCCGGATGACGCCCTGGTCATCCAGGTAGATATTGAGGTGCGGATAGTCCATCACCGAGGCATCGCCATCATGGG
The DNA here is from genome assembly GCA_964470455.1 of uncultured Wenzhouxiangellaceae bacterium. Classification (GTDB taxonomy): domain Bacteria; phylum Pseudomonadota; class Gammaproteobacteria; order Xanthomonadales; family SZUA-36; genus JAWXBM01. The sequence continues at coordinate 1,359 of CAYYCX010000015.1, forward strand.
AAGCGGCGAAATTGTGGTCGATGCCCAGGGTATGCCCAACCTCGTGCGCCGACAGTTGGCGCAGGCGGGCCAGGGCCATTTCCCGCGCAGCTTTCACGCCTGCCCCTTCACCGTGGAACGGAGCCGTCAGCGCCTCGGCAATCATCTGGTCCTGCCGCACGCGAAGGGAACCGAGGCTCACATGGCCCTTGATGATCTCGCCGGTGCGCGGGTCGGACACACTGTATCCGTAAGACCAGCCGCGCGTGGCGCGGTGCACCCACTGGATCACGTTGTAGCGCACATCCAGCGGGTCGGCATCCTCCGGCAGCACTTCCACCTTGAAGGCATCAGGAAAGCCCGCTGCGGCAAACGCATCGGCCCACCAGGAAGCGCCTTCGATCAGGGCGCTGCGAATCGGCTCGGGCGTGCCGTTGTCCACGTAGTAGGTGAGGGTCTCACCCTGTTTCAGGCGATGGCGGTAAATCAGGCGCTGGTCCATGGCGCGTTCCAGCGGCACGGCGTAATCCTTGAACTGTAGCGCGAAGTAGCCCGAGCGGGGATGGAAGGCGCGGGGTTCGTAGCCGGCTTCGGGCAGTTGCACGAACTGGTGCGTGACCCGCACGGTCATCGAGTCTGGAGTGGGGGTCACATCCTGGATGAACCGGCCAGGTTCGCTGCCCTTGAAGGTCAGGACGGTGGGGATCAGCGTGTTCTCCGGAAAGTTGCGAATCGCGGCGGTGTCTACCGCGGAGCGGCTGGCATCCAGCTCAAAACTGCCCTGCTCCAGTTCCTTGATGTAGGTGGAGATGCGCGTCATGTCCGAAAGCAGCATGGGCGTGAGGTCGATGTTCACCGTGTCCTCGCCGGGATTGGTGATCTCGAAGCCGGCGATCACCGACTGGGCAAAAGCCTGGGTCACCGCCCGCTGCTCGGCCACGTTGGCGGTGTTGGCGCGGAATTCCAGGTTGGGTTCGATCATCAGCACCTTGTTGCCGAAGCGCTCGAAGCGCACCAACCGGGTACGCTGCAGCTGGCCCCGATCCAGCCCCAGGTCGTTGGAGCCCACCCCCGACTGCAGCGCAGGGACGTAAAGATATTCAACCGGCAGTGATGGCAGGTTGAGCAAGACCTGGCCGGTGTCCGGCTTGACCTGGAGGTTCAGCAATCCGGGTTCATCGGCACCAAATGAGGTCGAAGCCGCAAGCAGCAGTGCCAGCAGCAGGATGGGCAGGGAAACGATTTTTTTCACTGGAGAATCCTGAACGTGTGTTTGCGTTCAGGTTACCACTTTCCGGCGGGTGGCAATACGCGTCAGCTGCGGCCGGGAGCCGGCGGCAGCACGATGGGCTCATCCAGCCCGCTGTAGTGTTGTTCAAACAGGTGCTTGTGCTTGCTGTCGCTCACGTGCCGGTAAAGGTTGTACTCGAAACCAAGATCCCGTTCGCCGCACACCAGGCGGCTGGGAAATTGGCCCAGCAACGGCGTGATCGCCAGCGTAAAGGCCACCGGGCCGGTGAGGTGTCTCACCCTCAGGCCCACGCCATCGCGCTCCGGGACATAGTGTTCCAGATTATGCACGACCCGTTCGATGACAGCCTCCAGGAATGGATGCCCCGGCCGGCACACCAGGAAACACTGCTGGAATTCACCGCGTGGATTGGCTATTTCCGGGTACATGCCCCAGCACTCGTGCTCCGTGCCCGGGCCATTGTTCCAGTGCGACAGCAGGAATTGATCATCGCGCCGGATCACCTCATCCAACGCGCGGTGAATGGTGCTCTTGATGTCGAGGTAAACTCCGCCTTCGCGAAACAGCAGCAGGTAGCGGAACAGGTCGGCCCGCGCGGCTCCGTAGCGCGGGTTGATGCGCCGGTAGATGGCCGAGTGCTGCGGAAAGTGGCGGCCGATGTATTCCTCGATGTCCGCATCACTGTAAAAGCGGTACTCCCAGCCCGGGTTGCGCTCGCGCAGCGCCGTGATGCTGTCCGCAATCAGTGGTGGCAGCGGTTTGCTGCCGGAGGTCTGGTGAATGATTTTCGGAATCACGCCGCGGCACACCCGACTAACGCGTACGATACTGGCTGGGTGACAGGCCGAAGGTACGGTGGAATGCGGCGGTGAATGCACTTGGGCTGCTGTAACCGACATCGTAGGCGGTCAAGGTGATGGAGCGTCCGGCGCCCATCAGCGACAGAGCTTCCATCAGGCGCATCTGCTGCCGCCATTCCGCAAAACTCATGCCGGTTTCCTGGCGGAACAGGCGGGTGAAGCTGCGGCGGCTGATGCAGGCCACTTTCGCCAGTTCATCCAGGCTGGAGGCATCCGCCGGGTTGTGCGCGACGATTTCACAGGCTTTCCACAGCCGTTCATCCTGCGGCATGCGCACCTGGTAAGGCGCGTGCGGCATTTCCCAGATCTCGCGCAGCAGCAATTGCGTTATCAGAGTGTCGCGTTCATTCAGCGGACCCGAGGTGTTGAAGTTCACCACTTCGATGACCAGGGATTGCAGGAACGGCGAAACTTCAATCAGCCGGCAGTTGTTTTCCGGGTGGTCAACCGCCTTCGGGTCGATGTAAAGGGTGCGTAACGACACATCGCTGCGGCAGGAAACTTCGTGCGAAACGCCGCTCGGCATCCACAACGCGCGTTGTGGCGGCACTGCGTAGGTGCTGTGTTCTGTGACCACCGACATCACGCCGCTCAGGGCGAACAGCAGTTGCGAACGCTGGTGGCTGTGGGCCGGGTCCACATATGACGCGGGATACTCGTCTTTCAGTCCGACTACGGGCCGGCTGCTGAGGAGGTAATCAACGCTGCGCTTGGCTTTGAAATCGGCGACTTGAGAGTGCTTCATTGGCCCGTTGGCGACATTCCGTCGATAAATTACACATTATGATCATTGCCGTTGGAACCGCGAAGGTCAAGTACCGGACCCGTGGCGGTTCCAAAAAATTCCTGGCCAGACCAGCAACCCCGATTGGAGTTCAAGTCATGCACACGTTGTTCAGCACCTACAGCCCGGCCGATGTCACCGACCTGATTGCGGCTTACCCGTTGGCCCTGCTGGTGAGCGAGGGGCACCAAGGATTCGCGTCGACACCCTTGCCCATGCTGGCGGATACGGACGATGCAGGAAGGCTGGTCGGCCTCACGGGACACATGGCCTGCTCCAACCCGCAACGGGAGGAGTTGCGCCGGGCGCCGCAATGCTGCTTCCTGTTTCAGGGGCCCCATGGTTACATTTCCCCCCGTCTTGTTCCCGACCGGAACTGGGGCCCCACGTGGAACTACGCCCTGGTGCGGGTGCACGCCGAGCTGGAATTCCGGCCTGACAGGAACGATGAGGCGCTCGCACGCCTGGTGGACAGCCTGGAAGCCGGCCATGCCGATGCCTGGTCGATCGATGAACTGGGCGAAAGATATACCCGGATGCGCAACCACATCATCGCCTTTGAGGCGCGCGTGCAGGCAGTGGATGCGCGGTTCAAGCTGGGGCAGGATGAGCGGCCGGAGGTGCTGGCCAGCATCCTGGAGAAGGTCGATAACCCGGAACTGGCAGCCTGGATGCGGCGCATGAACCGGCACCGAATGACGGGCTGACACGCGCGACGGCATCAGTACCGCCGGCGCCGTTTCCAGCACAGGCAGGCTCCCGGAACCAGCATCGGCTGGTCGATTTCATTCGCCCGCAGCATTTCGCTTGCCAATCGGGCCGAGTCAGGGTAGATTTGTAAATGAGAATCATTCACATTTAGCAATTCCGAGCCTGGCTGGTTTCCGCTGTGTCATGCACTCAGGCCTGAATGTTCCGTGTGGCCTGATTTCGACAGTAACTGTCCCTTTCTCATATGCACGACCCGTTGTGGAAGGTTCATTCTGAATAGGCCAAAGAATCGTCCCGCGATCCTGAGGGACGGTCAGCCGTGGGGAGAACAGATCATGAATGCCAAACGATTTTCATTGCTGCTGTTGAGCGCAACGCTGCCTTTGTCAGCCGGCCTGGCCCAGGCTGAGCAAGCTGAGGATGAAGCCGCCGCTTCCACCAGTGATCCGCAAGGGGTGCTGGAGGAGGTTTTGGTAACCGCGCCCGAGTATGTATCCACCGCCAGCCGCTCTGCCTCCAAGTCCGACCGCCCGCTGGTGGAAATTCCGCAATCCGTTACCGTCATTTCACGCGACCAGATTGACCTGCTGGAATGGAACAGCCTGCAGGAAGCCACGCGCTACACCGCGGGCGCGGTGGGTGAGAATTTCGGCCCCGATATCCGCTATGACTGGCTAACCCTGCGCGGTTTCAATCCCATACAGTACATCGATGGCTTGCAGGCGCCGGTTGGTTCGGTGACCAACGTGGGTACCGATCTCTATGGCTCCCAGTCGGTGGAAATCCTCAAGGGCCCGTCTTCGGTGCTGTATGGCCAGACGCCTCCCGGCGGCATCGTCAACATGACGAGCCGGCGCCCCGAGCGTGAAGCCAACGGTGAACTGGGGCTGCAGTATGGCAGTTTCGACCATATGCAGATCAATGGGGACTACACCGGTCCGCTTAGCGACACCGTCTCATTCCGGCTCACCGGCCTGTACCGGGACAATGAGACCCAAACTGACTTCGTCAACGGCAAACGGGTTTATATCGCACCGGCGATGACTTTTGATTTCAGTGATGCCACCCGGCTGACCTTGCTGGGTTACTACCAGGAAGATGATATCGACAACTGGGCGGGTGGGTTCCTGCCGGCTGAAGGCACGCTGCTGCCCAATCCGAATGGCCAGATTCCGGTCAGTTTTTCCATGGCCGAACCCGGTGTTAACAGTTACTACCGCGAACAATATGGGGTGGGCTACGATTTCTCGCATGCCTTCAGTGATACGTTCACGCTGCAGCAGAACCTGAAATTCTTCAGTGCCGATGCCGACCAGCGCGGTACTTACGGCCAGGGTTTCGTGGATGCGGATTTCGATGGCGTGCCGGATGATTACCGCACGGTGAACCGCGCCACTTTCCCCTTCGTGGAGGAAGTGGATTCGTTCAACGTCGATACCCGTGGATACCTGACTTTCGGTACCGGAGCAGCAACCCACAACCTGCTGGTGGGTTTTGACTACCGCAAATATGAAGCGAATTCCGCTTTTGGCTTTGCTTCTTCCACTTTCCCGGCGGGCTCCGTTCCCACCATCGATGTATTCAACCCGGTGTACGGTGTGCCCTTTGTTGACCCGGAACCGAACACTCCCTTCACCGACCAGGTGCAGAAGCAATCCGGTCTCTACCTGCAGGATTCAATCAGCATCAACCAGTGGGTAATCACGCTGAGTGGCCGCCAGGACTGGGTGGACAGCGACAACAGCGGCACGGATGTGGATGACGAGGAATTCACATACCGCGTGGGCGTGAACTACGTGATGGACAGCGGCTTCGCACCCTATGTGCAGTACGCCACTTCCTTCCAGCCGGTTTCCGGCGCGACGTTTGACGGCACGCCGTTCATTCCCACAACCGGTGACATGGTGGAAGCCGGCCTCAAGTATGACGGCAGCAACCTCAGCGATGACATCGATTTCTTCGGGTCGGCGGCAATCTACTCGCTGCGCCAGGAGAATGTGCTCAGCCCCGATCCTGACCACCTGTTCTTCTCGGTGCAGACCGGCCAGGTGGACGTGAAGGGATTTGAGCTGGAGGCCGTAACGCGCATTCGCGAGACGCTCAGCATCAATCTTTCCTACACCTATACCGATTCCGATGTGAACAACAGTGGCCTGCATTTGCCGGCCGTATCCGAGAACAAGTTCTCGCTGCTGTTCGACTACACCCTGCAATCCGGCAGCCTGGCGGGCCTGGGTGGCAGTTTCGGTGGCCGCTACCTGAGTTCGATTTATGGGGACTCCGCCAATTTGTGGAAAACACCCGGCGTCACGCTGTTTGACGCCACGGTGCATTACGACACCCTCAACTGGCGCGCTGCGATCAGCGCCAGCAACGTGTTTGACAAGGAGTATGTGGCCCGCTGCAGCAGCGCGATCGACTGCTTCTACGGGACTGAGCGCATGATCATCGGAAGCCTGACGCGCAAGTTCTGATTGCTGTGCGGTTCATTTGGCGACTCCGGAAATGCGCTGCATACTGCAAGCATGCAGCAGGCTTGACGGATCGAACATGAACACCACCCGCATCCGGCCGCCCCTGACGTGGGGCGGCCAATACTTCCCCATCATGGTTTCACTGGCCCTGTCCGTGGTGCTGTTGGGTGTCAGCCTGCCGGTTTCAGGTACGGAAACCGGCCAGGCGGTCCGGGACTTTTCCCACGATCCCAACCCCAGCCGCTACCACCCATTGCCACGCCAGGATGTGCTGATTGAAAACGCCATCGTACTGGATGGCCTGGGTGGAAAGCTGGAGCAGGCCGATGTGCTGTTGCGGGACGGCCTGATCACGGCTCTGGGGCAGGACCTCGAGCCCGGTGATGGCGTGGTGCGAATCGATGCGGAAGGGCGGTGGGTCACGCCCGGCATCATCGACATCCACAGCCACAACGGTACGTATTCGCTGCCATTGACTTCGCAGAGTTTCGATACGCTGGATATCAGCGAACTCAGCGACCCCAACGCTGCCGCCACCTGGATTGAACACGCCATCAACGTGCAGGACCTGGCGTATACGGCAGCCTTGCGGGCCGGAGTCACCACGCTGCAGGTCCTGCCCGGTTCCGTGCCCCTGTTTGGTGGCCGCACGGTGGTCCTGAAACCCATTCCGGCCAGTACGGTTTTTGACATGAAGTTCCCGGGTGCGCCGCAGGGCATCAAGATGGCCTGTGGCGAAAACCCCAAGTCCTATTTCGGCGAAGACGGCCGCGCGCCGACAAGCCGCCAGGGCGAGGTGGCGATGATGCGGGCAGCGTTCCTGCGTGCCGGCAAATACCGGCGTGACTGGCAGGCGCATTGGGACAGGCCCGGCAAGGTTCCGGAGCCCGAGCGTGACCTGCAACTCGATACGCTGACGGCCGTTCTGGAAGGTGAACTGCAGGTGCACCTGCACTGCTACCGGGCCGATGACATCGCGGTGATGCTGGCGCTGGCGGATGAGTTCGGATTCAGGATCGCCGCCATTCACCACGCCACCGAGGCATACAAGGTGCCGGAACTGTTGCGCGGGCACGGCAGCTGCGCAGCGGTTTGGTCCGACTGGTGGGGCTACAAGCAGGAAGCCGTCGATGCCATCCGCGAAAATGCCGCTTATGTGGATGCGGCCGGGGCCTGTGCGGTGATGCATTCCGATGGACCGTTGATGGGGCAGAAGCTGAATCTCGAAGCCGGCAAGGCACTGGCCGCGGGGCAGCGGGCCGGATTGCCGCTGGAGCCCGAGCAGGCCATTCGCTGGCTTACGTCCAATGCCGCCATTACGTTGGGTTTGCAGGATCGCATCGGCCAGTTGAGCGTGGGCTACAACGCTGACCTGGTGATCTGGTCACACAACCCTTTCAGCATTTATGCCCATGTCGAGCAGGTATTCATTGACGGCGCACGGGTATTTGATCGCGACGATGCCGGCAGGCAACCCCAAAGCGATGCTGAACTGGGCATTGCGGCGCGGGAGCTGCAGCCATGATCCGGCGGACTGGTGTATCCCTGCTGGCAGCCGTGCTGGCCAACGTGCTGATAAATGGGGCAATCGCCGACGATGTGCTGATCCAGCATGCCCGTATCTACACCATGGTTGCCGGGGATGCGGTGATCGAGGATGGGCAGTTGCTGGTTCGGGACGGGGTCATAGCAGCAATCGGCCGCGATGTTGCTGCTCCCGCTGGCACCCGGGTAATGGATGCACAGGGCCGGATGCTGACGCCTGGATTGGTCACTGCCGCATCGCAGCTGGGCCTGACTGAAATCTCCGGCAACGACCACAGTACCGATCACAGCGCCGGCCAAAGTGCTGGCGGCCAGAATCTCGGGCCGGGTTTTGATGTGTCGCTGGCAATCAATCCCGCTTCAGAGTTGCTGCGGGTGGCCCGGGCCGATGGCCTGGTCCATGCCATCACGCTGCCGGGTGGTTCCGCTGATCCCGTGTTCAAAGGGCAGGGTGCGCTGCTGAAGCTGGGAGATGAGGCGAATATCCTGCAACAGGAGCGATTGCTGCAGTTTGCCCAGGTGGGGGGAACCAGTGCTGCGGCGGCCGGTGGTTCCAGGGCGGCGCAGTGGCAGCTGCTGCAGATTTCCCTGCAAGCTGCCAAACAGGCCGAGGCAGTATCCGGCCAGCTGGTGGCCAAGAGCGTGGATGAATTGAACCGCGCTGCGTTGCAGGGCCTGCTCGATGGAAAGCAACTACTGCTGCTGGATGTGCGGCGCGAATCCGATATTCGCCAGGCCATGGCGCTGCAGCAACGATTCGGCCTGCGGCTGGTGATCCTCGGGGGTTCGGAGGCCTGGCGCGTGGCGCCGGAACTGGCTGCCGCCAGGGTGCCGGTGATACTGGATGCAGGCAGTTACCTGCCCATGAGCGCCGATGAGTGGGGCGTGCGCGCCGATTCTGCCCGCATACTCCACGAAGCAGGAGTACTGCTGGCCTTTTACCCCGGCTTTTCGCTGTATTACTCACTCAACGCCGGTACGGGCGTACGTGAAGCAGCCGGTTTTGCCGTCGCCAATGGGCTGGACTGGGAAGAAGGCTTGCGTGGCCTGACTGCCAACCCGGCGCAAATCTTCGGCTTTGAGCACCTGGCCGGTACTCTGGCAGCCGGCAGGCCAGCTGACCTGGTGATCTGGGACGGTGATCCGCTGGAGCCGGCCAGCGCGCCGGTAATGGTGCTGGTTGGGGGCAAGGAAGCATCACTGCTTACACGGCAAACCCTGTTGCGGGATCGATACCACCCTCGTGCCGGGCAGCGGGCCGCACGGCAGACTCTGCCGCCAGCCTATCACTGATGCATTCCTCCAGGACAATCACGCTTGCACCCTGCCTGGCTGTATTGCTGGCTGCATGTCCGGCCGGCTTTACGCTGGGTGATGAATTGCCCATGCAACCCGCCCGCACGGTGCAGTTCGCGACGGAGGAGGGTACCTGGCTGTCGCTGGATGTTTCACCTGATGGCAAGACCATCGTATTCGACATGCTGGGTGATCTTTACGCCGTCAGCAGCAAAGGCGGCAAAGCCAAAGCCCTGACCAGCGGCATGGCCTTTGATACCCAGGCGGTGTTTTCGCCCGATGGCAAACAGCTGGCGTTCGTTTCGGACCGCAGCGGTGCCGAAAACCTGTGGCTGGCAAAGCCGGATGGCAGCGAACCCCGGCAGCTGACGTTCCGCGACGATGACCGGCCCATGTCCTCACCGGAGTGGTCGGCGGATGGGCAATCCGTATTCGCCATCATCCACCGTGTTGACCTGCAGGCGGCGGGCTTGTGGGAATTCAGCCTCGATCCTGCGATTGGAGCAAGGGAAATCATTCCGATCCGGACTTCCCCGGAGCAGGATCGCGACTCCTGGCTGAGCGTCGCCGGCCCTGCTGTGTCGCGGGATGGCCGTTTCGTCTACTTCGCCGGCCACAATGGCACCGCGGCCGATGGCGCGGTGCCGAAGTGGACGATCCGCCGCCACAGCCTTGAAGACGGCACGCAGGAAACACTGGTTTCCGCTCCGCGCAGCCCGCGCCCCGACCTGAGCGGCGGCGCTTACTTCCGCCCAACCTTGTCACCCGACGGCACGAAGATGGTGTATGCCACCCGATTTGACGGCCAGGCCGGTTTGCGCTTGCTGGACCTGGAAAGCGGCGCAGACGAATGGTTGCTGTACCCGGCAGGCCATGACCAGGCGATGGCATCGCACTGGCAGGGCATCCTGCCGCGTTTCACCTTCATGCCGGATGGCCACGACCTGCTGTTGAGCCGGGAAGGGCGGATCAGGCGGCTCAATCTGCGAACCGGCGAAGAAACGCCGGTGCCTTTCGAAGCCGAGGTCAGCCTCGCCATCGGCCCGGACCTGCAGGTGCCCATTACGCAGGAAACCGGCCCGGTAAGGGCGCGCCTGATTGAGACCCCGGAAGTCTCTCCCGATGGCAGGCAGCTGGCCTTTACCGCATTGACCCGCGTCTACCTGATGGATCTTGAAGCGGGTGCACCACCCCGTTTGCTCACCAATTCCGGGTCCCCGGAATTCAATCCGTCGTGGTCGCCCGACGGCGCGCATCTGGTATATGTCAGCTGGACTGCGAAAGCTGCAGGCCAGGTGTGGATTGCCCCGGCCAATGGCAAGGCCAAACCGCGACAGCTCAGCCAAACCGCCGCCTTTTACACCAGTCCTGTGTTCACGACCGATGGCAAGGCTGTCGTGGTGCTGCGTTCCAGCCACAGCGTGCGCATGCATACCTTCATGGATTATGGCCTGCTGCGCGAGGCCGAGCTGCTGTTTCTGCCGCTGGATGGATCTGCCGGGCGTGTGCTGGCCAGGGGGCAACTTGGCGGCAAGCCGGGTTTCCTGCCGAAGCAAGATCGTGTGACGATCAACGCGAGCAAAGGGGTGGTTTCGATTCCCCTGCAGGGTGGTGAGCCCGAGCCTGAGATACAGGTGTTGGGCCCGGGCTGGTATTTTGCTGAAGGTCCGGCGCCGGCCGACCAGTTGAAGCTCAGTCCGGACGGACGTTGGGCTCTGGCGCAATTCGCCCAGCAGCTGTTCCTGGTGGCTGTGCCGGGAAGCGGCGAAAAGACGGTGAACTTGCTGGAGCCTGCCGTGCCCTTCCGCAAACTCACCGATATTGGCGCGGATTTTTTTGACTGGGCTGATGGCGGCAAAACCATCACCTGGGCTGTGGGTTCGACCTGGTACCGCCGACCGCTGGATGGTGTGCAACTGCTTCCTGCCAATGGCCAGGAGCACCTCGTTGATCCACCGGAATTGCCCGATGGCTCCCTGAATGCGTCTGCCGGCGTGGAACGCTTTGAAGCGGTAGTGGAAGTGCCCCGTGATACGCCCAAAGGCGAGCTCCTGCTGACCGGCGCCACCGCCCTGACCATGAGCGGCGGCTGGAAGGCGGGTGACTATCGTGCTGATGTGATCCCGGATGCCGATATCCTGGTTGTCGATGATCGCATCGCCGCCATCGGCCCGCGTGGCAGCATCAGCGTAATGGCAGGGGTGCAAACCCTGGATGTGAGCGGCCAGTTCATCCTGCCCGGTTTCATCGACACCCACGACCACCTGGCGGAAATCCGCCGCCGTGTACAGGACCTCGAAACCTGGTCGCCCGCTGCCAGCCTGGCTTATGGTGTCACCACCAAGTTTGATCCATCCTCGCTGTCCATCGACATGCTGGTCTACGAAGACCTGGTGGATGCCGGGATGATCACCGGCGCGCGCATCCACAGTACTGGCCCGGCGCTGTTTTCCTTCAACCGGTTTGAATCAGAACAGCAGGTTAAGCGGGTGCTGCAGCGCTACCGTGATCATTACCGCACGCGCAATATCAAAATGTACCGTACCGGCGACCGTGAAGTGCGGCAGTGGGTCGCAATGGCCGCCAGGGAAATGGGCATGCTGCCCACCACCGAAGGCGCGCTGGCGCTGAAACTTGACCTGACGCAGATCATTGACGGCTTTGCCGGCCAGGAACATGCTTTGCCAGCCGCGCCGTTATATCGTGACGTGGTGCAATTACTGGCACAAAGCGGGGTCAGCTACAACAGCACGTTGCTGATCACCAACGGTGGCCCTGAGGCGCAGGACTGGTTTATCAGTTCGCAGGATTGGACCGAAGATCCCAAGCTCAATCGCTTCTGGCCGCGCTATACCGTGGACATCAAGTTGCGGCAGCGCACCTGGCGCACGCTGGATGATTACCTGTTTCCGGCCATCGCGGCCAGCGCGGCGAAAGTAATGCGCGCCGGCGGCTGGATTGGCATGGGCTCACATGGCGAGGTGCCGGGCATCGGCCTCCTGTGGGAAATGCAAGCCCATGTCATGGGCGGGATGCTGCCCATGGAAGTTCTGCGCGCCGGCACCCTGGGCAGCGCCCGGGTTATTGGCCGCCAGGCGGAATTCGGCAGTATCGAAGCCGGCAAGTATGCGGACCTGATCATTCTGGATGAGGACCCATTGCAGGATCTCGGCAATATCCAGTCCATTCGCCGCGTGATGAAGAACGGTCGCCTGTACGAAGCGGACACGCTGGCGGAAATCTGGCCGCGAAATCGCCCGGCGCCCGAACCCTGGTTCCGCAATGACATTCCGCCAATCAACGTCCGCCTGCCTGCAAAACCCAGGACGTTCACTGATCCCAGGAAACGCGCACCATGAAACACTTGAAATCGATCCGAACAAGGTACCTGTCCAGCCTGCTTCTGGCCGCTGGCATGGTCTTGAATGCAGCCTGCGCCAAAGCACCGGAACCGGAAGCGCCTGCTTCTTCCGCAGCGACGGCACCTCAAGAAGCGGCCGTCGCGGGACCGGCAACCTCTCTGGCGGATGCAATCTACACCAACGGCCATATCTGGATTGGCCAGGAATCTGCCGGGGCGGCTGATTTTGTCACTGCCCTGGCTGTGCGGGGCAATGAAATTGCCGCCGTGGGCACAGATGATGAAATCCAGGCGCTGGCCGGACCCGGCACCGAGCTTGTCGACCTCAGGGGCAGGTTGGTGGTGCCCGGTTTTATCGACAACCACACGCACTTCCTCCTCAGTGGTCTGGCCATGCAGCGCATCAACCTGAGGGATGCCGATTCGCCGGAAGAATTCAGTCGGCGTATTGCCGAACAGGCACAAATGCAGCCGGGCGAGTGGATCATCGAAGGCAATTGGGATCACGAACTCTGGGGCGGTGAACTGCCCAGCCGCGACTGGATTGATGAGGTGACTGCCGACACGCCGGTGTTCGTGTTGCGCCTCGACCGCCATATGGCGCTGGCCAACAGCAAGGCGCTGGAACTGGCGGGGCTGGATGACAGCGTAGTGGCGCCGGAAGGCGGCGCGATCATCCGCGATGACGCCGGGCGCATCACCGGGCTGTTCAAAGATGCAGCCATGGACCTGGTTGAGGCAGTCATTCCACCCCCCAGCGATGAGCAACTCGACCAGGCACTGCAGGCTGCCACTGACCTGGCGCTCAGCCATGGAGTAACCCAGGTCCATGACATGGGTGAGTGGGGTCACCTGCAGGTTTACCAGCGCGCCAAGGCGGCGGGGCAATTGCGGTTGCGCATCCATGAGTATTCTTTGATCGGACACGCCGGCGAGCTGGCAAAATACATTGAAGAAAACGGCCGTGGCGACGAACTGCTGCAGTGGGGTGGCGTCAAGGGATTTGTCGATGGTTCGCTGGGCTCCACTACGGCCTGGTTTTACCAGCCCTACAGTGATGCACCGGATACCAGCGGCATGACCATGACCGACCTGGACCAGTTACAGCAACAGATGCTGGCCGCGGATGCAGCCGGCCTGCAACTCGCCATCCATGCCATTGGTGACCGCGCCAATGACTGGCTGCTCGAAACCTTTGCCGGAATTATTGATGCGCATGGGCCCGGTGACCGGCGTTTCCGCATTGAACATGCGCAGCACCTCACCGCGGCGGCGATTCCGCGTTTTGCGGAACTTGGCGTGGTGCCCTCCATGCAGCCCTATCACGCCATTGATGATGGCCGCTGGGCGGAAAAGCGCATCGGCCCGGAGCGCATCAAGACCACCTATGCGTTCCGGTCACTGCTGGAGGCAAATGCCCCGCTGACCTTTGGATCAGACTGGGCGGTCGCGCCGATCAACCCGTTACAGGGCATGGATGCCGCGGTGACGCGCCGCACCATCGATGGCTTGCAGCCCGACGGCTGGGTGCCAGAACAGAAAATCACCGTACTGCAGGCTTTGCAGGCCTACACCCGCAACAATGCCTGGGCCGGATTCCAGGAAAAGCGACTGGGCCGGATTGCTCCCGGCTACCTGGCTGATTTCGCAGTGCTGTCGGAAGACATTTTTACCATCGATCCCGTTCAACTGGTCGACGTGCAGGTCATGCGCACCGTGGTCGATGGCAAGCATGCATTTGTGAGAAACGAGTAACTCCAGGGATACCAGCGTGAGCCAGCAGGTAAGCAAAATTCATGAAGCAGCGGCCATAGATCCCGGGTTGCAGGTGTTTGTTGATGCCATTGCGCGCGACTACTCACGCTACCGGATCTCGGACGAGCCCACACTGGAGCAGGCCCGCGCCACTGCCGAGAAAGTTCGTGAATCATGGGCCCGCGGCGGGCCGCACATGGCGCGGGTGAGCGATTGGCAGGTGCCATTCGAAGCACGTACTGTTCGCGTCCGGTTGTTCGATCCGGAACTGCAACAGCAACCCACCCCAGTGCTGGTATACCTGCATGGCGGCGGCTGGACCCTGTTCAGCCTCGACACGCACGACCGGTTGATGCGCGAGTATGCCGCACGAACCGGCTTCAAGGTGCTGGGCGTGGATTACAGCCTGGCGCCTGAGTTTCCTTTTCCGACCCAGCTGGATGAAATTGCCGCAGTGCTGGACTGGTTGCCGGCCAACTCGCCAGGCCTTGGTATCGACCCGGCCCGGATTGCCATGGGCGGTGATTCGGCCGGCGCCAACCTGACCATCGCCAGCTGCATCCGTGCACGTGACAGCGGCAAGGTGGACCCGCTGCAGGCCATGTTGCTGAACTATGGCGCCTATGACCCGAGCGGTCAGTACTCGGCGGCCTGGTCGGGCGCTGACAGTCATCTGCCATTGACGGTGGCGGAGATGGCCGGATTCTGGAACAACTACCTGCCGCGGGCATTCGATCACCTCAACCCTCTGGCCAATCCCCTGCAGGCGGACCTGCGAAGATTGCCACCGGCGCTGCTGGTGGTGGCGGAGTGCGACATACTTCGGGATGAGAACCTGCAGATGGAACAGCAACTGCAACAGGCGGGTGTGACGGCCTCGGCGGTGGTCTATCCGGGCGCGAGCCACAGCTTCCTGGAGGCGATGTCGGTTTCAGCCCTCAGCGATCGTGCCCTGGCCGAGTCCTGTGCCTGGCTGCAAGCCCAACTGGCTTAGGGTTGTCCCGGAGCTGGATCAGTTCACGGCGCAGTTCGCGCCGTTGTCCTGCGATTTTGCTGCCAGTTCGGCCAGGGTCGCGGTAATGATTTCCTGCCAGGCGGAATCGGCCGGCAATCCAGCCGCAACAGGCAACAGCAGGTTTTCGCCGCTGCGCGGACAGCCGAGTTCACCCAGTACACTGGCCAGGTTATTGGCCAGGCCCGGGTTTTGGCTGCTGGCATCGAGGCCTTCACGGTACAGGTTCGCGGCACTCTGGAGTTCACCGCGGGCATAGGCCTGGTTGCCGAGCGCCAGGTAGGCTTGCGGTTCGTCGGGCCAGTGTTGCAGGGCGCTGCGCCAGGCCGGTTCCGCCGAGGCCGGGCCGGCCACCGCTTCAAAGCTGGCCACCGCTTCGAAATACGGTTGCGGCTTGGCTTTGGCCGGAATCTCGCCCGGTTGCAACACCACCACCGCCCAGTTTCCGGCCCAATCCCACAGACGGGCGAATTTCCCCACCTTCATGGCTTCATTGCGGTTCAGGCCGGTGTGCAGGACAACAGTCTCGCTGGCCGGGTCAAAGCCGGTCAGCACGGCGTAATGCCATTGCGGAAAGTTCGGCGTGCGCAGGTTCTGCAAGAGCAGCACCGGCCTGCCGCTTTCCAGTTGCGCGAACACCGTGCCCAACTCATTCTCAATGACGTAGGGAATGCGTCCCGCCCGGCGCGTCGCAGCCAGCAACTCCAGTTGCAGGCTGCCCTGCCGCTCAGGCAGGTAAATCTGGGGCACCAGCTGGTCGGGCGTGATCACCACGCCGGCGGCCTGCAGCACCGACGCCAGCGCCGCGGGGCCGCACTGGTATTGCTCCTGGGCAAAAAACGGCACCTCCAGCAGCACGGGCTCGGAACCTTGCACCAGGTCCGGCATGGCCACTTTGGGGTTGATGCTGCAGGCGTTAAGGATTATTGAGCAGAGCAAAACGGCCAGGCCGATGGTACGGCCTGGCAGGTTCTGCGGGGACACTCCGGGCACTGTCAAAAAGCTCTTCCGGCGGAAAACGCTTCAGGTTTTGTTGAAGATGTTGATAACGCCGGTCAATTCAAGGATCAGCAGCACTACGAATACGGCACCGATCAGGGCGAGAATGCCATCACCACCGGCCG
>CAYYCX010000015.1:17521-58219 GCA_964470455.1 uncultured Wenzhouxiangellaceae bacterium
GGCAAGGTGTCAATTTCCTGCTGCAGCTGGGCCAGTTCCTGGTCATTCAACGACGATACGCGCAACACGGCCTGTTCGGGGTCAACACCCAATTCAATCATGGCCTGTTGAACATCGCTGCGCTGAAGTTGGGCCTGGATATGATCAATACTGCCCTGCCGCTGTTCGATGGACATCGCCTGCTGCGTACCTATCACCGCCGCGGCGACCTGGCTGGTGAATCCGGCAAACAGCAAACACGCCGCAAGGACCATTGAAACAATTTTTCTCGTCATTTGAAGCTCCTCATCAGGCAATCCTGTTCTTGGACGGAGTTCGAGGGTATGAAGGGCCGGCTGAACCCAGCGTGAACGTCCCTTCAACGCCCATTCAGCGCCTATTCAGCGCCCAAGCAGCAGATCCTGCAGCAACTGCCCCAGTACTTCATTCTGGATCACGCCGTGAAAATGTTCACTGCCGGGCCCAAAAGCATACAGCGGTACATCCACGCCGGTGTGGCCCATGGTGGTCCAGGCGCTGCGTGTACGGTGGTCAAATACCAGGCTCAGCACGGTGTAGGCCTGGGTACCGTCGACGCCATACTCGGGATAGGGCGGCGCCTCATCTGGCCTGGCGACGTCGAGATCCTTGCGCTCCTGCTCCGTAAGTTCAAACGGCAGATAGCGTTGGGCGACCACTGAAAGGGGCTCGTCACCGCCGAGAAATTCCTCGGTAATGCCGGCCGGCGTGCGCTTAAGGCCGCGCAGCGGACGCGGATCCCAGAAGTATTCGTCATCGCGCCCCATGCTGAGGCCACCGGTTTCGTGGTCGGCGGTGATGATCACCAGCGTGTCACCACTGGCAGCCGCATACTGCAACGCCACTTCCATGGCCGCGGAGAAATCCTGCATTTCGCTGACTACGCCGACCACGTCATTGGAATGAGCCGCCCAGTCGATTTGGCTGCCTTCCACCAGCAGGAAAAATCCATCGGTGTCCTGCTCCAGCGCCTTGATGGCCGCGCTTGTCATTTCCGCCAGAGAGGGCGTGGTATCGGGCCGGTCCCAACTGCGCGGCAGTGCTATCTGCGCAAACAACCCCAGCAGCAGGTTGGCTGAGCTCTGGTTCAGTTCTTCCCGGTTGTTGACCAGTGTATAGCCCTTAGCGGTGAATTCAGCGACAAGGTCGCGGTCTTCCCGTTGCAGGTACTTACGGCCACCGCCCAGTATCACCTGCGGCAGCGGCATGCTCTGCCACTGGTTGTCGAACAACTGGTCGGCGATGGAATCCGTTTCATCACGGCCGCCTACATGGGCATAAAAAGCGGCCGGCGTGGCATGGGTTACCTGCGAGGTGGAAACCAGCCCAACCGAAATGCCCTGGCGCCGCGCCTTTTCGGAAATATTTTCCTGCATCGCGCCGTCCACCGACTTGCCCAACCGTTCCACCAGGGTGTCCTGGCCGGTGGCATAGGCCGATGCAGACGAGGCAGAATCGGTGATGCCGTAAGGGTCCTCGGTGCAATCTTCCGGTTGGTCTTCAATACAGTTCAGGGTGATGGCCTCAGTCGCCACCGATCCGACCAGGTACCGGTCAAAAGGCAGGGGGTCGATGCCCGGTGTCGCCGGATCATCCGCAAAATAGCGATACGACTTCACCTGGGCATAACCCATGCCGTCGCCGACCATCAGGATGATGTTTTTCGGCTTGACAGCGGCCTGTTGGTGCACGGGGGCGGAACTGCAGGCTGCCAGGCAGAGTGGAGCTACAATGAAGATGGCAAAAGCTTTGCCGGCATAAGTTCTGTTTGACATGCTGGGTGATTCCCTGTGATTCCCGGAGATTTTCGAACCAGCCTATAGTAGCCCGAAGTGTTAAGTTACAGTGTATTTGCGGTCTCGCAGGGTTACCACCCGGGATGAATCATTCATGAGTTCACCTGAAAAGCAGCACCAGCCACGCATCACTCCTTTTGTTCCCGCGGATTTCGTGGTGCCTGCCTATCTCGAAACGGACCGGTTCCGGCTGCGCATGCTGACCATCCATGATCTCGAACTGGATTTTGCCGCCGTCACCAGCAGCACGGAGCACCTGCAGACGATCTGGAACAATGACTGGCCTTTGGGCCTCACCCTGGAGCAGAACCTGATTGACCTTGGCTGGCACCAGAAGGAGTTCCAGCGCCGGCGATCGTTTGCTTACACTGTGGTCAGCCTTGATGAAAGCCGCGTGCTGGGCTGCGTCTACATATATCCGCCCAGCAGGCAGGGCTTTGATGCCGAGGTGTACCTGTGGGCCCGTGCCGATGAATTGCCCGGCGGGCTGGAAAAAGAACTGGAAGTGAGGGTGCGCAACTGGCTGGCAGAGCGGTGGCCGTTTCAAAACGTGGCCTACCCGGGGCGAAGCATCAGCTGGCCGGACTGGGAAGCCATGGATTGATTGTGGAAAAGCAACCGCAAAAGGGCATAGACTGTCCGGGTCGCCCAGTCACTTCAAACAGGATGCCAGGCGAATCCTTGATGGTAAGCCGCCCATAAATGCCACTCATGACTGATGCAAACAAAATTGCACAACTGTTCCGGGACTGGAACGATATTGTCGAATTTCCGGCGGGCGCGGAGATTGTTTCCGGAAATGATCCTGTAACCAGTGTATTCGTGGTGCTGGGTGGTGAAGTTGAACTGGGTTTCCGTGGCAAGCGGCTGGGCAGGGAAGTGCCTGGCGGTATTTTTGGCGAAACCGCCATGCTGCCGGATGCAATGGACAGCCCAACCGTGACCGCGGTCTCTGATGTAAAACTGGCGCGTCTGGACGGCGAGCAGTTCAACCGGCTGGTTGCAACCAATCCTGCTTTTTCGAAGCATGCCCTGTTGTGCATGGCAAACCGCCTGCGAGCGGCCAATGCCTTTATCAGTACCCATCTCGAGGGCAGCGATTAACCCTTCACCGGCAGAGAATCAGCTTGGACTTACTGGAAACATTCAAAGGCTCCAATGACCTGGTGGAATTCCCCGCCGGCACCGTGATATTTAACGAAGACGCGAATGGCGGCGAGATGTACGTGGTGATCGAGGGCGAAGTTGAGGTTTCATTAAAAGGCAAGTTGCTGGCAGTGGCAGGTGCGGGCGAAATTGTCGGGGAAATGGCGCTGATCAGCGCCGATATCCGCAGCGCTACGGTTACTGCACGCACCGATTGCAAACTGGCGGTCATTGACCAGAGCAGCTTTGAATCCCTGATCCGCCACATGCCGGAGTTTTCCCGGCATGTCATGAATGTGCTGGTAGAACGCATCCACCACGCCTACGAAAAAATCTGATGGGCCTGCAACAGGTGCCGATTGCACCCGTGCACAACAACTCTGGCCAGCCAATGCCTGAACTGGTGCTGGTTGGCGCTGGCCCGGCGGGCCTGGCGGCGGCGCTGGCGGCCAGCCACCGCGGAGTGGATGACATCCTGGTACTGGAATCCCGCAGCGGTTCGCAACGGCGAAATAACGTGTTGCTGCTCGACGCATCCATCCTGTCGGCCCTGCAACAACTGCAGGTCGATGTGTCCGGATTTACTCCGGCCACGGCCTTCACGTTCATCGACGGCGATGCCGGTGTCCGGTTCCGCTTTCCCCTGGGCCGTTCGATCCAGCAGTGTGTAAAGCCGCGCGCGGCTTCACTATTCAGCATGTTTCCGCGCCGGTCACCGGCCGCCGATGTGCTGATTTCGGAACTGGAACAGGTCTTGCTGCGGGCCATAGCCTCCAGGCCGGGGATCCGGATTGTGCCGAACGTGGCGATAACCGCCATCAGCCCATCCGCAACCGGTCGCCGGATTGAATACTCGAACGCCGGTATAGGCTCGGTGGTCGAGACGCCGCTGCTGGCGGTCTGCGATGGTGCGCGCAGCCGCACGCTGGACCTGCTGGGCATCCGGCGGCGGGGAAACCCGCGCCAGGAAGTGGCCATGGTGGCCAATTTCCGCCAACCGGGTCGAGGGCAGATCAAGTTCCAGTGCAGCGAACCTCTGCAAGAAGTACTGGCCTTGTGCAGCGACAGCGGCAGCACCGTCACAATCCGCATGCCGCTGGATACTCACCCTGCAGCACACTCCGATGCCGACGCCTGCCGTGACTACATGCTCCGGCATGCCGCCAACCTGGGAATCGGCGGCGAGTTCATCAGTCCACCGGTGGTGGTGGAAATCTCCCACGACCGGGCCGAGCGGTGCCTGCTGGGCAAGGATGTTTTCGTGCTGGGCGATGCAGCGCGCACCGCCACGCCGCGGCTGGGCCTGGGCGCCAACTGGGCCATCCGGGATGCGCTGCGTTTTGCCAGCCTGTTGCCTGCGATCCGTTCATCCAGGCCTTCCGCTCGCGCACTGGCCCGGTTCCGGTTCCGGTTGCGCACGCGGCTGGCCACCGAGGTGCTGCTGTTGCAGGGCTGGCTGCTGAAGCGTTCGGACAGGCGCAGCAGCATGTCCATGCCGGCCCACTGGCGATTCCGGCAGAAATCCCTGCTGATGCGCTTCATGTGGCGGTCCGGCAAAGGGGAAGTGCAGGCTGGTCAGAATCACGCTCAACCGGTTGGCGGCTGACCGGGCCTTCTGGCGCGGTGATTTGACTTTCTGCTCTGATGAAAATAAATTTAACATGCTAACTAATTTGCTGCGAATGCTGGATTCCAGCCTGGTCTCAAGGAACCGTCATGAACAAAACAAGCCTGCTGTCCCCATTACTTGCATTTGCCTTGTGCGCACCCGGCCTGGCCTGGGCCGACCAACCGGCCATGAGCTTTTTCATTACCAGCACCGGGTCCGGCAAGGGTGGCGATCTCGGTGGCCTGGCCGGCGCGGATGCCCATTGCCAGGCCCTGGCGGCAGCCGCCGGCGCTGGTGGAAAAACCTGGCGTGCCTACCTGGGACAGAGTGGCGAGAGTGCTGAAAACGTCGATCCCCGCAGTCGCATCGGTGAAGGCCCCTGGTATAACGCCGAAGGTGTCATGATCGCCGAAGATCTCACCGACCTGCACCTGGGCAACCGCATCCGCCGCGAAACCGGGCTGGACGAAAACGGCAAGCGCGTGAATGCCCGTGGCGACTCACCTAACCAGCACGACATCCTCACCGGTGCGCGGCCGGACGGCACGGCCTTTCCGCCTGGCGAAGACCGCACCTGCGGCAACTGGACCAGCAGCGGCGAAGGCAGCGCCATGGTCGGTCATTTCGATCGCTGGGGTGGTGGTTTCACTTCCTGGAACTCAGCCCATCCTTCGCGCGGCTGCAGTGTTGAAGCGCTGAACAGCTCCGGTGGTAACGGCTATTTCTACTGTTTCGCCATCGACTGAGTAGCGGCTATCCAGTTATCGATCCTCGCTTCCAGCAGGTTCATGGGCAATTCACCGGCACCCAGTACCTGCAGGTGGAATTCGCGGATATCAAAGCCGCCGCCGAGCGCCAGTTCGGCGCGGTCCCGCAGTTGCTGTATCTTCAACTGTCCGATCTTGTAGGCCAGTGCCTGGCCGGGCAAGGCCATGAAACGTTCTGCTTCCGCAACCGCGCGGGCCTCGGCAACCGGCGCATTGGCGTACATGTAATCCAGCACCTGTTCGCGGGTCCAGCCATAGTAGTGCAGGCCGGTATCGGTCACCAGACGGATGGCCCGCCAGAGTTCGGCGCTCAGCTTGCCGAAGTACTGGTAAGGGTCGGTGTAGGCGCCAAGTTCACGGCCCAGTGATTCAGCGTACAGGCCCCAGCCTTCGCCATAGGCGGTGTAGCCGCCGAACTGGCGGAATTTCGGCAGTTCGTCCAGCTCCAACGTAACGGCTGCCTGGAAGTGATGGCCGGGAATGGCTTCATGCAGGAACAAGGATTCCATGGCCCATTTCGGCCGCGCCGAAAGATCGTAGGCGTTGGCGAAGAACACGCCCTTGCGGCTGCCGTCGGGTGATGCGGCGCGGTATTGGCCGCCCGAAGCGGATTTCTCGCGGAATGGCTCAACCAGGCGGATTTCAAAATCCGCGCCGGGAATGTCTTTGAACAGTTTCGGTGTATTGGGTTCGATCACGGCCCGCAGGGCAATGTAGCCATCGAGCAGATCCTGCCGCTCGGTGAAGTAGAACCGCGGGTCGGTGTTGAGGAAATCAAAGAAGGCATCCAGGTCGCCCGCAAAGTCCACTTGGACCATCACCTCCTTCATCTCCTCATGAATGCGCGCGACTTCGCCAAGGCCGATGTCGTGGATTTCCTCAGCGCTGAGGTCCGTGGTGGTCATGCGCTTCACCAGGTAAGCGTAACGTTCCCGTCCGCCGGGCAGGGCATTGTAACCATGGCTTTGGCGGGCAGCAGCGAGGTAATCCCCGTTGATGAAATCACGCATGTCGCGAAACGCGGGCACCAGTTGCTGCTCGATGGCGGTGGTATACGCAACCGTCAACCGCTCGCGGTCCTCGTCGGAGAAGGATTCCGGCAGGTTGCGTATCGGCTCAAAGAAGCTGCTGTCCCCGGCAGCTTCGACAATCTGCGATTCCAGCTGCGGCAACACTTTCTCCATCAGTACGCGTGGCACGGTGAGCCCGCTGGCCATGCCCCGCTGCATATTGAGCCGGGCCTGCTGCATCCACACCGCGAAACCGTCGATGCGGCTGAGGAAATCATCGTAGTCCTGCACCGTCCTGAACGGATGCAGTCCAGCGCCACTGCCCAGTTGCACAAAGGAGATGTGCGCGCCACGGAACTGCGTGATGGGCATCAGGTGGGCGTCAAATTCGTAATCGGCCAGTTCCATTTCACGATCTGACCCGAATATTACGTAGCTGAGCCGGTCTTCATCGCTGAGCAGGGCCGGATCGATGGCAGCCAGGCGCTGCAGGGCATCCTGCTCCAGGGCTTTTGCTGTCGCGCGCCATTCCGGGCTGATGTCATTGGCGAACGCATTGTTGAAGCGGTTATCGCCGATGAACGTGGCAAAGGTCGGGTTGAGTTCCAGGCTGTTGTCAAAATAGTCTTCAAACAGCTGGTGGAGGGCCTGGCTGGTGCTGCTGGGCGGTCCTTCACTGCTGGCAACCGGGGGCGTGCCGGAGGGCGGTGTGGCCTGGATGTCTTTGTCCTGGTCGGAACAAGCCGACAGCAGGTAGGCGGACAACAGGAGGGCTGGGAAGCGCAATGAACGCATGATTGATACGATTCCGGGAGTAATCTGGCAGCGCCAAGTAGAACACCCGGGTCTGGCCGGTGCAACCGTATTCAGGCTGCGTGGCTCACTATAAAAAAAGTGGAAGGGGTCGCTTAACCCCTCCCACTCAAGAAGAAAAAGCCCTGGAGGTAAGCCGGGCTTTCTCTGTAAAGCCAACCCGCCTGAGTCCGGCCGGCGGGCCAGCAACCGATTACAACTTAGAAGGTATATCCCAGTTCAACAAACCACTCGGTACCGTAAGGGTCGTAGTTGAAGACGTTGAAATAGGGGTAGTTCTCACCGGTTGTCAAAGGCGGATCATTGTTGAAGATGTTGTTGCCGATGAAGCTGAGGTTGAGCTGCTCGGTGAAGTTGTAAATCATGGTCAGGTTGAAGTAGTACTGTGGGTCCACGTAGACCAGGTTGGTACTGGACAGGCTGTCAGCTGTGAGTGACTCACCCAGGTAGTTCATGAACAGCGTCGTGCCGAATTTCTTGTACACCCAGCTCACCGATGCCCGGCCCCGGTCCTGCAGGTCCTGCGTGCCGCCATCGAGGTAGGACACCACCGGGTCGGTTGGCAGCGTTGCGAATTTTTCATCGAAGACGTAGGTGTAGGCCAGGTCGAATGTGAACAGGCCCATGGACTGGGTTGACAGCGCGTATTTCAGCGTGAGGTCAATGCCATTCGTCTCCTGCACCGCCTGGTTGAACGGGCCGGTCAGGATGGAATCCAGTGTTTCGGAGTTGACGCCACCATCAATGGGGTTGCGCGTGATGTTGCCGAGCACAACATCGCAGTTGGTGCCCGGTGTAACCGTGTATTTTCCGCCCAGCAGGCAGGCGCGCTCGTCACGCAACAGGGTATCGACGTTCTTGTCCAGAACGATGTTTTCGAGCTTGATATCAAAGTAGTCAGCGGTAACCGAGAGGTTATCCAGGATCTGCCAGACAAAGCCGAACGTGATGGACTCACCCTCTTCCTCTTCCAGGAACGGGTTGCCGGCTCGGGCGCCTTCGACACTCACGGCACCCAGGGTGCCACGCAGCGGGTCGACGCAGCTGGACAAACCGCCCGGGCTGTCCTCGTCGATTCCCAGGTCTTTGGCGCAGAGGTAGTAGTCGGGCAGCGTGACGAAGAATCCGCTGGGGTCGGCAAACACATAGTGCATGTCGGGGGCGCGGAAGCTGGTGGAATAACGGCCGCGGATCAACAGGTCGCTGATGGGCCTGAATTCAAGGCCGAGCCCGTAGGTCAGTGCATCATCCACTTCGGTGATGTCGTCGTACTTGTCCCAGCGTACCGCGGCGGTAGCGGTCAGCATCTCGTGAACAGGGACCAGCAGTTCCGTGCCGAGCGCATAGCGGTCCCGGGTGCCGCCACCGCCAGTGCCGGTAAACCCCCAGAAGTCGCCGTTGACCAGGCGCGGATCCAGGTTGATGTCATATTCCTGTGTGCCCCACTCCAGGATTCCGGCCATGCCCACCCAACCGGCCGGCAGTTCATAAAGGTCGCCGTTGACGGTAAAGGCCACGGTGCTGTTGCTGGAGTCAGCGGTGGTCCGGTCAATGTCGCTGATGGAAGCAAATTCACCCGGGGTCAGGGGCCGGTTGAACGGATTGTTGGGGTCGGTCAGGTCGCCCAGGTTGGCGAAGAAACCGCCGAACAAAGGATCCGGTTGCAGGTTGGCCAGGTTGTCACCGGCAAAGAATTCATCGGCTTCGTCCGCCAGAAGCAGCCGACGTTCACGTGTGACGTCGTACTCGGCGTGCTGGAACGACGCTTCCCATTGCCAGGTGGAGCCGAAGTCGCCGCGCAACCCGGCGACGAAATCGTAGCTTTTCTCATCAAAATTGTTGTTGTTGACATCCCTCCCGCCCATTTCGCTGGCGGTGAAAATCCGTTGCAGTACGGTTACCTGGGGCCATTCGACCATCCCCAGGCCAAAGGGGGAAAGGTCATAGGTAACGATGTTGTCGAGGTTCGAATAGGTGTTGAAACCATCCACGTTGGGGCCGTAAAAATTGGATTGCCAGAAAGGGGTGGCGACATTGAACTTGGAATCCTTCTTGATGTAGCTCAGGTAGCCGAAGGCCTGCAGGTTGTCAGTCAGCTCATATTCAGCATTGAAGAAGCCCGACCAGTTCTCGGTACCGTTACGCACCGTGAACTGGGACACATCATCATCGCGCCCGCAGAAATAGCCGGCTCCAGGACGGAAGGAATGCTCGAGCTCCGGGAAGTTGTTACACGCTGCCGGGGTAGGGTCTATGTATCGCAGGCCCACATTCCCCACCCGGAAGAAGTCATAGTTGTCCAGGGCCAACAAATTGCGCGTGTTTACGAAAGGAGGCCCATCCGGGTTGTCGAGGATGGAATCCATGAAATCACGCTGGAAGCCCCAGATCGGTTCGCGCTTGAAATACTCCAGCGCATAGGTGAAGTTGCCGCGTTCATTGCTCACGCCGCCCACCAGCTGGGCGCGCACGGATTTGCCGCCGCCGTCCACGGTGTCACCGAAGCGCACGCGCACATTGGTGTCATTCAGGTCGTTTTTCATCACCACGTTGATAACGCCGGCAACGGCATCCGAACCGTACACCGCACTGGCGCCACCGGCCATAACTTCCACGCGGTCAACCGCGGCAATAGGTATGGAGTTCAGGTTGACGATATTGCTCTGGCCGTTGAAAGGCAGGGGGTAGTCGGTGGTGCGGCGGCCGTTGATCAGGATGAGAGTGCGGCCAGGCCCCAGGCCACGCAGGTCAACCACGTTGGCATTCTGGGTGAATCCTCCGGCGTACTGGTCATCCTGGGTGTTGCCCACGTTCTGGGTAAGGGTGTTCAGGGCCTCATAAACGGTTGTGAAGCCTTCTTTTTGCATGTCGTCAGCAGTCAGGGTGAATACCGGTGAAGGCCCTTCAACCTGTGCCCGGCTGATGCGCGAACCGGTTACTCTGACCCGGTCGAGCGCAACTTCGTCCTCGTCCTGTGTGGCGTCCTGTTGCGCCCAGGCACTTGCAGAAATGCCCAGCAAGCAGGAACACAGTGCCAGCGTGATCAATTTCCGTTTGCGATGAATCTGACTGCGTATCATTTTTTTCTCCTGGTTGACCCTGAATGGCCATTTGTAAGCAGTACACCCCGTCCATCGCGGCCGATGGCAGGGAATCAGTTATGGTGTGAAGTTCGTACGAAGATACTAGTAGTAAATAGCGCGTTAACTGAACGTTATTTGCGATATACGGAATGTTTCGTACGATGAAGCGAGTAAAACTAGAGGCATTCCGACCGCTTCAGGCCGGGAATTTGCAGAACAGTACGATTTTTGCCCGGAACGATAAAGGCAACGTGGTTAAATGGTTTTCAAATGGCCATAGAACTTAAGGGGACTGTCAATGGTCTCAAGGCGCGGATCTGGACTGGTATTACACCTGATCTCACCAATCGACCGACCCGGATGCCCGAATGGGCCAAAAATGATATTCTCAAACCCGTGAACAAGTGCCTGACATTACTGTTGATTCTGGCCATGACACTTCAACCTGCTCAGCCTTTACTGGCTGGTGGTTGCAATATGCCGGTGGAACAATCTGGTCACGGTGATCACATGGCTACGAACATCGAAGGTGGTCACGCCGGGATGCAGCATGGTTCTGAGACGGAAAACCTCCCGGATTGCTGCGATGCAGGCCCGTGCAACCAGCAGAACACCTGTGATCCATCCATGAGCTGTGCCGTTTGTGTGGTCGGCACGATGGCCGTTCCAGAGCTGCCAGCCACATTGGCCTATTGGCACAACAGTCAACTTCAAACGCTCAGTCCCAGCGCACTGCTCCCCAGCCACACTTACCCTCTGTTACGACCTCCTATCTCCTGACCTCCCCGATTGTTCGCGGCGACATTTTTCGCCCGGAATTTCCATTGCAATAACCTGGAAAGCGCCTGATGGCGCCGGCAGTTTTTGGAGATCATCATGAGTACAAGGCTCGCCTGCAACGGCGTTTTAGCAACCATTGTCCGTGCCGCTTCCGTTGCAGCGCTATTCCATGCCTCCGCCGGTCTGGCCCAGAGTTTGAGTCTGGCTGAGGCGGAGCGGCTGGCACTGGAGAATGACCCGGGCCTGCGCGCGGTCGAATCACGTGGCCAGGCACTAGAGGAAATGGCAGTCGCGGCCGGGCAATTACCCGACCCCATGCTCAGGTTGGGGGTGATGTCATTACCGGTCGATTCCTTCGATTTCGGCCAGGAGGCGATGACCCAGGCGGTGGTGGGCGTGGTGCAGAAATTCCCGCGTGGTGACAGCCGTGAGCTCCGTTCCCGGCAAGTATCGCAACAGGCCGAGATTCTTGACGAGTCGCTGCAGGACCAGAAACTGAAGATTACCCTGGCCGTACGCGAGCTGTATCTCGAAGTGGTCAAGCAGAAACAGCGAGCGGCCATCAACCAGGAAGCAATCACGATTTTCACCGATTTCTCGGAAATCACGCGGGCCTATTACGCTACCGGGCGAGTCAACCAGCAGGATGTGCTGCAAACCGTGGTGGAGTTGGCCAAGGCCGAGGAACGGGCCCGGCAGATAGCCGAAGAGGAGGCCCGTGCCCGGGCCACTCTGGCCACCTGGCTGGGTGACTCTTCCGGCCTTGAATGGCAAGCCGAATGGCCTGCGCTGCCGGACCCCGCTTCCGAGCAGGAGATCCACCAGCGTCTGCAAACGCACCCGCGCATCATGGCACTGCAAAGAAAAATAGGCTATGCGGAAACCGGTGTTGAACTTGCGCAAGAGCAATACAAACCGGAGTTCTCGGTGGACGTGGCCTACGGCGCGCGCAGCGGTGTTGACCCCATGGGCGCCTCACGCCCGGACCTGTTCTCAGTGATGCTGGTGATGGATATGCCACTGTTTCACGACCAGCGGCAGGACCGGGTTGCGGCATCCATGCTGGCCGAGTCGGCTGCTGCCATGTTTGACCGGGACGACCTTTACCGGCGCATGAAAAGCGAAGTGAGCGTGCAGGCGGCGGCGCTGGAAAAGCAACGCGAGAGCATCGAGTTCTTTGCCAGCCATATCCTGCCGGAAGCCAGCTTCTCCACGGAATCATCTTTCGACGCTTACCAGTCCTCGGTAGGCGATCTCACCAGTTTGTTGCGAGCACAGATCACAGAAATCGACCTGCGCCTTGAGTACGTCCGGCTCCAGGCGGAGGCCCTCAAATCCCAGGCCCGCCTGCTGTACTTCCAGGGAGAGCCGTCATGAATAATAAAATCTTACTGTCGCTTCTGCTGGTCATTGCGCTGGCAGCAGGTTACTCGCTGGCAAGATTGACCCAGTCGCCGGTGGAATCAGCTGGTTCCCCGGCAGAGCCGGCATCAGGCGAAACCAAACCCCTGTACTGGGTAGCGCCAATGGATCCCAATTACCGGCGCGACAAACCCGGTAAGTCCCCCATGGGTATGGACCTGGTGCCGGTGTACGCAACACCCGGAGAGCCGGATGATGTCATCACCATCAGCCCGGCTGTCGAGAACAACCTGGGCGTTCGCACCGAGCCGGTGCGGGTCGGGCCACTGTGGCGACGTATTGAGGCGACAGCCTATGTCGGACTGGATGAAACACTGATCAGCAATATCAGTACCCGAACCCAGGGTTGGATTTCAAAACTGAACATCAATGCAGAGGGTGAACGGGTCCGCAAAAACGATTTGCTGTTCGAGCTGTACTCACCGGAAATCGTCAATGCGCAGAAAGAGTACCTGCAGGCGCGCAAGCGTGGCGAGGAGCGCCTGATTTCCGGCTCGGTCGAAAAGCTCCGCGCATTGGGACTGGTCCCCGCGGAAATCGCCGCGCTGGAGAAATCCGGCCAGGTTGCGGAGAACATCCGTGTGGTTGCGCCGCAGGATGGGGTGGTCAGCACTTTGAATGTGCGCGAAGGCATGTATGTGCAACCCAACACCATCATCATGAGCTTGGCCGACCTGTCCAGCGTCTGGTTGCAGGCCGAAGTGTTTGAATCGCAGGCCGAGTGGGTGGCAGCAGGCCAGGCCGCCAGGGCCACGCTGGATTACTTGCCGGGCCAGGAATTCAATGGCCAGGTGGATTACGTCTATCCGGTGCTGGACCCGAAAACTCGAACCCTGCAGGTACGCTTGCGTTTTGAAAATCCCGCCGAGCTGCTGAAGCCCAACATGTATGCCCGGGTTTCCATCTACGGCAAGCTGCATCCCAATGCGCTGAGCATTCCCCGCGAAGCATTGATCCGGTCCAGCGGCAGCAACCGTGTGGTGGTGGCGCTGGGCAATGGCCGCTTCCGGGTCAACGAGGTGCTGACCGGCATGGAAAGCGGTGACTCCGTTGAAATATTGGCTGGCCTGGACGAGGGTGACCGGGTCGTGACTTCAGCACAGTTCCTGCTCGATTCGGAAGCCAGCCTAAATGGCGGCATTCGCCGGCTGAGCGAAAACACTCTGCCACAGGAACGCCAGGCGCCCGAAAGTGTGCTGGCCAGTGGCAGAGTGGAAGCCGTTTATCCGGACCGCCGCCGCATCCGCATTACGCATGGTCCGATTGATGCACTGGCCTGGCCTGCCATGACCATGGAGTTTGATGTGCTGGGTGCAACCAACCTCGATACGATTCAGGTAAACCAGAACATTCGCTTCAGCCTGGCACAGCAACTGGCCGGTGACTATGCCATCATCGAGCTCGGCACGGAATCAGAGCGCACGGTGGTCGCCCCGCAGCGGTTGGAAGGCATCGATCAACCCGACCCGAATTTGGCTGAACCGGAAACTGCGGAAGAGCTTGTCGCGGGCACGGGAATCATCATTGAGATCGGTCTGACCTCCCGCATGCTGAAACTGAAACATGAGCCCATCGAAGCACTGGGCTGGCCCGCCATGACCATGAATTTTGATGTTGCAGATGGCATCGACTTGGCCGGACTTGAGAAGGGACAGTCCATTCGCTTCATCCTGCGCCGGTCGGCGCCCGGCAACCGAATCGAAGAGATCGAGGTGCTGGGAGGTCCGGCAATGGCTGATGAAATAGACCTCCAGAAAGGTTCTGCTGATCAGGACAAAGACGGAACTGGCCATGGAGCGGCAGATCATGATTGAGAAAATCATCCGCTGGTCAGTGGCCAACCGAGCGTTGGTGCTGCTGCTCAGCCTGGGGCTGGCGGCCTGGGGCGTCCGGACCGTTCTGGTCATGCCGGTCGATGCCCTGCCGGATTTGTCCGATGTGCAGGTCATCATCAAGACTTCCTACCCAGGGCAGGCGCCGCAGGTGGTCGAAGACCAGGTCACCTTTCCGCTGACTACCGCGATGTTGTCGGTACCCAAAGCGACCACAGTCCGGGGCTATTCCTTCTTTGGCGATTCGTATGTCTACGTCATTTTCGAAGATGGCACCGACTTGTACTGGGCGCGGTCGCGGGTGATTGAGTACCTCAACCAGGTTACCGGCCAGTTGCCGCCTTCGGCCAAGCCGGTCATCGGGCCGGATGCCACCGGGGTTGGTTGGGTGTACGAGTATGCCTTGCAGGACAAAACCGGCCAGCACGATTTGTCCCAGTTGCGTGCCATCCAGGACTGGTTCCTCAAGTATGAGCTGCAAACCGTACCCGGTGTTGCCGAGGTGGCCACCATCGGAGGCATGGTGAAACAGTACCAGGTGGTGATCAATCCGGATGCGATGCGGGCCTATGGCCTGACCCTCGCCACCATCCGCAATGCGATCCAGAGCGGCAACCGCGAAGTGGGTGGCTCGGTGATCGAGATGGGCGAGGCCGAATACATGGTTCGCGCCACCGGTTACCTGAAGTCCACCAGCGACCTCCAGGAAATCCCGCTGGGCATCAATGAAACCGGTACACCCATCCGTCTCGGCGACGTGGCAGACATCCGCCTCGGCCCGCAGTTAAGGCGTGGCATTGCCGAACTGAACGGCGAAGGCGAAGTGGTGGGTGCCGTGATTGTCATGCGTTACGGTGAGAACGCCATGGCCACCATCAAGGCGGTTAAACAGCGCCTGGAAGAACTGAAAGCCAGCCTGCCGGACGGTGTGGAGATCGTGACCACCTACGACCGGTCTTCGTTGATCAAAAGAGCCGTGGATACGCTGCAGGAAAAGCTGCTGGAAGAGTTTCTCGCAGTAACCCTGGTTTGCCTGCTGTTCCTGTTTCACTTCCGTTCCTCGCTGGTCATCGTGATCAGCCTGCCGCTGGGTATCCTGGGGGCTTTTGCGATCATGCAGGCACAGGGCCTGAACGCCAATATCATGTCGCTGGGCGGCATCGCCATTGCGATCGGCGCCATGGTGGATGCCGCCATTGTGATGGTGGAAACGCTGCACAAGAAAATGGAGCAAAGCACCTATGACAAGCAATCGCATTGGGCAACGGTTACTGAGGTGTCGATCGCGGTGGGCCGGCCCTTATTCTTTTCGCTGTTGATCATCACCATCAGTTTCCTGCCGGTGTTTACCTTGCAGGCCCAGGAAGGGCGATTGTTCGCCCCGCTGGCCTTTACCAAGACCTATGCCATGGCGGTTGCAGCCGGACTGTCCATTACCCTGGTGCCAGTGCTGATGGGCTATTTCATTCGCGGTCGCATCATGCCGGAGCACCGTAACCCGCTGAACCGTTTCCTGGTGGTGAGCTACCGGCCCGCCATCGGCTTGATTACCCGTCATCCTGGCAAGGTTCTATGGCTGTCCCTGTTGCTGGTGATCGTCGGGCTCTGGCCCGCCACCCAGCTGGGTTCCGAATTCATGCCTGACCTGGACGAGGGTGACCTGATGTATATGCCCACAACATTCCCGGGCATTTCCATCGGCAAGGCACAACAACTGCTGCAACAAACCGACAAGCTGATACTCTCGGTGCCCGAAGTTCAGACGGTGTTTGGAAAGATCGGCCGCGCCGACACCGCCACTGACCCGGCGCCACTGACCATGGTCGAGACGGTGATTCAGCTGAAACCCGAATCCGAATGGCGCGAGGGCATGGACATGGATGCCATCAAGGCCGAGTTGAACCAGCGTTTGCAATTGCCGGGCGTGAGCAATGCCTGGGTGTGGCCGATCAAAACCCGGATCGACATGCTGGCGACCGGCATCAAGACTCCGGTGGGGGTCAAGATCGCTGGTCCGGACCTGGAGGTGATCCAGCAGATTGGCCAGGACGTGGAGCGGGTGCTCAAAGAAGTGCCAGGCACCGCATCGGCATTTTCCGAACGTGTTGCCGGTGGGCGTTACGTGACTGTGGACATACTTCGCGAACAGGCCTCGCGTTACGGGTTGAATATTGACGATGTGCAGGACGTAGTGCGGACTGCGATCGGCGGCATGAATGTCACCGAAACCGTTGAAGGCCTGGAGCGCTACCCGGTCAACCTGCGTTATCCGCGCGAGTATCGCGACTCGCTGGAAAAGCTGAAGGACCTGCCGGTGGTGACGCCCAATGGGCAACAGATTCCCTTGTCAGCCGTGGCCAGCATCAGTATCGAAGATGGCCCGCCCATGATCAAAAGCGAAAACGCCCGCCGAAACGGCTGGATTTTTGTCGACATCGAAGGCGTTGACCTCGGCAGCTATGTGGCCGCGGCCAAGAAGGCCGTGCAGGAACAGGTAAAGCTCCAGCCCGGTTACTCCATCAACTGGTCCGGGCAGTACGAGTACCTGGAGCGGGCCAAGCAGCGCCTGGCCATGGTCATACCGGTAACGCTGGCCATCATTGTGCTGCTGTTGTTCATGAATTTCAAAAGCCTGCCCGAAGTGCTGATCATCCTGGGAACCTTGCCGATGGCATTGGTGGGTGGCTTCTGGCTGCTCTTCCTGCTGAATTACAACCTGTCTGTTGCTGTGGGTGTAGGCTTCATTGCCCTGGCCGGCGTTGCAGTGGAGATCGGCGTGGTCAAGCTGGTGTATCTGAAAATGGCACTGCAGGACCAGCAGGCCATGGCAGACGCAGAGGGTCGGCCGCTGAATCGAGAGGATCTGTCGCAAGCTGTGATCAACGGCGCCCTGCTGCGGCTGCGGCCCATCACCATGACCATTGCCACCATCATCGCTGGCTTACTACCCATAATGCTGGGCAGTGGCACCGGCTCGGAAGTCATGCAACGGATTGCCGCGCCGATGGCGGGTGGCATAGTCAGCACCACCATATTGACGCTGGCCGTGATTCCGGCGACGTTCCTGGTGTGGCAGAGTCACAGGCTGAAGAGACAAGCCCATTGAATTGGGATTCTTCACCGACAAGGAATATTTTTATGAACAACAATTGCTGCCAAGCTGGATAGGGGGGCATTTAACATCGCCGTAAGAACAGTAGACGCAGCAATCGCCCTGTTTCGGTTTCATCAACGTTCCACAACTGAGGCAGTCATAGAGGAACTGGCAGAAATCGGTCGGCATCCGATTTCTGGACTGGTACCCACATGCCGGGCATGTCAGGGTTGAAAAGGAAGTAAACGGATCCTGTGTATTGGTCATTCTGCAGGATCTTCCTTGATGTGCGCGGGAAAACCGATGTTGCTCGATGCGTCTGCGATTTCCTGAACTGTCGTCGTATTTGGATCGTAGGTGACAGTCGCTGACTTTGATTCAAAATCAACCCTGACTTCGCTCACGCCCTTGACCCTTTGCATGGCAGTACGAACGGTGATTGGGCATGTGGCGCATGACATTTTTTCTACATCGAACGTCGCCTTGCTCAGCGGCTGGTTTGCGGCCGAGTTCCCGGTGACTGCAACCAGGAGAACCGACATCAAAAGTTTCGTAACAGGTTTCATGCTGATTCCTCAATAGAACAGTGGCGCCCACAAATTGATGGTGAGGACCGCGACGATAACTACAGTGGAAATCCACAGAACTGTCTTGAGCAGTGTCATCGACAGGGGGTTGGTGCAGTCTCCGTTGGCATCACAATCATTTCTCGGCTTGAAATAAACCTGCCAGAAGCCAAGAGCGAGACTGGCAATGGCGAGTAATACAAATACGGGTTGGAAGGCTTTCAAGGCTGTCAGGTTGCCTATCCAGGCTCCACTGGCACCAAGGCTGACGAGTAGCAAAGGCCCGATACAACATGATGAAGCCAGCAATGCTGCCAGAAAACTACCGGTGGCCGCGGCGCGACCCTTGAGTGTGCTTTTGCTGGTGGTCTCGTTCATCAGGTCTCGCGCTAGGTGTGTTTACAAATCGTCTTACAGTCACTATAAACTCTGTAGTTACTACAGAGTCAACCGGAGATTCTAAAATGAGCGGGATGTCTCGTGCCGCCTTATCCCAAAGGTCCGGCGTCAATGGTGAAACCATTCGCTATTACGAGAAAGTCGGATTGATGCCTGAGCCCGATCGTGCTGAAAACGGTTACCGGACTTATGGTGATGTACATGTACGACGGTTGGCATTCATAAGGCGATGCCGCGAGTTGGGATTTCCTGCCAGCGAGGTCGCCGCCTTGCTTTTACTGGTAGACGGCGGCGACTATACCTGCAGGGAGATTCGGAACCATGCTCTAGCGCAACTGGCAGATATCGATTCGCGTATCAATGACCTAAGAAAAATTCGGAAGACTTTGGCCAAAATGGCATCTGAGTGTGATGGAGGATTGGTTCCAGACTGTCCACTATTGGAGTCACTGTTTTCTGCGTGATGGTGCGCAAATATTGAGACGGGGCGGAGCATGACAACCGCCATGGCACCACTCCTCATTCAACGATTGAACTTATCGCCTTTGCGATGTTCGGTTCCTGCTTCCTCGTGAATATCCATATGGGCATCGCGCAAAATTTCGATAGCCCCATAAAGAGCAATGCAGGCGACGGCGATGCCGACGACAAGATCCGGCCAGTTGGCACCGGTTATTAATACGACGACGCCGGCGATAAGGATACCGCCATTGGAGACAAAATCGTTGAAGCTGAAGGTTGTTGCAGCGCGCAGATTCACATCCTTGCTCTGCAGGTTCTTGAGCAGGTAGAGGGAAAGGAGGTTCACGACCGCTGCGACGGCCGACATTACCATCATCGTCATACCGACCGGCTCCGATCCTTCAACAAAACGCCGAATCGCATCCAGCACCACTCCGCCACCGAAAACCAACAACATGATGCCGGACACGCGCGCCGCGCCACGTTTCCACTTGCGCGATCGGCTCAGGGCGAGCAGGCTCAATGCATAAACAACGGCATCGGAAGTATTGTCGAGCCCATTGGCGATTAGAGCATTGGAATCACCACAATAGCCGGTCACGAAGAAACCCACCGCGATTGCAACATTGAGCCACAGTACTATCCATAGCGTTCGGCGCTTTCCGGCTGAGCCGAGATCAAGGTCGGCTTCGGTCATGTTGCACTACCCTCCCGGTTTGCTCTGACTCGGATCAGTCCATTTTCTTCCTTGGCTTTCAGCATGCCGTCTTCCAGATAGGTGTGTTTACGCATCGTTATTCAGTTCGAGTTTTTATCCACTCAATGGCCGCCCTCAAGCGTTGTCCGTCAGTCAGATCGAACGATTACTGGTGGCTTTTGGATCGATGTACTCATAGCAAACTGTCCTGGCTGCAATTGCGGCACCGGCAAACTTCCGTTAATGGAAATTGCACAACAAAAGTATAGCCCGACATTACACAATCTCGGTGCTGGATAGCAGACCGGTAACATAGATCCAGCCGGCTTGCGGCCGGCCGGTTCGTGCATGTTTCTGAATCAGTTCAACCGCCTGCGCTGTACGATCTTCGCCTTCGCACACCAGTTCGAGCTTTACTTCCCGAATCACCTTTTGCCCGATTTCAACCGAGTAACGCTGCTCCTTGCTGTCCATGGCTTTCAGCAGCCCCTCGACATCGATGACTGTCAGATTGCGGAGCCCAGCCTGATACAAGGCATCAACAACATCACTG
The DNA here is from genome assembly GCA_964470455.1 of uncultured Wenzhouxiangellaceae bacterium. Classification (GTDB taxonomy): domain Bacteria; phylum Pseudomonadota; class Gammaproteobacteria; order Xanthomonadales; family SZUA-36; genus JAWXBM01. The sequence goes on from CAYYCX010000015.1 coordinate 37,569, forward strand.
ACGCGATTCCGATGGATAAAGGCTTTTACTTCTCTGGTATTCATGATGACTCCTTACGTGTTTCCATCCACTCGTAAATCACCGGCAGAAGCACCAATGTGAGCAGGGTTGATGTAATCAGTCCGCCAACAACAACGGATGCCAGGGGCCGCTGGGTCTCGGCACCAACACCGGATGATAAAAGCATCGGGATCAGCCCAAGAACGGCCACACAGGCTGTCATCAATACCGGCCGGAGCCGCATTTCCGCCCCCTGCCTGACTGCCTGGGCAACACTCAAGCCCTTTTCCCGCAGTTCATTAATGAAGCTGACCAGGACTATGCCGTTCAACATGGCTACACCAAATACAGCAATGAACCCGATCGCAGAGGGAACCGACACGTATTGACCACTTATGAACAATGCGAACAACCCGCCAATGGTGGCGAATGGGACGTTGGCAATAATCAGCGTGGCGTACCTGATCGAGTTGAACGCGGTATAGAGCAGCACGAAGATGAAAAAGATCGTCAATGGAACAATCACGGATAGCCGGGTCAATGCCCGCTGTTGATTCTCAAATGAGCCGCCCCATTCGATCCAGTAACCTGGCGGTAACTCGACCTCCGACTCAATAAGTTCATTGGCAGCGTGCACAAAGCCGTCGACATCATGACCTCTGACATCCATCTGGATCACCGCATATCGTTGCAATTGTTCTCTGCGGATAAAGGAATATCCTTCGGCAACGGTGATGTCGGCCACTGAGGCCAGTGGCACGATAGCGCCCGCTGCAGTCTTTATCGGGATATCTTTGATAGCCTGTACGGAGCTCTTGCTGGCATCGTTCAAACGGGTCGTTATGTCAAATCGCCGCACGCCATCAATCAGGGTCGATACCGGCTCATTGCCGATTCCGGTTCTTACTACCGCCAGCACATCATCGGCATTCAATCCATATCGTGCCAGGCTGTCCCGGTTTACCTGGATGCGTACCTGTGGCTTTCCGATGTTTGCCTCCAGGGACAGGTCTGCAACACCTTCAACTTCGGCAATAACGTTCTTGATTTCCTCGCTCAGCCGATCCAGTTCCGTCAAGTCCTCGCCATAAATTTTTGCCGCCAGTGTCGCCCTGACACCGGAGATCAATTCTTCCACGCGCATCTGGATGGGTTGGGTAAAGGCAATCACGGCAGTTGGAACCGCCTGCTCAAGGGTTTCGCGCATGGCGACCGCCAGTTCCTCAATATTCCTGCCACTTTCCCACTGTTCGGGAGGCTTGAGCTCCGTGTAAATCTCCATGTAATTCACGTCCGCGGTTTCACCTTTTTCGGCCCTTCCAATCATGGCCAGGGTGGTGCTTACTTCAGGAAATGCCGACAGGGCTTTTTCGATATCCTTGGAAACCTGGATGGATTGCTCCAGAGAAGTGGAAGGAATGGAAGTAACCCGCCACATGATGGATCCCTCCTGCAGTTGCGGCATGAACTCCTTGCCCAGGAAAGGAAAGAGCGCCAGGCTGAATAAAAGCAATCCGCCAGCCGTGGCGACAACCGCTTTCTTGTGGTCCAGAGACCAGGAAAGAAAGGGCAGGTAGCGTTTCTTGATGACGCGTACCAACCAGGTGTCTCTCTCTTCCTTTGGTTTCAGGATAAGCGTCGCAAGAACCGGGATGAGGGTGAGCGTCAGAACCAGTGAGCCCGCCATGGCAAAACTGATATTAAGCGCCATCGGCTTGAACAGCTTTCCTTCGAGTCCTTCCAGCGCAAACAGCGGAATGAAGACGACGATAATGATCAGAATCGCAAATGCAATGGGATTGGCAACCTCCCGCGCAGCCATCAGAACCGCTTGCGTTCGATCAACTGTCTCGCCGGAAGCTCGGCGCTCTGCCATGATCCTAAATGCGTTTTCTACCATCACCACCGCACCATCGACCATCATGCCGATGCCTACCGCAAGACCGGCCAATGACATCAGGTTGGCCGACATACCCACCTGCTCCATGCAGATGAACGCGATCAGCATCGCAAGCGGGAGCGCAGAAATGACGACGATGGAAGAACGCAGTTCGCCCAGGAAAAGAAACAGCACCAGAGCCACCAGTATCGAACCTTCAATCAGGGCTTTCACTGCCGTCCAGACAGCCTTGTCGACCAGCTCGGTTCGATCATAAATGGGGCGCAGCGTGACGCCATCTGGAAGGGACTGCTCGACAATTGCGGTTTTTCCTTTTACCGCTTCAACTACATTGGCCGCATTCTCGCCAATGCGGGAAAGCGCCATACCGAGTACCACTTCCTTGCCATCGCGGGTCACCGCGCCGAATCTCAATCCGGCGCCCTCGGTAATGTCTGCCACATCGCGCAGGTAGACCGGAGTACCGTCCTCAACCTTCACCACCATGCTGCCGATATCTTCCAGGCCACTGACCAGCCCCAGTCCCCGCACCAGGAACTGTTCTGATCCCTGGTTGATGTACTGGCCGCCCACCTGCCGGTTGTTCGCTTCAATGACTTCCACGACATTGGTAAAGCTAAGGTTGTACTTAATCAGCTGAAGTGGATCGATAACCACCTGGAATTGCTTTTCCTGGCCACCCCAGGACATGACATCGTCAACGCCGGGAGCTGTGCGCAGGATAAGTCGTACGCTCCAGTCATGAATGGTTCGCAAATCAGCGTCCGTAATCTCCGCGTTCAATTGCTCATCGGCGCGCTCCAGGGTGTACCAGAACACCTGCCCCAGGCCGGAAGTGTTAGGTCCCATTTCGGGTGTGCCATATCCTTCCGGTATGCGATCCGCCACTTCCTGCAAGCGCTCCATGACCAGTCGCCGGGCAAAGTAGATATCCATGTCGTCTTCGAAATAGACGGCAACGTAGGACAGACCGAACAGGCTTACTGAACGGATTTCCTGCACGCCGGGTAATCCAGCCATGCCGGACTCGACTGGGAAAGTGAGCAATTGCTCTACGTCTTCGGCCGCAAGGCCGGGTGATTCCGTGTAAATGTTGACCTGAGTGGGCGTGACGTCCGGGAAGGCATCAACCGGAACCGTGGTGACAGCCCGCCAACCGAGAAAAGCGACCACCGCGAACGCGATAAGCACCAGGAATTTGTATCGGAGTGCCGATTCAACCAGATTATCCAACATGATCTTCTCCTAGTGCGAATCGCCGATTGAGGACTTGAGCAGCAGCGACTTGAGGTGGAAAACTCCCTCAACAGCAATCTGATCGCCGGTTTCCAGCCCGGTACGGATTTCTGTCCAAACGCCGATGACCTGGCCGGCTTCTATCGGTGTGGGATGAAACTCACCGCCGCCCTCCAGCTTGAACACGATCGGAAACCCCTTGAAGATCGTCACCGCTGAACTGGGGACCGCCATTTTCGGCTCGCCCGGGCCGGTCGTTATTTCCGCCTCGGCAAACTGGCCGGGATGAAGACTGTCAGAAATATTTTCAACCGCAATACGGACGGCCTGTGTTCGCGTGGTTTCGTTCAACTGATGATGAAGTTGTACAACACTGCCATCAAACCAGTCTGATCCATTGATGCTCACCCTCGCCGGGCTCCCAATCTCAATGTCGGCCAAATCGTTGGGTCTCAATGCGGCTTCCACCCACAGCACGGATTCATCACTGATCTCAAAGATTACGCGGCCGGGTTCTATCAGCTCACCGGTGACAAAGGGGTCCATCAAAACGATGCCCGAAAGTGGTGCAAGCAATTCAAAGTCACCCACAGCTTTTGCAGCATTGCCGGATTTCAGCAGATCCAGGGCTTGTTGTTCCTGCATGCCATAGGCAAGCACCTTGGCCAGCGCCTGTTGCCGTGCAACCTCAGCTTCAACGTAGCGGCGCTCGCCTACTGCCGCAGGCCCGAGAGAACGAACCCGCTGCCACTCCGTGTCCGCGACGATCAGGGCGCCCTGTGCTTCCGCCATGGCTACACTTGAAAGAGTTACGAGGGGCTGCCCGATCTCAACCTGATCACCCAATCGAACATGCCGGGCTTTGATCTGGGCCTGGATTCGCGGTGTCACATGAGCGGTTTGATACGCATTTGTCTGAACTTCGGCGGGTAGCCGCAAGGTTTCTTTCAGTGATTGGACCGATACGCTCGCGATCGAGATACCGACAGCGTCCAGTTCCTGAGGGGTAAAGACCAGCGATGCTTCTTCCTCTTCATGGTGCTCTTGCGCATTTGCAAAAGTTGGCGCGACGCCGATCAACAGGCATAGCGCTGCATGTTTAATGATTGTCATGGTTGAATACTCCGGAAATTTTTCTTGTAGAGGGCGGGTCACGGTGATTTCTCCAGCCCGAGCCAGTTGTCTGCCTGTCCGGTGGCTGCAAGCCACTCGAACCAGGCATTCCACAGGGTGAGTTCGAGGTCCAGTGCGCTTGCCCGTGTGTCCAGCGTTTGTCGTATCTGGACCAGATAATCGGTGGTGCTCAACTCGCCGGCTTCCCACAACCGCTTCAACAAATCGACCTGTCTTTGCAAACTGGTTTCGCCGATTTGCCGCCATCCCTCCCATGCGTCCCTTGAAAGTTGATATCGCTCAGATGCGCTCAGAAGCCGAGCGTAGGCATGGCGTACCTGGTCATCGAAAACCTGCTGAAACTGGTCGCGCTCCGCCACTGCCGCCGAAACTTCGAACTTGAAGTTATTCCGGATATAGAGTGGGATGGACAGATTGATGCCAATCAGGGTTGAATCATCTTCCCTGCCCCCTCGCAGGCTCAGAGTGGGATCCGGTTTCTGTTCACTTTCCCGCATTACAATGGCGGCATTGGCCGCATCGAGCTGACGTTGAGCTACCTGGATTTCAGGAAGATTCAAAACGAACTGCTGCGGATCGTTGATGCTCGCGGCCAGTGGCAAATCTGATTGGATCGCTGGCCATTGATCGGAAGCAGAAGCGAGGGTCAATGAACGAACCATCTGAGTGGCCTCAGCGAGGTCGGCAGCAATGGTTGCAAGCTGGATTTGTGCATCAATGGACGCAAGCGTTGCCAGGTCAGCCTCGACCTGGTTCAGGTCGCCGGCACCAAATCTCCTTTGGGCCAAATCCGCGAAATCCTTCATGATTCCGGCTTGCTCGGTCGCCAGGGAGTAGCGTTGCTTGCCAGTCTGGAAAGCTGCAAGCCCGGAAAGCAGATCAACTACCACCGTGCGGCGAACGGCTTCGTAGTTTGCTTCGCTGGCTTGACGATCAGATGCCGCAACCTGTTCCCGCGCCTTGCGCTTTCCGGACCAATCAAAGGTCTGTCCGATGCCGACTTCCCATGTGTCGTCCACTGCGCTTTCGTAGTCGGCTGCAAGCTCAGGGTTGTATAAGGGCATTCCAGCAGCAGACTCGCGCGAACGGGATGCCTGCATTGCTGCCCGTGCAGCTTGGACTCTGGGATTTGTTTCGACTACCGACCTGACAAAGTTCGCCAGTGGGGGGTCCGCGTATTTTTCCAAAAATGGCGCTGCTGCGGGCTCAATCCCGTCGTTCGGCCAGGCAAAAATTGGCATGAAGCTCAATACGAGCACCGTGCCCTGAAGTAATAAACGCATGTCTATCCATTCCTCGTGCAAAGACAAAAAACGCGCACCTTCTCAGAGGCGCAGGTGCAATCGATCAGGAATGGTTAAACGTTGGGAGGAGGTGTTGGAGGAGCCCGAGGTGTGGCTGAGAGCTGTGTAGTAGCCAGAATCTGGTATTTGTCAGCAGAATTCAGCGAAAAGCGCGCATCGTTTCCCGGAATGACTGAAAAATGTCCGTGACAATAGTTACTGCAATGGTCCTGACAGTCTTCAGTCAGAGGGTTTTTGCCATCGGCGCTGGAATGGTCAGCATCAACCTGGTGGGCGTAAACATCACTGTGGGGATGAGCTTCTTTTGCCATGTCCCACAGGCCTTCCGTGCTCATAAACAGCACCGAGACGACCAGCAACCGGCAGATGTATAACCTCATGATGCGGCAAGTTTAGCGGAAGTCAGTCTCTAATTCTTGATTAGTTTCACCAGATGACAGACTGGTCTCTGGCCAGCTCATCAGAAGCGCATGACTTGGGCGTGCTTGGGCAGCAGGGCCAACTTCTATCTCGCCAGGGCGAACTGGCTGCCTGAGTCAGGTTGATTGCAATGGGCTAATGGTCTTTTGATGACCCGACTATCAGGCTTTCAATAATGGGGCAGGGCTGGCTCGCATGGGAATGTTCGCATTCTTGAACGAGGCGATCCAATACCTGGCGCATTCGGTTCAAGTCCGCCAGCTTTACCTTGATTTGTTCGATCCGTTGGCTGGCAATGGCTCTGATGTTTTCCCTGGCAGCTCCATCGCTAAGGTCCAGCAGGCTGGCAATTTCATCCAGCGTAAATCCCAGTTCCTGGGCGCGCTTGATGAAACGGATACGGCCAATCAGTTCGGTTGGGTATTGCCGATAGGCGCCTATCCGCCGCGGTATCGGCAGCAACTTGCGCTGCTGGTAATAACGTACCGTTTCAATCCCGATACCGGCTGCTTTGGCCAGGCGCCCAATGGTCAGTGTTTTAATGGTTTCTGGTGACATGCGAATAACCTCTTGACTCTGGGGTCAGGTACAGAGTTTAGACTGGCTGCAGCTGCCAAGATAGGAGGATTGATCATGAATACACAGACACACGACCACGGTAATAAACCTGACCGGGGTTCCTGCTGCCAGCAGCATGGCCATAACCATAACGACGACAATGACAACAACAACATCCAACAGAGAGCTGGCTCTGGAGAACTGGTCGACCCGGTATGCGGTATGACTGTTGGTCCTGGTTCAGAACATCAGGCTGAGCACGAGGGCGAGCACTATTATTTCTGCAGCGCCGGTTGTAAAAGCAAATTTGTAACCAACCCGGCAAAGTACCTGCAACCAGAAACGGCTGATGAGCAGCCGCCCGATGTGCCTGCAGGTACCGTTTATACCTGCCCCATGCACCCGGAAATCCGCCAGGAGCATCCTGGTACCTGCCCAAAATGTGGCATGGCCTTGGAACCGGAGATGCCCAGCCTGGAGGAGGAAGAAAACACCGAGCTGACCGATTTCCGGCGACGCTTCTGGTGGACGCTTCCCTTGACGGTGGTGGTCCTGGTGCTGGCCATGTTCGGGCACTCCCTGGACCTGATGAGCATGGCAGCCCAGAGTTGGGTGGAACTGGTGCTGTCGATTCCCATCGTACTGTGGGCGGGAGCACCGTTTTTTGTGCGGGGCTGGCATTCCGTGGTCAATCGCAGTCCCAACATGTGGACACTGATCGGTCTGGGCACTGGCGCGGCCTTTGTCTATAGCGTGGTCGCAACAGTGGCGCCGCAGGTATTCCCGCACTCCTTCCAGTCCATGGGTCGGGTGGGTGTGTACTTTGAAGCTGCCGCGGTAATTATTTCCCTCACCTTGTTGGGCCAGATTCTCGAACTTACAGCCCGGTCAAAAACCTCGGAAGCGATCAAGTCACTGCTGCGCCTGGCTCCCAAGACTGCCAGGCGCATCAATGCCGACGGTTCTGAAGAAGAAATCGAACTGAGCCATGTGCACGTGGGCGACCTTTTGCGGGTTCGCCCCGGAGAAAAAGTGCCGGTCGACGGGATCGTCGTTGAAGGCAGGAGTTCGGTGGATGAATCCATGATTACCGGTGAATCCATGCCGGTCAGTAAACAGGTGGATGACAAAGTAATTGGTGCCACGCTCAACACCTCTGGCAGCCTGGTCATTCGCTCTGAACGGATTGGTTCGCGCACAGTGCTCTCCCAAATTGTGGCCATGGTGGCGCAGGCGCAGCGTTCCAGAGCACCCATGCAGGGTATGGCTGATCGTGTGGCTGGCTATTTTGTCGTTGCCGTTGTAGGTATCGCCATCTTCAGTTTTTTCGCCTGGGGATGGTTCGGGCCGGAACCGGGTTGGGTATACGGCCTGATCAATGCGGTCGCTGTGCTGATCATTGCCTGTCCCTGTGCGCTTGGCCTGGCCACGCCCATGTCCATCATGGTGGCGACCGGTCGGGCTGCAACCCAGGGAATCCTGTTCCGGGATGCAGCCGCCATTGAGGAGCTGCGAAAGGTCGATACGCTGGTGGTAGATAAAACTGGCACGCTGACCGAGGGCAAACCTTCGTTTTCCAAAGTGATTCCGACTTCCGGCATTGGAGAAGATGAGCTGCTCCAGCTGGCAGCGAGCCTGGACCAGGGCAGCGAACATCCGCTGGCTGAGGCCATTGTCCGGGCCGCGCGGGAACGGGAATTGTCGCTGGACAAGGTTGATGATTTTGAGTCGGGTAGCGGCATCGGCGTCCGTGGGAAGGTTAATGGCAAACAGCTGGCGCTGGGTAATACCGCCTTGATGCAACAGCTGGGCGTGGCTGTCGATGATTCCTCGGACCAGGCAGAAGCTATGCGTCAGGAAGGTGCCAGCGTGATGCACCTGGTGGTCGATGGGAAACTGGTTGGGCTTATTGCAGTTTCCGACCCCATCAAGAGCAGCACCCCCGAAGCGCTTCAAACCCTGGTCAAAAGTGGTGTGCAGATCATCATGGCCACTGGAGACGGTGTCAGCACTGCACGTTCAGTGGCGGAAAAGCTGGGTATTGAAGAGTTCTACGGCGAAGTGAAGCCGGCAGACAAACTCAAGCTGATAGAAAAATTGCAGAGCGAAGGTCGCGTGGTTGCGATGGTGGGAGATGGCATCAATGATGCACCTGCCTTGGCCCAGGCCCAGGTCGGAATCGCCATGGGGACTGGCACCGATGTCGCTATGAACAGCGCGCATGTGACGCTGGTGAAGGGTGACCTGCGAGGCATAGCCACCGCCCGTGAGCTGTCGGTTGCAACCGTCAGGAACATGAAACAGAACTTGCTGTTTGCACTGCTGTACAACGGACTGGGCGTGCCTGTCGCGGCGGGCGTTCTGTACCCGCTCACCGGCTGGCTGCTTTCACCCATGATTGCAGCGTTGGCCATGAGCCTGAGTTCAGCATCGGTTATTACCAATGCTTTGCGTCTGAGGTGAGTGGAGCGAAATTGAAAGGAGAGTAGCATGATAGAAGTCATTCCCAATTGGCACCCCATATGGGTTCATTTCGCGGTTGCTTTGCTCTTCACTGCATCGGGACTTTACCTGTTGTTTGGATGGAAGAAGGGCAACCATGGCGAAACTTTCAATGCTCTGATTGTGGCACGCTGGACACTTCGACTTGGCGTAGCTGCCGCAGCTGGTGCATTGCTGACTGGTTATTGGGCCAGCGGTACCGTCGCTCATGATGATCTGGCCCATGCCAATATGATGGTGCACCGCAACTGGGCTGTGGCAACGGCGGTTGTATTTGCACTCGCCACCGTCGTCGACTACCTGCATAGAGCGAGTTCCTCGTCGTCAGTTTTGACAAATCTGCTGGTATTGGTAGGCAGCATTGCGCTGGCGATAACCGGAATGGAGGGCTCAGAAAACGTCTATGAACACGGCTTGGGCGTGCAGCGCCTACCGGTCGTTTCCAGTCATGAGCATTCTGCAGAAGGCCACGGACCCGAACATGACCGGTCCATGGAGACCGAAGGCCAGGAGATGGACGGGCACGACTCTCACGAAGCAGGGCATGACTTACAGCCAGTTGGGCACGAGTCCGAGGATCTTGAGCCTGATTCAACAGAAGCACATTCCCATTCACATGCGACAACGCAGGTTGAGAAACTGCCGCCTGCCGAATTGGCTTTTTCTGATCATCCGGCAGCCCAGGTTGCGGCACAGCTCCACCAGGCGATTTCGGCGGGAGCTGTTGATACTTTGCGATCCCTGATTGCACCCGAAGTGTTAATTTTCGAATCGGGTGGCGTGGAAACATCACTGGCTGAATATGAGGGGCATCACATGCCCGCCGATATGGCATTCATGAAGGGCATGAAGCAAGAGCTGTTGCTCAGGCGAGTCGTCGAGGCAGGTGATTTTGCAATCGTGGTCACGCAATCCCGTATCCATGGTGTAGCCAAGGAACAGGATTTTGACATTTCCTCGACAGAGACTCTGCTCATGAAAAACGTTGATGGGCAGTGGCAGATTGAGCACATTCACTGGTCTTCAGATTAGTTGGTGCGCTTGGGTAGTGCTGACATCACAGTGCACTCAATATTGATTGAAATGCGAGGCTTCACATGACGGAGTTGCGATCAGAAGATTATATCCCGGCACTTAGATATAAGTGGTTGACGCGATTCTATGATCCTGTTGTGGCCTTAACCACTCGGGAGCACCTGTTCAGGGAGGCCTTGCTGGAAATGGCCAGGATAGGTGATGGGGAAAAGGTGCTGGATCTGGCCTGTGGAACGGGAACAATGGCCGCTCAGGTCAAAGCGCGTTATCCACAATCCGAAGTCTACGGCTTGGATGGTGATGCTGAGATTCTGGATGTTGCACGCAACAAGGTCCAACAAGCGGGAGTAAGCGTGACTTTTGATCAAGGATTTTCATATGCGTTGCCTTACCCTGAGAGCACTTTCAGCGTGGTCTTTTCGTCCTTATTTTTTCACCACCTTGAGCCAGACCAGAAATCTCAAACCTTGCGGGAGGTTTGCCGAGTGCTAAGACCCGGCGGTGAACTCTTGATCTGTGATTGGGGCAAGCCATCCAACTGGCTATTGCGGCTGGCTTTTCTGCTTGTGCAGGCTCTGGATGGTTTCGCTGTGACCAAGGACCATGTTCAGGGCCGACTGCCTGTGTTTATTGAAGACGCCGGTTTCTCCGCTGTCAAAGTTACATCTTCACTATCAACCTTGTTGGGCACACTGGCTTTTATCTCCGCACAGAAGTTTGAGGGTCCATAGCTGGCGGTGCTGGCAGGAATTCGTCCTTTTCTACGCAGCGGTTTGCCAAAGTTGGGATCGCTGCTGACTCTTGAAGCTACCGATCCAGCTGGTGTCTGAAACCAGCCGGGGTCCCGGTACAGGTTGTAATGATTGCCGCGGTTTTGTAGTAATTTCAGTCCATCCGCGTTCAGAACCCGCAATTGCCGGCGCAACAGGGGGCGGGTGCCGACCACCGGTTGGTATGCCTTTTGCAACAATACCTTTTGAATCGACACATCGGGCGCTGCCCTGGCAACGCGGTAGGAGTGGTGCCTGATCAAGCAATCACAGGAGGAACTGAACCATGGCATATTCAACAATGAGCAGTCCGGCCGCCGGCCAGATCCGGATGGCAAGCGGTTTCAATATCGTACTGGGAATCTGGCTGATTATCGCACCGTTCCTGCTCGCTGTATCTCAGGCGGCGATGTGGAACGATATTACAGTGGGTGTGCTGGTGCTGCTACTGACCGGCACGCGGGTCTCGAAGCCGACGGTGGGAACGAAGTCTGCCAGCTGGACGAACGCGGCGATTGGCTTGTGGCTGATCTTGGCACCGTTCATCCTCGGCTACGGAAACACTGCGGCAATGTGGAACGACGTTATTGTCGGGTTTCTGGTTCTGGTATGCGGCGCCTGGAGTGCAGCACTGCCGAGGGCAGGAGTTGCCGGCAACGACAGGACCACGGCTTCGTGATGTCCTACTCTTAAAGAAGCGGCCACCAAGCAATGGCAGGGCGCTCGAAGCGGGTAACGACTGCTTCAGTGTCTTGTAACTGGGTAGCGGTGCTCAACAGCGATGTGGTGCCTGCGGGCCTCTACCGCATTGCAGTTGTTCTATGCCGTTGCGGCTACACGCAACAAAAGGCCGCGCAAACTCTTACCTGGAAGACGCCCGCCGAGGCGCTTGATGATCTGCTATCATTGAGCTGTAGGGCAATGTTGCGGCGACCATCTGAACATAGCGATTGCACCACAGAAGAAGCGGAAGATGCGGGCCACCTCCCCGACGACAAGGACTGAGCGATGGAAAGCCACTGCGTGTCATTAAAGCACCCCGATTCAGGTAGGTGCCTGTCGCACATTTGGAAGCATTAAGTTGGATTGGCCCCTTCTGATCGGCGGCGCCGCCCTTGTTATCGCCGCTGTCCTGGACGTTGTCTGGACCTCCCTCTGGGTCGGTGGAAGCGCGGGTCCATTCGTGCGCGTTATTGCAAGGGCGTGCTGGATTGTCATCAAGGCGGCTGACCGGAACCATAAGGTCATGGTGCTGGCCGGACCCGCGATCCTTGTACTCACTGTTGTCGGTTGGATCCTGCTGTTGTGGGGCGGTTGGATCCTGGTCTTCTCCAGCGAACCTGCGAGCATAGTCACAACATCAAGCAATATGTTTAGCGACTTCGTCGACCGAGTGTATTTCGTCGGGTACACCATCTTTACGCTGGGAATCGGCGACTTCTTACCCAACGGTCACGTATGGCAAATCATGACAACCCTCGCCGCCGGATCAGGCCTGTTCGCTGCAACGCTGGCGGTTACCTACTTGCTGTCAGTCGTATCGGCTGCAGTGTCCGGCCGTGCGTTCGCGGCGGAAGTCGCCGGCCTCGGGCCGACAGCGGCTGACGCCGTTGCAGCAGGGTGGGATGGCCGGAGCTACGTTCATCTTTCATTCCCGCTGCAGAGCGCGAGTTCGCAGCTTTCAAAGCTTGGGCAGCAGTATCTCGCTTATCCGGTCCTTCAATATTTCCATGCCGGAAAGCCGTCTCAGTCGCCTATAATAGCTCTCGCGCGGCTGGAGCAGATCCTTGCGATCAGCTCGCGGGGAGTGCCGGAAAGAGAGCGTGCCCCACCAGGCGTTCTGCACAATTCCGTCGGCTCGGCCATCGATAGCGTTCTCAACGCTCTTCCCAGCCACTTCACCAAGCCTGCTGGTGCCCCTTTGCCCCTGCCCGACCTCGGTGCCCTACACACACAGGGACGGGCAACCGTTAACCACTCCGAATTCGAAGTGTCGCTCTCCACTCACGAGCTGCGGCGAAAGAAGTTGAGAGCCTTGCTCAAAGCGTACGGCTGGGACGCAGAGGACATCTACAGGACCAACGGCTCTGAGCATCCGCAACATAACTTTCTCTCCAATATCCTGGAAACGCCAGATAACGCCTGGGTTTATCTTCAGTCATTGATGTTTGTTTCCAATCCTTCAATGAGCGGACAAATCTCACCATCGCGCGGATTTGGCTCACCTGATTGATTCCAGACCGACATTGCCTTGGTGATGAGCGCCGCTGTCGTCTGGAGATCGCTTATTCGCTCCCGGATAATGGCAAGCCGATTTTTGACCATCGACTTGACCTGACCGCAGGGAATCTCACCGTTTGATTGGCTATCCAGTATGGATTTGATGTCGCCGATGGTAAGCCCAAGAGTCTGCGCCCGGCGAATGAATTCAATCCGATGCAGGTCCTTGGTCGAAAAGCAACGATAACCATTTTCGGCTTCGCGACCAGGGTCCAGCAAACCTATGCGAGAGTAGTATCTGACAGTAGCGGGTGTAACTTCGGCACGCTGGGCCAATTCGGCCACGTGAAATCTGCCCGTCGCCCTGGGAACTGAGTGATGATTTAACATTTTGGTCTCCTTCAATGACATGACGAATGTGATGCTCTAGCATCTCTTCGATACCGCACGAGGCGGTCTGCATGAATTGAAGTCGACCTATAAGCGGATTCGCTGTGTGCCGAGATAAAGCGGTGGGGAGTTTAATTGAACAGGGGCCTTGTACCTGAATTTCTGTAAGTCAGCCAGGAGTGCGGGTGCAAACACCTGCTGATCCATTGGCAAGCCAATAATTGGCATTGATTTGTATGGTTTTGTTGATTCAGCCTTGAGGGCATCCGGATGATCACACTTGATGAGGGCATCCAGATGATCACAACAACAATCTCCGCCAATCGTAGGATTGGCCGGCTGTTCTAGTGAGTGTTGATGAATTTTACTTGTGCCCATGGCTTCTTGGGGCTGACCATCCGACAAAAGTGCCATCGAACAGGGACTGGCAAATACCGTAAGCCACGCCACCGCGACCACACTTGAGTAGCGTTTTCGTCGTATGGTGGCAAACAGTGACACTTCAAAGCTCCTTTACTGCATCAATCTTGCATCGAGATCTCAGTGGGGTATGGCAATTAATGCAACTATCAGACTTTATTATTATTTAAAAGAAAGCCAATTACATACGTATATCTGCGTATTAGATGATTTGCGTCAATCAAATTGTCCAGCTTCAGTCAAATTTGCCCATTTGATTGTCGCCCGTCTGTAAACTCATGATCGCCCACCCTTGCACAAAACCACTTGCCACAATTGCACATGACGTGCGCATAAGGCTCCGGCACAGCCCAATAGGTAGTAATTCCACATGCGTTGGAATCGCTTCGTGGTTTAGGTACAGCAGCACTCCCCACCGGACGGTTTTGGTGCTGCAGAAGCAGTCATCGTGCTATAGCCTGCCCGCTCAATGGCCAATGCCAGTTGATCGACCGACGTCGAGCGTTCGTCATACTCAACCGCTGCACTGCCCAAAGTCAGTGAGACATTGATGTTCTTCACGCCAGGTACTGCCCGCAATTCACGACTTACTGAATCAACGCAGGAACCGCAACTCATTCCTACAACTCCAATAATCTCTTTTTGCATGGTATCGATCCCGTCTTGCAATAAACACACTTCATAAGCAGTTTAAAACCTATGCGCAGAATGCAAGTCAAGCACATGGTGCATTGCGTTTTGGTTCGAGCCGAATGGCAGCACGACAACTCTACGGTTTAGGTTCCGATATGCTGGATTGCTTAACGAGTTTCTTCCAACTGCCCATGCGGGGGAAGAATCCTGGTACCCGGCTTTGATATTCCAGATACTCATCACCAAATTGCTCGATTACCTTTTTTTCCTCCCTGCGGGCCAAAAGAACATAGGCCAACACAATGAGCGGGAAAATGGTGATGGAAAACACCGTAGGCCAGTGCACAACCCCTTCACCGAAGAGGCCGATAAAAAGACCGGTGTATTGAGGATGCCTCACCAGTGAATATAAGCCGTCGGTGGCCAGGCGATTTTGCTCGTGGGCACGATAGAGTTCTCGCCATCCCTGGATAAACAGACCCAAGCCGACGAACAGCAAAGCGTAGCCCACGATCATTGCAATCATCATGCCCACCTCTCCAACCCCAAAAAGAGTGGACCAGAGATTTGCGTTCAAATTGGAATTGTCCAAGCCAAAGAACCGCACCAGCAGGTAAATGGTTAGTGGGAATCCATACATCTCTGCGTACAGGGCAATAATGAATGCCTGTACCAGTCCCGCACCTGCCCACTCGCCCCGGGTCCTCGGTGCCAAAAATCGGTATAACAACCAGGAAGCGACCACGACCATGATCACGGCAAATATCCAGACTCCAGAATGTTGAATATTTTCATTCACCGTGAAGTTTCTCCTGAAATTTTTTTGGGTGTGCGCCATCCGGGACACATGCCGACTGCCGCTCTATTCGATTGCTGACTCGACCATTACTTTTTGATAGATCGAGTCTAGAAGGTGTGAGCAGGACACAGGTCAAGTGTCAAAAAGCCTGCCAGAACTGCAGGCAAGGGATATTGCAGATGATGCGATCGCAATCTTCTTCAAACAGAGCAATGACAAGCTGGTGAGCGCGTTTGTTCGTGGGTAGCCCGCCATGAATTGTCGCTTCAGTGTGACTGGGGTTATGAGTGCCAATGATTTCTGAAGGCACGGCACCAAAATAAGCCACTATGTCATCCAATACTTCACTTGCGCCTGATTCTTGCGCAAATGAGGTACCCTGCAGCATGCACAAAAGCGCCAATCCAGCCATCGAGCTCACAATGAATTTGAAGCCAAATTTCATCTTGAATGGCCTCATTGCTCCATTTCGTATCAACTTTGTTTCAAATTGACGCTATGAATGCCCTCCAGCCGCGTACGCTTGAGCAGCATGGCGTTGACCGCCACCAAGGCAGAACTTCCCGACATTGCGAGCGCTGCAACCTCGGGGCTGATGATCAAGGGATAGAACACGCCAGCTGCAGCGGGAAAGGCAAGGACGTTGTAAGCCACTGCCCAAATCAGGTTCTGATGCATTTTACGTAAAGTGGCGCGGGAAAGCTCAATGGCGCCCAGAACGTCATATGGGTCACTTTTCATCAACACTACATCTGCGCTGTCTATGGCGACATCGGTACCGGCACCTATGGCGAAGCCCACGTCCGCTTGGGTCAGGGCCGGGGCATCGTTCACCCCGTCACCTACCATCCCGACTTTTTTACCTTGCCCTTGAAGTTCCTTTATTTTGTCCGCCTTTTGTCCCGGCAATACATCTGCTATTACGGTCTGGATACCGAGCTCTGAGGCAATACGTTCGGCAGTCGCCTGGTTATCCCCCGTCAGCATGGCAACTTCAACTCCACGCTCGCGCATTTTCCTGACCATTTCCGCCGCTGTTGGCCGCACCGCGTCAGCGATGGCAATCAGGCCCAGCAACTTCCCGCCATGGGCAATATGCACCACCGTCTGCCCTGAGGCCTTCAGGCGGGCAGCTTCTTCGGCCATACCCGCCATGTCGACTTTTTCTTCATCCATCAGCCGACCGTTACCCAGCAGCACGGTCTTTCCATCAACCTCAGCACGGGCACCCTTGCCTTCAATATTCAGGAAGCCCGTCAGTGGGTGCAACTTCATGCCTTCGGCGCGACGCAGAATCGCCTGTGCCAGGGGATGATCAGAGCCCTGCTCAACTGTGGCCGCCAGGCTGAGAACCGCTTCCTCACCTGATCCCTCTGCTGTTGCTACTTCCACAACCTGTGGTTCGCCCATGGTCAGCGTGCCGGTCTTGTCGAAGACCACGATATCCAGTTTGGTCGCGTCTTCCAAGGCAGCCGCATTTTTGAACAGGATGCCATTCTTAGCGCCGAGACCGGTCCCCACCATCACTGCCATAGGTGTGGCCAAGCCCAAGGCATCCGGGCAGGCGATGACAAAAACCGTGATGGTCAAAGTGACTGCAAACAAAATCGTCGCGTTGAGCCACCAAAACCAGATAGCGAACGTGAGCAAACCGATAACGACGGCAATGACTACCAGCCACTGCGATGCCTTGTCTGCCAGCAACTGGGCCGGAGCCTTGGAATTCTGAGCTTCCTGCACCAGTTTGACGATTTGCGCCAAGGCGGTGTCGGCTCCGACTTTGGTGGCGCGATATTTAAAACTGCCGCTTTTGTTGATGGTCGCGCCAATCACCTGATCACCGGGCTTTTTGCCCACCGGCATGGATTCACCGGTGAGCATTGACTCATCTACCTGGGACTCACCTTCAAGCACCTCACCATCCACGGGTATTTTGTTGCCGGGGCGGATCACTACAACATCATCTTTGGCCACCTCCGAAGTCGAAATCTCAAGCTCCTGCCCATCGCGCAGCACCATTGCCTTGGGTGGGGCGAGGTCCATCAATGACCGAATGGCTTCCGAAGCCCCGGCACGGGCACGCATTTCCAGCCAGTGGCCGAGCAGGATAAACACCAGCAACACTGCTACTGCCTCGAAAAACTGCACTCCATCAAAGAAAAAGGTCGCACCCAGGCTGAACAGGTAGCCGGTACCCACTGAAAGTACCACCAGTACTGCCATGTTAAGCACGCCGTTTTTAAGCGCTCGCCAGGCAGCCACGAAAAAGGGCCAGCTTGGCCAGATAACCGCTACGGAGGCGAGCACAAACAACCACAGATTGAGATCGAGACCAAAAGGTGGGGCTGGCGGCGTGAACATTCCGCCCATGGGCGAGTAGATAAAAATCGGGATGGTGAAAATCAGCGCGACCCAGAAACGGTTACGCATATCCCGCACCATGGCCTGCATGTCCATGCTGCCGCCGTGGCCCATCTCGTGTGCCATGTCGGCATGCTTGCCTTTATCAACGCCGGACTTTGCCTTGCTGGCGCCATGGTCGTGTTGATCGCTGCTTGATGAAACTGCAGCCGCTTTTTCCTCGGGATCATGCGGAACACAGACGTGTTTCGGCAACGCTTCCCCCGCACAGTGGTAGCCGCAATCCTTCACTTTGGCTTCTATTGCCTTGAGATCGGTGTGTGTCTCGTCATAAGTGATGGAAGCGCTGCCGGCGACATAGTTCACTTTGACGCTTTCCACGCCAGGAAGCCGACCTAGCTGCTTTTCCACTCCAGCGGCGCTCAGTGCGGAGAGCATTCCGGAGACTTCTATATTGATTGTCCTCATGCTTTACCTCAACAATTTACTACTCACCTCTCTGCGAGCAGTGGTACAAAGACCAATTGACCAATCAGCAAATCAAACCGTCTTAAACCTTGCATGAAAAATTTCCAAGCAACCGAGTAGTTGGCCTGTCGATAAGTAACCTGCAAGAACCACAAGCCCTGTATCGGTACCTAGTCTAAGACCTGTATCCTGCAGACAGGTCAACAGGAGGCTTCAGCCGGAATTGCCTGAAAATTTTGACCTGTTACCTGCATACAGGTTTTAAGCTGAGGCACTGTGACTGGCTGAAAAGCCTATTTACTCATATTAGCAATCAAGCCTTTTATGGGCCCCATTGAAACCCGTTCTAGGATAGAGAAGATGAAAATGTCTTATCGTCAACCGACTCAGTTCCGCTAACCTGGCATGAGCCGATCAAGATTCTCGCGCAGCCTTCAGATCATTCTGGCCTTTGGAAGTTATGGCTGGTATTGGATGCGCTGGCACCACAAGTCACCAGAACGCCTGCCCCCAAAGCTAAGCCAAACAATAGAGAAGCTGGGCACTACGTTCATCAAACTTGGCCAGGGCCTCAGCTTACGCCGTGACCTGCTTCCAGCAGCTTATCTCGAAGCCCTGGAAAGTTTGCAGAGCACAGTTCCACCATTTGACAGCGAGATTGCGGTGCGCACCATTGAGAGCGCTTTCGGTCAACCCGTCGAAACACTGTTTAAGTCATTTGAAAGAACACCTTTCGCAGCGGCATCCATTGCACAGGTGCATCGAGCACAAATGGCAGATGGCCGCCGGGTGGCAGTGAAGGTGCGCCGACCGGCAATTGTACGCCAGGTCGCAGCGGATCTGTGGCTGCTTCGCCGATTGCTGCGTATTGGCATGGTTCTGTTTCCCGGCCTGAAAGAGCAACAACCTTTGGACCTTGTTGACGAGTTGGAGGAATTTTTGCGTTTGGAAATGGACTTGGCGCACGAAGCGAGCAACATGCGGCGATTGGCAAGAGCATTTGATGAGTTGCCAAATGTCACTATGCCAGCCTTGATAGAGCCTCTGGCGCATTCTGAAGTGCTGGTCCAGGAATTCAGTCATGGCCAGCCTTTACGT
The DNA here is from genome assembly GCA_964470455.1 of uncultured Wenzhouxiangellaceae bacterium. Classification (GTDB taxonomy): domain Bacteria; phylum Pseudomonadota; class Gammaproteobacteria; order Xanthomonadales; family SZUA-36; genus JAWXBM01. The sequence goes on from CAYYCX010000015.1 coordinate 56,817, forward strand.
ACTGTTTTTGCCTCTAAAAGTGCTCAGGAACTGGCTTATGTGGTACTCGACGCCTACGTGCAACAATTGTTTGCAAAGGGTGTGTTTCATGCGGACCCACACCCGGGCAACTTGTTCATAATGGCCGATGGCCGGGTTTGCTTCCATGACTTTGGATCCATTGGCTATTTGGATCCTGAGTCACGTACCTCTTTGGCGCAGCTGATAGCCGCTATCGTGATCAACGACGCAACCGGCGTGTTGGATGCGGCCACAGCGATGGGGTTCATCCAGGGAGCGGTCGACCGACACACTTACCAACGGGCAATCAGTGAAATCCTTGAGCGGATGGCCAGCTTACCGCTGAAAGACTGGTCAGTGGCTGAGGCCATTTGGCAAATCGCTAGAATAGGCTCCGGAAAGAATTTTCGGTTGCCGCGACACTTGCTGGTTCTGCTTCGAACCCTGTTTCTGGCTGAAAACACCTTACGTGCCTTGGTTCCGAACTTCGACCTGATCGCGGCTTTGCGTGATCGCAGCAGTGAAATACAAAGGCTTATCGAGTCCAATTCAACCCAACTTCCGCTCACTGAACGGGTGGCAAGAGCCACGCAACAAATGCCGGCCCTGTTGGCCGACGCGCTACGGCAATTGCGTATTGACGATGGCCGACCGTCCCTGGGTGTACACCATCACGGTCTGGAAGAACTGGAAGTTACGATTTCGCGCACCGGCAACCGCCTGTCTTTGGCCCTTATTACACTGGGTCTGTATATCGCTGGATCAATTCTGATGCTGCACGGTGGCGGTCCTCAATTGTGGGAGCATGTGCCTTTGGGAGCGGCGTTGGCTTATGGCTTGGCAGTATTTCTATCGCTGCGATTGATATTCGCCATTCGGCATTCGGGGAAATTGTAGATTTACGTGCCACATCAAAGTGCTGGCTATACAGGCATGTTGCCAAGCTCCGAGGTGCCACATTTACTCATGCTGCCCGATTCAGGCTCGCGTCCGGTATCTGCATGATCGAGCTTATACAACTAATGGACTGCCGAGAGTAACAGTGGAAAAGCAAGTCAAAGAAGCAGGCAACCAACTCACCGACACCCTGAATCGGGATTGTCACTGCATTTCCGTCAACAGAGAGTTTCTGCGTGGCAGCCTGGCTGCTAATCTGAAAGATGCCGGCTTGCCCAAACGACTCCTGGATGTGCACCACCACCTGTTTGCCGACTCGCCGGTTTTCTTATGGCAAGGTCACATCAACAGAATGGCGGAGCTGATTCGTGCAGTAGAGACTGTCGCCGACAATGTGGCCTATCGTGAGGCTGTATTAGCGGCGGCACCCGCGAGTGCTCGTCAAGACCTTGGAAGCCGCGGCGTCTTTTTTGGCTACGATTTTCACCTTGGCGAAGAAGGTCCGC
>CAYYCX010000016.1:0-55928 GCA_964470455.1 uncultured Wenzhouxiangellaceae bacterium
GTTACTGATTTGCAAAAGACTTGGCCCGGCCAATCACAGGCTCAAAGCAGGCCCGAACCGGCGCCCCTAAGCGCCACGAAAAGCCGGTAGTTGCCCGCACGCAACAAAACGCAAAAAGGCCCCGCTTCGCTGCGCCCAAAACCGGGTTTTGCCTGTAAATGGCACGCCCATCAGGCGGAAGCCTGGATACGTTCGATGATGGCGTCGGCGAATTCAGCCGTTTTTCCGCTGCCACCGAGATCCGGGGTTACGCGGTCGCCCGCAGCCATGGTATCGACGATGGCGGCCCGCAGCCGCGCCGCTTTATCGACCTGGCCCAGGTGCGCCAGCATCATGGCCGCCGCCAGCATCAGTGCGCAGGGGTTGGCCACCTGCTTGCCGGCGATATCCGGCGCTGAGCCATGCACCGCCTCAAACATCGCGGCCTCCTTGCCGATATTGGCGCCGGGAGCCAGCCCCAGTCCGCCGATCAGTCCGGCGCACAGGTCGGAAATGATGTCGCCAAAAAGATTGGTGGTAACGATCACGTCGAACTGGTGCGGGTCCAGCACCAGCTTCATGCAGGTGGCATCAACGATCATCTCATCGCAGGCGATGTCGGGATACTCGCCCGCCACTTCCCGCGCCACATCCAGGAACAGCCCGGAAACCGCCTTGAGAATATTGGCTTTGTGAACCAGCGTGACCTTTTTCCGGCCCTCGCGCCGCGCCAGCTCAAAGGCGTAGCGGGTGACCCGCTCCGAACCCTTGCGGGTGATCACCATCTTCGATTCGGCCCTGCTTCCATCCTCGGAAACCATGGCATCGGCAGCCAGGTACGCACCCTCGGTGTTCTCACGTACGGTGATGATGTCGACATTTTCGTAGCGCGAACGCGTGCCCGGCATCGAGATGACCGGCCGGACGTTTGCGTACAGTTCAAAAATGATTCGCAGGCTGACGTTCACCGACTTGAAGCCCTTGCCCACCGGCGTGGTCAACGGGCCTTTCAGCGATATGCCATTGCGACGGATGGATTCCAGCGTGGTTTCAGGCAACAGGTCTCCGCACAGGTCGAGCGCGGACACTCCCGCTTCCACAAATTCATAATCCAGCCCGCAGTCCAGGGCATCCAGGGCGCGCAAGGTGGCTTCGGTGATTTCCGGACCGATCCCGTCACCCGCGATCACTGAAATTGTTCGGCTCATCGACCATGAACTCCTTGCAACTGCCAACCCCAAGAATCACCAACCGGCAAAATCAACACCGCGTATGCCTTGCAGGCTGCACGGGCCAGGTTGTAAACCCGTCAAACATTCCGGCGCTGTGCCCAGCACCACAAAAAACGCGGCGCATTATACACGAACCACCCACAGCCCCGGGCATCTGCCTCAAATGCAACTGACCGGCCGTGGCAGCCCCGCATAGCGGCAGGCCTGGGTTGCGGGGCCTTTGGGAAACAGGCGGTACAGGTAACGGCTGTTGCCTTTTTCTTCACCCAGCCGTTGAAGGGTTTCCTTTACCAGCGCGCGCATCGGCGGATCGATTTCAAACCGGGCGAAGTAGTCACGGAAAATCCGCAGCACCACCCAGTGATCGTCTCCCAGTTCCAGCCCATCGGCAGCCGCCATGAGCCGGCCGGCCTCTTCGGTCCATTGCCCGGGTTCCAGCAGGTAACCTTTTTCGTCCAGCCGGATGCGCGTTCCATCGGCCAGTTGCAGGAAAGATTGAGTCATTTCCAGCTCAGGCAGTGCGCATGCGACATCACCAGCTCCACCCATCCCGTATCACTGATCCGCTCAATGTGCGCCGGCAAGGGCAACGCCGACAAACCATGCGCGTCCAAATCGGCCTCGAGCGCGTGGATTTTCGTGACTGCCGGCAAAGCCCGGTCCCAACCCGGTTCCAGCAACCAAAGAACTGCCGTGTTGACCAGCACCACGCTGTCGCCGTCCCGCAGTTGCTTGCGGCAGTCCTCCAGGCCATCCGCCGACTTGCTCAGCAACAGGTGCAGGGCGCCCTGGGGTGTCATAGCACCATTACCCGATCGCATGCTTCCCACTCATGCCGCATCAACGCAAAGGTACTGGCCCGAAGCGGCAAGCATGGATGCAGTTGCAGGAGCTGCAGTCTCTCCAGCCATTCCCGCTCGGCATAGGCCTTGAGTTCTGATGTTTCAAGCAAATCCGGCAGGCTGCCCCACGCCCGGTAGGCGGGCGGCAACTGTGCCGCGACAGTGCTGCTGCGGGGAACCAGCTGCATTACGCTGGCGCCGCTAAAAAAAAGCCGCAGTTCGAAATCCAGTGTCGCCGCCAGCAGGGCCACATCGAGCTGCGTACGGGGTGATCGCTGGGCGTAAGGTGCGCTGCGGATCAGCAAACCCAGCCTGAATGGAGTCTTCCCGCTCACCGGTTCCACCCCGACTCCCAAGGGTTGCTGCGCACTACAGCCACCATCCTGAAATGATCCGGGTACGGCATCAGAAAGTCACCAGCCTGTCGCACTGCAACATCAACTCCAGCATGTCGGCAAGGCCCGTTTGCCGGAAACCGGCGGCTTCATCCGCCGGTGGCAGGCGCCGCTGGCAGGAAGCGCTGCACAGCAGCAACCGGGCCCCGGTGCGGTTGGCGAACTGTTGCCAGGCCGACGTCAGTTCAGGGGTGCCGGCATCGGCCGTGGTGCCGGACAGGGCGTGATACACGCCGTCCTCGCGGAAAAACACCGCAGCCACCCGCAGGCCGGCAGCCTCCGCCGCCTGGACAAACCGCAGGGCACAAACCGCGATACCGGTTTGCCACGGGCTTTCATTAACGATCACCAGGCACTTCACGCTAAACTATCCGTTCGGTTGGGTCACAATCCACACATAGTACCCTGAACCCGTCAGGCACTTCGCTGTCTGATTCCGCTATCCAGCAGTCTTCAGAAAGGCAGAATGAAGGTCAAGAGCCGCAACACATCCCTGGCAAACATCGCTGCGCGACTGGCGCTGGCGTGCCTGGTTTTTTCCATCAGTCTCAGCAGCGTTGCGCAAACGGACCGTCTGGCCCTGCCGGACATGGGCGCTTCCGCCGATACCATCCTGTCGCGCAAGGAAGAAGAGGAGTATGCCAAGGCCCTGGTGCGGCAGATGCGGGCTTATGAAATCCTCAATGAAGACCCGCTGATCAATGCCTACTTCAAGGACATGGGCTACCGCCTGGTGGCCAACAGTGACCGTCCTGACAAGTCCTTCACCTTTGTCGTCATCGATATGGACATTGTCAATGCGTTCGCTGCCCCGGGTGGCGTGGTTGCCCTGTACAGCGGCCTGATACTGGCGGCGGATGACGAGAACGAAGTGGCCGGCGTTGTCGCCCACGAAATTGCCCATGTCACGCAGCAACACATCTACCGGGCCATCGAAAACGCCCAGGCCATGACCATCCCCCTGATGCTGGCCATGGTGGGCCTGATCCTGGTCGGTGGCGGCAGTGGCGACGCCATCCAGGGAGCCCTGATGGGCGGCCAGGCCGCGATGCAGCAGGCCATGATCAACTTCACGCGCCAGAACGAAGCCGAAGCCGACCGGATCGGCATCCAGACCCTGTCGAATGCCGGCTACGACCCGCGTGGCATGGGCGAATTCTTCGAGAAGATGAACCGCATCACCCGGGCCATGGGCGAGGGTCCGCCCGAATACCTTCGTACCCACCCGGTAACCGTGAGCCGCATCGCAGAAGCCGACAGTCGCGCCCAGAGCATGCCGATTCCACCCGCCAGCGACGGCCTGAATTTCTACCTGGCCCAGGCGCGCTTGCGCGCCCTGGTGGAAGACTACCCCAGCAAGGCGCTGGAGCAATTTGAATACATGAAGCAGCGGGCCGACATGAACGAAGCACAGGGTGCCGCGCTGGATTACGGCATCGCCATTGCCCTGCAACGCCAGGGCAAATACCAGGAAGCGCGTTCACTGCTGTTGAACCTGATGGACCGCGGCGAGCACCTGGCCTACGAAATCCAGCTGGCCGACCTGGACCTGGCTTCCGGCCACACTGCGGCGGCACTCGACCGGCTGGCCGGCCTGTACCACAACTTTCCCGGCAACAACGCCATCTCGATGGAATACAGCGAGGCATTGCTGCACACCGGCGAGAAATCACAGGCGGAAACGGCCGCCGTGATCCTGCGCCAGCAGATCCTCAACCATGACGATGATCCGGCCCTGTATGCGCTTTATGCCCGGGCGTCCAATGAAGCCGGCGAAACGGTTCGCGCCAAGGAGGCCATCGCCGAATCGTATTACCTGCGCGGCGGCGTGCACGAGGCCGTGCTGCAACTTCAGGAACTGGTGCGCCGGGATGATCTCGATTATTACGAACGCGCCCGCGTCACCGCAAGGCTGAATGAGTACCAGATAGAACTGGCCAAAATGGGCCTGGATGACCGGCACGTTCCTCGCTGATGGAAATTCCACCCTGAACAGCCGGGCGAAGCCCATCCATGCGGCCCGCTGACCCCGCAGGTTTCCCTTCCCTGCACCTGTGCTACCTTGTTCCTGTGGTACCTTGTTGCGGTGATGCCTTGTCATGAAACCGTCATACACGTCCCTATAATGTAGCCTTGGATTCCAGGGAAACACGCATGAGTTCATTGCAAGCAAATGTACTGGTAGTGGATGACGAGCCGGCAATACGGGAGATGATCGCGTTTGCGCTGCAGCGCCAGGGCATGGGCGTGCAACTGGCCTGCGACGCCCATGAAGCCTTGCTGGCCATCAACAACAAGCGGCCGGATATCATCCTGCTGGACTGGATGATGCCCGGTGTCAGCGGGTTGGAACTCACGCGCCGCCTGCGTCGCGACGACCTGACCCAGGATATTCCCATCATCATGCTGACTGCCAAGGTCTCGGAAGACGACAAAGTCTCCGGGCTCGAAGCCGGCACCGATGATTACGTGATCAAGCCGTTTTCACCGCGCGAACTGTTGGCGCGGATCAAGGCCGTGCTCAGGCGCAGTACGGCCGCGGACGAAGATGGCCGCATCCGTCACGGCGAACTGACCCTGGACACCGTTTCCCGGCAAGTGCTGCTCGGCAATACCGAAGTTGCAATGGGGCCTACCGAATTCCGCCTGCTGGAGTTCTTCATGAGCCACCCGGGGCGTTCCTACAGCCGCGCCCAGTTGCTGGACCATGTCTGGGGCGCCAACGCCTACCTGGAGGAACGGACGGTGGATGTGCACATCCGCCGGCTGCGCAAGGCCCTCGAACCCAGCCCGGCCAGCCACTACATTCAAACCGTGCGCGGCCACGGTTACCGCTTCCTGGCCGAGCCCACCGCGAGCACGGCCAGTTAGGCCGCCGCATGATCGACCACTCACAACTTCCCGCCGCGAACGAGCCGGAAGCTCCGCCGGACGGCCCTAAGTCTGGCCAAGACTCCGGCCATAACTCCGACCATAGCGGCAAACCCGGCAAGTCCGCCCAGGTTGCGGATTTTGATGAGGACCGTTTTCAACAGGGCATCCGCAAGTTTACCGATGCCTTCCCCGATGCCGCACTGCTGCTGGACCGGAATGACTGCATCACCTGGTGCAACCAGGCCGCCATTTCGGCCCTGAAATTCCGCATGCCCGAGGACCTTGGGCTGGCGATTACCAACCTCATCCGCAATCCCGAATTTGCCTCATGGCTGCAGGACCAGCGGCAGTCGCAGCGCAAACTGGAAATACCCTCCCCCGCCGACGACAACACCTGGCTGCAGGTCAGTGCCGTGCCGTTGGAGGATGAGGAGCGCGTGCTCATCCTGCGCGATATCACCAGCATTCATAACGTCGAGCAGATGCGGCGTGATTTCGTGGCCAATATCTCCCACGAACTGCGTACGCCCGTGACGGTGCTGATGGGCTACCTGGAGATCATGAAAGACCACAGCAACGAAGATGTGGCAACCGTGGCCGGCCGCATGCTGGTGCAGGCCAACCTGATGAAGGACCTGCTGGATGACCTGCTGGAGCTTTCCAGGCTGCAAAGCCAGGGCAGCAACATCGAACGCAGGGAAGTGGACATGAGCGCGCTCATCAGCCAGTTGCGCGAGCAGGCTGAGGAATTGAGCCGCGGCCGCCACACGCTGGTGTTTGAGGCTGAACCCGGCCTCAACCTGTTGGGCGCCGCCACCCACCTCGAAAGCGCGTTTCGCAACCTGATCTTCAACGCCATCAACTACACACCCGAAGGCGGACGCATCACGGTGCAGTGGAAAGACACGCCGAACGGGCCCTGCTTTACTGTTACCGATACCGGCATCGGCATCCCGCAGCGCCATATTCCGCGCCTGACAGAACGGTTTTACCGGGTGAGCCCGGACCGTTCGCGGCAGAGCGGCGGCACGGGGTTGGGGCTGGCCATCGTGAAGCACGTGCTGAATGCCCATGATGCCCGGCTGCTGATCAGTTCGGAACTCGGCGAAGGCAGCGTATTCACCTGCCAGTTTCCGCGGCCAGGCAAACCCACCGCCTAATAGCATGTCCCGGCCGGCTGCTCCAAACGCAGCAATGGTCATGCCGTAACCCGAATCGTCACCTTTCTGTCACAAAGTTCGCTTAGCATCGAAGGCGATGTCGCGTACACAGCTGATTTCATGAACAGACTCCTTGCCTCCCTGTATTCGTTCTCGCTCGTCACGATAGCAGCGGTGATGCTGGCGTCCCCCTCACCTGCCCGGGCACAGCAGGAAACTGGCGCGGAATCCCGGCAGGAACCACCGCCGCAACCGGCCAGCCAGGCCGCGTCCATGGACTACACCGCAGTCAGCGGACTCAAGGGTGAACTGGCCAGCGTGGGCTCGAACAGCCTGGCCAACCTGATGACGCTTTGGGCCGAAACGTTCAAAACCCTCTACCCGGAAGTCGACATCGACATCAGGTCAACCGGTTCCGGCACCGCGCCCGCGGCGCTGGCCCTGGGCTCGGCTGACATCGGCCCCATGAGCCGCCTGATGAATGATCAGGAAATCCAGGAGTTTGAGCGGGTGTTGGGCTACAAACCCATCCCTTTTGCCGTGGCCATTGACGCCCTGGCGGTACTGGTTCACCCGGATAACCGGCTGGAGGGGCTGAGCCTGCAACAACTCGATGCCGTCTTCGCGGCATCTCCATCCTGCGGCGGCTCCGGCCCGGTTACGCAGTGGGGACAACTCGGGCTGCAGGGCGAATGGTCGAGCGCCACCATCGAACGGTTTGGCCGCAACTCGGTTTCCGGCACCTGGCAGCATTTCAGGCGCCACGCCTTGTGCGATGGCGAGTTCCGGCCGGATATCACCGAACTTCCCGGCTCCGCATCAGTCGTGCTGGCAGTATCCCGGTCGCGCCACGGAATCGCCTATTCCGCGCTCGGGTATGCCAACAGCACGGTTCGGGTTTTGCCCCTGTCCCATCATGAGGGCCAGCCCTATGTGGCGGCCACGCGGGACAATGCCATCAATGGCAGCTACCCGCTGGCCAGGTTGTTGTACATCTACGTGAATCATGACCCGGCACAGCCCTGGAACCCGTTGCAACGGGAATTCATCCGCATGGTGCTGGCCACCCAGGGCCAGCAACAGGTGGTCAGGGACGGCTTTGCAGCCCTGCCCGAGGCGGTGGCCAGGCGGGAACTGCAAAAGCTGGCCGTCGAATGAAAAGCCCAACAATCCGGATTGAAAGGCATGGAGAAAGCTGCCATTCGTGACCAGATTGTCACATTGACATCCAGCCGTAATGTAACTGTCATAAAACTGCAATAAACTCCCAGCCCGTATATTCTGGCGGCTCTGCAGTTGTTCACCAGCAGCGCTGCAGGCCATGTAATGAGCCACTCACCGGGAGTCAAGCATGAAGAATCTGGCGGCACTGGGTGCCATCCTGCTGATTGTCTGCAGTTTTGGCGTCAACGCGGCGGAAGTCAGCGAGGGCGAAATCCAGCAGTTGCGCGAACAGATACGGTTATTGTCGCAACGACTGGACGAACTGGAAAAGGCCAGCCGGCAGGGCAGTTCAGCCGGGCAGCACTCGACGGAAGCGGCTCCGGCAGGTGTAACTGGCTCGGAGGTGGCGCAGGTGCCCGCCGCCAACCCGGTGGACACAACCGCTGATGAACAGGAATTGGACCGGAAAATCGAACAGGCAGTCGAGCAGAAAGTGGAGCAACGCATGGAAGCTGTGTCCTGGGCCGAGCGCCTGCGCTGGTCCGGTGATTTCCGTTACCGCTATGAAAACCTGGACACTGAAGGCCAGGCTGACCGCAACCGCAACCGCATCCGCGCCCGGGCGAACCTGCTGGCGGAAGTCAGCGATACCATGCAAGTGGGCCTCGGCCTGGCCACCGGCGGTGAAGACCCGGTATCCACCAACCAGACCATCGGTGGTGGCGGTTCATCCAAGCCGATCAGCCTGGACCTGGCCTATTTCGAATGGACGGGCCTGGAAAACACCCATGTCGTGGGCGGCAAATTCCGGCAGCAACACCATGCCGCCGGCGATTTCGGCCTGATTTGGGACAGTGACTGGCGGCCGGAAGGCACGTCGATCCGCTACGACAACGGGCGCTTCTTTGCGACCGGCTTCGGCACCTGGCTGGAAAGTGACAGTGCCGAATCACAGCACGAATTCGCCTACGGCGCCCAGGCCGGCCTGAACCTGCCGCTGGGCGAACAACTCAACCTGCTCCTGGGTGCCGGCTACTACCGCTTCGATGCAGCCGCCAAGCGGTCATTCTTCGGTGATGGCGATTTCTTTGGCAACAGCTTCAACCCGGTTACACAAACTTACCTTTACGACTACCATGAATTGGAAGGTTTTGCCGAACTGGGCTTTGAAGTCGCAGGCCGCCCCCTGCTGCTGTTCGTCGATTACGTGGAAAACCTGGAAGCGGATGAGAATCACCAGGGATATGCGCTGGGAGCCAACTTTGGCGAGGCCAGGCACAAAGGCAGCTGGGAACTGAACTACGCCTACAAGAAGCTGGAAGCGGACGCCGTGCTTGGCCTGCTGGCTGATTCTGACTTCGGCCTGGGCGGCACCGATGCAAAGGGTTCCGTCATCAGCGGAGCTTACGCCGTGCACGACAACTGGAATTTCCGCATGACCTATATCCTGAGCGAAACCGGCCTGGCCAGCGAGGACACCACCGACCTGAAACGGCTGCAGCTGGATCTGCAATTCAAATACAAGTGACATGCCTGAATGAGCGACACTGAACGCACTGAAACCTACGCTGCCATCGACCTGGGCAGCAACAGTTTCCATCTGCTGGTTGCGCGTCGCGAGCATGGCGAACTGCGGGTGCTGGATCGCATCAAGGAAATGGTGCGGCTGGGAGGCGGCCTGGATGAAGTGGGCAACCTGGATGACGACACGCGGCACCGGGCTCTGGACTGCCTGGCGCGTTTCGGGCAGCGGCTGCGCGGCATTCCCGCTGACAATATGCGGGCTGTCGGGACCCACACTTTTCGTCGCATGAAGAAAGCCAACGCTTTCCTGCTCCAGGCCGAATCCAGCCTGGGTTGCGGCATCGACATCATCGCCGGTCGTGAGGAAGCGCGACTGATTTACCTCGGTGTTTCGCAGGGCGTGTCCGGCCACGAAGACCGGCGGCTGGTGATCGATATCGGTGGCGGCAGTACCGAGATGATCATCGGCGAAGGGCTGGATACCCTGCAGCTGGAAAGCGTCCAGTTCGGCTGCGTGACCCTGACCCGAAGGTTTTTCGCCGATGGCAGGATCAGCCGCAAGCGCTGGAACAAGGCCCTGGACGCGGTCATGGCCGAGCTGCAGGAGTTGCGCCTGCGTTACCTCGCCACGGGCTGGAGAACGGCCATCGGTTCCTCCGGCACGGTGTTGGCGGTAAGTGAGATCTGCCGGCAATCCGGGCTGGGCGAGACCGTTATCGAACAGGATGCCCTGATGCAACTGCGGGACCAGTTGCTGCAGTTCCGGTCCACCACCGAAGTGCGGTTCCCAGGGCTGTCGGAGCAGCGCCAACCTGTTGTCGCCGGAGGCCTGCTGATGCTGCAGGCCTGTTTTGAAACCTTTTCGTTGCCTCGCCTGCGGACTTCGCCCTACGCACTGCGCGAAGGCCTGCTGTACGACATGCTGGGCCGGCTGGAACATCGTGACCCCCGGGACAACACCGTGCTTGCCTTCAAGCGCCGCTACCACGTGGATGAAGCGCAGGCCGGGCGGGTCAGGAGCACCGCGGAAGCCATCTTTGAACAGCTCCCGGAAAGCACCGGCTTGCGCCCCATTCACCGGCAGTTGCTGGGCTGGGCAGCGGACCTGCATGAACTGGGGCTGAGCGTTTCACACAGCCATTACCAGGAACACTCGGCCTACCTCGTGCGGCAGTCGGACATGCCGGGATTCACCCATACCGAACAGCTGTTCCTGGCGGCGCTGGTACAATTCCACCGGCGCGAGATCGTCGCCGAAATCTGCCAGGGCCTGCCGGACCGCGTGCATGAAGGAATGCGGCAATGCCTGGTGTTGTTGCGGCTGGCCTGCATCCTGTGCCGGTCGCGGGACCAGGCCGCCATTCCGGAAATAAACCTCAACCTGAACCGGAAGCAACTGGTGATCAATCTCAGTGAAAACTGGATGCGTGCTCACCCGCTCACCATGCATGACCTGCAGGCCGAGGCCATTGAAATGCGTCCGACCGGATTCAGCCTTCGGGTGGAGGCCTTGCCGGCGGGTAGCATAGAGCAGAACCATGCATGATCCAGGCACGAGGGACTGGCGCCCCACGGCCTCGCGCCGCACCATCGAAGCCCGCGCCAGGCTGCTGGCCGACATCCGTGGTTTCTTTGCCGCCCGCGAGGTCCTGGAAGTCGAGACCCCGCAGTTGTCGTCAGCTGGCAATTCCGATCCGAACATAGCCAGCCTTCGCACCGACTCGGACGAACCGCGCTACCTGCGAACTTCCGCGGAATATCCAATGAAGCGGCTGCTGGCAGCGGGGCTGCCGGACATCTACGAGCTGGGCCGTGTATTCAGGGCCGGCGAGAAAGGCCGGCGGCACAACCCGGAGTTCACCATGCTGGAATGGTATCGGCATGGCCTGGGCTATGTGGACCTGGCGCAAGAGGTACTGGACCTGGTCAGGCATTGCGGCCATGGGAAATTCGATCACTGGCCGGTGATCCACACCACATACCGCAACCTGTTCCGGGAGCACCTGGGCCTGGACCCGCATTTCTGTGAGGAAGAGGAATGCCGTGCACTGGCCATGGAAAAAGGCATCAACGCCGGCCAGTTGGACCTGGATGGCTGGCTGGACCTGTTGCTGACACACCTCATCCAGCCGCGCATGAACACCGAAAGCATCACGGTGATCACCGACTTCCTGCCCCAGCAGGCGGCGCTTGCGCGCGTACGCGAAGTGCCAGGTGATGGCATCACCGTGGCCGAGCGCTTCGAAATCTACCTGGGCCAGGCCGAGCTGGCAAACGGTTACCAGGAGCTCACTGACCCGGAGGAACAACGGCAACGGTTTGAGCTGGATCGAAGATTACGGCAGTTGCGCGGTGAAGACATTGCCCCGGTGGACCAGCGCCTGCTGGCAGCCCTGAACGCCGGCCTGCCCGAATGCTCTGGCGTCGCTGTGGGCGTGGACCGCCTGCTCATGGCCCTGCTGGACGCAGGCCATATCGACATGGTGCTGGCGTTTCCCTGGGACCGGGCCTGAGCACTGGCGCAAAACCGGCCTTCCGCGACTCCGGTATACTCAGCCGGCCTGCGCATGCCAGGGCAGGCAGACATTGACGCACAGACCGCCGCCGGGCTCATTGCTGGCCTTGATCACGCCGCCATGCCGCACCACGGCCGCGGCCGCAATCGACAAGCCTATTCCATGCCCGCCGGTGTGCCGGTCCCGTGATTCCTGCACACGGTAAAACGGTTCGAAAATCTTCTCCAGTTCCCCTTCCGGCACGCCGGTGCCGAAGTCGCGCACACTGATCAGCAACTCGCGGCGGTTGGCGTCGGGACTGAGGCCAAGCACCACGCCCCGGTCCGGATCGGTATGCCGCAGGGCATTGCGCAACAGGTTCTCCATGGTGCGCCAGATCAGCTCGCGGTCGCCATGAAAGTCCACAGTCGTTCCCGGCTGCCACTGCACTCCGGGCTTGCCTTCGGCGACTTCGTAATTGACCACTTCCACCAGCTCCGTCAGCAGCGCGCTGAGGTCAAAGGTTTCGTCCTGCTTCGGAGAATTTTCCGATGATTCACGCAGCAACCCGAGCACATCGTTGACCAGTGATTCCAGGCGGTCGCCTTCCAGCGCGATCCGGTCGAGCTCGGGCTTGATGGCGTCCGAACCTTTCTTGCGGGCGATTTCCAGCGCCACGGAGAGGCGGGCCAGTGGCGATCGCAACTCATGGCTGACATCCCGCAACAAGCGGCGGCTGGCCTGCTGCATGGACTGCAGCCGGGCCGCCATCTGGTTGAAATCAGCACCCAGCTGGCCGAATTCATCGCGGCGCTGCGGCGTGGTTTCAGCCACGCGCGCATCCAGGTCGCCGGCGGCGATGCGCCGGGTTGCGGTTCGCAGGGCCTCCAGCGGTGCAGTCAGAGAACGCGCCAGGAAAAAGCTCACCAGCGCACTGATCAGGGCGCCGGCCAGGATGCGCATCGCCGTACCATCGGGCCCGGGCGCGAGGATGGTGGTGGGCGGTATGCGGTCCACCAGGTAGATGGTGTACTCCTCGCCATCCGCGGCTGTCACTTTCTCGGATTCCATGCGCCCGTGGCGCGCGCGCAGGGCGCCGAGTATGGCGTCGCGGCCCAGGATTTCCATGTCATCCTCGTTGTTCACGAAGATGTAGTTGCGTGACATGCGCGGAATTTCGATCAGCTCTTCACGCGCCGCATCCTCACCGGCGGTGGACAGCGTAATTTTCAACCGCTGGGCGATACGGAACATGCCGCGGGAGAATGTATTGGCGGGCTCTTCGGCCCACTGTTCGCGGGCCAGCTTGTCATTCAGCAGGCCGATGGCGGCTGAAAAGCCGACGATGCTCAGCCACATCGTCAGGAACAGCTTCCAGAACAGGCGCGACAAGGTTCAGGACCTAGGGTCTGTTGACGCTATTTGGTTCATTGATGTTGCACCTGAAATGGGCCCTAGCCAACACGGTACTGGTAGCCAATACCACGGATGGTTTCGATGCGGTTTTCCCCGTTGGGGCCCGGGCCCAGCTTGCGCCGAAGGTTGCTGACATGCATGTCCACGCTGCGATCATGCGCCACCGGTTCACGACCCAGGGCATCCACATACAGGTCGCGCTTGCTCACCACGGCGCCACCGTTCTGCAACAGCGACTGCAGGATGCTGAATTCCGTGCTGGTGAGCTCCACTGGTTCACCCCTGAGCAGCAGGGTGCGGCTGCCCTGGTTCAGTTCCAGGTCGTCGATCTGGATGATATTTGAAGTTCCGGTTCCGCCCGAGCGGCGCAGCACGGCGCGGATGCGTGCCAGCAGTTCGCGAGGGTTGCAGGGCTTGGCCACGTAATCATCGGCACCCAGCTCCAGCCCCAGGATGCGGTCCAGGTCATCCCCGCGCGCCGTCAGCATGATCACCGGCAGACGGCTGTCGCGGCGCAATTCCTTCAGCACGTCCAGGCCGTTCATTTCCGGCATCATCACATCCAGCACCACCAGGTCGGGACGCGTGGAATCTATCGCCGCCAATGCGGCCTTGCCGTCATGGGCCAGGCGGACGCGGAAATCCTCCGACTCGAAAAACTCCTTCAACAGCTCGCACAACTCGGTGTCGTCATCGGCAATCAAAAGATTTGTCTGCATGGGATCGGTTCTGTCAGCACTGTACTGACTGCATTCTATCCAATCCGCAGGAGCAAGGCAGAAAAAAAAGGGCGCACCGTAGTGCGCCCGAGGGACTTCGAAACTGCGGGAGCGGCGTCAATCGACGAAAATCGACCAGTTATAGTGCCAGGCCGAGTCAGCACTGCGTATGGCGCCAGCCCAGTCAACCTTGTCGAAGAACTCGCCGAACTTCATCGGATCAATGTCCTTTCCAGACAGGTATGAAGCTCCTTCCGGCGGGTAGACACCCGTGAGGTTGGAATTGATTTCTTCATTGCCCGTCTGCGCATTGATGAATGCGGCCGTGGTCCAGGGCTCACCACCTTCATCGGCCTCAACGAAGCTGTTACCGCAATCAAAAATGGTGTTCTCGAAAGTCAATACGCCAGTGAGATTGGCCGGAGTGCCTGCCGCCGTAAACGTGGCAGCGCTGTCGATATCCAGGCAATCCTTGAAGCCCGTGACCACCATGTTGGTGAAATTGCCACCGGTGCCACGGCGCGGATTGATACCCAGTTTGCTGGCCTTGCCGATCATGGTGATGTTGGCAACACGTGGCTGGGCGCGCGGCGTGGCATCGTTGTCCTGCTCCAGGTTATCCAGCTCCATGCCCCGGTCGGTTTCGACGGCCTCATCCTGGATCTGTTTGACAATGGCGTACTGAATGCCGCCGCTGTAGCCCATGGTCCAGTCGATGCTGTCATCCTGGATATCGGTCAGGATCAGGTGCCTGGCGTTGACGGTCCCGCCGAAGAACTCGATGCCGTCATCGGCGTTGCGGTGAACCTGGACATAATCCACTACCGTACCGTTGCCTACACCCTGCAGGGCGATACCATTCAGCTCGTCCTCGTCGGTGAACTTGATGCCGGCGAACTGTACGCGAACATAGCGCAGCACACCGGAGCTGTCGTACGGGTCATCACCGCCAAAAGTACCGCTGTTGCCTTCGCCCAGGGCCGTGCACGGCGGCGTGGAGCAGGTGTTGATGGGAGCGAAGCCGTTGATTACCAGCCCGCCCCAGTCACCGGCGGTGGCGCCTTCACCAACGGTCCTCGGACCTGAGAACACGATCGGGGCATGAGGCTGGCCTTCGGCAATGATCTTGCTGCCGCGGCTGATCACCAGCAGGTCGATACCGCCGCTGCCGATGATGCGGGTTCCGGCTTCGATGGTCAGGACACTGTCGTTGTCCGTGGCATCCTTGTCGCCGATGAACACGCCACCGCTGAGCACCCAAATAGTGTTGTTGGTCAGCGTGATGTCCTGGTTATAGGTACCTGACAGAATGCAGGTGCGTGGCGTTGCCGCTGGCGTTGAAAATGCCGGGCAGGAATCAAAGGGCTTCTGGTAAACGCATTTGTCGTTCTGCGAGCCCTTGACCACATTGAGAATGGGCTCAAACGGGTTTTCGCCGTCACCGAACGGAGTGTCCTCCCAGGCGAATACCGCGTTGTTGCAATCCATGAACTCGATATTCATGGTGCCCCAGTTCTCGTTGTCGTTGACCGGGTTGCCGGCTTCCGGACCCCACACACCATCTTTTACCGTGATCAACGGGATGGACACTTCGAACTGGCCCGGCGCAACATTGGCGCTGCCACTGACCCAGAAAGCTTCGCCCACGTCGTCATAGACGAAACCGGCCATGAAGATCACGCCCTGCTCGGGGCCTGTTGGAATGTACTGGAGGCCCCAGCCACGGCGGCTGTCCAGGTCTTTCTCCACCCAATAACCATCCAGCTGGCGGTCAATGGTAAATGCACCCGCTGACACCGACACCATACTGAGCAGCACAGCAACTACTGCCAGCAATGAATTCCTGTATTTCATTCTCGTTTCCTCGATTACCTGATTTTCAGTTGAGAACACACGTCCACTCCAACGTGGTCGGGAGGGAATGCTAGGAAATCTGTGTTGCAGGGCAGTGACGATTCCATGACAACTTCGTGACACGTCAGGACCGCATCTGTAACAGCAATGTCACAAACGCTCCCTAGACTGCGCAGCATCGAGCCGGCGGAATACACCTTCCTGCCCGGCCGGTACCTGTTCAAACCGGGAATGATCATGAACACCAGATTGAAAAATTGTTTCATGGCCTGCGCGCTGCTTGTCAGCTGCATGGCGCCATGGCCGGGTACTGTCTCGGCCCAGGAAGTGTCACAGGATGCCATCGAGAATCTCGCCGCCCGGCTGGTGCAGATGCGCGGCCAGGTGGATGAGCTGCAAACCGAGCTGGCCATGTCACGCGATGAGCACCGCAACCGCATGGCCTTCCTGACCGCCCAGCTCACAGAGCTTGAAGCCAGCCGCGACCGGGAAGCCTTGCGATTGCAGCAGCTGGAACAGGACCTGGAACAGATGAAGGTGGATGTGGCGGCAGCCGGTGACAGCGCCAGCGTGCTGGAGCCGGTACTCATGGAACAACTGGCGCAACTGCGCCAGCAGGTCAACAGCGGCTTTCCGTTCAAACGCGGTGAACGTGTGGCCGAGCTGGATGAAATCGAATCACAACTGTCCGCCGGTGTACTGACGGCCCAACGCGCATTCAATCGCCTGTGGGCCTTCGTGGAAGATGAAATGCGCATCAGCCGCGAAAACGCCATCTACAGCCAGTCGATCGACCTGGACGGGTCTAAAGTCCTGGTGGATGTCGCCAAACTGGGCAACGCCATGATGTATTTCCGCACCCGCGACCTCAGGTACGGGCGCGCTGTGGAATCCCCTGCGGGTTGGCGTTTTGAACTGCTTGCCAGCCCGGCCGACCAGGAGCGCACAGCGCGCCTGTTTGACGCGCTGCGCAAGCAGATCCGCCAGGGATTTTTTGAACTGCCCAACGCATTACCTCGTGCGCTGCCCCCCGGCCAGGAGGCATCATCATGACCATGGTATCGACCAGGCGATTGGCGCTGGCGCTCCTGTTGGCAGCTTTTGGCAACGCGGCCTCAGCACAGGAAACCGGGACCACAGCCAGTTCGGCCGCGCAGCCAAGCATCAACCCGCTGAAAACCCGCGATGAACTGCAAACGGCTTACCAGAAGGAATATGCCTTTCTCGACGCGCAACTGAATGACCTGCGTGCCCGCCAGGCTGAATTCGAAGCCAGTTCCGCCAAAGCGGAGAAAGACCGGCAGGCATCCATCGACCGGGTTGAAGGCGAATACATCGCCGCGCAAACCCGCAGCGAGCGCATCACTGAAATGCTGGAGGAAGCTGAACGTCAGGTCGCTGCGGCCGAAGACAGCCGCAACACGCTGGAAGCCACATTCCTGCAGGCTGCCTCAACCCTCGAAGGACTGGACCAGCCTGTGCCGAGTAGCCTTTGGAACAGCGGCAGTGACAGTGAAAAAATTACGGCGCTGTTCAACACCACGCGGGACATCCTGCAGCAGCAGGGCCGCCTGCGCACTGAGAACGGCAGCTTCTTCCTGACCGATGGCACCCAGGTGCAGGGCAAAATACTGCGCGTGGGCAATATCGCCGCCTTTGGTGTCAGCGAAAGTGGTGACGGGGCTCGAGGAGGCGCACTGGCGCCGGCAGGTGACGGCAACCTCAAAGTCTGGTCCGCATCGGATGTGCAAACCGCGGAGGCATTGGCAAGCGGCGGCAACCCCGATTCCGTCAGGATCTTCCTGTTTGAGTCCACGCAGAAAGCCATCGAGGAACAGGCCGGCAAGACCATCGTTGGCGTCATCCAGAGTGGTGGGCTGATCGCCTGGATCATCGTCGGCCTGGGTATTCTGGCGGCCGCGCTGATCCTGCTGCGCTTCATCTTCCTGCGTAACGCCAGCGCCAGCACCGGGCGGGTACAGGGCAAGGTGGGCAGCCTGGTGGCGGAAGGCAAGCTGGACGAGGCCCTCAAGGCCTGCAAACAGCTCAAAGGTTCAACCTCGCGCGTGGTTGCTTCCGCGGTGCGCAACCTGGAGCGTGACCGGGCGCACATCGAAGACATTGTTTCCGAGCAGATCCTGCACGAAAGCGCGCACCTCAACCGCTTTGGGGCTTTCATCATCGTGATCGCCGCGGTGGCGCCGCTGCTTGGGCTGCTGGGCACGGTGACAGGCATGATTTCCACCTTTGACATCATCACCGAGTTCGGCACCGGGGATCCCAAATTGCTTTCCGGCGGTATTTCCATCGCCCTGGTAACCACCGAAGTCGGGCTGGCGGTTGCCATCCCGGCGCTGATTTTCGGCAACCTGCTCTCCGGCTGGGCTGAATCCATCAAGGACGAAATGGAAAAAGCCGCGCTGCACGTGATCAATCTCTACACCAGCCACGTGGCGGGCAAGCAGCCGGTCGCCTGAACCATGCTTGCTTCCTTGCTGCAACAGGTAGGCGATTACGTCCAGGCGGGGGGCTGGGTCATGCCGCCACTGTTGTTGTCGACGCTGGTGCTGTGGTTTGCCATCGGCTATCGCTTTGCCACTCTCAAACGCGGCTCCAAGCGCGGAGTCCGCAACCTGCTGTCACGGGCTGACCGCGGCAAGAAGGGCAACAACGATGGCATCCTGATCCGCGCCATGCTGAAAGGCCGCCAGTTGCGCGACAGCGTCCCGCGCCAGCATCTGCGCGCCATGCTGGACGATGCCTTCTACGAAGAAGAGCGCGAACTCGGCAAATTCAATGTACTGATTACTACCATCGTCCTCAGCGCCCCCCTGCTGGGTTTGCTCGGCACGGTAATCGGCATGATCGAGACATTTGATTCACTGGGGGACATGTCGCTGTTCTCACAGTCCGGCGGTATCGCCGGCGGGATTTCCCAGGCATTGATCACGACCCAGATGGGCCTTGCAGTGGCCATACCCGGGCTGGTCGTCAATGGTGCCCTGCACCGGAAGCAGAAGGATATTGAGCTGGAACTTGCGCAGATGAAAGACATCCTGTGCGCCGAAGAACCCACCGGGAGCCACTGATCCATGCGCTATCGTGAACGAAAGGAAACCATCCAGGACATCAATATTTCACCCCTGATCGACATGGTGTTCATCCTGCTGATTTTTTTCATGGTGAGCACGACTTTCGTCAAGGACATGAAGCTGGACCTGAACCGGCCGGCGGCTTCCACCGCGGTGACGGCGTCGACCAAGGCCATACGCCTGTATGTGGACTCCAGTGGCGATACCTACCTGGATGGGGAGCCGGTGCAAATCTGGGTCATCCAGAGCCGCCTGCGTGACCAGCTGAAAACCATGACGACGAAATCCGTGCTGGTGATTACCGATGAAGGCGTGCCGGCGGGCCGGTTGGTGGAAGTGGTGGACCAGGCGCGCCTGGCCGGCGCCACGGATGTGGGCGTAGCCACGGTTGCGGAAGCCGGGGCGGGCTGACATGCAGTCGCGTGAACGCCTGCGGCGCCTGGCATGGGCCTGCGCCTCCATGGCAGTGGGCACCGCGATGGTGCTGGGCACGGTACTGCTGGTGAATCACTATTCGGATTCACTGGAGGACAGCCGCGTCGAAGCCACCAGCCAGATTGCGCTGGAGCGCAAAAAGCCGCCACCGGAGCAGCTGGTGCAAAAGCCGAAGCCCAAGCCCAAACCACGGCGCAACCCACGTTCGGCACCCGCTCCCCTGACGGGCCTGGATACCGCACTGTCAGGCATCGACATGGGCTTGCCAGGATTTTCCGCCGATGACCTGGGTGCGCTGGAGGGCGACCTGCTCGGAGCAACGGAAGGCATGGTGATGACGGACGACACCGTCGACCAGCCTCCCCAGGCCAGCTTCCAGGCGGCACCGGTGTTTCCACCCCGCGCCAGGGCCAGGGGCATCGAGGGTTATGTGGTTTTTTCCCTGCTGATCGGCATCACCGGCGAGATCGAGCAGATAAAGGTGATCGAGGCCGAACCCGCCGGCGTGTTTGAAGAAGCCGCCACGCAGGGCATCAGCCAGTGGCGTTTTGAACCGGCACTGTACCAGGGGCAGGCGGTACGCGCCTGGGCAAAGCAGCGCATCCGTTTTGACCTGAACTGATCCTCAAACTTTTCACCGAAATATTCATGAAACAAATTTTCACACTGCTGTTGATACTTCTGGCGCTGATGATCCCGGCCGGCGGCTGGGCCAACGAGCAAGCCGACGATGTGGATCCGCTGGCGCTGGCGGCGTTGATGCTGCGCGATGGCAATATCGACCGCGCACTGCTGGTGCTGGACCAGGCGGATACCGCCGCGACGGATTTTGACCGGGTTCGCTATCACAGCCTGCGCGGCATGGCCTATATGCGCAGCGCGCAACCGGAACCCGCCCGCTTCGAGTTCCAGGCTGCGATCGAGGCAGGCAAGGCAGCAGGCCAGGTGGTTGAAGCCGTGATTTACGTTTACCTGGCACAGATTTCCTACCAGCTGGAAGACTACCGCGGAACCCTGCAGGCGCTGGAAGCAGCGGGTGCGGAACTGCAAACAGTACCTTCGGTGTATCACATGCGCGCCCAGAGCCACTGGCTGCTGGATGAACCGGTGGAGGCGTTGGCAACGCTGGATCTCGCCAACGGGTTGTTTCCGCAGGACGATTCCTTCCTGCGTCGCAAGGTGTTCTACCTGGTGGATATGGGCCTCTTCCAGCAAGCCGTGTTGTTCGGGCGGGACTACCTCGAGCGCGCGCCGGGCAAAGAGGGCGCAAGCCGGCTCGAAGACTACCTGGCGCTCGGTAACGCCCTGCGGGCCAGCGGCCAGCTGAATGAAGCCGCCGCCCTGCTGGAAACAGCGCAGCTGCGCTATCCCGACTCGGCCCAGGTGAAGAAGGTGCTGGCGCACGTCTACATCGATAACGGCCAGCTGCATGCAGCGGCTGATGTCATGTACCAGGCAGCACTGTTGCAACCGGAATTCATGAGCGAAGCGGCTGAGCTCTATCGTCGTGCGGGGCAGTACCACCGGGCACTTGCCCTGAACGGGCAGCTGGCTGACCAGCCGGAGAAGTTCCGCCAGCGCCTGGCGTTGTACCTGCAGATGGAAAGTTACGAGCAGGCAGCCGCCATGGAAGCGCCACTGCGCCGCGTAGGCCTGCTGCAGGAGGAAGACCTGTGCTATGCCATCGCCTACGCGCAGTTCAAGGTAGGCGATTTTGCCGCCGCCGAGGCGCAACTGTCACAACTGACGCGACCCGACCTGTTCCGCAAGGCGGCTGAACTGCGTCGCTCCATCGCCGATTGCTCAACGGATTCCTGGAAATGCCTGTGAACCTGAAAGCCACGGGCCGCTGGCTCAAACGCCTGGCCCTGGTGTGCCTGCTCGGCAGTTGCGCCTTCGGCCAGGCCTGGGCGCAACAGGCCAGCCTGACCTTGTATGTGTTTGACAAAGGCACTCCGGTGTCCGGTGTTGAAGTCCTGATCGACGGCGAATTGCGAACCCTGACCAACCCCAAAGGCGTGGCCCAACTGGACATTCCGGCCGGTTTGCACTACCTGGAACTGCGTTTGCAGGATGCGGTGGTGCTGGACCAGCAGATACTGGCGGTGCAGGACGAGCTGGCGCAATGGATCGTGGATGTGAGCGGTGGCGGCTCAGCGATCTACGATGTGGAATCCTCCGGTGCTCAACTGCCGGTTGGACAGGCTGGGCGGGCCTCCGAATCGGCGGATGCGCCACCGGGAACCCTCAGCGGCCAGTTGCTCAGCGCCGACGACGGCCAGCCGGTGGCCGGGGCACGCATCTACATCTCCGGAGTCAGCGCCGATATCCGCACCGACGAGGCCGGCAGGTTTGAGCTGGAAGTGCCCTCCGGCACCCGTTCGTTGTCGGTATTGCATGCCGCGTTCAATACGCTCAGCCGCGATGATATCGTGGTTGAAGCCAACGCCGTCACCACGCTGAAACTGCAATTGACGCCGGCAGGCGCGGAACTGCCGGAGTTCGTGGTGGTGGTGCCGCATGTCTCAGGCAGCCTGGCGTCGGTGCTGGAGGAGCGCAAGGAGGACATCGCCATCGGCAATATCCTGGCGTCGGAGCAGATCAGCAAGGCCGGTGACAGTGACGCGGCTTCCGCCCTGAAGCGCGTGACCGGCCTGACACTGGTGGGCGGGCGTTTCATCTACGTGCGCGGCCTGGGCGAACGCTACTCCAGCACCCTGCTCAATGGCGCCAATGTGCCCAGCCCCGACCCGGTACGGCGTGTGGTACCGCTGGACCTCTTTCCTTCCGGCATCATCGACAGCATCTCGGTGCAGAAAGGCTTTACGCCTGACCTGCCTGCGGAGTTCGGCGGCGGTACCGTGCTGTTGCGCACCAAGCGCCTGCCCGAGGAAGGCTTTTTCGAGGCTGAGCTGGACGTGGGTTATCGCGATGGCACCACCGGCAAGGACGGCCTGCGCTACGATGGCGGCGATGGCGACTGGACCGGCTATGATGACGGCACCCGCGCCATGCCGGGCCTGCTGAAAGAAGCCAGCGCCGACGGTACCCGGGTAACCGAATTCAACCGCTTCACCGGCCAGGGGTACACTCGCGAGCAGCTCGAGGCGATCGGCGAATCGCTGCCGGTGAATTACGGCGTCGACCAGAAAGAGACCGCTCCGAACTGGGGCTTCAAATTCAGCGGCGGTGACCGTTACGCCGTCACCGATTCCATCAATCTTGGCTTCCTGGCGGCGCTGGATTACGGTGATGACTGGCTCACCACCAGCCAGCGCAGGACCGACTACGTGGTTTCAGGCGGCGAGCTGGTTTCGGAGAATGACTACACCCGCGTGGCCACGGTGCGCGAAATCGGCCTGTCGGGCTTTTTTACGGCCGGGGCCGAAATCGGCGACAACCATCGCCTGACCTACAACTGGATGACCTTGCGGCAGACCACCGATCGCACCCAGCGGGAACAGGGTTTCAACAAGGATGCCGAAGGCGGCGACGTGCAATTCACCCTGCTGGAGTGGATCGAGCGGGAAGTCATATCCAACCAGCTGCTGGGCGAGCACGTGATTCCGCAACTCTGGGACCTGCAGGTCAACTGGGGCTTCACCCAGGCGGACGCCGAGTCCGAGGAGCCCGGCACGCGAGCCTATCGCTACGATCCGGACACCACCACGGATACGACAGAAGACCTGATTTTTTCGCTGCGGAACGATGGCAACCAGTGGCGCTGGAGTGAGCTCGAAGACAGTAGCGAAAACTGGAGCCTGGCCGTGGTCCAGCCGCTTCGGTTCTGGAAGAAAATGGACTTCAAGCTGCAAGCGGGCCTGGATTCGGTCAGCAAGGACCGTGATTCCAACGTGCGGCGGTTTGCGTTCCAGTCCAGGGGCAGCCTGTCGGGCAACCTGGACCTGCGCCGCAACCTGAATCCTGAAGACATTCTCTTTCCCGACACCATCGATCCGGTCGGCTGGCAGCTGGGCGATTCCACCATCGCCACCGATGCCTACACTGCTGACCAGGAAATCGATGCCTGGTATGTGGGAGCGGACCTGTACTGGGACGAGTGGCTGCGCCTGGCCGGTGGCGTGAGGCAGGAAACGTCGGACCAGTCGGTTACCACCTTTGATATTTTCGACCCTGCACGCAACCCGGTGATTTCCAGCCTGTCCACCGATGACCTGTTTCCGTCCATTACCACTACCCTGGTACTCGGTGAGCACCAGCTGCGCGCCGGATATGGCGAAACCACCAACCGGCCCGACTTCAAGGAACTGTCGCCATCGTTGTTCAAGGACCCCATCCTGGACCGCCAGGTCATCGGCAATCCCGACCTGGAGGCGGCATTCATAAAGAACTATGACCTGCGGTGGGATTGGTTCTTTGAGCAGAACAATTTCGTGTCACTGGGCGGTTTCTACAAGGAATTCACCAATCCGATCGAAACCGTGATCCTGGCCGGCGCAACGCAGATCACCACCTTTGACAACGCTGAAGCGGCTGAAAACCTGGGTATTGAATTCGAGCTGTACAGCGATCTTGGGTTCATCAGCCGCTGGTGGGGGAAGGAGGAACTCTGGGAGCGCTTCTACATCAACACCAATTATTCCTGGATCGAATCAGAGATCACCCTGTCGGAAGAAAATGCGGCTGTGCAGACTTCATCTTCACGCCCTTTGCAGGGGCAATCGCCCTATGTGCTCAATTTCCAGGTGGGCTACGATGACCTGGATCGCGGCATCAACACCGCACTGCTGTACAACATTTTCGGCGAACGAATCGTCGATGTGGGAACCAATGGCGCGCCGGACATCTACGAACAGCCGCGCCCGCAGCTGGATTTCATCTACACCCAAAGGCTATGGGAAAACTGGAAAGTGCAGTTCAAGGCCAGGAACCTGCTGGACCCTGATGTGGAAATCACCCAGGGGCCGGAAACAAAAATCGGCTTCTCGGTGGGGCGGGAATACGGCCTGTCGTTTGAATTCAACTACTGAGCCGGCAACTCAGGATACTTTTTCAACCAGAGCTTCCAGGTTCCTGGCGCCCGGCGTGCGCTGGATGTGGCGAATGTCCTTGCCATGCACCAGATAAAAAATGTATTCGGCAATGTTCTGGCAGCGATCACCCATGCGCTCGATGGAACGGATGGCCCACAGCAGGTTGAGCATCAGCGGAATGGCGCGCGGGTCAGCGGCCATGTGATCCGTCAGCTGGCGGGTGATCGCCCAATACCTGGCATCAACCCTTTTGTCCAGCTCAAACACCACCATGGCCATGTCCACATCCGTGCGGGCAAAGGCATCCAGCACGCGGCGAAGCATGTCACGCACCAGCTGGCCCATATGCTCCAGTTCCTCACGAACTTCCAGGTCGATGGCGCCATTCAGTTCCTCGGCCACCATCCGCGCCACGCGCTTGGCTTCATCGCCGATGCGTTCGAGATCGGTGATGGTTTTGATCACGGCCATCACCAGCCGCAGGTCGGAAGCATCCGGATGCTGCTCGGCCACGATACGGGTGCACTCCTCATCGATGGCCACTTCCATGGCATTGATGCGGTAATCGTTCTCGACGACTTCGCGGGCCAGCTCGAGTTTGCCTTCGGTGATGGACTGGACCGACTTGCTGATCTGCTCTTCAACCAGGCCGCCCATTTTCAGCACCCGGCTGCGGATCTGTTCCAGTTCCTGGTTGAATTTGTGGGCGATGATCTGCGCTTCGCTGGCCATCTGTGTTTCTTCCATATCCATGGCGACATGTTACCGTGTCGCAACCGCTTTGTGGGGTAACGGCTGGACGGTTACCGTTCAGGCTGGCACTCAACCGTGACATGCTGTTTACAAAAGCCCGAGTTGCTCAAGCTTCAAGGGCAATGTCGCATGACTGCCCGCTTGTATCCATTTGGTTCCGTGTACCATGAGACCATCCCCGGTCGAAAAATTCCCGGCAACCCATAAATTTTGATTACCCTGTGCCAGCATGAGCGCCCTACGCATCCAAACCAGCCGTCTTGAAGAACTCACCGGCATCCGTCAATGGCTGAAGCAGCAGGAGAACCATGTGGTGGCTGGCTCCCGGCCTGGAGTTCCACAACTTCACACGGATGGTTGCCTGTTGCTGGCTTACCGCAACAAAGCCCCCGTGCAGACGTTAACGGGCGCCGTGGGCCTGGACCTCATGCGGATGCGCGTCTGCCTGCTCGCAGCGCGGCAAAACACTACACAGGAAGCACTGCTGGAAGCGGTGGAGCGGCTCGCGGTGTCGTTCGGAATGCCGACCATCAGCCTGCATTCCGATCCGCATGGCGGACGCGGCATCGCGCTGCCTGGCGCCTGGCGGCCCACCGGCAAACCCGGAGTGTGGCAACGTACGTTATCGCGGCGGCAGACCGCCCTGGGGCGCAGAGTCCGTGAAATGCATGCCATCCTGGGCATTCCCGCCAACTACGGCTGCTCGCACCGGCTGCGGCTGCAGCCGGAGCCGACGGAACTCGCTTCCATCGGGCTGGATGTGTTTGGTCGCGAGCAATTCATGCTGCCGAAAGCAGCCGAAGCGCTGCGGAAAATGCTGGCCGAAGCCAAAGATTCGGGACTTGAAATCCAGCCGGTATCGGCCTTCCGTTCGGTGGACTACCAGCAACAGTTGCTGCAGAACAAGCTGGACAAAGGCCAGCGCATGACCGACATCCTGCGCGTATCGGCCGCGCCGGGTTACAGCGAACATCACAGCGGACGGGCGGTAGACCTGACCTCACCGGGCTTCAAGCCACTGGAGGAAGAGTTCGCGGACAGCCCTGCTCATGCCTGGCTGAACCGCCATGCCGGCAAATTCGGTTTTCACTTGTCCTACCCGCGGGGCAACCGGCATGGGGTCGCTTACGAACCCTGGCACTGGTACTGGTTCGGCCAGTGAAGGTCCGCTGTTCAAACCGGCCCCGTGGCCGGCCTGGCTTCAGTGCACCGCCCCGGAAAATTCGATGGTCTGGCCGGAAACCTTTTGTGTGTGCGGAGGAAGGTCAAACGGCAACTGGATATTCTGCAGGCCCAGCCGGAACAGCAACTGGCGCATTTCAGCCTGCAGCAGCGGATACAGCTGGCGGGTCAGGCTGGCGTTGTTGCGCATGAAATCGGCCAGATCGATGGCGGTGCCGCCGGTCTGCTGGTACAGGGCCTCAACGCCCACCACGGCGCGGAAATTCGCCGCATTCTTGCGGGCGTGGCTTTCACAGCTCAAACGCGCGGTTACGCGGTAGGCCGGCAATTCCTCGCCTGAGTCGGTTTTGACCAGACGCGGCGCCAGGTTCAGTTCCACCCGGGCATCATGGCTGGCGCCTTCCGCCGGCGTTTGCAGCAATTCGGCCTGCAGCGTGGTGAGCTGCACCTGCTGCAGCATGAAGTGGTCCAACAAGTTCATGAGCTGTCAGATGCGCCCTCGAAACCGCAATTTCAAGCCATGAGTGGCTGGAGACAGACACATCTGTAACACCCCTCCGGGATTGGCGGCGCGCCGGATCCGGACACCCTTCAGCTCATCAGGGCCGTGTCCGCCGCGCGCCAGAAATACCAGCTGGCGGCCGAGCGATACGGTGCGAGATGGCGGGTGCGCTGCAAAACCTGCTCCGGACCCGGCAACTTGCGCATGCGGTAAATGCGTTGTATGCCTTTCTGCACACCCAGGTCGGCAGCCGGCATCACATCCGGACGTCCGAGGTTGAAGATCAACAGCATCTGCGCCGTCCACGGCCCGATGCCGCGTATTTCGCACAGCTTTTCAATCACCTGCCCGTCACTCATCGCGCCGATCTGCCGCGGCCCGGGCAAGGCTCCTGCCAGTGACTTTTCAGCCAGGTCCTGAATCGCCAATACCTTGTTGCGCGACAGGCCCACGGCGCGCAACTGGTCAAAATTCATGTTGGCGAGTTCAGCCGCGTGGGGACGGTGATCCGCAAACAACGCACAAAACCGGCCGTGGATGGTCCCGGCTGCCTTGCCGGACAGCTGCTGGTAGACAATCGCCCTGGCCAGGGCTTCAAACAGGCTGCCGTCGCGGGCCACCCTGAGCTCGAAGGGCCCGTGGCTGGCGATGAATGCACCCAATCGGGGGCATTGCCGTTGCAGGTGGTTGACCGCGTCGGAACGTTTGTAGCGCAGGCGGCTCATGGCCGCCCGCATTCAATGGCGAAGGAAAATGCCGGAATCAATTGGGAACAAAAGTTACCGTACTCACCGCCACGTCCTGGGCATCTGCTTCACCCAGGGCCAGCGGATGGTAATCGTTGGTCAGCCACAGCGGCAGCTGGCTGGAATAATTGGGGCTGTAGAACACCCCGCTTTGGCCGCCAGGAATGACTTCCAGCGCTTCCACACCCGACGGGCTCAGGTGGCCGATGAAACGCCGGCTGGGGCCGCTGCCGAACATGAACCCGTTCAGCGTATTCGCGCGCGCGCTGTGGCTGGAGGCGTCCACTGCTTCGTAGCCGCCCTGACGGGCCAGGCCGGGCAGGTTTTCAGCCAGGTCCATGAAGCCGCCACCGTTTGGAATGTTCAGCGGGTCCACGCCCAGTGTGTGGTCAAACACGATGCGGTGCAGTTTGCCCCAGCGGTAATCCATGACGGTGGATGAGTTCGCGAATGCCGGAGCAAATTCGTCGGAAGCCAGCAGGTCCAGAGCCTGTTGCAGGCTGGCCTGCACGGTAGGCGCCAGGCCCTGCGAGAAAAAGTTCAGTCCGGAAGCGCCAACGCCACCACGGGTCGGGTAGTTGAGCAGGTGGTATTTGAAGGCATCGTACGCCAGGCCGGCGGGCGGCAGGTTGGAACCCAGGCCAACGGCTGTCAGCGTGGCGTCGATGGTGTTGCGCACCAGCATGGAACGCCACAGGGCGAACACGGTGGCTGCAGCACTGTTGCGGACTTCCGTAGCGCTGGGCGGCACGGCCATTTCCGGGTCATCGCCGGCATCCCAGCCTTCCGCCAGGCCGGTCGGGGTGCTGTAATCCCAGGTTGAAAGCACATCCAGCGCCTGAGCCATGGGTGAGGCCGGTGGCAGTTCCAGGCTCTGGAACTGCGCCAGCAGCGCGGGCAGCACAAGTTCAGCGTCCAGCAGGTTCACGTTGGCCTGCAGGTCGATGAAGTCCTGCACGCTGACATCACCCTCGGCCACCATGGCTTTGATTTCGCGATCCACCCGCCCCATGCGGTAGGAGGCATAACCGGGGTTGAGATAATAAATGCCGTTTCCTCCCGGACGCAGCTGGTTGAGCGGATTGTTGTCCAGCGTGGTGCCGATCGGATCGTTGTTGGCGTTGGTGACAAACCCGTTGGCCGGGTTGACCAGATGCGGCATTTCGGCTGCCGGCATGATTTCAAACGGCAAGGCCTGGTTGGGTTGCGGGTTCATCACCGGCAACCATTCATTCGCCTGGGCGCCCGTGCCGTTGCGGATGAACCACGGTGGCAGGCCATCAACCGTCAGGTTTTGCAGGTCTTCGCGGATGGGGTGCTCGGAGGTGGTGAACCAGGCGATATCACCCTCGGTATTGGCGTAGTAGACATTCTGCACGCCGATATCGAAATAGGTCAGGGCCTCCTGGAATTCCTCCAGGCTTCCAGCCTGGTCGATCTTGCGGATCAACTCGATTTCATAGGTGGGCCCAAAGCCGGTGTAGGCGACGGACAGCCCGGAATTGCCGGCAATCTGCACGATGGCACCGTTGTTGCGGCGCGGCACCACCAGCGAAATCGCGCCGGCGGTGTAACCCACCGGGGCCCGGACGATATTGTCGGG
The DNA here is from genome assembly GCA_964470455.1 of uncultured Wenzhouxiangellaceae bacterium. GTDB lineage: Bacteria > Pseudomonadota > Gammaproteobacteria > Xanthomonadales > SZUA-36 > JAWXBM01. Next base: position 28,962 of record CAYYCX010000016.1, read on the forward strand.
CACGCCATCGCCCACCTGGTTGACGAAATAGGAATTGAAAACCTGCTGGATGGGCTCGTTCTGGCCTTTGTAAACGGTGTGGGTGGGCAGGCCAAAGGCATTGGTCCTGAGGCTTTCCTGGAAGAAGTCCGTGACGTCCAGCGGATTGACGGTCATACCCCAACAGGCATGGTTGCTGCAGCCCAGCAATACGCCGGGGGTACCCGGAACCACCGTGCCGCTGACATGCCAGTCCGCGCCATCACCCTTGTCGTAAATCAGTTGCGCCTCATGCCAGATGGCCGGCGTGTTCATGCTCAGGTGCGGGTCATTGGCGATCAGCGGGTAGCCTGACTCGGTATGTTCGCCGCTGACAATCCAGGCGTTGCTGCCCTTGGGATTCTGTTCATTCTGCATGGCCTCCGTGAACAGCGGGGCGCCGTCCAGCGCCGCACGGTAATCAGCCGCCAGGTTGAGCATCTCGTCGCTGACACCGGCAGGGCCACTCACGGTAATGACGCCCTCGGCCTTGCTGTTGTCCGTTCCGTTCGCCTGCAGGTTGGAAGCCGTACTGGCCTGGCCGATACCGCCGATACTGCCAAGGAATCCAGGCGCGGTGACACGATCATCCGGCGGCTGTGAGCGGTGGGTGTCTTCAAAAAACAGCGCGAGACCATTGAACCCCAGCGCCTCACCATAGGCCTGGTAGGTTCCCAGCGTGATGGTGTTGTCCACATCGCCAAAGCCAAGCGAGAAACCGGCGCCCAGGCCCTTGGCGATCAGCAGGCTGTCCATGGGTGTCCACGGGTCGGCTTTGGTCAGCTCCAGGGCGGCGTATTCCGGCGGCAGGGGGTTGGCGGCCAGCCATGCATTCACGCCATTGGCATAGGCCTGCAACACACCCTTGCTCTCATCGCTGATGGCCTGCCAGGTGGCCAGCGCCGCGCGGTCCAACCCGAGGTTGCGATATTGCACATCTGAAGAGAGAGCCGCACTGCCCAGCAGTTCCGCCGCTCGGCCGGCCGCGCCCTTGCGGTCACGGTCCAACTGGAAGAAGCGGTCACGGGCGTGGATGTAGCCCAGCACGAAAACGACATCAAGCTCCGATTCGCCCTTTATGGTGGGAATGCCAAGGGCGTCCTCGTATACGGTTACCGGGCCGCTGAGGCCTGCCATGTTCATTTCAACAGCGAGGGCGGCCGGCGCAGTAAAGCTTGCGGACAGGGCGGCGACCGTAGTCACGACAGGCGTCAACAGTGCCCGGGGAAATAACCGCTGGGAGCTGCTCATAGAAATCCTCGCTGCAGGTTGTGAAGGCCGGTTCCATACGGTACCGACTGTTACCTGCTAAATATATACGGTTCCTGCCACAAGACCAACTTTTAGCGCACTTTCGTGACCAGCATCAACATCAACAGCAGCCAGCCTGCGAGCAAGGTCAGGCCACCCAGGGGCGTGATCCATCCGGGCAGGACAAACAACCCGGCGGCGCGCAGGTAAAGACTGCCGCTGAACAACAGTGTGCCGGTGAACTGCAGCCACCCTGCCCGTAACAACCAACCGGATGGCCCGTGGCCAACCGCCTGGTCTTCAGCAGGCAAGGCGGCACGTCCAACGCAAAGCCCGGCCACGCAGGCCGCCAGCGCCAGCAAGGCGGCTGCCTGGAAAAAATGGATCTGCAAAGCGATGTTCCACCGCCTGGCTGCGGCATCGGAGCCCAGGTCGATGGCATGTGAACCGGCCGCGCCCAGCAATACAGCGGTGAAACCCAGCGCACCAGCCGCCAGCGCCAGCCGGCGCCACGGGTGCTTGCGCTGGCGCGCCGGCTGCGTTGGCTGCATCACTCCGGTTCCGGCAAGGCCTTCAACAGGTCATCCATTCTCTTGGTCATGGCGCTGGCTTTGTAGGACGGGATCTCATAAGCCCAGCCACTCACCCGCCGGTTGATTTCCTCCGCACGCTGGGCAGCAGCGACAGTGGGTTCCCCGGAATCCGTTTCCTCGCTTTCGCCTTCCGTTGGGACTCCGGCTGAATCACCGGCTTCAGCTGTGTCTTGCCCTGCCACCTGTTCTTCAGCCGCCTCGTCCGCGGCGGGCGTTTCGGCGCTGTGGCTTTTTGCACTCAGGCGCAGCCAGGTTTTGGCGGCAGGAGGGGTGCTTTGAGCACTGTCCTCCATGGCAGCCTGGTCAGTGGATTCCGTTGCTTCGGATGCTTCGGCCACTTCCGCCAGGATTTCCAGGCCATCAGCCGTGAGGAGACGAAATTTCGTCGCCTGGGAGAAATCGATATCCCCGGCCCCGGCTACTGAATCCAGCTGCAGGTTCGCCAGCGCATTGGCCATGGAATTCACGCTCCACGAGGACAGCACCTCACGGCCCTCGGGAATGTCCTGCAGGACGAAGTCGGTATCGTCGGCTGACGTTTTGATCGCGCGGACCTGCGTGCCATCAGCATGCGCCACATCGACCTCGACCACCTCGGCATCGGCAATATTCACGATCTCGCGTTGTAGCCAGTCCTTGCCTTCGGCGGGAATCTTCAAGGACTGGTCGATCAACAGCGCCCGGTCACCTTCCAGCAGTCGCACATACTGGCCGTCGCGTCCGTCGGCGGCGTTACCCACCAATATGGCGACATCAGGGCCACCACCCTTCAGCCGCAGCAGCGTGGCTTTGCTGTCCGCTTTGCTGACATCGCTCACACCCAGACGCGGAAAATAGTCGGGATTGGCTGTCTTGGGTTCGATGATCTCCGCGCGCGCCAGGCTGGCCAGCAGTTCACGCAATTGCGGCCAGTCGGCCGGATAGTTGCCGAATTCGGCAACCACCCAGCCACCATCGCGGCGTTGCAGCGTTGCCTGGGTTTCATTGCCGGCACGGACCACTTCCACCTGTTCCACTTCGTTGACACGCTCTGCCAGGCCCGGCAACAGGGCCTGCGTGGCCATTTCACTGTCCTTGCTGGTGCGGCCCGGCAACATGAACACCACAATGCCCAGCACGATTGTTGCTCCCAGCAACCAGGAGAAATGTTTTCTGCTCATGATGCTTTCAGCTCCGTGTTATCAGCCTGGTTGCGCAGCTGCCGCCGGCGCCACCCGAGGAATATCGCCACCAGGATCACCAGCGCCGGCACCACCACGATGTTCAGCAACTTCAGGCGGGTGCCCAGCTGGTCGATATCGCGCTGCAGGTCGTGCTGCACCTGGCGCAGGTCCTTGCGGATTTCCAGCTTGCGATCCATGAAACGCTGCACCTCTTCCTGCTGTTCGGGTGTCAGCACCTGCAGGTCTTCCTCGCCGCGCGCAGCCTGCAGTTCAGTCAGGCGCGCCTCGGTTTCGGCCAGCTCGGTCTGCAGGCGCTCTTCGGTGGCGCGGTAATTCTGCTCTGCCTGAAGTTGCAGGGCATCAACCCGCTCAAACGGGCGACTGGAACTGGCCCGCGTGCGAATGCTGATCAGGTCTACATCGCCCAGCAGGTTGTCCACCGAGTTCACCACGATATTGCCGTTGTCGGCAAATGAGTTAACGATCACCTGGCCGAGGAAGGGTTGTTTCTGCACCCACAGGCGGTCGGTCAGCATGTCGGTATCGGCGTAAAGCACCACGTTGATTCCCTGCTCGCCCGATTCGCTCAGGTGGGCCGCGGCATTTTCTTCTGCCAGCGATTCCGGAACGGTTTCAAACGCCGAACCGGCCTTGCCGGTAATACGCGCCGCCAGCGCATAGGACTCACCCGTGGGATTGAAATCCTTCATCAGGTCCATGGGATTGGAGAGGAACCGCAGGCGCGAAGCATCCAGCGGCGCGGCATTCTCGCTGCTGCGCGCCAGCACCTCGAAACCCGTGGTGGCGTTTTCGGCCGGCTGCAGCCAGCCCACCGATGAGAAATTCACGACTTCGAGGTCAGCACTGATGATGTCGTTCGAATTCAAACCTTCGGGCGGAACCGACAGTATGCCGATGTGCCGGTTCTGGCCCGAGCCGATACCGAACTGCAGGTCGCCGAGCACGCGGTTGGTGTCGAACTCAACGCCCCAGGCCGGCAGCAGTTTACCCAGCGTCGACGAACTGCCGCGCTGCATCTGCGCCATCGGGTCGCCCGGCTGGCCCTGGTCGGATTCGGCCACCGGGTCCATGAACGCCACCAGCCGGCCGCCACCGAGCACGAACTGGTCGATGCGGTACAGCATTTCTTCCGGCAGGTCGCGCGGATGGATCAGCACCAGCAGGTCCAGGTCTTCCGGCAACGCGGCTGCCTGCGGATCGATGTCCTGCAGGCTGAACAACTGGCTGAGCTGCTCGTGGATTACCCATGGGTCGGTCATGCGCTGCGCCGCCGGATCGAAACCACCGCGCATCGACAACGAGCTCAACACGCCTATGGTCTTTTTCTCCGGCTTGCCCAGCGAGGAAATCATCTTGGCCAGGTCATATTCCAGGAACTGCTCTTTCTGCGGTTGCAGGAACGGCATGGTCTGCACATCATCCAGCGAGTTGGTGCCGGCAATGCCAAGGTACAGCGTAATGCCGCTGGCCCCGATGGGCACGGCCTGCAGGCCGAAGCGCGCGGCCTGGTCCTCTTCCTCGGAGAACGCCACCGGGTCGATGCGCTGGACCGTGAGATTGCCGTTGCTGTTCTGCACCATTTCGTCCAGCAACTCGTCCACGCGCTTCGCATAGCTGCGGATCTGCGGCAACTCGCGGCTGGGCTCCTCGGAGAAAAACCGGTACAACTTCACCGGCTCTTCCAGGCCCGCCAGGATATTCTGCGTGCCTTCACTGAGGGTATAAAGCTTGTCTTCGGTAAGGTCCAGCCTGGCGCCGCTGAACAAGCGGGCCGACAGCACCGTCAGCACGGCAAACAGCACCGCCAGCAATACGAGGCTGGCGGCAGGCATCAGTCCTTTATTCTTGGTAGTCATGTTCATGCTCTCCATTCTGCTCCCTGATCTCAGTCCGCCTTGTTCATTTCCAGCACCACCACGCTGGCCAGCAGCCAGAAGATGATGACCAGCACGAAATAGAACAGGTCACGCAGGTCCAGCACGCCCTTGGAGATGGAAGCAAAACGCGACAGGAAACTGAAATCCGCCACCATGTCCAGGAAAGCCTGTGGCGCCCAGCCGGCGAACAGGTTCATGATCATCGGCAGGCCGCTGAGCAGGAATCCGAAGCACACCACCACGCTGAGGATGAATGCCACCACCTGGTTGCGGGTCAGCGCGGACATGCAGGAGCCGATGGCCAGGAAACCGCCGGCCATCAGCCAGCTGCCGATGTAAGCGGCGAATATCGCACCGTTGTCCGGGCTGCCCAGGTAGTTGACCGTCAGCCAGATGGGAAATGTCAGCGCCAATGCCAGGCCCAGGAACAGCCAGGCAGCGAGGAACTTGCCCAGCACCGCCTGCCACAGGCTGACTGGCAGGGTCAGCAGCAACTCGATGGTGCCCGAGCGGCGCTCTTCGGCCCACAGCCGCATCGCCATGGCCGGCACCAGGAACAGGTACAGCCAGGCATGGAACTGGAAGAATGGGCCCAGGTCGGCCAGGCCGCGCTCGTAAAAAGAGCCGATGTAAAACGTGAATACTCCGGCCATCACCAGGAAAATCACGATGAACACCCAGGCGACGGGAGTGGCGAAATAGGCCGCCAGCTCGCGACGCATCACATTGATGGCGGGAAGCGCGGAGGATTGCCTGCTTGCTGCGTTCATGCGCGTGCCTCCATGCGGGTTACCTGGCGGAACACTTCATCCATGCGGCCCTGCTCGAGACGCAGTTCATGCACTTTCCAGCCCTGCTCGCGCACGCGGTCGGAAACCACCTGCAGCAGCGCTGCGTCGCGATCGGGGAAAATCGTCAGCTCACCATCGCGGATTTCCACCTTGCGCGCACCTGGCAGTTCACTCAGCACACTGGCGGCTTTCTGCAAATCGTCCACCACCAGCGTCACCGCATTGTGGTAGCGCGAGCGGCTGAGCAAACCGGCCGGAGTGTCGTCCAGCAACAGGCGGCCATCGGCGATGATCATGGCGCGGTTGCAGACAGCATGGACCTCTTCAAGAATGTGGGTCGAGATCACGATGATTTTTTCTGCCGCCATGTCCTGGATCAGGCTGCGGACTTCATGTTTCTGGTTCGGGTCGAGTCCATCGGTGGGCTCGTCCAGGATCAGGATGGCCGGATCGTGCAGGATGGCCTGGGCCAGACCGACACGGCGCTTGTAACCCTTGGAAAGCGTGTCGATGACCTGGTGCTGCACATGCCGCAGGTTCAGCCGGTCCATGGCCGCATCGGCTTTCGCCCGCACCTCGACGCCACTGAACCCGCGCGCACGGGCCACGAACTGCAGGAAGGCGCTAACCGTCATTTCCCCATAGGCCGGAGCGCCTTCAGGCAGGTAGCCCATGCCGCGGCGGGCCGCCAGTGAATCCTCGACGATATCGTGGCCGTTGATCAGCGCAGTGCCGGAACTGGGCGTGAGAAAGCCCGTGAGCATTTTCATGGTGGTGGACTTGCCGGCGCCGTTAGGGCCGAGAAAACCGAGGACTTCCCCGGCGTGCAGTTCAAAGCTCATGTCACTGACGGCGACCAGAGGGCCGTAATGCTTGGTCAGTGAACGGGCTTCAATCCTGACTTCAGTCATGATGATCTCCCCAATCCTGGTGTGTTTTCTGATTCATGGACGCAGCATTTCTTGTGTTGCCTTTATTGTCGACCCGGCCCGGAAGCTTACCAGCCCGCGTCAATTTCGTTACACTTTCCGGCAACCGTGACAGCCCAGTGGCAAATCGGCCAGCGGGCCGGCCGGCAGATGCGTCGACCAGCCACCCGGTTAAACCGCCCCGGTCAAACGGCTTGTCGCCACCAGTGGTGCCCTGACCCGAAGGCTGTTTTCCTGAAGGCGGCTTCGGGCTTGGTTGACCACGTTCGCGGCAAAAAATTTCAGGTCACCCGGTGAATTTTTCAAGGGCAGGTCGCGCTGGCATCAACATCGGGGCTGCTGCATTACCGGGACCCGCCCGCTTCCCCTGCTGCGACAGGGAGCGGGTGACGCCAGCCGGCATGACTTTTGTCACTGGCAATTTCAGCCCATTCGGGCACACTGGTCACCAAGGAACCAGGAGAATTCAGTTTGAGTATGTGGACTGCCATTGCACTGATCGCCATCGCCGGCATTGTCGGCGAGGCCTATCGCCATCACGCCAAGGACAAACTGTCCAAAGCGGATCACCAGTCCATTGACGCGTTGAACCGCCGCCTCGACTCACTGGAATCCGACCTCAGGCAACGCGTGGAAACACTGGAGCGCATCGTTACCGATCGCAGCGAGAACCTGAAGCGCAAGTTCGACCACCTCGACAAGGCGGGCTGATTCACTGCTTCTCTCCTGCTGGAACAGGCCATGCAGCAGGAGCGAGTTGTGCTCGCGACTACCCTTAATGTCGGCAGCATGGCTGCCTCCCACAGGTCGGAGCGAGCCATGCTCGCGACAACCTCAAATCTGCCCCAGCTCAAACGCCTTCAGCACCGCCCGCGTGCGATCCCGCACGCCCATCTTGGAAAGAATGTTGGAGACATGGTTCTTGATCGTGCCTTCCGCCACGCCCAGGCTGTTGGCGATTTCCTTGTTGCTGTAACCGCCAGCCATCAACCGCAGGATTTCCGTTTCGCGCTCGGTCAGCGGATCGGGTCGGTCCAGGCTGGAAAAATCGGTGTGCAGGTTTTCCAGCCCCTTCAATAAACGTTGTGTAACCGCCGGCTTGACGATGCTGCCACCGTCAGCCACGGTTTTCACGGCTTCAACCAGGTCTTCCAGCGACACGTCCTTCAGCAAATAACCGCGCGCGCCGGCCTTGATCCCGGCCAGCACCAGTTCATCGTCATCAAAGGTGGTGAGTATGATGGTGGGTGGCACGGCGTCGTTCTTGGCCAGGGTCTGCAGCAGTTCGATGCCCGACATTCCGGGCATGCGCATGTCCAGCAACACCACGTCAGGGTCGACTTCCGGCAGCATGCGGATGGCTTCGGCGCCATCGGCGGCCTCGGCCACAATTTCGATCTCGGTGGACAACTCCAGCAGGCTGCGCACGCCTTTGCGTACCAGGTTCTGGTCGTCAACCAGCATCACACGAATCATCAGTTTGCCTCCAGCGGCAGCCAGGCATGCAGGGAAAAACCGGCGCCTGGGCTGGATTCTAACCGAAGTTCGCCGCCCAGTTGCTCCAATCGCTCCCGCATGCCGCTCAAGCCATTGCCCTGCGCCAGGTCGCTGGAGCCGCGGCCGTCATCGTGCGCCGCCAGCGCCACACCGTTCTCGTCCTGGGCCAGCCGTATCCACAGGTTACGCGCACCGGCATGCCGCACACTGTTGGTAATGGCCTCCTGGGCGCAGCGCAGCAGCACCTGGGCGGGCACCGGATCCAGCATCGCCAGTTTCCGCGGCAGATCCAGGTGTATGGCCGGCTCCGGCACGCCTTCCACCAGCGTGTTGAGCGCGGCGGCCAGATCCACCTTGTCGTTTTCGCGCATATCACTCACCACCTCGCGCACATCCGCCAGCAACAGCTTGGCCAGCGACCGCGCCTGCTGCACATGCTCCAGCGCCTTGCCTTCCACCAGGTGGGTGGCCACCTCGAGGTTGAGCGTCAGCGCCGTCAGGTGATGGCCCACGAGGTCATGCAACTCGCGGGCGATCCTCACCCGCTCGGCAATGCGGGTATTGTCGGCCAGCAGCGCCTGGGTGGCATGCAGTTCGGAATTGAGCTTGCGCAGCTCATCCCGCGCCGCATGCTGGCGCAAGCCCACCACCGAGCTCATGAAGGCGAACAGGGAAATTCCCATGAACAGTCCGGCTGTCATGGCGGCGTCGGTCAGCGATACATTGGGCACGGTGTAGAGGGCAATGGCCAGGCACAGGCTCTGGGCAAGCAGCCAGGCCCAGGCCCACACCATGCTGAATATCCATGGCAACAAGCCGGCCACCAGCAACAGCAGCAGGCCGCCCAGGCCGGATTGCGACATCAGGCTGATGCCCACGGCGCTCAGGCTGAGCACGGTGGCGGCGAATACCCGGTGCGGCAAGGGGGTGCGCAGCGGCAGTTCGCGCACCAGGTTCCAGTAGGTCAGGCCGAATACCAGGTGCAGTATCCACCAGCCTACGTAACGCTCCTGGTCGAGCTGGATGGGATAGGTGGAAAACATCCACAATAGCGGAATCGAAGCGCACAGCCAGGTGAACAGGCCGGCATAGCGCAGCAGCTGCGTGGGGCGGTAGCTTTCCGTCAAAACGTTGTTGAGCCTGCTGCTTGACACCGGCGATTGCCTCAAACCTGGGGTACGAATGGTCGTTCTGGTATTTTATCCTACGCAAGTCCCGATACAGCGCGCATGGGCCATTAGCCATTGAAGTAACCCATTCGCAGGAATTCTTTGCCGGAGCCCCGATTGAACCCGTCTGCTCTCCCCGTTTTGCGCTACGCCGAAGCCGACAAAGCAGCCCTCGCAGCCCTGTTGCAGCGCTACGGCATGGAGATCCGGGAAGTTGACACGGACGAGGCCATTCCCGGCTCTTTCTGGGGCGACGAGGAAGCCGGCCTGGTGGGCAACCGGCTGTTGCTGAGGGCCGATACGCCGCTGCATTCGGCCCTGCATGAAGCCTGTCATTACATCTGCATGGATGAAACACGGCGCGGTGACCTGGATACCAATGCCGGCGGCGACTATGACGAGGAAAACGTGGTGTGCTACCTGCAGATCCTGCTGGCGGACCAACTGGCGGGTTTCGGCGCCGACCGCATGATGCGGGACATGGATGCCTGGGGTTACAGCTTTCGCCTCGGCAGCGCCCGCGCCTGGTTCGAGCAGGACGCCGGAGATGCGCGCCAGGCCGCACTGGACTGGCAGCTGGTCGACGAGCGCGGCCGGCCCACGTTCCGCCTGCGTGAGGCTGGCAATGCCGCCACTTGATTGCGATACTCCGCTGGCATGACTGAGCGCAATCCTCTACCTGTCCCCGACCTGGAAACCGGGCGGCTGCTGATACGCCGGCTGCGCATGGATGACGCGCCGGCCATGCTGGAAATGCTTTCCGACCCGGAAACCACCCGGTACTGGGGCCGGCCCGTGATGACCGAATTGCAACAGGCCGAACAGTACACCCAGGAAAACCTCAGCTGGATGGACCAGGGACATTGCCTGTACTGGGGAATTGAAGAGAAAGCCAGTGGCAAAATGATCGGCACCTGCACGTTGTTCAAGCTGGATCTCATCAACCGGCGCGGTGAAATCGGCTATCTGCTGAACCGTTCCTACTGGCGCCGCGGCTTCATGACGGAGGCCTTGCGCAGCGTCATCGACCACGCCTTCCATGGCATGCAACTGCACCGCCTGGAAGCCGATGTCGACCCGGAAAATGCCGCCAGCATCCGCCTGCTGGAAGGCTTTGGCTTTCAGCGCGAAGGCCTGTTCCGTGACCGCTGGTGGGTAGGCGGCCGCTGGTGTGACAGCCTGATGCTGGGGTTGGTGCATGACTAGCTGGATGTCAGGCCGGTCCGCTACTGTAGGAGCGAGCCATGCTCGCGATTGAGGATTAGCCAGGTCGGCAGCATGGCTGCCTCCCACAGGGGGAACTCAGAACGGCAGCCAGCCCCTTTGCCAGGCCAGGGCCGCCGCTGCCAGCAGGGCAGCGGGAATGAGCCACGGCAGCCACTGGGCTTTCCGTTTCACCGCCTGCTCAGTCAGTACCTTTTGTGGCCGCAGGCCGGGTGCCTGCAGCACCCAGCGGCTTTGGCCGATGCGGATTTCATCACCGCTGCTGAGCAGGGCCTGCTCTGTCGCTTTGCCGTTCAGCAGTATCTCGCTGGCGACATGCAGGTTTACCAGCCGCAGGCTGCCATCAGGCTCCAGGCGGATTTCGGCCTGCAGTTCCGCAATTCCAGCCTCATCCAGCTGCAATTCGCATTCAGCGCCGCGGCCGATGCGCGTGATTTCGGCGAGGTCCTGCGTCATACCGGCGACCTTGCCGGACGCACCTTTCAATCGGTAGGAAGTCATGAATTCATGTTGATATGGCTTGAAGGATAGATGGGTATGGACAGCTGCGTGAACAAGGCACCACGCAAGTGAAGCTTGTCCCTCACTCGGCCTGCTCCGTTGCAACCAGTTCCCGCACCACGACTGTGGCATAAGCGCCGGCCGGCAGTTCAAAACCGATCACCAGCTCATTCGGCTGCAGCTCCCACTGCAGCCCGCGAACGGGCAAACGCAGGCTGCGCCGCTCCGCGTCCACGCCAAACTGATCCAGCCTGGCAATGGTGTCGACGTAGGGTTCAAGCACCGCCCGTTCCACCGCCTGCGCATCCGCCGAGGGTTGCATTCCGTTTCGTCCGGGCATGGGTCCGGTGGGATGGATGTCCATTTCCCGGCAACGCTGCAGCAGGGTGTCATCCAGCGTTTCACAGGGAAATATGGAATGCGTGCCATCCAGCATGGCCAGTTCGCCGGGCAGCAACCGGTTCCAGGTTCCATCGACAACCCGTTGCCCCAGAACCCGGTTGAACAGATAGCTGCGCACAGCGGAGAGGTAAATGCTGCGCTTGTCGCGCGGCAGGCGGCCGCCCTGCTCCAGCCAGCGCAGCGCGCGCGATACATTGGCGCCACCAAAGCCGAAGCGCTGTGGGCCGAAGTAGTTCGGCACGCCCGATTGCGTGATGCCTTGCAACCGCGCCTCCAGGCCGGAACGGTCGCCCTGCAGGTTTCCCAGGCGCAGCCGGAACCGGTTGCCTTTCAGCACACCGCGGCGCAGCTTTTTCTCATGCAGGCTGGCCCGCAGTACCCGCACGCCTTCGATGCCCGGGTCGGGAAATTCCGGCGCCTGTCCCGGTTTCCACGGCAGCGAAAACCACTGGCGGGTCACTGCGTGGCGGTCTTTCATACCGGCATAACCTACATCGCGTGCCGCGCAACCGGCGGATTTTGCCAGCTGCGTTGCGACCCAATCCGTGTTGGCGCCGGTTTTCTCCACCCACAACCACAGGTGTGAACCCTCGCCGGTGGGCTCGAAGGCCGGGATTTCTTCTACCTCGAAATCCTCAGGGTCGCGGCGCAACTGGCCGGAAAGTTCCGGCTTGCCCAGCGCATGAGGCCATTCAGCCACGGTCCAGTCAGGTGAGTGCGCCATGGGAAGGCCTGTCAGGCTTGCTGCAGCAGCGCAACGGCGAGCGCGGCAATGCCCTCGCCGCGGCCGCAAAAGCCCAGTTGTTCGGTGGTGGTGGCCTTGAATGAAACGGCGCCGATATCGATTTCAAGTACAGCGGCCGTCAGCCGGCGCATTTCCGGCACGTGCGGACCGACACGCGGTGCTTCGCAGGCGATGGTTACGTCTGCATTCACGATGTTCCAGCCGTTGCGTTTCAGGAGGCTGACCACGTGGCCCAACATGCCCAGGGAACTGGCGCCGCGCCATTGTTCATCACCGGGAGGAAAGTGCTTGCCGATATCGCCCAGCGCCGCCGCGCCCAGCAATGCGTCACAGAGCGCATGCAGCGCCACGTCGCCATCGGAGTGAGCATCGATGCCATGGGCATGCGGAATGCGCACGCCACCCAGCATGACATGGTCGCCGGCAGAAAACGCATGGACATCCAGGCCCTGGCCGATCCGCATATTCATTCGCAATCCGTTCCGCAATCACCGGGAATCTTCATGGCTGCTGCCTGCCGCGTTGTCGCTGCATGATCGCCTCGGCAATGGCCAGGTCTTCCGGCCGCGTAATCTTGATGTTGTCTGATGACCCCTGCACCAGCCCAACCGGAAAACCGGAACGCTCCATGGCCTGCGCCTCATCGGTGGGCGGTGGGCCAAACTGCAGCGCCACGCCCAGCGCAGTGAGCAGCTCCTGCAACGGAAAAAGCTGCGGTGTCTGGGCCGACCAGAGGTTTTGGCGGTCCACGGTGCTGCTTACGCGGCCCTCGTCATCGGCCTGCTTCAGGGTATCACTCACCGGCATGGCGAGTATGGCGCCAAAGCCGGTTGTTTCCGCATGAGTAACCAGGCGCGCCAGCGCATCCGCGCTGAGACAGGGTCTGGCGGCATCGTGCACCAGCACCCAATCAGCTTGAGGGTCGTTGGCGGCGATGTATTGCAACCCGTTCAATACCGTGCGGGCGCGGCTGTCGCCGCCGGTGAGCGTGTGGATTTCCGGCATTTCCGGCCGGACCAGTTCAGCGAACAACCCGTCATCGGCGGAAATGGCAACGGTAACGCGCGTGACTGAAGGATGTTGCCGGACTGCAGCGATGCTGTGCGCCATCACCGGCTTGCCCAGCAGGTTGGCGTATTGCTTGATGATGGTGCCGCCGAAGCGCAGGCTTTGGCCCGCGCCCGGTATCAGGGCATGGATGTGTTCGAGTTTCAAGTTTCGCCGGGCCTTAATGCTCTTCGGGCTCGTCACCCACTCCGGGAACCACCAGGTAGAACTCCTCCTCTTCCTGAATCATCCCGAGTTCGCTGCGGGCACGTTCTTCAATGGCCTCGATGCCTTCTCGCAGGTCAGCCACCTCGGCCTGCAGTTCCTCATTGCGCTGCTGCAGCAGGGCGTTTTCGGCCTGCTGCTCGGCCACTTTCTGTTCCAGCCGCTTGACATCCGCAAAACCACCCTCGCCCAGCCACAGCTTGTACTGCAGCAATGCCAGCAGGATGATCAGGACAACCAGCAGGCTGCGCATGCGGTTTTACCCTGGCCAGCCGGCGATATTGCCAAACGCATTCCGGCCGGCGTACACACCGCGCTTGCCCAGCGATTCCTCGATGCGCAACAGCTGGTTGTACTTGGCCACGCGGTCCGAGCGGCACAGCGAACCGGTCTTGATCTGGGTGGCGGTGGTGCCCACCGCCAGGTCGGCAATGGTGGCATCCTCTGTTTCACCGGAGCGGTGCGAAATCACCGCGCTGTAATTGGCGTCGTGCGCCATGGCGATCGCTGCCAGCGTTTCACTCAGGGTGCCGATCTGGTTGAACTTGATCAGGATGGAGTTGGCCACGCCCAGGTCGATGCCTTCCTGCAGTATGCGGGTATTGGTCACGAACAGGTCATCGCCCACCAGCTGGCAGTGTTTGCCCACGCTTCGGGTCAGCAGATTCCAGCCCTCCCAGTCCGCCTCGGCCATGCCGTCCTCGATGCTGATGATGGGGTAGCGCGCCACCCAGTCGGCCAGGTACTCGGTAAATCCGGCGGAATCAAAACTGCGCTTTTCGGAATCCAGGTGGTAACGGCCATCGCGGTAGAACTCGGATGAAGCCACATCCAGCCCAAGGTAAACCTGCTCGCCCACGCGGTAGCCGGACTTTTCGATCGCCTCGAGGATGACTTCAATTGCGGCTTCGTTGGACGGCAGGTCCGGCGCAAAGCCGCCCTCATCACCCACGGCGGTGCTCAGGCCGCGGCCATGCAAAACCGACTTCAGGCTGTGGAAGATTTCCACGCCGCATCGCAAGGCCTCGGAAAACCGGTTGAAGCCCACGGGCAGGACCATGAACTCCTGCATGTCCACGCTGTTGTCGGCATGGGCGCCGCCGTTGATGATGTTCATCATCGGCACCGGCAGCACCAGTTCCTTGCCTTCCAGCCCGGAGCTTTCCGCCAGCCTGGCCCACAGTGGCAGGCCCTGCTCAGCAGCCATGGCATGGGCTACGGCCAGTGACACGCCCAGCAGGGCGTTGGCGCCGAGGTGGCCCTTGTTGTCACTGCCATCGAGTTCGATCAGGCGCTGGTCCAGCGCTTCCTGGTCGCCGGCATCGCTGCCCACCAGGGCTTTGGCCAGTGCTGTGTTGACGTTGGCCACCGCCTTGAGCACCGACTTGCCGCCATAAACATGCTTGTCGCCATCACGCAATTCGATGGCCTCACGGCTGCCGGTTGAGGCGCCGGACGGCACCGCCGCACGCCCGAAAGCGCCGGATTCCAGCAGCACTTCGGCTTCAAGCGTGGGATTGCCGCGGGAGTCGAGAATCTGCCTTGCGTGCAGGGATTTGATACGGGTCATGCGGTCTTGCTTCCTGGTGGTTCGGGTTGAAATAGGTGTTGAAACAAATTGGGTTCAGAGCGACTTCTTGCTGACCTGGTCCAGGGCTTTAAGCGTTTCCAGCAGTCCTTCCATCTGGCCCAGCGGCCAGGCATTCGGGCCATCGCTGAGTGCTTTGTCCGGGTCCGGGTGGGTTTCCATGAACAGGCCTGATATGCCCACGGCCACAGCGGCCCGCGCCAGCACTGGCACAAACTCGCGCTGCCCGCCTGAAGTGTTGCCCTGCCCGCCGGGCAGCTGCACCGAGTGCGTGGCATCGAACACCACCGGGCAACCGGTCTCACGCATCACCGCCAGCGAGCGCATGTCGGAAACGAGGTTGTTATAACCGAACGACGTGCCGCGTTCGCACACCATGATCTGCTGGTTCCCCGTGGCTTTGGCCTTGTCTACCACATTGCCCATTTCCCATGGGCTGAGGAACTGGCCTTTCTTGATATTCACCGGAATGCCGGCCTCGGCGACGCGGGTGATGAAATTGGTCTGGCGGCAGAGGAAGGCTGGGGTCTGCAGCACGTCCACTACCGAAGCTACCGCCTGCATGTCGGTATCTTCGTGCACATCGGTAAGCACCGGCACGCCAACCTGCTGTTTGACCTCGCTGAGAATCCGCAGTCCCTCATCCACACCCAGGCCACGAAAACTCTGCCCGGAGGAACGATTGGCCTTGTCGAAAGAGGACTTGTAGATGAAAGGAATTCCCAGCCGCCCGGTGAGCTCCTTCAGCTGGCCGGCGGTGTCCATGGCCAGTTGTTCGGATTCAACCACGCAGGGGCCAGCAATCAGGAAGAAGGGACGGTCGAGCCCGACTTCAAAACCACAGAGTTTCATCACGCCGGGTTTCATCATGCCGGCATCACATCCGGGCAACCTGCGCCGGCAACTCACCCTGCTGCGAACGCAAAGCTGCCTCAATGAAGCCGGTGAACAGCGGGTGCCCGGCGCGCGGCGTGGAGGTGAATTCGGGGTGGAACTGGCAACCCAGGAACCAGGGGTGGTTCGGCAGTTCGATCATTTCCACCAGGGTTTCATCCATCGACAAACCCGACAGCACCATGCCATGTTTCTGCATGTCGTCGCGGTAGTTGTTATTGAATTCGTAGCGATGGCGGTGCCGCTCGGTGATGATTTCATGGCCATAGAGCTGGCGCGCCAGAGAACCTTCGCGCAATTTGCAGCGCTGGCCACCCAGGCGCATGGTGCCGCCCATGTCGGAGTCTTCGTGGCGTTTTTCCACCTTGCCGCTGCGATCCAGCCACTCGGTGATCAGGCCAATCACCGGATGCGGGGTATCCGGGTCGATTTCGGTGGTATTGGCGCCTTTGAGCCCGCAGACGTTGCGCGCATACTCCACCACCGCGGCCTGCATGCCATAGCAGATTCCAAGGTAGGGAATGTTGTTCTCGCGGGCATACTGGATGGCATTGACCTTGCCTTCGAAACCACGCTCGCCAAAGCCGCCGGGCACCAGGATGGCGTCCACCCCCTCCAGCTGGCTGAGATCACCGCCGTCCAGGTCATCAGACTCGATGCGTTTGAGCTTCACATGAATGCGCTGCCGCAATCCGCCATGGGCCAGGGCCTCGGTCAAGGATTTGTAAGCATCGGCATGCTCGACATACTTGCCCACCACGGCCACCGTGACGTCAAAACGCGTGTTGATACTGCGATCCACTACCTCGCGCCAGTCATCCAGCCTGGCTGGCCCGCATTGCAGGCCCAGGCGCTCCACCACGATGTCATCCAGGCCCTGCTCGTGCAGCATCAATGGAATGTCATAAATGCCGCGCTTGGCGTCCAGCGCCGAAATCACCGCCTTGGTGGGCACGTTTGTGAACAGCGCAATCTTGGCGCGCTCCGCTTCGCTCAGTTCGATTTCGGAACGGCACAGCAGCACGTCCGGCTGGATACCGATGGAGCGCAGTTCCTTCACCGAGTGCTGCGTGGGCTTGGTCTTGATTTCATTCGCGGCGCGCAGATAGGGCACCAGCGTCAGGTGCATGTACATGGCGTTGCGGCCGTATTCCACGCCCAGCTGGCGGATGGCCTCGAGGAATGGCAACGATTCGATATCGCCCACCGTGCCGCCGATTTCGATCAGCGCCACATCAAACCCTTCCGAAGCCTTGCGCACCCAGTCCTTGATTTCATCGGTGATGTGAGGAATCACCTGCACCGTGGCGCCCAGGTAATCGCCGCGCCGCTCCTTCATGATCACGTTGTTGTAGATCCGCCCGGTGGTGCAGTTGTTCAGCTGGCTCATGCGGGTGTGGATGAACCGCTCGTAATGGCCGAGATCCAGGTCAGTTTCCGCGCCATCCTGGGTGACGAATACCTCGCCATGCTGGAACGGGCTCATGGTGCCCGGATCCACATTGAGGTAGGGATCCAGCTTGACCATGGTGACTTTCAGGCCGCGCGACTCGAGAATGGCGGCGAGTGATGCAGCGGAAAGCCCCTTGCCTAATGAAGAGACCACGCCGCCCGTTACGAATACCAGAGATGCCATTCCAGAACCTGTGTTGTGAAGAAAATTAGGGTAATGCCGCGCCTAATCCGGCGCCTCAGTTCTGGAAGGACATTTTAGCCCAAGCCCGCCCCCCATGGGAAACCTTTACTGAAACTGATTTTCCCTTGGGCCGCAAAGCCGCGTCTTTGCTGGATTCCTTGCCGCCACGTGGCCGCCACGGCCTGATACCAGAGCCGGCCACGTGTATCCTGCCTTGAAATTCACAGGCAAACCGGCGAACATCGCGAAACTCTGGCGCAAGCCGCCAGCCCATAAAAATAGCCGTGCCAATGGTCGCGCTTTGGTAGTTGCGCTTTGGCGGCCTAATCCCAGGGCAATGAACGGAATCCAATGAGTAACCAATACCAGGCCAGGGACATTGAAGTCCTGACCGGGCTCGACCCGGTGAAACGCCGTCCCGGCATGTATACCGACACCACCCGGCCCAACCACCTGGCCATGGAAGTCATCGACAACAGCGTGGATGAAGCCCTGGCGGGCCACGCGCGGCAGATTGCGGTGACCGCCTATGACGACGGCTCGGTGGAAGTCAGCGACGACGGCCGCGGCATGCCGGTGGATATCCACCCCGAGCAGAAAATTCCCGGCGTGGAGCTGATCCTGACCCGACTGCACGCTGGCGGCAAATTCTCCGACAAGAACTACCAGTTCTCGGGCGGCCTGCACGGCGTGGGCGTTTCGGTGGTGAATGCGCTGTCCAGCAAACTGGAAATCTGGGTCAAGCGCGATGGCAACGAGCACTACATGACCTTTGCCGATGGCGACAAGACCTCCGAGCTGAAAGTGATCGGCTCGGTGGGACAGCGCAATACCGGCACCCGCATCCGCTTCTGGCCCGATGCGAAATACTTTGATTCGCCGAATTTCTCCATTCCCCGCCTGCGCCATTTGCTGCGGGCCAAGGCCGTGCTCTGCCCGGGCCTGGTGGTCAGCCTGAAAATCGACAAGACCGGCGAGAAAGAGGAATGGTGCTACCAGGATGGCCTGGCCGATTACCTGCGCACCGAACTGGCCGACGCCGAGCGCCTCCCGCAGGAACCCTTCACCGGCCACATGAAGGGCGTGGACTCCGAGGCCAGCTGGGCCATCTGCTGGCTGCCCGAGGGCGGCCTGCTGCAGGAAAGCTACGTCAACCTGATCCCCACCGTGCAGGGCGGCACCCACGTGAACGGCCTGCGCACCGGCGTGGTGGAAGCGCTGCGGGAATTCTGCGAACTGCACAACCTGCTGCCACGCGGCCTCAGGCTGGCGCCGGAGGACGTGTGGGACAAGGTGGGCTATATCCTGTCGGTGAAGCTCACCGATCCGCAGTTCAGCGGCCAGACCAAGGAACGCCTGTCCTCGCGCGCCTGCGCCACGTTTGTGTCCGGCATCATCAAGGACGCCTTCAGCCTGTGGCTGAACACCCACGTGAACGACGGCCACGCCATCGCCAACCTGGCTATCGACAACGCGCAGAAGCGGCTCAAGTCGGCCAAGAAAGTAATACGAAAGAAAGTCACGCAAGGGCCTGCCCTGCCCGGCAAGCTGGCCGACTGCAGCTCGCAGGACCTGGCCCACACCGAGCTGTTCCTGGTGGAAGGCGATTCCGCCGGTGGTTCGGCCAAGCAGGCGCGCAACCGGGAATACCAGGCCATCCTGCCGCTTCGCGGCAAAATCCTGAATACCTGGGAAGTGGAATCGGATTCGGTGCTGAGCAACCAGGAAGTACACGATATTTCCGTGGCGATTGGCGTGGACCCGGGCTCCAGCCACATTGCCGAGCTGCGTTACGGCAAGATCATCATCCTGGCCGATGCCGATTCGGACGGCCTGCACATCGCCACATTGCTCTCCGCGCTGTTCCTGAAGCATTTCACCGCGCTGGTGGAAACCGGCCACATCTTCGTGGCCATGCCGCCGCTGTACCGCATCGATGTGGGCAAGGAAACCTATTACGCACTGGATGACGAAGAACGCAAAGGCGTGCACGAGCGCATTGCCGCGGAGGGCAAGAAAGGCAAGGTAACGGAAACCCGTTTCAAGGGCCTGGGCGAGATGAACCCGCTCCAGTTGCGCGAAAGCACCATCGACCCGGATAGCCGCCGGCTGGTGCAGCTCACCGTGGAGAGCCACGCCGCCACCAACAAGACCATGGACATGCTGCTGGGCAAGAAGCGCGCGGCCGACCGCAAGACCTGGCTGGAAGAAAAAGGCAACCTGGCGACTATTGCGTAGTGTTTGGCCCGGAATCGTCTGGCCCGGAATGGGGTCTGGCCCGGAATGGGATCTGGCCCGGAATGGGATCTGGCCCGGAATGATCCATTCAGTGGATGATTCAGGGCACCTTGAACAAAAAGGAATAACATGAGCGACAGCCAACACATCGAACGCATCATCCGCGAATATTTCGCTGCGGTCACCGCCGGTTCGAACCAGCCGCTGGAACTGGCCGACAACATCGAAGTCACGGGGCCCATGCTGCCTGAACCCATGCATGGTGCCGAAGCCGTAGGTGAGTATCTGGGACAGATCGCACCGTTCATTGCCCACACCGAAGTACTGGAAATCATCATTGACCGCAACTCGGCCGCCGCCCGCGTGCTGATCCACAGCATCTCTGGCGTGGAAACCGAAGGCGCGTTCTTCTTTCGCATCTACCAGGGGCGAATCAGCCGCGTGCGTTCCTTGTTTGACACTCGAAAATTGATGGCGGGTGGCGCATGAACGCACCAACCGCCAGACAGCCATGAGCAGGAAATACCCATGAGTTCCAATTCAGGAGATTTTGGCCGTTTTCCCAGTACCACCTGGGCCGACGTGCTGGAGCGCAAGCAGATCATGGATTACCACATCCGCCCCCTGTGGCCCGGCATGCCACGCATCGCCGGCCCGGCCTATCCGGTGGCCTGCGCGCCGGCGGACAACCTGATGCTGCACGCCGCCATCTACCGGGCGCCCCAAGGCGCGGTGGTGGTGGCGCAGGCCGGCGACCTGGAATACGCGGTGGCCGGTGGCAATGTCTGCGCCACGGCGCAGAAAAACGGCATTGCCGGTTTTGTCATCGATGGCCTGGTGCGCGACATCGGCGAAATCCGTGAATGTGGCTTCCCGGTATTTGCCCGTGGCCTGATACCCAAGCCCGGCGGCAAGCACGGCGAAGGTATTTTGAATGGCGGCGTCAGTTGCGGTGGCGTGCGAGTGGAGCCAGGCGACTGGGTGATCGCCGACGAAGAAGGCATTGCCGTAGTGCCCGCGGCGAGGCTGGACGAGCTGCATGTCGCCGCGGCCGCCCGGTTCGCCAAGGATGAAGCGCAAAGCCTGGCTGAATGGGAAAGAAGCCACCGCGCCAGCGTGGAGGCCATCCTGGCCAAGAAAGGCATTACCGGTGACCTGTGAAAGCCTATTCAGTGTTGAATTTGTAGGAGGCAGCCATGCTGCCGACCATGTCGCGAGCATGGCTGGCTCCCATCTATTCCTATTCTCATATGGAGGCCTCACTCCAATTAAAGATTTCAAAATTCCAGTTACAGCCGCAATCCCAGCTTGCAGCCCACTGATCGTTACGAGTAGAACCAAATGAGTGAAATGACCCTGAGTTTTCCCGACCACGAGCGCATCCCGCTCAAGGACTACGCCGAAAAGGCCTACCTGGATTACTCCATGTACGTGGTGCTGGACCGCGCCCTGCCGCATATCGGCGACGGCCTCAAGCCGGTGCAGCGGCGCATCATCTACGCCATGAGCGAACTCGGGCTGAGCGCGGCCTCCAAGCACAAGAAATCCGCCCGCACCGTGGGCGACGTGATCGGCAAGTTCCATCCGCACGGCGATTCCGCCTGTTACGAAGCCATGGTGCTGATGGCCCAGCCCTTCTCCTACCGCTACCCGCTGGTGGACGGCCAGGGCAATTTCGGTTCGCCGGATGACCCGAAATCATTTGCCGCCATGCGCTACACCGAATCGCGGCTGACGCCCTACTCAAAATCGCTGCTGGCCGAGCTCGGCATGGGCACGGTGGACTGGCAACCCAATTTCGACGGCAGCCTGAGAGAACCGGCGCTGCTGCCAGCGCGCCTGCCCAACGTGTTGCTGAACGGCGGCATGGGCATCGCCGTGGGCATGTCCACCGATATTCCGCCGCACAACCTGCGCGAGGTGGTGAGCGCCTGTATCCGGCTGCTGGATGAGCCCAAGGCCACGGTGGCCGAAATCTGCGAGCACATCAAAGGCCCGGACTTCCCCACCGAGGCCGAGATCATCACACCGCCCGACGAAATCCGCGCCATGTACGAGACCGGCAACGGCTCAGTGAAGATGCGCGCCATTTACGAGCGCGAAGACGGTGAGATCGTCATCACCGCCCTGCCCCACCAGGTATCGCCGGCCAAGGTGCTGGAGCAGATTGCCGCGCAGATGCAGGCCAAGAAGCTGCCGATGGTGGAAGACCTGCGCGATGAATCCGACCACGAAAACCCCACCCGGCTGGTAATCGTGCCGCGCTCCAACCGCGTGGATGTGGAACAGCTGATGAACCACCTGTTCGCCACCACCGACCTGGAGCGCAATTACCGCATCAACCTGAACATCATCGGCGTGAACCTCAAACCGCGGGTGATGGACCTGCGCGGCCTTTTGAAAGAGTGGCTGGAATTCCGCATGGATACGGTCACGCGGCGGCTGAACCACCGCCTCGACCAGGTGGTGGACCGGCTGCATATCCTGGAAGGCCTGCTGATCGCCTTCCTCAACATCGACGAGGTGATCCGCATCATCCGCACCGAGGATGAACCCAAACCCGTCCTGATGAAAACCTTCAATCTGACAGCAACCCAGGCTGAAGCAATTCTCGAGCTGAAACTGCGGCATTTGGCCAAACTCGAAGAAATGCGCATTCGCGGCGAACAGGACGAATTGGAGGAAGAACGCAAATCCATCGAACAGGTGCTGGGCTCCAAGGCGCGTTTGAAAACGCTGATCAAGAAAGAACTGCTCGAAGACGCCGAAGCCTATGGCGACGAACGCCGTTCGCCCATCGTGGCGCGTGAATCCGCCCAGGCGCTGAAGCAGGAAGACCTGGTGCCGTCCGAGCCGGTTACCATCGTGCTCTCCAAAGCCGGCTGGGTGCGTGCGGCCAAGGGTCACGACATCGACGCGGCTGCTCTCGGCTACCGCGCCGGCGACGAATACCAGCATAGCGCCCAGGGGCGCAGCAACGAGCAGGCAGTGTTCCTCGATGCATCCGGGCGCGCCTATGCCCTGACCGCGCACTCGCTGCCTTCAGCGCGTGGCCTGGGCGAGCCTTTGAGCAGCCGCTTCAGTCCGGCCGACGGCGCCGGTTTCCTCTGGTGCCTGGCGGGTGATCCGCAGCGCAAGGTGTTGCTCGCAAGCTCATTCGGCTACGGCTTTGTCACCCAACTGGAAAACCTGCACAGCCGCATGAAAGCGGGCAAGGCGATGATTTCACTGCCCAGCGGCGCGCTGCCGGTGGAGCCCGCGGGCATCGTTCCGGACGCTTCGAGCACGGTGATCTGCGTGACTTCCGACGGCTACCTGCTGGCTTTCCCGCTCGGCGACGTGCCGGAACTGGCCAAGGGCAAGGGCAACAAACTGATCAATATTCCGCCGAAGCGTTTGAAGTCGGGAGAGGAAGTGGTGGTTGGGACTGTGGTGATCGGCGAAAAGGACGAGATCCTGGTGTGGGCTGGCCAGCGCTACCTGCGCATGGGCGAGAAAGACATCGACCATTTCCGCGGCGAACGCGCGCAGCGTGGCCGCAAGCTGCCGCGCGGCTTCCAGCGGGTGACGAAGGTGGAGTTGGCCAAGGCCTAGAAGCTGCCGAAGATCCAGCCCTGCGGAACGCCGGCCCGGGATTTCCTTCTCGGGCACGCTCGGGAAATCCCTGTGCGCTATTGCTTCGGAATGGGAAGATTTTGGGCTAGCTGCGAGCCGCATCCGGTCGCAGGCAGTTCCTTGCCGGGCACGCTCAAGACATCCATGTGCGCTACTCGGCTGTTCCCGACAGCCGAGTGCCCGGCAAGAAACTCCTGCCGCCCGGCTGCTCGCGTCGAAAGACTTTGAAACGCTAGCGGGAGTGGTGCCACATGCTCTTCCAGCGGCCTCGGATGTCGGGAACATCCGAGGAGCGGACAGGGAGTCTCGAGCGTCCGCTGGAAGAGCATGTGGCGCCGCTCACGCGAAGGTAGCTTAACAACGGATTCACCGAGGGCAGGAGACTGCATCAATTCAGTAGTCGCAATTTCCGGAATCAGCGTTTAGTTGGAGAGCAGCACCAAGTCGCAAAGCTTGCTGGTTAAACCAACCGGGATCAGGCCAGCGCTCCAACAAGCGGCAAGCGGCACCCCGGGCACTATCGTCCGCAACAGAATCATCCAGCAGCGAACGGCAATAAGCCTGCACCAGCAAACCCTGGTCATAACGCCAGTCAGTTTCACCGTGGTGCTGCCGAACCTGTTCCAGGCCATCATTTACCAGTTCCAGCCCTCGCTCAGGATCCCCAGCCGCACAAGCCAGTTCCGCCCGGGCAATCAGGATCGGACCCAGCATTCGGTGCCCCGCGCTGCCGGCGATGCGCGCCCCCTCTTCCAGCAACGCCGAAGCTTCCGCCAGCTGATCCAGCGCCCAGCGCGCCAACGCCAGGTTGAACAGCGTGAAACTCAGGTCATCAAAATCTTCAACCCGATGCTCCCGGTCAATCCGCAACGCATCCGCCAGCAGCGATTCCGCCACCAGGTAGTTACCGCTTTCCAGCTCCAGCCGCCCCAGGTTGCTCTTGATGGTAGCCACTTCCGTATTGGCCGTTCCCAGCACCCGCTCAGCCGTTCGCAGCACTCGCTCCCAGGCATCCCGCGCCACCTCCGGGTCATTATTGGCGTAAGCCGCCGAGCCCCAGGAAATCATCGCCCAGATGGAATCGGGGTGCGCTTCGCCGAATGCGGGCACAAGAATATCGATCACTTCGCCATAAAGCTGTTGCGCCCGGTCGGCGTCTCCGGCAAACAGGCTGAGCAAAGCCATGCCGCCCAGGCTGCGGCCCTTGACAGAGGCAGCAACCTCTGCAGCGGAAACATCAGCTTCAGCCAATTGCTCCAGCGCCAGTTGGTAGGCCTCCAGGGCTTGAGCATCCTGCTGCTGGTAGGCCAACACATCACCCTGGATGTTGCTGGCCTGGGCCCGCTGCAATGCCGACAACCGCGGCTTCGGCAGGGCATTCAGGGCAGCAAGGGCAGCGGCGTAATCGCCCATGTCGAAATGAATGTCCGCCAGTTCGATACGGCTGTCGATTTCCTGCTGCAGGTCTTCCGGCTGGACGCTGCCGGCCGGCAAAGCAGCAATGGACTGCTCCAGCAACTCGACGCCACGCCGGTTCAGCCCCAGGCTGGAATAGGCCTGACCCATGGTGGCCAGGAAGCGCGACTTGATCACCGGCCGGCTGAAGGGCGTGCTGTCGATGCGCAGTACCGCGCGGTCCAGCACTTCGCGCACGGTGACGTTTTGCCCGCGCGCCTCGCTGGGGTCGGCCAGCTTGAATACCGACAGCAGGAAATTGCGGGTTTCGCGTTCCGACAGCAGTTCCAGTTCCGCCTGCGCTCGCGCAGCCTGCGCTTCGTTGCGCGCCACGGTGGCGCGCCAGGCCAGCACCGCGAATACGGTCATCAGGGCGACCGACGTGCCCAGGGCCACGGCCCGCTGCCGCTGTCTTCGCCGGGCCTCACGGCGGCGCAACTGGTCAAACGGGACACCCAGCAGGCCGGCAGCCAGCTTCAGGAAAGCCAGGTTGAAGCCATCGCCGGCAGACCGCGCATCGGCAGCGAGAGGCTCACCCAGCGGGCCATCCGGTTGATCCACATCCTGCAACAACAGCATCAGCGGCAAGGCCGCGGATGCGGGCTTAGTGCGCGGGTCATCGCCCGGTTCACCACGCGCCACGAAGGCAAACACGGGTCGATCCGGATGGAGTTTCCGGAAAGTGCGGATTTCCTCGTTCACCCAGCGTGAGGTCACGGCTTTGGGTGAGCAGATCACCACCAGCACTGCCGACTCCCGCAATGCTGCAAGTATCGCCTCGCCCAGAGAGGAAGAAGTCGCCAGTTCGTCACGATCACGGAATACCGGGCGCAGGGGGTACCTGACGACATGCCCCGGTGCTTGCCTGAGGTTGGGCGGCAGGCGGTAGCTTTCCAGCCGTCGGTGCAACCGCGCCGCTGTTCGCTCATCGGCATGCGAGTAGCTGATGAAAGCCCGGTAACGGGCGGGCGATGAAGCTGGCAGCTCAGCAGCCATGGTGCCCTTGAGCCGCCAGCACAGCTGTCATCCGCACACGGAGTTATTCAAAACTGTCATCAAAAATATACTCCGGCGGAGGCGGAGGGGCGGGCTCGCAGGTGCCGGAAAACACGGGAAATCCGCCACCATCGTAGAAACAGAAATATTCACCGTCCCAGTACGGATCGTCCTCTGCCCGCCAGACATACTGCAGGTTGGCATGGTCATGGATCCATTCATAGGTGGCCTGCGCGGGCTGCACTCCATGCAGGGCAACAACCGTGTCGCCGTTGGAGAAAAAGTAGAAAGTCCACTGGCGGCCGTAGATCTGGCCGTTCGACTCGCCGGTGAAGGAATAGCGGATGGCATGCACGGCATTGTCGGTATTGTCGCCAACTAGCGCGCCCAGTTCGGCTTCATCCGCGGGAAAGGCCGCTTCGTTCAGGTATTCGTCGGGCTGTGCGCCTGGCGTGTAGGGCTTGGAAGTCTGGCAGGTGAAGGTATCAAGCCCCTCAAAGCCGCTGGTCCTGAATTCGAGGTCCATCCAGTCCACCCAGCCCCAGAAAATGGTGGGGCCCGGTTCAAATACCGGAACCGATGCATCCCAGCCCGCTTCCGGGCACGCGCCGGAACCGCCACCCAGGGAAATTTCCTGCGGCAGGTTCCAGGCGCCGGCATCCACACGCACGCCGCGACGTCCGGCCTGGGCATCGTTGATGGTGAAGACTGAAACGGAGAACACAAGCAAAAGCAGCAAGGACAGCCGCCCGGGCATGATGCGTTTTATCCCCTGCGAAGAGAGTGTCGCCACGCTAGCATTTTGCCCTCGGACTGTAAATATCGTGCGGCATCCGCTTACGGGCAGTTCCTTGCCGGGCACGCTTGAAATTCCTTCGACAATTGATACTGGGCCAATGCAGTCATGTGCCATCGCCGTGCTAGTAGTTCAGCTACCTTCGCGTGAGCGGCGCCACATGCTCTTCCAGCGGACGCTTGGAGCCCATCGCGCAGCCTTTGTGCTAGTTCACTACGTGCCTCCGCGGCAGCGCTGGGTATTCCTGTTCCAGCGGACGCTCGAGACTCCCTGTCCGCTCCTCGGATGTTCCCGAC
>CAYYCX010000017.1:0-54244 GCA_964470455.1 uncultured Wenzhouxiangellaceae bacterium
AGGGTGGTCGTCACACGCCTTTCTTCAAGGGGTACCGGCCGCAGTTTTACTTCCGCACGACGGACGTAACGGGTGCGGTGGAGTTGCCGGAAGGTGTTGAGATGGTGATGCCGGGCGACAACATCCAGATGGTGGTGACGTTGATTGCACCGATCGCGATGGAAGATGGGTTGCGTTTTGCGATCCGCGAGGGTGGCCGCACCGTGGGTGCCGGCGTCGTCGCCAAGATCTTCGAGTAACAACTATCACGCGTCACCCACATAGTGTGACGCGATTTTTGACGAGTAATAGCGAGTACATATAGATGGCTGACCAGAGAATCCGCATCCGGCTGAAAGCGTTTGATCATCGCCTGATTGATCGTTCGGCGGCTGAAATCGTGGAAACCGCGAAGCGTACCGGTGCCCAGGTGTTGGGTCCGATTCCTCTGCCCACCAAGATCGAGCGGTGTACCGTTTTGATTTCTCCGCACGTCAACAAGGACGCGCGTGATCAGTACGAAACCCGCACGCACAAACGCTTGATGGACATCGTGGATCCCAACGACAAGACCGTGGATGCACTGATGAAACTGGATTTGGCTGCTGGCGTTGACGTACAGATCAAACTGTACTGATCGGAAAGCATTGGGCGGCCCTTGGCTGAAAGAAGGCATAAGCGATGAAGATTGGAATAATTGGGCGAAAGCGTGGCATGACGCGCGTATTCACCGAAGAAGGTGACAGCGTTCCGGTAACTGTTATCGAAGCAGGTCCGAACCGTGTAACCCAGGTCAAGACAAATGAAGTGGATGGTTATCGTGCGGTCCAGATCACCACGGGTACCCGTCGTGCAAGCTTGCTGAACAAGCCCGCCAAAGGCAAGTTCGCTGCTGCGGGAGTAGAAGCAGGCGAAGGGCTGTGGGAGTTTCGTCTGCCGGAAGGCCAGGGTGATGACCTCGCTGCTGGCGCTGAATTCACCGTTACCATGTTTGAAGCCGGTGAAAAGGTCGATGTCACCGGAACCAGCAAGGGCAAAGGTTTTGCGGGTGCCGTGAAGCGTCACAACTTCCGTACCCAGGATGCCACTCACGGTAACTCGGTGTCGCATCGAGCTCCCGGATCGATCGGGCAAAACCAGTCACCGGGCCGTGTATTCAAAGGCAAAAAAATGGCCGGTCACATGGGCGATGAGCAGGTGACCACCCAGAATCTTGAAATCGTTCGCGTGGATGCTGAGCGGAACCTGCTGCTGATCAAAGGCGCAGTACCGGGAGCACCGGGTGGACACGTGACGGTTCGTCCGTCCGTGAAAGTGAATTGAGGAGAAGACCATGCAACTCGCAGTAGCTGGTGGCAATGAGATCAAGGTTTCCGAAGCCACGTTTGGTCGTGACTTTTCGGAGGCGCTGGTCCACCAGGTCGTGACTGCCTACATGGCAGGTGCACGCGCCGGCACCAAGGCGCAGAAAAACCGTTCCGCGGTTTCCGGTGGCGGCAAGAAGCCCTGGAAACAGAAAGGCACGGGACGTGCACGTGCAGGCACAATCCGCAGCCCGATTTGGCGGGGTGGTGGCACGACGTTTGCGGCAGTACCCCGTGACCATTCACAGAAGGTCAACCGCAAGATGTATCGCGGCGCCATCCAGTCAATTCTGTCTGAACTGGTTCGTCAGGATCGTCTGATTGTGGTTGAGTCTTTCGAACTGAGCGGCCCGAAGACCAAGGAATTGATCGAAAAATTGGCTGGGCTGGAATTTTCAACCGGCCTGATCGTCACCAATGAAATCGACGAGAGCGTATTCCTGGCTTCACGTAATCTGCCTGGGGTTTATGTTCTGGATGTGGAAGGTCTCGATCCGGTAAGCCTGGTGGGTTCAGAAAAAGTGATCATGACCGTTGATGCGGTTGGTAAAGTCCAGGAGTGGTTGGGATGAGCAACAACAGATTGATGCAGGTTCTGCTGGCTCCGCGAGTTACCGAAAAGACAACCCGCGTTGGCGAGCAGAGTAACCAGTATGTTTTCAAGGTGGTAACGGACGCAGAAAAGTCCGAAGTTCGGGATGCGGTTGAATTGCTGTTTGGCGTTAATGTTGAATCCGTTCGCATTGTTAACGTAAAGGGCAAGAACAAGTCGTTCCGCAACCGCCCTGGCAAGCGCAGCGATTGGAAAAAGGCTTACGTTCGCGTGCAGGAAGGGCAGGCAATCGACTTCCTCGGCGGCGAATCAGCTTAAGGACCAGATTCATGGCTATTGTAAAGGCAAAACCGACATCACCAGGCCGGCGTGGCGTAGTCCAGGTCAAGCATGATCACCTGCACAAAGGTGGTCCTTGGGAGGCTTTGACAGAGCCCAAGTCGCGTACTGGCGGGCGCAATAATGCGGGGCGTATTACAACACGACACAAAGGTGGTGGTCACAAGCAGCACTACCGCGTGGTTGACTTCAAGCGCGACAAGGACGGCATCAAAGGCCGGGTGGAGCGCATTGAGTACGATCCGAACAGAACAGCTCACATTGCGCTGGTTCTTTATGTGGACGGCGAGCGACGCTACATCATTGCGCCGAAAGGTGTGCACGCAGGCGATGAAGTGCAGAGCGGCCGGGATGCGGCGATAAAGCCGGGTAACACGCTGCCACTGCGCAATATCCCGGTCGGCTCAGTTGTACATTGCGTCGAACTGACCCCTGGAAAAGGTGCGCAGCTGGCACGTAGCGCCGGCGCCGCGGTGCAACTCGTAGCGCGTGAAGGACAGCATGCAACCCTCCGTTTGCGGTCGGGTGAAATGCGCAAAGTGCAGGCCCGTTGCCGCGCAACCATCGGTGAAGTTTCCAACTCGGAACATAACCTGGAAAAACTGGGTAAAGCGGGCGCCAAGCGCTGGAAGGGCATTCGCCCGACCGTTCGTGGCGTTGCCATGAACCCGGTTGACCATCCGCACGGTGGTGGCGAAGGCCGCACTTCAGGTGGTCGTCACCCGGTTACGCCTTGGGGTGTTCCGACCAAGGGTTACAAGACCCGCAAGAACAAACGCACGAACAGCATGATTGTTCGCCGTCGTTCCGGTAAATAACAGGTAAAGCCATGCCACGTTCGATCAAGAAAGGACCGTTCATCGATCATCACCTGGCCAAGAAGGTCAGTGATGCCGTTGAGACCAACAACAAGCGCCCGATCAAGACATGGTCGCGTCGTTCCATGATCCTGCCGGAAATGGTGGGGCTGACGATTGCGGTCCATAACGGCCGCCAGCACGTGCCCATCCTGGTCAATGACCAGATGATCGGTCACAAGCTGGGTGAATTCGCCGCAACCCGCACATTCCGCGGGCACTCCGGCGACCGCAAAACCAAGTAGGTATCAGCAATATGCAAGCTAAAGCCATTTTGAGAAATGCGCGAATCTCTCCCCAGAAGGCGAGATTGGTAGCAGACCAGGTTCGTGGCATGCCGGTGGAAAAAGCCGAGCAGTTGCTGGCGTTCAGCCCGAAGAAAGCAGCGCACATGGTCAAGAAAGTGCTGCTGTCGGCGGTTGCCAATGCTGAACACAACGACGGAGCGGATATCGACGAGCTCAAAGTCGCGACCATCATGGTTGATGAAGGTCCGATTCTGAAGCGTGGCCGGGCACGTGCGAAAGGCCGCGGTGCACGAATTTTCAAGCGTACCAGTCACATTACGGTGCTGGTCGCGGACAGCAACAACACGGGACAAGCATAATGGGTCAGAAGGTACATCCAACCGGTATCCGACTGGGCATATCGAAAGACTGGAACTCAACGTGGTTCGCCAACAAGGGCGATTACGCTGAGCAGCTGATATCAGACATCGAAGTGCGGACGTTCCTGCAAAAGCGTCTGGCCCAGGCTGCAGTGAGCCGTATCCAGATCGAGCGCCCGGCCAAGTCAGCCCGGATCACGATACACACCGCCCGGCCCGGTATCGTCATTGGCAAGAAGGGCGAGGATATCGAAACCCTGCGTCGTGAAGTTACCCAATTGATGGGTGTGCCGACGCACATTACGGTTGCCGAGATCCGCAAGCCCGAGCTGGATGCACAGCTGGTTGCCGAGGGAATTGCCCAGCAGCTCGAGCGCCGCATCATGTTTCGTCGCGCCATGAAGCGCGCCGTCGGTAACACCATGCGTCTCGGCGCGCTGGGAATCAAGGTTTGTGTATCTGGCCGTTTGAACGGCGCAGATATCGCCCGCAGTGAATGGTACCGCGAAGGCCGTGTGCCATTGCATACCCTGCGCGCGGATGTCGATTACGGGTTTGTCGAGGCACGGACAACCTACGGAGTACTGGGCGTCAAGGTCTGGATTTATAAAGGTGAAGTTTTCAACCTTTACGACAGCGCTGCCAACGAGAAGCGCAACCAGGCTAATGCCGGTTAGGAGATTGGAAAATGCTGCAACCCAAGCGTACAAAATTCAGGAAACAGCAAAAAGGTCGTAACAGTGGCCTGGCGCATGTTGGCAATCGCGTCAGCTTTGGTGAGTTTGGCCTGAAGGCCACCACCCATGGATTCGTGACCGCTCGCCAGATCGAAGCTGCACGTCGTGCCATCACGCGCTATGTAAAACGCGGTGGCAAGTTGTGGATCCGCGTATTTCCGGACAAACCGATCACCAAAAAACCCGTTGAAGTTCGAATGGGTAAGGGCAAGGGTAACGTTGAATATTGGGTAGCTCCGATTCAGCCCGGACGGGTGATGTATGAAATTCAGGGCGTCAGTGAAGAAGCGGCCCGGGAAGCATTCGGACTGGCTGCAGCCAAACTGTCGGTGAGCACCACATTTGTCAAGAGGTCTGTGCTGTGATGAACGCACAAGAATTGAAAGCCAAGAGTGAGAAGGAGTTGCGCGAGCAACTGTCCGGTCTATTGCGTGAGCAGTTCAACCTGCGCATGCAGAAAGGAACCGGCCAGCTGACCAAGCCGCATGAACTGCGTCGCGTCCGCAAGGACATCGCGCGTGTCAACACCGTACTCAACCAGAAATCCAAAGAAGGTACTGCGGCATGAGCACCAATGAAGCCCTGCAGGGCAGCAAAGTTGGGCGCGTCGTCAGCAACAAGGCTGACAAGACTGTGACCATCAAGATTGAACGGCAGGTTCAGCACCCGCTGTATGGCAAGTACATCAAGCGTACGTCGAAAGTGCACGCGCATGATGAGGACAACAGCTGCGGCCAGGGTGACCTGGTGAAAATCGTGCAGTGCCGGCCGATATCCAAGACCAAGTCCTGGCGTGTCGTGGAAATATTGGAGCGGGCACCACAGCTCTGACGGGCTTAGGTCAGCCGATATTAATCGAGGATATTCAAGATGATTCAGATGCAAAGCATGCTGGCAGCAGCGGACAACAGTGGCGCCAGGCAGGTCATGTGTATCAAGGTGCTGGGCGGGTCGAAGCGCCGTTACGCACGCATTGGTGACGTGATCAAGGTGACCGTGAAAGACGCCATCCCGCGCGGCAAGGTGAAGAAAGGCGAAGTGTATAACGCCGTAGTGGTACGTACCCGCTCAGGTGTTCGTCGTGGCGACGGCTCGCTGATCCGCTTTGACGGCAACGCCGCAGTATTGCTGGACAACAAGAACGAGCCCATTGGAACGCGTATTTTCGGGCCTGTAACCCGCGAGCTGCGTTCTGAAAAGTTCATGAAGATTGTCTCGCTTGCCCCTGAAGTGCTGTGAGCGCCAGGCGCAATTGAGAGGAGCCAGGAAATGAAACGAATTCAAAAAGGTGACGAGGTAGTTGTAATCGCCGGGCGCAGCAAAGGCCAGCGTGGTCACGTGTTGCGGGTATTGGGCGATGACCAGCTGCTGGTGGAAAACGTGAACATGGTGAAAAAACACCAGAAGCCGAACCCGAGCCTGAACCAGGCCGGCGGCATCGTCGAAAAAGAATCGCCGATTCATGTTTCCAATGTGCAAGTTTACAACGCAGCGACCGGCAAGGCCGATCGCGTGAGCTTCAAATTGCTGGATGACGGGCAGAAAGTTCGCGTTTTCCGGTCCAATGGCGAAGTAGTCGATATTTAGTATTTGATTTTTGGCGCTGGGTTAGCAGGCTCGTACGGGCAGCTTGTGACACAGGTTGATCAGGTTTTGAGCGGCCATCGAAAATCAAACCGCGCAAACAGACAGGAAAGAAGGCAATGTCAAGATTGCAGACATATTACAAAGAAGTCGTTGTTCCACAAATGATGGAACAGTTTGGCTATGACAACGTGATGCAGGTGCCGAGAATCACCAAGATCGCTCTGAACATGGGCGTGGGTGAAGCCGTTGCCGACAAGAAGGTGATGGATCGTGCCGTCGGTGATATGACAGCAATTGCCGGACAGAAGCCTGTGGTTACCAATGCCAGGAAGTCTGTCGCGAGTTTCAAGATTCGTGACGGCTGGCCGGTTGGCTGCAAGGTGACTTTGCGCCGGGAGCGGATGTATGAGTTCCTGGATCGGCTGGTAAATGTCGCCATACCGCGTATTCGCGACTTCCGCGGCTTGAACCGCCGTTCCTTTGATGGTCGCGGCAATTACAGCATGGGCGTGAAAGAGCAGATCATGTTCCCGGAAATTGACTACGACAAGATCGACATGATTCGCGGGCTGGATGTGACCATTGCGACGACTGCAAAGAGTAATGAAGAGGCGTTGGCATTGTTGCAGGCCTTCAACTTTCCGTTCCGCGCGAAATAACCAAGGATTCAAAGATGGCAAAGAAATCAATGATCAACCGTGAAAAGCGCCGCGCAGCGCTGGTCGTTCGTCACGCCAGCAAGCGCGCTGAGCTCAAAGCGGTTATTTCAGACCCGAACGTGAGTTTTGAAGTGCAGCAGGACGCCATGTTCCGCCTGCAGAAATTGCCGCGCGACTCCAGTGCGTCACGCAAGCGCAACCGTTGTGCATTATCAGGCCGGCCCCGCGGTTTCTATCGCAAGTTCGGCTTAAGCAGAAACAAGCTTCGCGAAGCGGCCATGCGCGGTGACGTGCCTGGTTTGCGCAAGGCCAGCTGGTAAAGAGGACAGAACAATGAGCATGAATGATCCTATCGCGGACATGCTGACCCGGATTCGCAATGCCCAATCCGTCAACAAGAAATCAGTTGTGATGCCGGCATCAAAAACTAAATCCGGTATTGCACAGGTGTTGAAGGACGAGGGTTACATCGCCGATTTTCGCACCATGGAAACAGACGGCAAACCGACGCTGGAAATCACACTCAAGTATTTCCAGGGCAAGGGTGTCATCACTTCGATTCAACGCGTCAGCCGTCCCGGATTGAGGACCTATCGTGGCAAGGAAGACCTGCCCAAGATCCTCAATGGCCTGGGTACCGCCATCGTCAGCACGTCCCGCGGCATCATGACGGATGCCACGGCCCGTGCCGAAGGGCAGGGTGGCGAAGTCCTGTGCGTAGTCACCTAAGGAGATAAGCATGTCACGCGTTGCAAAAGCTCCCATCAACCTGCCGTCGGGTGTGGAACTGAAAATTGTTGACGGCGCAGTCAATGTCAAGGGTCCCAAGGGTACGCTCGGCGTACAGTTGCACCCTTCAGTGGTTCTGGAGCAGGAAGACAAGACCATCACGGTTAAATCTGTGAGTGGCAGCAACCAGGCCATGGCAGGAACCTTCCGGGCCCTGGTTAACAACCTGGTTACCGGTGTTTCTGCAGGGTTTGAGAAGAAGCTGACCCTGGTTGGTGTGGGTTATCGTGCCCAGGTTCAGGGTAACACTCTGTCACTGGCGCTGGGGTTTTCGCATCCGGTTGAGTACAAGGCGCCGGAAGGAATCACCATCGAAGCTCCGAGCCAGACTGAAATTATTGTGAAAGGTTGTGACAAGCAGCGGGTTGGTCAGGTTGCGGCTGAAATCCGCGCTTATCGTCCACCTGAACCCTATAAAGGAAAAGGCGTTCGGTATGCGGATGAAGTAGTGGTCCGCAAGGAAGCCAAGAAGGCTTAACCCGACAAGTCAAAGAGGCATCGCTTCCCGGGCTAAACATTCGGTACCGGGCAGACCATGAGGAAAGTGGAATGAATACGAAAAAGTCAGCACGTTTGCGCAGGGCCAGAAAGTCCCGCGAACACATCCGCCGGCTGGGCGTTGCCAGGCTTACGGTGCACCGCAGTGGCCGGCACATCTATGCGCAGGTGATCAGCGCCGATGGTGGAAATGTCGTTGCCGCCGCATCTACATTGCAAGCGGACGTGCGTGAAGGCCTGAAAGGCACCAACAACAAGGGAGCTGCTGAGGCAGTTGGCAAAACGATTGCTGAGCGGGCTGTTGCAGCCGGTGTGACGGATGTTGCATTCGATCGTTCCGGCTTCCGTTACCACGGACGTATCAAGGCGCTGGCAGATGCCGCGCGTGAAAGCGGTCTGAAATTCTGATAGCGGCCCAAGGGCCAGGCGAAACAGGTAAATAGTATGTCAAACATGGATAGAGAAAACGGCGACGGCTTGATGGAAAAGCTGGTTGCAGTCAATCGTGTTGCCAAGGTGGTCAAAGGTGGCCGCATTTTTGGTTTCACCGCCCTGAGTGTGGTTGGTGACGGCAATGGCAAGGTTGGCTTTGGTTACGGCAAGGCCCGTGAAGTGCCAGTGGCTATTCAGAAGTCCATGGAAAAGGCGCGCCGCAACATGATCAACGTAAACCTGCGCGAAGGAACTTTGTGGCATGCCGTAAAAGCCCGTCATTCGGGTTCGCGCATTTATATGCAGCCGGCATCGGAAGGTACCGGTGTCATCGCCGGCGGCGCCATGCGCGCAGTACTTGAAACTGTTGGCGTGCACAACGTACTGGCCAAAAGTGTTGGTTCAAACAATCCCATCAACCTGGTTCGGGCAACCATCAAAGGTTTGCAGGCGATGCAGAGCCCGGATGCCATTGCGGCCAAACGTGGCAAATCAGTTGATGAAATCTTGGCAAAGGTAGGCTGATTATCATGGCCGGAAAAAATACAAAGCAAATCGCTGTGACACTGGTGCGATCCTATCACGGCAAGTTGCCCAAGCACCGTGATTGTGTGCGCGGCCTGGGGCTGAAAAAAATACACCAGACCGTAGTACTGGAGGACACTCCTTCGGTGCGCGGCATGGTCAACAAGATCGATTACCTGGTACGAGTGGAAGAAGTCTGACGTCTGGATTCATGCGTCGGCTTTACTCTGCGAACCCGAACACAGGAAAGTACTTAAATGAAACTCAATACACTCAGTCCGGCTCCGGGCTCCAAAAAGTCTCGCAAGCGCGTTGGTCGTGGCATCGGATCAGGTCTCGGAAAAACCGCAGGCCGTGGTCACAAAGGCCAGACCTCCCGTGCAGGCGGTTTCCACAAGGTGGGGTTTGAAGGCGGCCAGATGCCATTGCAACGGCGTCTTCCGAAACGAGGTTTTACCTCCCGTACCGCGCGTTTCAACGCAGAAATCCGTCTGTACCAGGTGCAGGTAATGAAGGCAGACGTTATTGACCTTGAAGCATTGAAACAGGAAGGGGTTGTTGGGCATGCAATCCGCAATGTAAAGATCATCAATACGGGTGCCATTGAGCGTGCAGTGACTGTTTCTGGCCTGAAAGTCAGCGAAGGTGCCAGGGCTGCGATAGAAGCAGCGGGTGGCAAGGTAGAATAATGTCACGCAGCCCTTCACAGATGGCGGATACGCTGGGCGGACTGGGCCGGCTTACCGAATTGCGGCAAAGGCTGCTGTTCGTGTTCGTGGCCCTGATCATCTACCGTATTGGTACATTCATTCCTGTGCCGGGTGTAAACCCGCAGGCGCTGTTGCAGTTCATGAACTCGCAGCAGGGCACTATTGTGGACGTGTTCAATCTGTTCACCGGCGGTGCTTTGGAGCGCTTCTCGCTGTTTGCGCTGGGTGTGATGCCGTACATTTCTGCATCCATCATCATTCAATTGATGAGCAGTGCGGTACCACAGTTGCAACAACTGAAAAAGGAAGGCTCCAGCGGTCGCCAGAAAATCACGCAGTACACAAGGTATTTCACTGTGGTACTGGCGGCAGTGCAGGCCGGAGGTGTGGCTTTTGCCCTGCAGGGACAGACCGCCGTGGTTATGAATCCCGGCGTAGGGTTTCTGTTCACCGCCATGGTGTCGCTGACGGCAGGAACCATTTTCCTGATGTGGCTGGGTGAGCAGATCACCGAGCGCGGTGTCGGTAACGGTATTTCGCTGATTATTTTCGCGGGTATTGTCGCCGGATTGCCACGCGCTGTGGCTGGTACGCTTGAACTGGTGAATACCGGCCAATTGAGTATTCCGGCGACATTGCTGATCCTGGCTCTGATACTGGGCGTAATCTATTTTGTAGTGCGGGTTGAGCGCGGTCAGCGCCGGATCACAGTGAATTACGCGCAACGGCAGGGACGGGTCGCTTACCAGAATCAGTCGACTCACCTGCCACTGAAAGTAAACATGTCCGGTGTGATCCCGGCCATTTTCGCGTCCAGTATTGTTATTTTCCCGTCAACTCTGGCCACCTGGTTCAGTGGTTCGGGCGATGTTGGTTGGCTAACGGATGTGGCCGCGGCACTGGCGCCAGGAAACCTGGCTTACACGATCCTTTATTCAGGCCTGATCATCTTCTTTTGCTTCTTTTACACCGCCATGGTGTTCAACTCAAAAGAAACGGCTGACAACCTGAAAAAGTCAGGGGCCTTCATTCCGGGGATCCGTCCAGGAAGGCAGACTGCTGATTACATCGACTTCGTATTGACTCGATTGACCATGGTGGGGTCTATCTACCTGGTTGCGGTGTGTCTGCTGCCGGACATTCTCCAGGTTGTCTGGTCGGTGCCATTTTATTTTGGTGGAACTTCCGTCCTGATTGTCGTGGTGGTGATCATGGACTTTATTGCCCAGGTACAGGCGCACCTGATATCACACCAGTATGACAGCCTCATGAAAAAGGCTAATTTGAAATCTTACGGCCGTTCCGGCGTTGTCCGGCGCTAAGCCTGGTAACACCCGCAAACTGCGGGTCCGCTCCGGGTGCATTGCGTAGC
This sequence comes from uncultured Wenzhouxiangellaceae bacterium, assembly GCA_964470455.1. Classification (GTDB taxonomy): domain Bacteria; phylum Pseudomonadota; class Gammaproteobacteria; order Xanthomonadales; family SZUA-36; genus JAWXBM01. The sequence goes on from CAYYCX010000017.1 coordinate 11,009, forward strand.
CGGTATGGAAGTTTGGGAGAAATGAAATGAAAGTGCAGGCATCAGTGAAGAAAATTTGCCGGAACTGCAAAATTGTTCGTCGCAAGCGGGTTCTTTTTGTCATTTGCACCGACAAGAAGCACAAGCAGCGCCAGGGTTGAGCAGAATCCGGAGCAATAACAGGCTTTTGCCTGCTCATTTGATTCGATATAATGTGCCGTTTACTTGCGCGGTACGCTAAGGAAAGGAGTTTGTTGACATGGCTCGTATTGCAGGAGTCAATTTACCGGTTCAAAAGCACACTTGGGTGGGCTTGACTTCGGTTTACGGCATTGGAAAAACCCGTGCCATGGAGATCTGCGCAGCAGCTGGCGTCAAGCCTGAAACCAAGATCCGCGATCTCACCGAATCCGAGGTAGAAAGCATTCGCGCAGAAGTGGCGCGTTTTCCGGTTGAAGGCGATTTGCGCCGTGAAGTTGCCATGAATATCAAGCGCCTGATGGATCTGGGTTGCTACCGTGGCCTGCGTCATCGTCGTGGTTTGCCGGTACGTGGGCAACAAACCAAAACCAATGCGCGTACCCGCAAAGGTCCGCGGCGTCCCATCAAGCGGTAATGAGTCGCACCTGAACAGATGCCGGAACTAACCAGGTGAGCAATCACATGGCTGGCCGGAAAACAGCAAACTAGGCGGATAGATAAATGGCTAAAGCGATCAAGCGGAAGAAGGTCAAAAAGACAGTGGTCGATGGTATCGCCCATGTGCATGCTTCTTTCAACAATACGATCATCACCATCACCGACCGGCAGGGAAATGCCCTGTCCTGGGCTACTTCGGGCGGTGCCGGATTTCGCGGTTCCCGCAAGAGCACCCCTTTCGCAGCGCAGGTCGCCGCAGAAACCGCGGGCCGTGCAGCGCTGGATTATGGCTTGAAGAACCTCGAAGTACGTGTAAAGGGCCCAGGCCCGGGGCGGGAATCGTCCGTACGTGCCCTGAACGCAGTCGGCTACAAGATTACCAATATCACAGACGTGACCCCGATTCCGCACAACGGATGTCGGCCACCCAAAAAGCGTCGCGTTTGACGGAGCAGCATCATGGCAAGATACATAGGACCCACCTGTAAACTGGCACGCCGTGAAGGCGTTGACCTGGAATTGAAAAGCCCGGCGCGTGGACTGGAATCAAAGTGCAAGTTGAACCAGCCACCTGGACAGCACGGCTCGTCCCGTCGCGCCCGCCTGTCGGACTATGCGGCACAGTTGCGCGAAAAGCAGAAAGTGCGCCGCATTTATGGAATCCTGGAACGCCAGTTCCGTAACTACTACAAGAAGGCTGCCCAACAGAAAGGCGCAACCGGCGAAAACCTGCTGCGTTTGTTGGAAACGCGCCTGGATAACATCGTATATCGGCTCGGTTTCGCCGTTACCCGCGCCCAGGCCCGCCAGTTGGTGACTCACAAAGGTGTGTTGGTGAATGGCAAGCCGGTGAACATTCCTTCTTACATGGTGCAGCCGGGAGATACCGTTGCCGTTCGTGAGAAGGCCAAGAATCAGTTGCGTATCAAGGAAGCCATCTCGTTGAACCAGGAAATGGACCTGGTGCCCGAATGGCTGGAAATCGATGCACAAAACATGGCTGGTGTCGTGAAGGCTTACCCGGACCGTGCTGATCTGTCGGCGGAAATCAACGAGAGCCTTATCGTGGAGCTGTACTCCAAGTAAGTGAAGTTCTACAGGTCGGTTCAAACCGTTTCCGGATTTCACATCATGATGAACGATTGCGAGGGCCATCCATATGATGGGTGTTATTGAAAGCATGTTAAAACCTGGTGCCGTTGGAGTTGATGCTGTCAACCCCAACCGGGCACGGATTATTCTTGAGCCGCTGGAGCGGGGATTCGGGCATACCCTGGGCAATGCCCTTCGTCGTGTCCTGCTGTCTTCGATTCCGGGTTGCGCCATTGTCGAAGTGGAAATGGATGGCGTGCTGCATGAGTACACGGCAGTGGAAGGTTTGCAGGAAGATATTATTGAGGTTCTTCTGAACCTGAAAGGCGTAGCTTTGCGCATGCATGACCGGGACGAGGCTGTTCTGACTTTGAGCAAGTCAGGCGCTGGCCCCGTTACAGCAAGTGATATCCAGGTTGATCACACCGTTGAAGTTGTAAATCCGGATCACCTGATTTGCAACCTCACCAAAAACGGCAGCATCAACATGCGGCTGAAAATCGCGCGTGGAGTAGGCTACCAGCCTGCAGCATTGACTCGCATTGGTGAGCAGGAAAGCCGTCCAATCGGCAGGCTGCAACTGGATGCTTCATTCTGTCCGGTACGCAAGGTTGCCTACAGTGTTGACGCAGCTCGCGTGGAGCAGCGCACCAACCTTGACAAGCTGGTGCTGGACATTGAAACCAATGCCACCATTGATTGCGAAGAGGCGGTGAAGCTTGCCGCCAATATCCTGGCTGACCAGCTTTCCGTATTCATCGACTTCAAGGCCCGCCAGGAAGTTGAGGTGGAACAGAAATCACAGGAAATCGATCCCGTATTGTTGCGGCCCATCGATGATCTTGAGTTGACTGTTCGCTCAGCCAATTGCCTCAAAGCAGAAAGCATTCTGTACATTGGCGACCTGGTGCAACGTACCGAAGTTGAACTGCTGAAGACCCCCAATCTGGGCAAGAAATCGCTCACCGAAATCAAGGATGTATTGGCATCCCACGAGTTGTCGCTGGGCATGAAACTGGATAATTGGCCGCCAGCCAGCCTGATGAAATCCTGATCACGGGATTCATCGTTGAGCCTATGTCGGACATAGAGAGAATAGATCATGCGTCACCTTAAATCAGGCAAGAAACTGAATCGCACCAGTTCCCATCGCAAAGCGATGTTCCGGAACATGGCAGCATCACTGTTTCAGAATGAAATCATCAAGACTACAGTTCCCAAGGCCAAGGAGTTGCGTCGTGTGGCTGAACCCCTGTTGACCCTGGCCAAGGAAGATAGCGTGGCGCACCGGCGCCAGGCGTTCAACCGCTTGCGTGACCGAGATGTCGTCACCAAGCTGTTCAATGAACTGGGTCCTCGCTATGTCGATCGCCCCGGTGGTTATCTGCGCATTCTAAAGTGCGGTTTCCGTTCCGGGGATAATGCACCCATGGCTTATGTTGAACTGGTTGACCGGCCACGTGCTGACGAGGTGGCCGAGGCCTGACTTCAAGTTGTCACTGATTGAATAACCCGGCTTCGGTCGGGTTTTTTTTCGTCTCAAGAACACAGTAAGATGATGAAATGCCAACTGTGGTTTGCGGACTTTCCGACGGGATGAAATGCGGCACCTAAAAGACTCAGTACTGAAACGTTGGCATACTTTTCGTATATCCCCGGGACGATGCAGGACTAGATGGCAATCGCCTTATTGGGTCGATGCGGACGGATTGCAGAACATTGCATGCGTGAATTGTCGGGTATTTGACGGTGAAAAAGCTGCGTGTTCGATCAATTTCGGCACACCATTGCGCAAGTGCGTGGTTGCTTCAATAGAAGCTCATTTCTTTGACTGCGGCGGTCAGGAATGCCTGGAACTTGGCTATGGAAGGTTCAATCTCGCCAGGAACCTGATTGTTCGAAGCGGTGGTTTCTGGACCGGGATCGATCCCGCTCAGCCGGTTACAAGAAAAGCTGAACTGCACCAGGGCGGGCATGGGTCGGCGGCTGCAATTCCGTTTCCAGACAACACCTTCGACCAGGTTTTCGGAATCCAGTCATTTGAACATTGGGGGCAAAAATTCACCCGTGGCAGGGCATCCGCGGATTATGCTGAATGTCTGGCAGAGGTTTCGAGGGTTTTGAAACCCGGAGGAAAAATCTACCTGGATGCCCCCATTCATTTTCATGGCCACGAAATGTTTATTATTGGGGACCTGCCCCGGATACGAAGCCATTTTAAACCCCAGCAGTGGCAGAACGTCGTGATGCAGTGTTGGCGACGGGATCATGCGCCACTGGAAAAGTATCCTCCCAATGCGACTGTGCTGAAGGAATGGCCTGTCGAGATCAGTAGTTACAGCAACGAACAACTTGAGAGGGTAAAGCGCTCCGGCTCAGTATGGCTGCTGACGGTTACGGCACAAAAGGCTGGATAAGGGTCCCACGCCTATTTCTGCAATGTGGCTAGAGGCGGCTGCCGACCTGGTAAATGAGCAATGCGCCTGTGTAACCCAGAACAGTCATGTACACCCAGGCAAACACAGGCCAGCGCCAGCTGTTGGTTTCGCGGCGGATGGTAGCCACGGTTGCTGCGCACTGCAGGCACCACGCGTAAAAAACCAACAATCCCATTACCATGGGAAGTGTAAAAATGAGCCTGCCGTCCGGCCAGGTGGCTGCCCGCAATTTTTCCGTCAGACTGCCTTCATCCGCTTCAGATCCAACCGAATAAAGCGTGCCCATAACGGCAACCACTACCTCGCGAGCGGGGAATCCCGCGATTACGGCTGACGATACCCGCCAGTCCCATCCCAGTGGTTCAAATACAGGCTCTATCCATTTACCCATGCGGCCAAGCCAACTTTGTGACATTTGATTTGCAGCGAGTTCATTTTCAAATTCAACCAGCTCCTCGGCGCTCAGGTTGCTCGCATCCGGTGCGCGAATGGAATTTTCATAATCACCGCGCGGGAAGTATGCAAGCACCCATACGATTACAGCCACGGAAAAAATCACGGTGCCGGCCCGCTTCAGAAAAACACCAGCCCTGTCCATCAGTTTGAACGCTACGGTTTGGAAGTTGGGTTTGCGAAACTCGGGCAGAGCCAGGACAAATGCTGGTTTGGGCCCTCGAAGTGCCGTGGATTTGAGTAAAAATGCGGTCATAAGCCCGCCGGCAATTCCGAGCAGGTACAAACCAAACAGCACCAAACCCTGCAGATTGAACCAGCCAACCGATGTGGCCGGCACGAACGCCGCGATCAGCAGGGCATAGATGGGCAGCCTGGCGGAACAGGTCATGAATGGCGCAGCCAGGATGGTGGCAATGCGGTCGCGGGGGTTCGGGATCACTCGCGTGGCCATGATGGCCGGAACCGCACAGGCAAAACTGGAAAGCATGGGAATGACGGACTGGCCCGACAGTCCCACTGTGCGCATTACGCGGTCCATGAGGAAAGCGGCCCTCGCCAGATAGCCTGAATCTTCCAGCAGAATGATGAACAGGAACAGAATCAGGATTTGGGGCAGGAATACAACCACGCTGCCGACACCTGCTATCACACCATCCGCAAGGAAACTGCTCAGCATTCCCTCGCCCAGGAAATTGACCAGGTTATTTCCCAGTGCAGACGCCGTGCCATCAATGGCGTCCATTACCGGTGTGGCCCAGGTGAATACCGCCTGGAACACCAGCAACATCAATGCGAAATAGCCCACCGTTGCCGGCCACGGGCGGTTCAACCAGCGCTGGACGCGCATTCCAAGCCGGGAAATTACCGGTGCCGGGCTGACGACTTCCTGCAGGGTGTTTCTTATCCAGCGATAGCGAATCCGCGCCTCAACGGCCTGGGGTGGTTGGGAGTTGAATAGTTGCAGCCGCGCCGCATTCAAAATGGCCGGGTCCAGGCGGGATGCGAGAATCTGTGCGTACTTGCTGTCGGGGTGAAGCAGGCCTTGCACCGTTTCAACCGGCCTGATTTCGCCCTGGGTCAAATCACTGAAATCCCGGGTTACCTGGTTCAGCTCTGGCCAGGATTCCGGAGCGCTGGCATTTGGCAGTTCATGGATCTTGTCGAGTTGCTCTTTCAGCTCAGTGATGCCATGCCCACTGACGGCGATCACCGGGCAGACGGGTAAATTTTTCAAATGCGCTCTCAGGGCCGCTTGATCTATGGCGATTCCCTGCAATACGGCCATGTCCGACATGGACAATGCAACTATGATAGGCAAGTCCAGAATCCGCAATTGCTCCAGAAGGAAAAGCCCCTGGTACAAATGCGTGGCATCGAGTACAAACAGCAAACCATCAGGTGCATCCATGCCACCCACCTGCCCAAGGAGGTATTCCACAGCTATTCGTTCATCTGTGGAATGGCCCCCAAGGCAGTAGATACCCGGGAGATCCACCAACTCGATGGCGCTGCTGGCCAATTGAACGACACCGGTATGCTTTTCTATGGTTACGCCAGGAAAATTGCCAGTGGACTGTTTGAGTCCGGTGAGGCGATTGAACAGCGTGCTTTTCCCGGAATTGGGATTGCCAATGACGGCGATCTGCGCCCGTGGTTTGCGGCGAATCCCGATTGATCTCAGACTGACATGGATTTCAGTCTGTTCAGTTGCTGGTTTGTTCAAGGGCCACTCCAAACCTTCGGGCATCCTGCTTGCGAATGGAAATTGAAGCCCCAAAAAGACTCACCTCGATGGGATCTCCACCGATGGCGACATTTTCAACCTGCACTGGCACATCCTCCACCAAGCCAAGGACCATCAGTCTCACGACGGCTGGTACGGAGGTATCAATGCTGGTGATCCGGCCTTTCTGGCCAGGTTTCATGTCTGCCAATGTCATGGTGCAATTAATTGTTGAGGTTCATTCTTAAATGCGATTAATTCTCATTTAAGAAGTCATTGTAGAGGAAATCGATCACAGAAACACGGGTTTGATGGAAACTTTTTTCATTGAATTGAAATATCAGATATGCCTCCTGGAGCGTCGACTCGAGGACTCGGTTGGCTCAGTCACCCAAAGGATCGGAAATTTCCAGAAACCGTCCCTTTTTGATGACGGCGCGGCAGGCATTGTCTCGGAAGTGGTACAGCCATTGGCCAAGGCTGGAAGCATCCATGATCGCCATGTCAGCCTGGAAACCCACCTCAAGGCTGCCTATGAGATGATGCAGGTCCAGTGCCTTCGCGGCAACATGGGTGGCGCCCATCAAGGCTTCCTGTGGCGTGAGCGACTGGTTGACGCAAGCCAGAGTCATGGCCAGCGGCAAATGATAACTCGGCGCCGAGCCCGGATTGAAATCGGTTGCAATCGCAACCTCAACGCCGGCATCCAGGAATCTTCTGGACGGTGTTTGTTTCTCGCGCAGGTAGAGTGATGCCAGGGGAAGGCTTACCGCTACCACACCGGCAGTTGCCATGGCCGCAATACCCTCATCGCTTACGTATTCCAGATGTTCTGCCGATATCGCGTCCATTTCCGCAGCCAAGCTGGCGGCTCCCTGGTCCGACAGCTGGTCGGCGTGGACTTTGAGTTTCAAGCCATGTTGCCTGGCCACTGAAAGGATTTCGCGGGCTTCCGCAACGGTGAATGCGCCATGTTCCACAAAGACGTCGCAGAAAACAGCCAGTTTTTCGGCAGCAACCATGGGAATGACTTCCTCGCACAGCAATTCAATATAACCGCGGCGATCATGCGCGAATTCGGGCGGTATGGAATGTGCACCAAGGAAAGTAGGTACCAAGTGCAGGCTTTGCTGCTTTGACGCCTGGCGATACACTTCCAGTTGTTTCATTTCCGTGGCCAGGTCAAGGCCATAGCCGGACTTGCATTCCACGGTTGTTATTCCCAACTTTCGCATGCCGTCCAGATGGCGCAGCGTGGCGCGCAGCAGGTCGCCAAGGCTGGCACCACGGGTACTGCTGACCGTATTGCGTATACCTCCACCCCCCTGGGCGATCTGCTGATAGCTGGCTCCCGCCGATCTCTGTTCAAATTCCTTTTCGCGCCAACCCCCAAAACAGAGATGCGTGTGGCAATCAACCAGCCCGGGAATAACCAGCCCCCCCTGGCAGTCAAAAACCTCCTCAGCTGCAAAGTATCCGGGAACCTGGTGGGCGGGCCCGGTCCACAGGATTCTGTCGTCCCGCCAGACCAATGCGGCATTGCGTACCAGACCAGCATCGTGCTGCGGTGAGCCCGCGGGGCAGGTGGCCAGTTCGGAAATGTTCCTGAGTATTGGCACGCTGGGACCAGTGGATCAATGTAACTTGCCGGTAATCAGCTCTGCTGGCTCAATGATCTGTCCCTCGCGAAGCACTGACGCGCAAAGCTCGATATCATTGCGAACCTCATAATCCTTATGCGCATGCGGAATTTTCGACCGCAGGAACCGGTGCGCAGCATGCACGGCTGTGCCTGGTTTCAATGGCAGGCGGAAATCCAGGGCCTGTGCAGAAGCAAGGAGCTCGACCGCAAGCACATACTCCACGTTTTTCAGTACCTCGAGCAGCTTCAGGGCGCTGATGGAACCCATGGATACATGGTCTTCCTGGCCAAGGCTGGTAGGAATCGAATCCACCGAGGCCGGGTGGCACAGCACCTTGTTTTCGGAAACCAGGGCGGCAGCAGTGTACTGGGGAATCATGAAACCTGAGTTTACGCCGGTATCCTGCATCAGCAGGCGCGGCAACCCGTCATGGCCCTCAAGCAGCAGGTAGGTTCGTCGTTCAGAAATGCTGGCGAGCTCTGCCAGGGCCACGGCAGCGAAATCCAGAGCCAGGGCGAGGGGCTGGCCGTGAAAATTTCCGCCGGAAAGGATATCCCCATTGGCGAAAACAAGGGGATTGTCAGTGACCGAATTGAGTTCGGTTTCTACAACTTTTATCGCGTAGTCCAAAGCGTCCCGGCTGGCACCATGAACCTGGGGCACACAGCGCAGGCAATAAGGATCCTGCACTTTGCCGCAATCCCGGTGAGAATCCAGGATTTCGCTGCCTGCCAGCAACAAGCGCAAGTTTTCTGCTACCTGCTGCTGTCCCGGGTGTGGCCTGATGGCATGAATTCGCGGATCGAACGGAACCGCGCTGCCCTGCAATGCTTCCAGGCTCATCGCGGCCAGGATGTCAGCCTGCTTACTCAGTTTAAGGGCCCGCTCCAGTACGTAAGCGCCGTATGCTGACATCAATTGCGTGCCATTGATCAACGCAAGGCCATCTTTGGCCTGCAGCGAAATTGCCCGCAATCCGGACCGCTGCAGTGCAGCAGAAACATCCTGCCGACCATTGCGGTCATCCGCCCAAAGCTCTCCTCGGCCGATCAGGGGCAAACACATGTGCGCCAGCGGCGCCAAGTCCCCGGAAGCACCTACGCTGCCGCGGCTGGGCACCCAGGGAATCAGGTCATGTTGTTCAAAGGCCAGCAGTTGCTCAAAAGTCCGCTGTGAAATTCCCGATTGGCCGAGGCCGAGAGCATGAATTTTCAGTTGCAGCATCAACCGCGTGATTTCAGCCGGCACCGGTTGGCCAACACCGCAGGCATGGCTGAGCAGGATGTTTTGCTGTATGTCAGAAAGCTGGTCCGCTTCTATCCGCGTATTGGCCAAAATGCCAAATCCGGTATTGATTCCGTAATGCGCGCGTCCGTCATCCAATGCACGCAACACCACTTCGCGGGACTGGTCAACTGCAGTGTGGGACTGGCGCAATGCCGCCATGCTGGTGTCCAGGTCCTGGTACAGGCTGGCGATGCGGATGCGGTGTGATTGACTGGCCTGGTTCATGACCGCTGTTCAACCGTTGACCATGGGGAGATCAACGCCCCGTTCACGGGCCGTTTCAATGGCTTCTTCATAGCCGGCATCGGCGTGGCGCATCACTCCCGTGCCGGGGTCCGCTGTAAGTACGCGCTCGAGCCGTCGATCTGCCATTTCCGTGCCTTCAGCAACACACACCATTCCGGCATGCTGGGAGTATCCTATGCCCACTCCACCGCCATGGTGGATGGAAACCCAGCTGGCTCCGCAGGCAGTGTTTAGCAGGGCGTTCAGCAGCGGCCAATCCGCGATGGCGTCGGAACCATCGCGCATGGCTTCGGTTTCGCGATTGGGTGAAGCGACCGAGCCGGTATCGAGGTGGTCACGGCCGATCACAAGTGGCGCTTTTACAAGGCCTTTTCTAACCAACCAGTTGAATTTGAGACCGGTCTCCGCCCGTTCACCATATTCCAGCCAGCAAATTCGCGCCGGCAAGCCCTGGAAGTGGATTTTCTCTTGCGCTTTGTGGATCCAGCGGGCCAGATCTTCTTTTTCCGGGAACAGTTCCAGAATGGCTTTGTCGGTTGCCGCGATGTCGGCTGGATCGCCACTCAAAGCCGCCCAGCGGAACGGCCCGGCCCCACGGCAGAACAATGGCCGGATATATGCAGGTACAAATCCCGGGAAGTCAAATGCCTGTGGCATATTGCGATGATCTGCCACCTGTCCTCGAAGGTTGTTGCCATAGTCGAAACAGATTGATCCACGGTTTTTCAGGTCGAGGATGGCTTGAACATGCAGAACCATGGAATCCAGTACGGCATCGTCATATGCCGACGGATTCGACTGGCGCAATAGGGCGGCGGATTCCAGGCTGTGGCCAACGGGAATGTAACCTTCACGCAAATCATGCGCTGAGGTTTGGTCAGTGACTATGTCAGGCGTGATTCCACGTTGAACCAGTTGTGGCAAAATTTCTGCAATGTTGCCAAGCAGTCCGACGGACAGACCGCGCTCCGACTCTTCCAGTAGCTTCAATGCCTCGTCCAGATGCGTGGCCATCAAGTCACAATAGCCGGTCTCTACCCGGCGCTGGATACGCCTCGGATCGATCTCCACAGCCAGGCATTTGCCGTCATTCATGGTAACTGCCAGGGGCTGGGCACCGCCCATGCCGCCCAGCCCCGCGGTTACCACCAGTTTGCCTTTCAGGGATCCGGAGAAATGCTGCCTGGCGCATGCAGCAAAGGTTTCATAGGTTCCCTGTACAATGCCCTGGGAGCCGATATAGATCCATGAACCGGCAGTCATCTGCCCGTACATGGTGAGACCTTTGTGCTCGAGTTCGCGAAATACTTTCCAGTTCCCCCAGCGCGGCACCAGGTTGGAATTTGCTATCAGAACCCGGGGAGCTTCTTCGTGACTGCGGAAAACACCGACTGGCTTGCCACTTTGAATCAACAGGGTTTCGTCATTTTCGAGTCTTTGCAGCGTGGTTACGATGCGATCAAAGCAATTCCAGTTGCGCGCAGCTTTGCCGGTGCCACCATAAACCACCAGTTCCCCCGGCTTTTCAGCAACTTCGGGATCCAGGTTGTTCATCAGCATGCGTAAAGCCGCTTCCTGGTGCCAGCCCTTGCAGCTCAGCTGGGTTCCGTGTCTGGCCTTGATTTGTCGCACAGCAGCATCCATCATTTACAGGTAAGCGCTTGATTTCAGGCGTGCATGGCTGCCTGCCTGGATCGGGTTTCCAACAACGGGCAATTATAAATGAACCCGGCGTTGCGGGCCGGGTCTTTGTACGTGCACCTGAAAATATCGGGCTGTGGTTGTCGTGGGCCAGGAATTCTCCAATGACCAGAAAATTGAATGCCAGGGCGTGGTTTTTAACGGTCGCGGTATGTTGCGCAGCGCTGTTGGGTTATGCGATTTACGTGCAGCATGCCATGTTTCTGGATCCTTGCCCCTTGTGCATTTTCCAGCGCGTGGCATTCATGTGGATAGGGGCAGTCGCGTTGTTGGCCGCAATCCACAACCCAGCGGCCACCGGCCGTTGGGTTTACACTTTACTGGTGTTCCTGGGCTGTTTTGCCGGTGCCGTGATTGCCGGCCGGCATGTGTGGCTGCAAAGCCTTCCGCCGGACCAGGTTCCGGACTGCGGCATGGGCCTGAATTACATGCTGGATACCATGCCGTTCGCCGATGTGCTGAAGCAGGTGTTTTACGGTTCAGGAGAATGTGCCCAGATCGACTGGACTTTCCTTGGCATCAGCATGCCGGGTTGGACCCTGGCCTGGTACATTGGTTTTGCTCTGGTTACGCTCGTCGTGGTGGTTACGCAAGGCCGTAAGCAGTAATGGAATTGAATGTGTTTTCTGGAAGTCAATAGTGGAGCAATTTATGAAGAGTGTGAGGCCGCCGGTGCAACAGGTCACTGAAGCCAAAAACTGGTCGCCGGAGTCCTGGCAGGGCTACAAGGCATTGCAGCAAGCCAGTTATCCTGACCAGGAGGAACTCGCTCGTGCTCTGCGCCAATTGGGGGCGCTGCCCCCTTTGGTAACTTCCTGGGAGATCCAGACGCTCAAAGAGCAGATCGCTGACGCGCAGGCAGGTCGCCGATTCATGTTGCAGGGCGGGGATTGTGCCGAGAATTTCGATGAGTGTACATCGCCCCTGATCACCAACCGGTTAAAAGTACTCCTGCAGATGAGCCTGGTGCTGGTGCACGGTCTGCAAATGCCGGTTTTACGCGTGGGCCGCTTTGCCGGGCAGTACGCAAAGCCACGCTCCTCCGATGAGGAAACCCGCGACGGCATAACCTTGCCCAGTTATCGTGGTGACCTGGTGAATTCCATCGAGTTTAACGCGGAAGCCAGGAGGCCCGACCCTCGACGCCTTATCCAGGCTCACTCAAGTTCCGCCCTGACCATGAACTTTGTTCGTGCCTTGGTGGATGGCGGCTTTGCCGATTTGCATCACCCGGAGTACTGGGACCTGAACTGGGTGCAGCATTCACCACTGGCGGAAGAATTCCACAAGGTGGCCGAGAACATTGGCCAGTCCTTGAAGTTCCTTGAAACCATTACTGGTCAGGATGCCGGAAGCTTGCGCCGGGTCGATTTTTTCACTTCCCACGAAGCCTTGCACCTGCACTATGAGCAGGCGTTGACCCGGCAGGTGCCGCGGCAATGGGGCTGGTTCAATCTTGCCACGCACTTCCCATGGATTGGGATGCGCACTGCTGCCCTGGATGGTGCCCATGTTGAATATTTTCGCGGGCTTCGCAATCCACTGGGAATCAAAGTGGGCCCCGGAATGTCACCGGAGTGGCTGGTGGGTTTGTTGGATGCGCTGAACCCGGCCAAGGAAGCAGGGCGCATGGTTTTGATCCATCGCATGGGAGAGAGCCAGATTGAAGCTCAGTTACCCGCATTGATCAAAGCAGTGCAGGATACAGGCAGCCCGGTGCTGTGGATTTGTGATCCCATGCACGGCAATACCGAATCAACCGCTTCAGGGATCAAGACACGACGATTCCGCAAGATCATGCGAGAAGTTGAACTGGCATTTGATATCCATCGTGATTGCCATTCCAGGTTGGGCGGAGTGCACCTCGAATTGACCGGTGAGAATGTCACGGAATGTACCGGTGGTGCGCGGGACCTGTCGGATGATGACCTAAGGCTAGCGTACAAATCCACGGTCGATCCACGCCTCAACTACGAACAGTCGCTGGAGTTGGCAATGCTTATCGTGCGCAATGCCAAGCGGAAAGCCTGAATCAGTGGCCACTTGCCGATAGCAATGGCTATCTTTCGCAAAGTGGGATTTGTATAATTTTCTATGAAAACTTTCGTAGTTCGTATTTCAGGAAGGTAGACGAATCCACTTCATGCTCAGATCATTGCTACTGATGGTGATAGTAATTCTGCCTGCAATGGCTCGTGGAGCGGAGCCCGTTTCGCAGCCTTTTTCCCATACGGTTTATCTGCAACCATACAGTAAATTGCGTCAGGCGGCAGAACAGGGCGATGCACAGGCGCAGTATGACCTGGCCTATCTTTATTACAAATCCGGTACTGATCCCGAAGTCACCGGCGTGATGCGCAGTGAGAGACTCGCAGCGCATTGGTACCGAGAAGCCGCGATGCAGGGGCATGCAAGCGCCCAGTACAACATGGCTGTTTTGCACTTGCAGGGACATGGCGTGGAGCGGGATCCGGTAGTGGCCTATGCCTGGTTGTTGCAGGCTGCTTCCACTGGCCATGAAGGAAGCAAACAGCTGATGAATGAGTTGAACAACCTCTTGAATGCTCGACAAATTGAAGAGGCTCATGTCCGCAGCGCGGCGCTCAATGTGCGCAAGCCCCGTCCTGATTTCGTACAGGACGATTGAGGCCCGATGCCAGGAAGATTCTGGACAGCATCGCTATTTCTGTTCGCCAGTGCAGGCTTGCAGGCCGAACAGCAATTCATCGAACACCAACTGAGTTTTGAAAACAGCAAAAACCAGTACGTTGAGGTTCGCCTGAAGGTACCCGCACTATCTCAAACGGTAGACCTTCGAATGCCGAACTGGACACCGGGTTCCTATTTGATCAGGGACTACGCCGCCAATGTGGAAGGATTGCAGGCGCATGGCGAAACGGGAAAGGTGCTTTCGGTCCGGAAAGTGGCCAAAAACCACTGGCAGGTAGAGGCTGCCGGCGAAACGCAGATCAATGTGGATTATTCCGTATGGGCGGGCGAACTGGCGGTGAATGCAGCCTGGGTTGAATCCGGGTTTGCCCTTCTCAATGGTGCGGGTATTTTTCTGTACAACGAGCACACGCGAGGAATGCCGCAGCATGTGGTCATAAGTCTTCCCGATTCCTGGCCCACTGTGCATGTGGCGCTTCCCCGGCAGGAAAATACCAACAGCTTCCTGGCACAGGACTATGATGAACTGGTCGACAGCCCGATTCTGGCCGGCAACTCCAGGGCCTATCCGTTCGCCGTAGACGGCCAGGATTACCTGCTGGTCAACCAGGGCGATGAAGTATTCTGGGATAGCGCCCAGGCTGCGGCTGATTTGCAGCGAATTGTAAAATCCATCCAGCAATTCTGGCAGAACAACCCCTTGGACAGACCCTACCTGTTCCTGAATGTGATTGCCATGGGCAGCGGCGGGTTGGAGCACGATTTCAGTACGGTCTTGATGAGCTCACCCTGGCAAATGCGCAGTCGTGGTGACTATGTGCGCTGGTTGGGCCTTGCTGCACATGAATTTTTCCACGTATGGAATGTTCGTCGTTTGCGTCCTCAGGCACTCAGTCATTACGACTATGAACACGAAACCTATACGCGTGAATTGTGGATTGCCGAGGGATTGACCAGCTATTACGACAACCTCCTGTTATTTCGTTCGGGGCTGATATCGGTTGATGAATATCTTGGCTTGCTCGCAGATGAGATGCTGAAATACGAGACATCTCCCGGCCGCAAGGTGCGCAGTGCGGAAGATGCTTCGTTTGATGCCTGGATCAAGCATTACAAACCAGATGCCAACAGCATCAACAGTGATGCCAGTTACTATCGAAGGGGATCGCTGATTGGTTTTGTTGCAGACCAGAAAATACGGCGTGCCACGGATGACGAACATTCGCTTGATGACATCATGCGGGATTTGTACCGACTCTATGGTTCCAGTGTGTCTGGTGCCAGTAAAGGTTATCCGCCAGGGGCTTTCGAAGCTCTGGTTGACCAACGAGCCGGTGAATCCGTGAGCCAGGAAATCAGTTCCCTGCTCACCACGGTAGCTGACCCGGATGTGGATGCTGCACTTGACTACTACGGGCTGCTGCTTGAGCGGGAGCCCGCGGGTCGTTCCTCGGATGCGACAGGTACAGTCGTGCCCACGGATTTTGGGCTGGTATGGAATATCTCCCAGCCAGCGCTGCTGGTGGAATCCGTCGTGCGCGGAGGCAGTGGTGCTGAAGCCGGTGTATTACCCGGGGATGAATTGCTGGCCATCAACGGCCACAGGGTCGACAGGTTCAACATTCAGGACCGGATGTTGCGCCTGCAGCCGGGCGAGGTTGTCGAGTTGTTGCTGGCGCGGAATGCTCGCGTGCTGACACTGCCGGCCAGGGTTCAAATCGCCATTCCTGAAAAATACCGCATCAACATTCAGCCCGACATCAACCGACGGGAAAAACAGAGAATGGAAAAATGGCTGGGATTTCAATTGAGTTTCCGGCGCAATTGACTCTTGATGCTGGCGTATTCCCGCGTCCTGAATAGAACAAATGCGTCAGGCCTCGTTGCGCACCCGGTCAGCGCGTTTGCGTTCATGTTCCAAAAGGTGAATTTTGCGCAGTCGTATGGATTCGGGGGTTACCTCTACCAGTTCGTCGTCCTCAATAAATTCCAGCGCCTGTTCCAGGGACATCTTCAACGCACCATTCAGTTGCACATTCTCGTCCTTGAGCACGGTTCGAATGTTGGTCAGTTGCTTGGTTTTCAGAGGATTCACGGTCAAATCGTTTGACCGGCTGTGAATACCGACAATCTGTCCCTCGTAGACATCGACCCCCGGCTCGATCAACAGGCGCCCGCGCTCCTGGAGATTGAAAAGACCGTAGGGGCCCGCACGACCGGTGCCATTGGAAATCAACACGCCATTGTTACGTGGTGATATCACGCCTGGCTGGTATGGCCCATAATGGCTGAAAACGTGAAACATCAGGCCGGTACCTGCGGTCAGTGTGCGGAACTCATTCTGGAAGCCAATCAGCCCCCGGGCCGGGATCAGGTATTCGAGACGCACGCGTCCCTTCCCATCCAACTGCATGTTTTGCAGTTCACCGCGCCGCTCACCCAGTTTTTCCATGACCGCACCCTGGTATTCCGATTCAAGATCAGCTACCAGTTGCTCGTAGGGCTCCTCCTTGTGATCACCCGCATCGTGAAGGATTACTTCTGGTCTGGAGATGGCTAACTCGTACCCTTCCCGACGCATGGTTTCAATCAGGATGGAAAGATGCAATTCACCCCGACCTGAAACCTTGAATCGCTCGGCATCTTCAGTTTCCTCTACGCGCAGTGAAACGTTATGGCTGGCTTCACGTAGCAACCTTTCACGCAACTGGCGTGATGTGAGGTATTTTCCTTCTTTGCCGGCAAAGGGGGATTTGTTGACGCGAAAGGTCATACTGATCGTGGGTTCATCAACCGTGAGTCCGGGCAGGGCTTCGGGGGTACTGCGGTCACACAAAGTGTCGGAAATTCCCAGATCTTCAATTCCGGTCACTGCAATGATGTCACCAGCCGATGCAGACTCGACTTCACGGCGTTCCAATCCATGAAAGCCCAGAACCTGTAACACGCGGGCATTTCGCTGCTTGCCTTCACGGTCGATCACGCAGATGGACTGGTTGGTTCCAATTCTGCCGCGCTGTACGCGCCCAATGCCAATTACACCCACATAGGAGCTGTAATCGAGCGAAGAAATGCGCATCTGGAATGGCCCGTCCGCATCCACGCTCGGTGGCGCCACATGCCGGACGATGGCTTCAAACAGAGGTCGCATGTCGCCTTCTGATACGGAGTCATCGAGGCCGGCGAATCCCTTCAGCGCAGATGCGTAAACAACCGGAAAATCCAATTGTTCGTCGGTAGCGCCGAGCTTGTCAAACAGATCGAAAGTCTGGTCCAGTACCCATTGCGGCCTGGCGCCCTCACGATCAACCTTGTTGATGACCACGATGGGCTTGAACCCCATTTCAAAAGACTTCTGGGTAACAAACCGGGTCTGTGGCATGGGCCCGTCGACAGCATCCACCAGCAACAATACGGAATCCACCATGCTGAGGATGCGCTCAACCTCTCCACCGAAGTCGGCATGTCCTGGCGTATCGACAATGTTGATCCGCCAGTTTACCTCGCCATCATTCCAAATGATGGAAGTGTTCTTTGACAGGATGGTAATTCCGCGTTCCTTTTCCAGGTCGTTGGAATCCATGACACGCTCTGGCCGCGCCGCACGTTCCCCGAGGGTTCCGGATTGCTGCAGCAGACAGTCCACAAGGGTAGTTTTGCCATGATCGACATGCGCGATGATGGCGATATTTCTCAGGTTTTCAATCACGATGGTACATCTGGAGAAGGGTCGCGCACGTTACCGTGTTTTCGCAATAAAATCAATGGGAAAATCAATTCCCGCTGCTGTTGAAACCGAGTGATTCCAGCTTGCTGGCCAGGTCTGTCGGCGCGGTTCCGCGGAGCGCGATTCCGGCAAAATCGCGTCGTGTAGGGTAGCTGCGGCGCAGTCGATCAAACTGGATTGCCGAAACCTGCCCCCGGTTGTTGGCGCTGCTTCTCAGTTCACGATCATCCCGTTCCACCGGGCATGCCGCAAGTATCACGGACTCCGCCCCGGGGTCGTCTGGAAGGTCCAATATTTCGGGTGCTGGAAGGCCGGGCGGCAGGGGGCTGGCGGTTCCCTCACCCAGCCAATTGAGAAACTGCCGGAACAGAATGCGTGTGCCGTTCATTTTTCCGTCCAGGCTGTAGCCGGCAACGTGTGGAGTTCCGACAATCACTTTTTCAAGTAACTCCGATTCAATGACAGGTTCGTGGGGCCAGACGTCCAATGCAGCGTAGCCTCTTCCTGAGGAGAGCCATTCAAGCAGCGATGCGGGTTCAATTACCTTTCCCCTCGAGCTGTTCACCACGAGTGTTCCCTTCGCCAGGCGGTTGAAGAATTCCGCGTGAGCCAGGTGATGGGTAGGGTGCGGACCGGATTCGCTCAACGGTACGTGAAAGCTGACCAGGTTGCACCGGCTGATTTCATCCATGCCCACCAGTCCGGGGCGGCCGGCATCCGTCAACGGCGGATCACAGCACAGTACTTCGTTTACTCCAATCGAAACCAATAACTGCTTCAGGCGGCTGCCTACATTCCCGCAACCGACGATACCGGCCCTCAGTTGGGACAAGCCCAATCCGGCACGCCGGGTGGCGAGCACCATCATCGCCAGGGTGTACTGTGCAGCCCCATCAGCATTGCAGCCTGGAGCGTGGCAAAAATGGATGCCGGCTTCCTCCACAGCACGCAGGTCCACATGGTCGACACCAATCGTGGCCGAGCCAATAAATTTCAGCCTGCTGTTTTCGAGCACAGCCCGGTCGATCCGGCTGATCGAGCGGATCAGCAGGACATCGGCATTACTCAGCAATTTCCTGGGGATTTCCCGGCCATTGCAGCGCTCGATCGTGCCAAACCGTGCGAATGTCTGGTCCAGGCCGGGAATGTTTTCGTCAGCGACGATTTGCATGACTGCTGGTCCTTAGCGAAGGCCGAATATTTATGCTGGCGACTTTAATCATTAACCAATTCAATAGGAAGCCGGGAGTATTAATTGGCTATAATATGCCCGTTTGGCGACCCGGAATCTCCTGAAGTCGCTTTCCCGATTCAAGCATCCCGATATTATCGCAAGGAGTCTTTCATGAAATCTCCCGTTCGAGTGGCCATCACTGGCGCCGCCGGCCAGATCGGCTACCAGTTGTGCTTTCGTATTGCAGCCGGCGACATGCTGGGCCCGGATCAACCCGTAATCCTGCAATTGCTGGAAATCACACCGGCTCTCGGGGCGCTGCAGGGAGTGGTCATGGAGCTTGATGATGCTGCATTTCCTTTGCTGGCAGGCTGTGTGGCAACGGATAACGCAGAAACTGCTTTCAAGGATGCCGACTACGCGCTGCTGGTTGGTGCGAGACCACGCGGTCCGGGCATGGAGCGCAAAGACCTGATTGCCGAAAACGGCAAGATTTTCGGACCACAGGGCCGCGCCTTGAATGCAGTGGCAAGCCAGAACGTCAAGGTTCTGGTGGTTGGCAACCCAGCCAATACCAACGCGCTGATCGCGCGCGCAGCAGCGCCCGATCTGGAACCGAGGAATTTTACCGCCATGACCCGCTTGGACCACAACCGTGCCCTGGCTCAAATGGCTGCCCGCACGGGCATTCACCACAGCAAAATCAGGCGAATGGTGATCTGGGGCAATCATTCTTCTACGCAGTATCCGGACATCCGCTTCAGCGAGGTTGATGGCCAGCCAGGATCGGGCCTGGTAGATGCTGGCTGGTACCGGGAAACGTTCATTCCTGATGTGCAGCAGCGCGGTGCCGCGATCATCAAGGCGCGGGGAGCATCAAGCGCGGCTTCGGCTGCGTCAGCGGCTATTGACCATATCCGCAGCTGGGCATTGGGAACACCGGACGGTGATTGGGTTTCCATGGCGGTACCAGCCGATGGCAGCTACGGCATTGAACCGGGTGTCATTTATTCCTATCCCTGCGTTTGCCGCAATGGCGATTACGAGATTGTGCAGGGGCTCGAAATAGATGATTTCAGCCGGCAACGCATGGCGGCCAGCGACGCCGAGCTTCGTGAAGAACGGGCAGCAGTAGAAGACCTGCTCTGATGTCGGCCGGACTGAAACTGCGCCAGGCGGTAGCGGAGAACAGGCCCCTACAGGCGGTTGGTGCCATCAATGCCTATACGGCAAGAATGGCACAGGCCATTGGTCACAAGGCCCTGTACCTTTCCGGCGGAGGGGTGGCGGCCAATTCGCTGGGCGTACCCGACCTGGGCATCACCGGCTTGCATGATGTGCTGGTGGACGTGGACCGCATCACCCATGCCAGCGATTTGCCACTGCTGGTGGATGCCGATACGGGTTTCGGAGGAGCATTCAATATATCGCGAACGGTTCGTTCCCTGATCCGTTCGGGTGCGGCTGGTATGCACATTGAAGACCAGGTTTCCGCCAAACGTTGTGGCCACCGGCCCGGCAAGGCCATAGTCTCCCAGGCGGAAATGGTCGATCGTGTCAAAGCAGCAGTGGATGCACGAACAGATCCGGGATTTGTGGTGATGGCGCGCACCGATGCCCTCGCGGTGGAAGGCATGCAATCCGCACTGGACCGGGCCGCAGCATGTGTTGAAGCGGGCGCCGACATGGTCTTCCCGGAAGCTTTGCGTGAGCTGGACCACTACGCCCGGTTCAAACAGGTGATCAAGGTGCCCATTCTGGCCAACATCACCGAGTTCGGCCACACACCGCTGTTTACCACGCAGGAACTGGGTGAGGTCGGCGTGGATATCGTGCTCTACTGTTGTTCCGCGTACCGCGCCATGAACCGTGGCGCCGAACGGGTTTACAAGGCCTTGCTGGCAGACGGGCACCAGCACAATGTGCTGGACATCATGCAAACCCGTGCAGAACTCTATGACTACCTTGCTTACCATGAGTTTGAGAGCAAGCTTGACCAGCTGTTTGCGAACCAGGGCAACCCAGAACAAGAGGAAGAGGTTTAGAAACATGGCAGATACCAACAAATCCGCAGGCCTTCGCGGCCAGACAGCCGGCCAGACCGCCATTTGTACCGTGGGTGCGGAAGGAAACAGCTTGCGTTATCGCGGTTACGACGTCGTGGATCTGGCAGAAAACGCCAGCTTCAATGAAGTGGCATTCATGATCCTGCACGGCCACCTGCCCAATCAGGCAGAGCTGGATGCTTTCAGCCACCGCCTGCAGGAGCAACGCAAGCTGCCAGCGCATCTTTGTGAGGTACTGGAGCGGATACCCGCGGATGCCCATCCGATGGATGTACTGCGAACGGGTTGTTCCTTCCTGGGCAACCTGGAACAGGAGTTGAACTTTTCCAACCAGCGTAAAGTGGCAGAACGGTTGCTCGCCTGTTTTCCCTCCATGGTGGTTTACTGGTACCGCTTCAGCCATGAAGGTATCAGGATAGAAACGTCCAGCGATGAGGCTTCGGTAGGGGCCCATTTCCTGCGGCTGCTTCATGGCGCATCTCCCAGTGAGTTGGCCGCCAAGGTCATGGATGTTTCGCTGATACTTTACGCCGAACATGAATTCAACGCTTCCACCTTCACCGCAAGAGTGTGCGCTTCGACGCTTTCCGACCTGCATTCCTGTATCACAGCGGCCATAGGTTCGCTGCGTGGCCCGTTGCATGGCGGCGCCAACGAGGCGGCGATGGACATGATCGAGCAATACCATTCTCCCGAGGAAGCCGTTGCGGACGTGATGCGCAAACTCGAAGCCAGGGAACTGATCATGGGATTTGGCCATGCGGTGTACAAACTGCGCGATCCGCGAAACGCCATCATCAAGGAGTGGTCACGCAAACTGTCCGAAACATCTGAAAACAAGGTGCTTTACCCGGTTTCCGAAGCCGTGGAACGAACCATGAAAGAACAGAAAAACATGTTTGCCAACGCCGACTTTTTCCATGCCAGCGCTTACCACTTCATGGGCATTCCGACCAAATTGTTCACGCCGATTTTCGTGATGTCGCGCGTTACCGGCTGGTCGGCACACTGCTTCGAACAACGTGCCAACAACCGGATCATCCGGCCCGGAGCCGAATACATCGGGCCTGAACCGCGCAAGGTGTCCCCGATCGCCGAGCGTTGAAAATTCCCCGCCCGAAATAAAAAAAGACCGCCAATCGGCGGTCTTTTTTTTCGCAGGGTGACTCTTCGCTCAGCGCTTCATGAAGTTGAAGAATTCTTCATTGGACTTGGTGGCTTTCATCTTGTCCAGCATGAATTCGATGGCCTGTGCCTCATCCATGGGGTGCAGCAGCTTGCGGAGGATCCACATTTTCTGCAGCTGGTCCTGGGGCAGCATCAGTTCTTCCCGGCGTGTGCCGGAACGGTTGATATCGATGGCGGGGTAGGTACGCCGTTCGGCAATGCGGCGATTCAGGTGAATCTCCATGTTACCTGTGCCTTTGAACTCTTCATAAATCACTTCATCCATCTTGGAGCCGGTTTCGACCAATGCTGTGGCAATGATGGTAAGCGACCCGCCTTCGGTTACATTCCTGGCAGCGCCAAAGAATCGTTTGGGGCGTTGCAGGGCGTTGGCATCAACACCGCCGGTCAGCACTTTCCCGGACGATGGAGCAACCGTGTTGTAAGCCCGAGCCAGGCGAGTGATGGAATCCAGCAGGATAACCACATCCATCTTGTGTTCAACCAGGCGCTTGGCCCGTTCGATCACCATTTCCGCAACCTGGACATGGCGTGATGCGGGTTCGTCAAACGTACTGGAAATGACTTCGGCATCAACCGAACGCTGCATTTCGGTGACTTCTTCCGGGCGCTCATCGATCAACAGGATGATCATCTTGCAGTCCGGATGGTTGGCCCGAACGCTGGTTGCGATATTCTGCAACATGATGGTTTTGCCGGCTTTGGGGGGTGAAACCACCAGCCCACGTTGGCCTTTTCCGATGGGTGCCACCAGGTCGATGATTCTTGCGGTGATGTCTTCGGTGCTGCCGTTGGCTCGTTCGAGATTGAGTTGGCGGCGGGGAAATTCGGGGGTGAGGTTTTCAAACAGGATTTTCTGTTTGGCGGCGTCCGGTGACTCGTAATTCAGCTCCTGGACCTTGAGCAGGGCAAAGTATCGCTCGCTGTCCTTGGGTGGCCGGATTTTGCCGGTGAGCATGTCCCCTGTCCGCAATGCAAACCGGCGAATCTGGCTGGGTGACACATAAATGTCGTCCGGGCCGGCGAGATATGAGCTGTCTGCTGAGCGCAGGAAACCGAATCCGTCCTGCAGGATTTCGAGGACACCATCTCCGAAAATCGCTTCGCCATTTTTGGCATGCGCCTTGAGGATTGAGAAAATTACGTCCTGTCGACGTTGACGGGCCACACCTTCCAGCCCCATTTCATTGGCGATTTCCAAAAGCTCGGAAACCGGTTTTTGTTTGAGTTCAGTCAGATTCATGGATTTAGTTCAGCTCGGAAGCCTTTCGGATAAAGGGGAGATAAGATCTTCAGTCCAGGTCCGGTAGACCTGAATCATTGATGCAAACAGGATTCCTGCGACGCTTCAGCGACAGCAGAAGTTAAAATTCTTCTCAAACCGGCATGGCCAGGATGTGGTCCCAACCCAGTGTTTTTCTATTGCATGAATTCAGGATTCTGCGGCGCCGTCTGGAAACACGGGCCTGAATGTCGATAAGCTAACATGATAGCGCAGCACCGTCCAGTTGTCTGTCGTGGTTTGGCGTGGCCCCGAGCGCATTTGAGGTCCTTTGCTCATTCGTGGAACCGGTACCTGCGATTGCGCGGGGCCTCGCAACCGTCCGGTTTTCAGGCCGTAGAACTGGCCTTGCTGTTCCCGACCACGTCGTCGAGAAAAGCTTTCAACTGTCCTTTGGTCAATGCTCCAACTTTGGTAGCCTGCACCTTGCCATCCTTGAATACCATCAGGGTCGGAATTCCACGAATGCTGTATTGTTGCGGGGTTGCGGTATTGGTATCGATATCCATCTTGGCCACTTTCAGGCGACCCTGGTACTCGGCAGCAATTTCTTCAAGTATGGGAGCGATCATCTTGCAGGGGCCGCACCACTCGGCCCAATAGTCCACCAAAACAGGCCCATCCGAGCCCAGGACTTCCTGCTCAAAACTGCCGTCTGTTACATGGGTAATATGTTCGCTCACTGTTTTTCTCCGGTTTCGCGTGTGTCAACGCCACTGGTGCATGGCGGGTAGCGCGGTTAATATGGTTTCTTTCGAGGCCCGAAATCGCAATCCGCTTTACCGGATAAGGACACTCTGGAAGTCAGGGCAATCATTTCACCTGAACCTCATGACGATATCAAGGCTCCCGCCTGATTTTTCAAGGCTGAATTTCCGTTTGCCGAATGCCAGAATCCCGGCCCGGGACAATCCGATTAATGAGCTGCACACTACATGAATCATTCTGAAAAAAAGAACCCCCTCAGTGACCTGGCCTTCAGCAGTCTGGACCTTGCGCCAGAGGTCATGAAGGGACTGGAAAACGCCGGTTTCACGCATTGCACACCGATACAGGCGCTGACTTTGCCTGTTGCCTTGAAAGGGAAGGATGTGGCAGGCCAGGCGCAGACAGGCACCGGAAAAACCGCTGCATTCCTGCTGGTAATACTGCAAAAGTTGCTGAAGTCCGAGCCTGCAGGCGACCCTCGGCAGCCTCGTGCGCTGGTCCTGGCTCCCACACGTGAGTTGGCGTTGCAGATACACAAGGATGCCACCCTGCTGATAACCGATCCCGGAATGAAGCTGGGCCTCGCTTATGGTGGGGTTGATTATGAAAAGCAGCGGCAGCAACTGGCGGATGGTGTGGACATTCTGATTGGTACTCCCGGCAGGATCATCGACTATTTCAAACAGCATGTGTTCAACCTGAAACATATTGAAGTCATGGTGCTGGATGAGGCGGACAGGATGTTTGACCTGGGGTTCATCAAGGACATTCGCTATGTACTGCGCCGCCTGCCGGATCGTGACAAGCGCCAATGCCTGCTGTTTTCAGCCACTCTGGGCCAGCGCGTGCTCGAATTGGCGTATGAGCACATGAATGCCCCGGAACTGCTGAAGGCTGAGGCCGCGCAGGTTACTGCTGAAAACGTGAAGCAGACGGTCTATTACCCGGCCAATGTAGAAAAATTGCCCTTGTTGGCCGGCCTGCTCCGCAAAATCAACAGCGGCAGGGTTATCGTGTTCACCAATACGCGGGCTGCGGCCGACAAGGTGGAAAGAACGCTGAATGCCAATGGTTTCCATGCCGCGGCAATTTCGGGAAGTGTCCCGCAGAAGAAACGCCAGAACCTGCTGAAGAAATTCCATGACGGCGAAATACCTATTCTGGTAGCCACTGATGTGGCGGCGCGTGGGCTGCATATCCCGGATGTCACCCATGTGATCAATTTTGACCTTCCCCAGGATGCGCCGGACTATGTGCACCGCATCGGCAGAACGGCCAGATTGGGCGCAAAAGGGGAAGCCATCAGCTTCGCCTGCGAGAATTACGCTTTTCACCTGCCAGAGATCGAAGATTACATCGGTTACCCGATCACTCTGGAAACCCCTGAAGCCGGAATGATGCCGTCACTCAATCGACCACCAGCAGCAGCCAAAAAGAAGCGCTTCGAGAGCAGGCCGGCAACTGCCCGGGAGAGTGATGGCAAAAATCGGCGCCGTCGGCGGAAACCGGCTCAGTCCAGACAGCAGGGCAAGGAATCATCCGGCGGGTAATGATTCGGTTTGAACATGTAACCAAGCGCTATGCTGAGGGCATTCACGCTCTGAGAGATGTCAGCTTTGAGCTGGCGGCCGGCGAGATGGTGTTTCTGACAGGGCATTCCGGAGCGGGCAAAAGCACCCTGTTGCGCCTGGTATTGATGGTCGAACAGGCCACGCGCGGCCAGGTGATAGTCAATGGCAAAAACCTGACGACGATGTCGATGCGCTATTCGCCGCAGGTGCGGCAATCGATTGGAATGATCTTTCAGGATCACAAGCTGTTGCGCAACAAGTCCGTGTTTGACAACGTGGCGTTGCCCTTGTTGATCGCCGGCCTGCGTTACGCTGAAATTCGCAAGCGCGTGAGGGCGGCGCTCGACAAGGTGGGGCTGTTGCACCGTGAGAAGTCATGGCCATTGGCGCTTTCAGGCGGTGAGCAGCAGCGCGTCGGCATTGCCAGGGCCATTGTTTCCATGCCGCCCATATTGCTGGCGGATGAGCCGACCGGAAACCTGGATCCGGAACTTTCAGCGGAATTGTTCGAACTTTTCCGCCAGTTGAACCAGCAGGGCGTAACAGTACTCATCGCCAGTCACGACCTGGCATTGATCCGGCGCATGGGCAAGCGTGTGCTGATACTGTCGCAAGGCAGCCTCATTGATGATATTCCTGCGGATCCTGTATCTGAAGGTTTTTATTCGTGAATCTCAGTGCCGCACAACGCAGGATGCGCTCATGGGGCCGTCGCCAGCTGTACAGCTTTTTCTCCAGCCTGGGCACTTTGTTGAGCCACCGGCTTGGCACCTTGATGACTGTGGTGGTGCTGGGGATAGCCATGGTTTTGCCCATCGGCCTCATGCTGACCCTGCAAAACCTGCGTCACATCGATTTGCAGGAGGACCAGTGGGGCACATTGACGGTATTCCTCAAAGGCGATGTGTCTGCGGATCAGGTGCCGGCGTTTGAACGGCAGATTCTGGAGCAAGGGGTTCAACGCACCAACCCGATTTCACCGGATCAGGGTCTGGAGGAGTTTCGGGAAGCCTCGGGCTTTGGCAACTCATTGGATGTGCTGGAGCAGAACCCGCTGCCGTGGGTCATTGAAGTCGAACCCGGTTGGTCGAGTGACCAGCCCGTGAATGAACGGCTGGCTTCTCTGGCAACCTGGCTTGAGTCCAGGGAGTGGGTGGATTCGGTTGTAGTGGACTCCAAATGGCTGCAGAGATTGGGCAGTTTATTGCAGCTTGGAAATGCTTTTGTAACGGTGTTGGGATTCATGTTTTCCCTGGCCGTGCTGGTGGTTATTGCAAATACCATCAGGCTTGATGTGGGCAACCGGTCTGAAGAGATTGAAATTCTCAGCCTCGTGGGTGCAGGGCCGGGTTTTATCCGGTTACCTTTCCTGTATACCGGTTTCTGGTATGGCTTACTGGGTGCCTTCCTGGCCCTGGTAATGCTGGAACTTTCACTGGCATACCTGCGCGCGCCGTTGGCCAGCCTGATGGATGCCTACGGCAACCGTTTTGAGTTGTCGGGGCTGACCATACCCCAGGTATTCGGCATGTTCCTCGCCGGCGGAGTTCTTGGCTGGCTGGGCGCCTGGATAGCCGTTCAACGGTACCTGCGGCATCTTCAGCGGGAAGGGTTGTTGTACCGGATATAACACCGCACCAAATCACCTGGACTCCAGCTTTGGTGCCAGCGCCAGGCGGAACATTTCCTCCCATCGCCGGTCAAAGAATTCAGTCACATACCCCGGCTTGAGGAATCACAGTTCCGTAGTGAACCGGTTACCCGCCAAATGGCCTTCTGCGAGGGGTTCCGAAGCGATGGGGGTTTTCAAAATCACGACACGCTGTGGTATTATTGCCAGCTGTCCAGGAGGATTAATGAGCAAAGAATTGGTACCCAGTCATTTGATGGTTCCCGCCGGGACGGGTAGCCTTGACGCGTACATCCAGGAAGTCAACAAGGTTCCCATCCTGAGCCTGGAAGAAGAACAGGAGTTGGCCCGCCGCTACCTGGAAGAAGACGACCTCGAAGCTGCACGTCGTATGGTGCTTGCGCATCTGCGCTTTGTCGTGCATGTTGCCAAGGGATACACCGGCTACGGGCTGGCACTGGGGGACCTGATCCAGGAAGGCAATATCGGCTTGATGAAAGCGGTCAAACGCTTTGATCCGGATCACGGAGTGCGTCTGGTTTCCTTCGCGGTTCACTGGATTCGCGCCGAAATGCACGAATTCATTCTCCGTAACTGGCGAATCGTCAAGGTGGCAACCACCAAGGCGCAACGGAAATTGTTCTTCAATCTGCGCAAGTCCAAGAAACGCCTGGGCTGGCTGAGCAGCGATGAAATCAACAAAGTCGCTAAAGACCTGGGCGTCAAGCCCGAAGTCGTGTTGGAGATGGAATCTCGGTTGTCGGGCCAGGATATAGGTTTCGACCTCAGCCCTGATACGGACGATGATAATTCCTATGTCGCGCCGGTGGCATTCCTGGAAAGCGAGTTGCAGGATCCAGGTATGGAAGCAGAATCAGAAGATTACCGTGACCATAACGACACATTGTTGTATGCCGGTCTGGATGAACTGGACGAGCGCAGCCGCGATATCATCCGTTGCCGCTGGTTACAGGAAGACAACAAGGCTACCCTGCAGGAACTTGCAGACAGGTATGGTGTTTCGGCGGAACGCATTCGCCAACTTGAAGCGAATGCGCTGAAGAAGATGAGGGCAACAATCACCGCCTGAATCCGCTGCCAAAGAAAGAAATCAACGGCCTCCCCAGCGGAGGCCGTTTTGTTTTGGGAGAGAGTGAGTGAACAACAGCAAAACCCATCAATGGGTAGTCATGAAGTTTGGCGGAACCAGCGTCAGCAGTGCAGCGCGCTGGCAGACGATCATCGAGCAGGCGGAGAGGGCGAAGCAGCAGGATTACCAGGTGTTGGTGGTGGTTTCGGCCCTGTCCGGGGTAACCAATCTGTTGACAACCATCGCTGAGTCCGCCAGTACTGAAGAACGTCAGCGGGCGCTGGAGGAAATCGACCTGCGACACAGGGCCCTGCTGGGCGACTTGAAAACTCAGCCCAACGAGCTGTTCAAGCGCCACTGGGAAGGGCTTCAGGAGATGCTTGGAAGTGCTGAATTTCCGGCGGATGCCAGAACCCGCGCCACGCTGCTTGCCTACGGAGAACTGCTGTCGAGCTCGGTTGGCGTTCTGGCATTCCAATCCCGGGGTCAATCCATCTGCTGGCAGGATTCACGCAAACTCTTGCAGGCCGACGCCGAAGCTGAACGCAATCCCCTGTCGGTGAGGTGTAATGACCACTCCGATCCGGAACTGCGGGCTCGATTGGCCGGACAGGGGCAAATGCATATCTGTCAGGGATTCATCGTGCGTGATTCCAGGGGCCATACCTGTCTGCTTGGCAGGGGTGGATCGGATACCTCGGCAGCTTATTTTGCCGCCCGGCTCCAGGCGGCGGCCCTGGAAATCTGGACCGACGTTCCCGGCATGTTCACCGCGGATCCCCGCGTCGTGCCCGATGCACTGTTGCTGAACAGCCTGGGTTACCGAGAAGCCCAGGAGTTGGCCTCCATGGGCGCCAAAGTGCTGCATCCCCCGAGCATCCAGCCGGTTCGCAGCCACGGGATTCCACTGTATATCAAGGACACGGGAAACCCATCTGCGGCTGGTACGCTGATCAGTTCTGCGGATCGTGAGGCTCAGGCGCAGGTTAAGGGTGTAGTCAGCCGCAAGGGTATAGTGCTGATCAATATGGAAAGTTCATCCATGTGGCAGCAGTCGGGATTCCTGGCGGATGCGTTTACCCTGTTCAAGCAACACGGATTCTCTGTTGACCTGATTTCCACCTCGGAATCGGCGGTTACGGTCACCCTGGACCCGGATTCGGCGGCCGATGCGGACGGTGGCCGGCTTTCAAGGCTGCTGGACGATCTCTCAGCTTTGTGCCGGGTGGAGGTGCATCGGGATTGCGTGTCCATCAGTCTGGTGGGAAATGCCATTCGCACAATCCTGGGGCGCCTTTCTTCCGCACTGGAAGTCTTCCAGGACCGCCATGTGCATATGTTGACCCAATCGGCCAACGACCTGAATCTCACCCTGGTGGTTGATCCCGACCATGCAGATATCCTGGTTCGCAAGTTGCACCAACTGCTCATTTCATCGCAGGCAGAAGGCCGCCTGGAGTTTGGTCCGAGCTGGGCTGAACTTAACCGGACAAACAGCGAAGCAAAACCGGTGGTCGCATGGTGGCGCCAGCGCCAGGATGAACTGCTGCAAACGCTGGGAACCCGCGACTGCGCTTATGTATATGCCCTTGGCGAAGTGAAGCAGGCCGCAATCCGCCTGCAGGAAATGCGTTCAGTGGACCGCATACTTTATTCGGTCAAGGCCAATGACCACCCGGCCATTCTGGAAACCCTGGCTGGTCAGGGTTTGGGTTTTGAATGTGTATCCATGGCAGAGGTCAATCACCTGCTGGATGTGTCGCCTGGATTTGAGCCTTCATCAATTCTCTTTACGCCCAATTTTGCTGCCCGCCTGGAGTATGTGACCGCTTTCGAAGCCGGAGTGACGGTTACCATCGATAATGCCTGGGTGCTGCAACAATGGCCGGAAATTTTTGCGGGAAAGGAGCTTTTCCTGCGCCTGGACCTGGAAAGCGGGCATGGTCATCACAAGAAGGTTGTCACTTCGGGGAAAGACTCCAAGTTTGGCATTTCTCTGTCCCATCTCGATGCCATCCGGCCCTTCCTGCGGGAACACAACATTCGTGTGGTTGGGCTGCACGCCCACACGGGCAGCGGTGTGCATGATGCTTCCGTGTGGCGCGAACAATTACAGCGTTTGCTCAGTGAGGTACCCGGGTTTCCGGAGGTGCGCGTGCTGGACCTCGGAGGTGGCCTGGGCGTTCCGGAAAGGCCTTTGCAGTCCAGGCTTGACCTGCACAGCCTGGATCGAATGCTGGCTGAAGTCATGGATGGCAGGGATCTGGATGTTTGGCTGGAACCTGGCCGTTATCTCGTGGCTGAAGCGGGTGTGTTGCTGGCCAGGGTCAACCAGTTGAAAGATAAAGGGCATTTCCATTATGCCGGGTTGGCAACGGGCATGAACTCATTGATACGCCCGGCCTTGTATGGCGCCTACCATGAAATCATCAACCTCACCCGCCTGGAAGACAGTGCTGATCGGAATTACCGTATTGTCGGCCCCATATGCGAGTCAGGAGACATACTGGGTGAAAGCCGTTTGCTGCCCGAATGCCGTGAAGGGGATGTTTTACTCATAGCCAATGCAGGAGCTTATGGCCGTGTCATGTCCTCACATTACAACCGGCGGGCTCCAGCCGAGGAGCTGATCATGGGTGCCTGATCAATCTTCCAGAGTATCCATCCAGGCTTCAGGAGGTGGGCAGGAACACACCAGGTTGCGGTCGCCGAACACGTTGTCTACTCGGCTGACGGGTGCCCAGAACTTGCTGAGGCGAAGGCCGCTAACCGGATGGGCAGCGGATTCACGGCTGTAGCTGTGGTTCCAGTCGTCCAGCAAATCGGCCATGGGGTGAGGCGCGTTGCGCAGGGCATTGTCCACCGGATCTGCCTTGCCGGATTCTACGGCGGCAATTTCCTCGCGGATGCTCAGCATCGCTTCGATGAACCGGTCGATTTCTGCCTTGGATTCGCTTTCAGTAGGCTCAATCATCAGTGTGCCTGGTACCGGAAACGACATGGTGGGTGAATGGAACCCATAGTCGATCAGGCGCTTGGCAACGTCTTCCTCGCTGATTCCGCACGATTCCTTGAAAGGCCGAATGTCTATGATGCATTCGTGAGCCACACGGTCATTGCGGCCGGTGTAAAGAATGGGATAGGCACCGGCCAGCTTCCTGGCGATGTAATTGGCGCTCAGAATGGCGACCTGAGTAGCTCGCGTGAGCCCATCGCGGCCCATCATGGCTATGTAGGCCCAGGAAATCGGCAGGATGCCCGCACTGCCCCACGGGGCAGCTGACACTGCCGGGTTACCGGCAAAGGGACCCTCCATCTTTACCACGCTGTGACCTGGCAGGAAGGGTTCCAGGTGTTTGCCGACACAGATGGGACCAACGCCGGGGCCACCCCCGCCATGGGGGATGCAGAAGGTTTTGTGCAGGTTGAGATGGGACACATCGGCACCAAATTTTCCCGGCGCGGCACAGCCAACGAGGGCATTCAGGTTGGCGCCGTCCAGGTAAACCTGCCCACCGAACTGGTGTACCACATCGCAGATTTCGCGCACCTGCTCTTCAAACACACCATGGGTTGAAGGGTAGGTGATCATCAGGGCAGCCAGGCGGTCTGCGTGCTTTTCTGCCTTGCTGCGCAAGTCCTCGAGCTCCACATTGCCGTGACTGTCGCATTTCACCACCTCGATTTTCATTCCGGCCATGGCGGCGCTGGCCGGATTGGTGCCATGTGCTGATGCGGGGATCAGGCAGATATCACGATGCTTATCACCGCGTGAATCGTGATACATCCTGATGGCAAGGAGGCCCGCGTATTCACCCTGGGAACCGGCATTCGGCTGTAACGACACAGCATCATAGCCGGTGCAGGCCACAAGCATTTCCTCCAGTTCGCGCAGCAATTGCTGGTAGCCCAGCGCCTGGTCCAGCGGCGCAAAGGGATGCATGTCGCTGAATTCCGGCCAGGTAATCGGAATCATTTCCGTGGTGGCGTTCAGTTTCATGGTGCAGGAGCCCAGAGAAATCATGGCATGCGCCAGGGACAGGTCCTTGTTCTCCAGCCGTTTCAGGTACCGCAACATTTCGGTTTCAGACTGGTAAGACCGGAACACCGGATGGTCAAGGAAGTCGCTTTGCCGTTGCAGGGCCAACGGTATCGGGCTGAAGTCTGCGGCCAGCTCCCGGTCAATTTCGAGCAGGTGAATGTCGCTGTCCGGCGCAAACGCTTTCAGCAGGTGGCCAATGTGCTCACGACTGGTTTTTTCGTTGATGCTTGCTGCCAACAAACCGGAGGACTCAAAGCGCAGGTTGATACCAAGGTCGAGTGCGCGCTGGTAGATGGTGGCAGCCTGGCCTCTATCAAGCTGGAAACTCAGGGTATCAAACCACTCGCCGTTCGCCGGGATGAATCCGGCCCGCCCCAAACCATAAGCCAACAAACTGGCGAGGCGGTTGATGCGCTGGGCAATCTTGACCAGCCTGGCCTTGCCGTGCCAGGCCGCATACATGCCGCTGATGACTGCCAGAAGCGCCTGTGCCGTGCAAATGTTGCTGGTGGCCTTGTCGCGGCGGATGTGTTGTTCACGGGTCTGCAGCGCCATGCGCAGTGCCAGGCGGCCGTGGGTGTCCCTGGACACGCCGATGACTCGTCCTGGCAGGGCTCGCTTGTGCTCTTCCCGGGTAGCGAAGAATGCTGCATGCGGACCCCCATAGCCCATGGGCACGCCAAAACGTTGTGCGGAACCGACAACCACATCGGCGTTCATTTCTCCCGGCGGCTTGAGCAGAACCAGGCTCATCAGGTCGACCGCCACGGCCACCAACGTGCCCTGCAGTTGGGCCTGGGCAATCAAATCGGTGTAATCGTACAATTGGCCATCAACGCCGGGATATTGCAGAAGCACGCCAAAATACTCACCTTGCGTGATCAGCTCCCCGGCATTCCCGATGATGCACTCAATTCCGAGGTGGGAGGCCCGGTTCCTGACCACGTCCAGCGTTTGCGGCAATACCTTTGCATCGACCAGGAAGCGGCTTGATTTGGAGCGGCGGTTAACGCGGTGCAACATGGTCATGGCTTCCGCCGCGGCCGTGGCCTCGTCCAGCAGGGAAGCATTGGCGATATCCATGCCGGTGAGGTCGATAACCATTTGCTGGAAATTCAGCAGCGCCTCCAGCCGGCCCTGGGAAATTTCCGCCTGGTAGGGTGTATAGGCCGTATACCAGCCCGGGTTTTCAAGGACATTCCGCTGGATGACCGGCGGCAGGATGGTTTCGTGGTAACCCAGCCCAATCATGTTGTGCTGTATCCGGTTCATCGCCGCCATCTGGCGCAGCCGCTGCAATGTTTCCAGTTCATTACGCGCTCTGGGCAAGTCCAGCGGCTCAGCCAATTGGATACTCGGCGGCAAAGTCGTTGCTATTAGGTGTTCAAGCGAATCCGCGCCAACTACCTGCAGCATGGCATGCACATCAGCATCGCGCGGCCCGATGTGGCGACTGACGAAATCACCGTGATCCTCCAGATGTCGCAAAGGGGAATCTGGTATGGCGGCAGGACGGTGTGAATGCATGGGTGGCTACTCCGGAACTGGCGGGAATCGGGGCGTATTGTATGACCTTGCGCCCGTGGCGTCAGTGGGTTCAGTGAAGGAAGTTTTGCAGGTAGTGATCTGCCAGGAGGAAAACGAACAGCAACATCAGGTAGATCACCGAGTATCCGAATGTCTGCATCGGCAACGTTTCTCCCTCGCTTCGGTCACCCACCTGCAACAGGCGCCACGCATACCAAAGAAAACCCAGGTTCAGCACTGAAACCCCTGCCAGGTAAAGCAGGGTGCTCATGCCAGTGAGGTAGGGCAGGGTAGTGACGATGACCAGCAATACGGTGTAGAAAAATATGTGCCAGCGGGTAAATTCTGCGCCATGAGTGACCGGCAGCATCGGAATGTCCACTGCGGCATAATCCAGCTGGCGGTGAATGGCCAATGCCCAGAAATGCGGGGGAGTCCATACAAAAATGATCAAGAACAGCAAAATGGCGCCGGGATCCACCGTGCCCGTGACTGCTGTCCAGCCCAGCAGGGGCGGCGCAGCTCCTGCCGCACCGCCGATGACGATATTCTGCGGCGTGGCCCGCTTCAGCCAGGCGGTATACACGATCGCATAACCGATCAGCGAAACAAAAGTCAGCACCGCCGTCAGGAGATTGACCCACACCACCAGCACCAGCATTGACAGGACTCCCAGGCACACCGCGAATACCAGCACCTGGTGGTGGCCCAGCTCTCCCTGTGGCAGCGGCCGGTTGCGGGTTCGTACCATGACCGCATCGATGCGTTGATCCAGCAGGTGATTGATGGCGGCCGCCGAAGCGGATGCCAGGGCAATCCCGATGGTGCCTCCCAGCAATGCATGCAATGGTGGCCAGCCGGGAGTTGCCAGGAAGATACCCACCACCGCGGTAAAAACGATCAGCGAAACCACTTTGGGTTTGGTCAGCTCGAAGTAACGTTGGGCTTTGTGGAACATGGCGCCGGGGACAGGGATAGTCGTCAGTAACGCTGTGATGAAGACCGGAACAGTAACCAGATCATCATGGCCAGCAGCAGTGCGGCCACGCCGTTGTGCATGACCGCGTTCGCCAGCGGCAGGTACAGTACGATATTGGCGATGCCAAGGCTTACCTGGGTGAGTAACAGGGCCATCAGAACTGCACCAGCCCGCTGCAGGACGGGCGTGCGCATCAGTTTGATGGCCAACAGACCCAGGATGATGAAAGTCACGATTGCCCAGATGCGATGGGTCCAGTGAATCGCTACCCGTGCATCCAGATCCAATACGCCGCCTTCATAATCAACACCGATCTCGCGCCAGATGCGAAAACCTTCAACGTAGTCAGCCTCTGGCCACCAGGATCTCTGGCAGGTTGGAAAATCCGGACAGGCCAGTGCGGAGTAATTGGCGCTGGTCCATCCCCCCAGAAAAATCTGCAGCACCAGAACAAACATCGCAGTGATGATGAAAGGACGCAGTTTCCGGATGGAATGACTGGGTGTGTAACTTCCGGTGCGATCACTCCTGAGTGCCAGCCACAGGAGCAGGGCAAAAGTGGCCAGGCCGCCCAGCAGGTGAGCGGTCACAATCATCGGCAGCAGTTTGAGGGTTACTGTCCACATGCCCAAAGCAGCCTGAAACAGGATAAGGGCCAGTATGCCGGCTGCCAACAAGCGCAATTGCCGGTGCCGATTGTCAGGTTTCCATGCCAGGTAATTGATCAGCAATACCAGCAAAACGAGGGTACCTGCCAGGTAACGGTGCGCCATTTCCTTCCAGGCTTTATGGGTTTCTACCGGTCGATCCGGAAAATTCTGGTTGGCTGCATCCACTTCGTGTTCGTGTTCCGGCCAGGTGATGTGTCCATAGCAACCTGGCCAGTCCGGGCAGCCGAGCCCGGCGTGTGATAACCGTACGTAAGCGCCCAACACAATGACGCAAAAAGCAACCAGTACGGCGATTGAAGCGACGCGTTGCAGAGTCAAATTCATGAACCTTCGTCCTGTTTGGACCATTTCAGAAGACGCTTAAGGTCTTTGCTCAGCCGGGTCTCTGAGTCGACCGTGTCATAGGCCATCATAATGTTACCGAGCGGATCGACCAAGTAGCTGGTTATTGCGCCCGGCTGGGCCTGGCTGCTCCGGGTTGCGGCCATTAACGGCTGGAAAAGCGCGAGATCAGGGTCGGACATAAGGACAAACTGGTCATAGACTCCCAGATATTGTTGAGCTGATGCCTCATCCCACGCAGCCTCCCTGAGCAACACCAACCTGATGCGCTGCTGTTCCCGGCCAGTTGCCCGATGCACCTGCCGAAGTCCAGTGGCTTTGTCCAGGCAATCCGGGCCACAGGAAGCGGGTACAGGCAATAGAATCACCCAATTTCCCGACAACTCTGCCGCACCCGATGTACCGTCGGTTGAAATGTTCGCCGCATCCCAGTCCAATGGAACAGGGGGCTGGATCAGCTTGCCCTGGTTCACGGTTTCGCCGGAGAGCAGGGGAATCTTCCCGGCGTACATCAGTGCTGCCAGCACCAGTGGCAATACGAAAAGGGCGAGGATGGCCAGCAGTTTCAGCCGGTTGGATGTAGTGCTCATGATGATGTCCGGCGTAGCTGTATTGCCATGGTGAAAATCATGACCACGGAAGCCAGCGAAAGGGCAAACCACTGAAAGGCATAAGCCTGGTGTTGTGCCGGCAGGATTACTGCGGGCTGCCAGTCCCGGTCTTCAAAACCGCTGGGATCGCTCGCATCCAGCTTCAGGATCTGTGGCGCGATATCCAGTCCGGCCGCCTGCGCTACTGTCGGCACGTCCAGGTAGGTCACCAGCACCGGACCTCTCAATTCGTGGATGCTGTCTTCCTGGCCCAGCTGCACACCCCCTTCGGAAGGTAGGCTCAGCAAGCCTGAAATTACGAGTTCTTCCGCAGGCGTAGACACCTGGGGCAGGGTTCTGCGGTCCGGGTTCATGGCAACCCAGCCTCGGTCTACCAGGACGGGTATGCCTTGCTTTGAGCGAAACAGGCTCAGCACATGTACGCCTGGTTGTCCCTGCCAGATTTTATTGTCCAGCAACAATTGCCACCCGGTTTCATAGTGACCCAAGAGCCGAACGCGGGCAAAGCCCGTATTGTCATTCACGGCTTGCTCCAGCGGCATTTCCCGCGCCTGCTCAAACTGCTCCAGCAGTTGCTGTTTTTCTGCTTTGCGTTGCAGTTGCCAGTTGCCCAGGCCGGCAAAAATGATGGCCAGGGACAACAGAATCAGCAGGCTGGCAATGTTCAGCTTCACAATCATCGATTCAAATCATTGCCGATTCGCTATATATTGAAGTCACTTCAATCGGCTCAGAGGTCATCATGCTGATCAAGTTCATCATAGTACTGTTTTTGCTTACGATCCTGTACAGCCTGGCATCCTCATTCTTCTTCCTGGTCAGGGACAAGGGTGAAGGCGATCGAACGGTGCGGCGATTGACCTGGCGAATCGGACTCTCATTGCTGCTTTTTGTGTTGTTGTGGGGCGCGCACAGCATGGGCTGGATTCAGACCAACAGCGGACCGGTTACCGCCAAAGTCCAGGCTGACAAGCCGAACTGAGCCAAGTGGCGATTCCTGCCCGGGTAAGCGATTAACCCGGGCAGGTCATGGGCACGGGTGTTTGCCTGCCCCGGATTCGACGGTCAGAACACGTAGACAAATATGAACAGGCCCAGCCAAACCACGTCGACGAAGTGCCAGTACCAGGCAACTGCTTCAAACCCGAAATGATTCCTGGGAGTGAAGTGGCCACGGGCGCAGCGGATTGCAATGACCAGCAACATGATCGCTCCCAGCGTCACGTGCATGCCGTGGAACCCTGTGAGCATGAAAAATGTTGACCCGTAAATACCGGAGCCCAGCGTCAGTCCCAATTCCTGATAGGCTTCCTTGTATTCTTCAACCTGGAAGAAAACGAAAATAAAGCCCAACAGTACCGTTGCCGCCAGCCAGACCACCAGTGGTGTGCGCAGGTTTTTCTTGAGCGCATGGTGCGCCATGGTGACGGTCACACCCGAAGTCAGCAGGATCAGCGTATTCAGGAATGGCACTCCGAAAGCGGGAATGGTGCCGAAAGGCCCACCCAGCTCAGCGGGGCCTGCCGTAGGCCACACGTTCTGGTAGCCCTGCCAGAGCATTTCATTGGTGTAGGCTCCGCTGCCTTCGCCGCCCAGCCAGGGCACGGACAGCACGCGGGCGTAAAACAGAGCGCCAAAAAAGCAGGCAAAAAACATCACTTCGGAAAAAATGAACCACATCATCCCCATGCGGAATGAGGTATCAACCTGGTCGTTATACAAACCCCCTTCGCTTTCGCGGATGACTTCTCCAAACCAGCCAAACAGCATGTAAATCAGCACGGCAGCGCCAGCAGCGAATGTCCATGGTGCGGTGGTCGATCCATTCATCCAGAAGGCGGCACTGGCCAACAGCAGGATCATGCCGATTGAACCGATGATCGGCCAACGGGTCTTGTGTGGAACGTAATAGGAATCTTCAGCGTGGTCGACCATGTTCAGTTCTCTTCTGCAGGAGCGCTCGGGATGGCCAGCGCCAGGGCTGAACCTTCCGCATTTTCATCGCGATAAAACGTATAGGAAAGCGTGATCTCCTTGATACTTTGAGGCAGATCAGGCTGGACAAAAAAATACACCGGCATTTCGCGGCTTTCATTGGCGGCCAGCAATTGCTCGGTAAAACAGAAACATTCCGTTTTGACGAAGTACAGACTGGCTTCCGGCGGCACCACGTTGAACGTGGCATGGCCAATCATGTTCTGGCCTGTCGGATTCATCGCCAGGTAGCGCGTTTCGGACAATTCACCCAGCGTCACCGTGCTGGTTTTTTCCATCGGCTCAAATTGCCAGGGCAGGCCGGAATGCGTGGTTGCCAGAAAAC
Organism: uncultured Wenzhouxiangellaceae bacterium; assembly: GCA_964470455.1. GTDB lineage: Bacteria > Pseudomonadota > Gammaproteobacteria > Xanthomonadales > SZUA-36 > JAWXBM01. Next base: position 49,811 of record CAYYCX010000017.1, read on the forward strand.
GGATTCTCACTTGGCGATCGGAGGCCAATTGGTCGTCTGCATTCTTGGCGATCTGCACGCTGCGACCTCCCAGCCCGGTGATATCACAGAACACGCCGTACAGCGGCACCATGGCATAGCCGAAACCAAACATGGCCACAGCCATGACGACCAGTCGTGTTACCAACCGCCGGTTCAGGCGTGATCCGGGTGTTTTGTCAGTAGCTTGGTTCATGATGCATACATGGTTCCCGCAGCGTTCAGCCGCCAAGTACCCCTGTCAGGACAAATGCAACGAATATGGCCAGGACGACTGCCGCGAGAATCCAGGCAGTGATCACAGCCCGGGCCCTGCGTTGCGGAATGTCGTGTTGTGAACTGCTCATTGGCCTGGTGACAGAATCAGTGTGCATATTCGTCCGCGTGCGCGACCGTGGTGCTGTTGATCGGCGGTGGCGAATTGAAGGAATGGTAGGGTGGCGGAGAGGAAAGAATCCACTCCAGCCCACGTGCGCCTTCCCACACGCGATCGGTTGCTTTCTGCTTGCTCTTGTAAACGCAATGTATGATCACGCCAACGAAAATGAGTTGCGAGGCGCCAAAAATGAAGCCACCGATCGAGGAGATCATGTTGAAGTCGGCAAATTGTACCGAGTAGTCCGGAATTCGGCGCGGCATGCCGGCCAGCCCGAGGTAGTGTTGCGGGAAGAACAGGATGTTGACGGAAATCGCCGACAACCAGAAATGGATTTTGCCCCAGCGCTCGGAATACATATGGCCTGACCACTTGGGCAGCCAGTAGTAGGTACCCGCCATCAGTGCGAACACTGCACCAGGCACCAGCACGTAATGGAAATGCGCTACCACGAAGTAGGTGTCGTGGTATTGCAGGTCCACCGATGCGATCGCCAGCATCAGCCCGGACAGACCGCCGATGGTGAACAGTACAACGAATCCGATGGCGAAGAGCATGGGCGTTTCAAACGTCATGGAGCCGCGCCACATGGTGCTCACCCAGTTGAACACCTTCACGCCGGTAGGTACGGCGATCAGCATGGTTGCATACATGAAGAACAACTCACCGGATAAAGGCATGCCAACGGTGAACATGTGGTGCGCCCAGACAATGAAGGACAGGAAAGCGATCGAGGCCGTTGCATAGACCATCGCTGCGTAACCGAAAAGCGGTTTGCGCGCGAAGGTGGGGATGATCTCTGAAACCACGCCAAAAGCGGGCAGGATCATGATGTAGACCTCGGGATGGCCGAAGAACCAGAAAATGTGCTGGAACATCACCGGATCACCACCGCCGGCCGCATTGAAGAAGCTGGTGCCGAAGAAGTGGTCGGTAAGCAGCATGGTCACGGCGCCCGCCAGAACCGGCATCACGGCGATCAGCAGGAAAGCGGTAATCAGCCAGGTCCACACAAACATCGGCATGCGCAGCAGGGTCATGCCGGGTGCACGCATGTTCAGGATGGTTGCAATCACGTTGATTGAGCCCATGATCGAGGAAATACCCATCATGTGCACCGCGAACACCACGAAAGCGAAGCTGTCGCCGCCTTGCAGGCTCAATGGCGGGTAAAGCGTCCAGCCTGCGGCAGGCCCACCGGACTCCATGAACAGCGTGCTCAGCAGCATGGTGAACGCAAACGGCAGTATCCAGAATGACCAGTTGTTCATGCGCGGCAGCGCCATGTCCGGCGCGCCGATCATCATGGGAATCATCCAGTTGGCGAAGCCTACCCAGGCCGGCATCACCGCGCCAAACACCATGATCAAGGCGTGCATGGTAGTCATCTGGTTGAAGAAATCCGGCTCAACCAGTTGCAAACCGGGCATGAACAGCTCGGCGCGTATCACCATCGCCATGCTGCCGCCAATCAGGAACATCAGCAGCGAGAACACCAGGTACAGCGTGCCGATATCCTTGTGGTTGGTGGTGAACAACCAGCGGTCCAGAAAGCTGGTCGGCTTGTGGTCATGGTGATCATCATGGGCATGACCATGATCGTGAGCGTGGTCAATGGCCTGGGCTTGTGTGGTCATCTGGTTCTTTCCCGTTACAGATTAGCTGACAATTGACCGTTCTTGATACGGGCAATGGTTTGTGGCTGGACAACCGTCTCACCCTTCTCGCCGAATGTATTGCGTGTGTAGGTGAGAGCTGCTGCGATATCACTGGCGGAGAGCATATGTCCCCAGGCCTGCATGGCGGTGCCGGCACGGCCGTTCATCACCACGTTGATTTGTTCATCGACCGGGCCATTGATGACCTGGCTGCCAACCAGGGCCGGAAAAGCCGGGGCCAGGCCGGAGCCATCCTGTTGGTGGCAGGCCGCACACTGTGCTGAATACACGCTTTCGCCTTGTTCCATCAGTTCAGCCAGGCTCCACAGCCGCTGTTCATCAGCAGCCTGGTCAGCGGTCTGCCTCTTCATGTCAGCCACCCAGGCCTGGTAATCGGCCTTGGATTTGGCTTCCAGCACGATGGGCATGAACCCGTGGTCCTTGCCGCACAATTCGGCGCACTGGCCACGGTAGACGCCCGGTTCAGCAATCTCTGTCCAGGCTTCATTGATGTAACCCGGCACCGCATCCCGTTTCCAGCCGAGGGCTGGCACCCACCAGGAATGAATCACATCGTCGGCGGTAATCAGGAATTTGATTTTCGTATCCACCGGGAGCACAAGACGCTTGTCGACATCCAGCAGGTAATTCTCCACGCTGGCGGGGTCCGTACCTGAGTCCAGCATACGGGCCGCGTTGGAAGTGCTGTCCAGCGAGCTGATGAAGTCGATCTCATCTTCCAGGTACTCATATTTCCAGCGCCACTGGAACCCGGTGATCTTGATGGTGATCTCCGTTTCCGGATAGACCTCCATGTGGATCAGGGCCGAGGTGGCGGGAACGGCCATGCTTACCAGGATCAGGACCGGAATGATGGACCAGATGATTTCGGCTTTGGTGCTGTGAGTGAACTTCGCCGCTTCGTAGCCGCGGGATTTGCGGTGCAGCACAATGGAAACGAACATGGCGCTGAATACCAGAATGCCAATCACCACACAGATCCACAGCGTGAGCATGTGCAGGTCATAGTTCATAACGGACTGGGCAGTGACCCCCCGCGGCATGTTGATCTCGTTGCCGCTGTAACCCGGCGCCACCAGCAACAGCCAGAACGCGGCACTGACAGCTGCGAGAACTGCCAGTCCAACTATGATTGTATTCTGCTTTTTCATCGAAATTTCAGGCCTCAGATTCTATCGGTTCGGGCATCAAGCCCCTGCATGGTCGTTGCTGTGACCGCCTTTCAAGCGCTGCGGTTCGAAGCCCTCAAGCGGCTTTTTGTCAGGCGAATGAAAGGGTTTTGTCGGCTTTCCTGTTGATCAAGACATTTGCCGGCAATCCGGGCCGCCCGCGCTGCTTTGTACAAGTCCATCGAGTTGCGTGAGTATCCCGGTCAGGCGCCAGCCTTTAAACGCGTAATTGTATCGTCCCTGGCAAGCCAGGGGCAAGGTATGTAATCGTCCAACAGCTGGTTTAATTGCCACAAGCCGGCAGTTAAACTTCCCATCTCGCGGCCGGGCTTCACGCCAGATAATGCCATTGCGTCGAGTAGTTGGCACGGTTCCTTGAACGATAATGGATTTCACCCAGGAGTATGATTTTGACCGATCCACAGGCTTTTGATTTTCTGCTTGCAACCGGCCAGCCAGCCAGCCCTTTGCAGGAAGACATGGACCTGCACTACCACGCCGATGAAGAGCAGGTGGTGCAGCGCCTGTTGCAGGTCGCACGGCTTGACCCTGAAGCCACAGCGCGTATCAACAAGCGCGCCGCCTTGCTGGTCAGCCAGGTGCGTTCGCGCCAGTCGGAACAGGGGGTCATGGAAGCCTTCATGATGGAGTACGACCTGTCTTCCGAGGAAGGCATCGTGCTGATGTGCCTGGCTGAGGCCTTGTTGCGCATACCTGATGACGACACGGCCGAAAAGCTGATTGCCGACAAATTGGGTGATGCGGACTGGGAGTCGCACATTGGCCGCAGCTCATCCGTGCTGGTCAATGCCTCTACCTGGGGCCTGATGCTGACAGGCAAGCTGGTGGCTCTGTCCGAAACTACCAGTGCCAATTTCCGCGCGGCCCTGGCCCGGATCGTGAACCGCAGCGGCGAGCCGCTGGTCCGAACGGCGATCCGCCAGGCGATGAAGATCCTGGGTTTCCAGTACGTGATGGGGCGAACCATTGAAGAGGCCCTGAAGCGATCACAGAAAAAGGATAACCGTCAATACCGTTATTCGTTCGACATGCTGGGCGAAGCGGCCATCACCCAGGTGGATGCGGATCGTTACCTCGAGTCCTACCGCGCCGCCATCAAAGCCATCGGCAGCAGTCACCAGGAACCCGACGTGTTCGCCGCGCCCAGTATTTCGGTGAAACTTTCGGCGCT
>CAYYCX010000018.1:0-54216 GCA_964470455.1 uncultured Wenzhouxiangellaceae bacterium
CCCTCAACAACGGCCAGCTGATCCTGCAGGACGTGCCGGAAATCCCGGCCAGCCTGGTGGATCGGCTGCAGCAATACCAGGAAGTGCGCTCGGCGCAGTTCATCGATTGGGCGGAAGATGGCAAGGGCATGCTGATTTCGACCCGTTTCGGCGATCTGAGCCAGGTGCACCGGGTGGATTTCCAGGGCGGAGCACGCCACCAGCTGACCTATTTCACCGAGCCCATGAGCGAGGTTTTGCGCCAGCACAAGGGTTCAAAAATCGCCCTGACGATGGATCGCGGCGGCAGCGAATTCGACCAGATTTTCATCTTTGATCCGGACACTGCCAGCAGCCGCATGGTGAGCGATGGCAGCTCGCGCAATGCACGCCTGGTATGGGACAAACAGGGCAAGCGGCTGGCCTACCAGTCCACCCGCCGCAATGGCCGCAGCAATGATATCTGGATGATGGACATCAATCGTCCCGAATCCGCCCACACCGTGCTGGAAGCTGAAGACAACCACTGGTGGGGCCCTGTTGATTTCACGGCCGATGGCAAATCCCTGCTGGTGCAGCAGATGATCGGCGCCACCGATTCGCGAATTTACCTGATGGACATCGAGAGCGGCGAGCTGCGCCTGCTGGCCGGCAACCCGGAGTTTCCTTCGGCCAATCGCGCCTCAACCCTGGACCGCGATGATGCCGGCTATTACTTCATCAGCAATGCCCGCGGCCTGGGCGCAGAGCTTGTCGCGCACGGCATCGCGCCCTTGCATCACTGGCAAGAGGCGCTGGAACAGTCGCTCACCCAACCCTGGTCGCTGATCGCATTGCTGCTCTACACCGGGCTGGTTGGCATCGTGCTCGGCGCGGCCATTGTCGGGGTGGTGGAACTGGCCAAAAGGTTGAGGGGGGTTTGGAGTCAGAGCAAAAACTGACACCCAATCAAGGCGTTTTCCGATTGTCGTCACATTCTTCCCGGCAGAAACTGCAGTGAACCCGCTACCAGGTGTTCAGTATCAGGGGCCACAACTATCACCTGACAACCATCATCCGCTACCGGTATCAGCGGGCAATTTTTCACCAGGCCGACTACGGCCAGTGGAACAAGAATCGTAAAAGGAGCAAACGAAAATGAGGGTGATTTTCCTGTCTTGACAAAAGTGCACAAATTGAATAATTTGGTCAAAATGATCATTTTCCAGGAAAGGTGATTGTCATGGAAATCCTCAATGCCAGTGATGTGAAGCGCGAATTCGGTGATGCCCTTATCAAGGCCCAACAGGGGCCGATCGGTATCAACAAGAACGGCAAGCCGGTGGCCGTGATGGTTTCCGCCAGGGCTTATGCGGAGCTGCAGGCCATCCGCGAGCAATTTCTCCAGCAGCAGATCGCCGCAGGCATGGCCGATATCAAAGCGGGTCGCGTTGCGGCGGGCAAAGACGTGATGCAGCGGATGAGAAAGCGCGTGCTTGATGCCGGTTTATAAATTTACCGAAAAGGCCGAGGGCGACCTTGCGACCCTCGTCGACTATACGCTGGAGGCCTGGGGCGCGGCTCAGGCCGCTAAATATATCGACGGACTGGAAGTCCTGGCCGAAACTCTTGCCCAAACCCCAGATCTTGGAAAGGCCCGTGACGATCTCCACAAGGGCCTGATCGTCTTCCCCTATAAAAGGCATCTGCTCTTTTATCGCAAGGAACGGCACGGCATTACCATCGTCCGCATTCTGCATGACGGCATGGATACATTTCGCCATTTTGAATAAAGCCGCAGCTGAATGCTTATGGCCAGAGTGGACTAACCCGCATTATCTGACTTTCAGGAACTCACCGGAGTGCTGCAAGGCGCCGCGGAATGACTGGTCGTAAGGCTGGCTGGTGAGTGCCTGCCAGGCCTGCTCGATGGCGTCGAAACCGGCGTCATCGGCATACCCCACCGGCATCGGTTCGCGATGGCGTTCGGTACCCATGCGGCCACCGCCGGCAATGATGATCTCGCCATTGACGCTGCAGGCCGGGTTCATCAGCCAGGCTACCACCGGCGCTACACGTTCGGGACGCATCTGGTTCCTCAGTTCCTCGGTGAGATGTTCCTCGGTCATCTGCGTGGCCCCGTAGGGCGCAAGCGCGTTAACCCGCACGTTATGGCGCTTGCCTTCCTTGCTGAGCGCATACATCAGGCCCAGCAAGCCGGCCTTGGAAGTGGAGTAGGCCGGCAGGCCGTGTTCGCCGTACAGGCCAGCGACCGAGGTGCTCACTACGATGGAGCCCTGGCCCTGGTCGTAGAGGAATTTGTAGATGGGATGCACGGCGTACACCGTGCCCATCAAGTTGATGTCAACCGTGCGGCGAAACTGCTCCAGGCTTTGCTTGTGAAAACTGGTGCCCTCGGCAACACCGGCATTGGCCACCAGGCCATGCACCGAGTCAAAGGCTTCGAGCGCTGTGGCCAGCAGGTACTCACCGCATTGCGGATCTTCGGCATCACTGTGATCCGCCACGGCTTTGCCGCCGGCGGCAATAATCTCCGCCACCACCTTTTCCGCCGAGGACTGGCTCTCGCCGGCATGGCTGCGGTTGTTGACCACCACGTTAGCGCCCAGCGCCGCCAGGTGCAGGGCATAGCCCCGGCCCAGACCTTTGCCGGCGCCGGTGATGATGAAGGTTTTGTCCTGTAGGGGTTTCAACATGGTTTGCTCCGAATGATAATGATGCAAAGTTGGCCTTAATGTTGACAAGGGGCATTTGTCGCGGCCAACGCCCGCTCCCACTGCTTAGCTGTAGGAGGCGCTTTAGCGCCGACCCTGGAATGTCGCGGGTAAACCGGCTCCTACGGGGTTGTTCCGGGCACCCAGCAGGCGTGAAAGCCGCTGGGAATGTGCTGCGGGATCAGCGCGTGGCAAATGGGCCCGGCAGCGATGTCGCTGCCATCGAATACCTGCAACTCGGCGCGGTTTTCGTCCGGCACGCTGACAAAACTGAGCACGTAGCCGTCGTCTTCGGCTGTTGAGCCGATACGCGGCGCAAACGGTGCCTCGCTGCCGTAGTGGCCGGCCGGGTATTTGTGCTGCTGCAGCGGGCCACCCTGCGAGTCGTAACGTACCAGGCCATCAAACAGCACCGTATCCTGCGGCGCAAAACTCACGTGGTAGCTGTAACGCGACGGCCGCCCGAGATAGCGTCCGTTGATCATCGGGAATTCGCTGATCAGGTCGTTGATCGCCTCTTCGCGGCATTCGCCGGTGACCAGGTTGAACTGCCAGCGATGATAGGTGGCATCCAGCCGCATCCAGGCCAGCAGGTTGGCATACGGCCCGGCGAACTGGCGGCGCCGGTCCTGGCCGGGTTCGGGGTGTTCCAGCCGGCAGCCATCCATGATCACCCAGTCCCCTTCTTCCCAGGCGTTGACCACGTGGTAGATGTAGCAGGGCTCGGCTTCAAACCAGCGGATGGTGCTGCCTTTCGCATGCCGGCCGAGCACGCCGAAGCGGCTGGGAAGTTCCGGGTAGAACGTTACCTTGCGCGCGTCATTGCGCAGCAGGTCCGGGTCCCAGAACAACGGCAGGTCCATCAGGATGGTGTAGTGCTCGGTGATGGCCAGCGAATGCGGCAGGCGCGCGCCGGGCAGTTCGATGTCGGTGAAGTGGCTGAGCTGGCCCTTGGGGTCGAGCACGCCGTAAGTCATGTAGGGTTCAACCGTGGCGTAATCGAAAAACATCATTTCGCCGGTGTGTTCATCCACCATGTTGTGGGCCGACATGAAACGGCCGCCGGCGGCTTTGATGTCGATACGCCCCAGGGTTTCCAGCGTGTGTGGATCCAGCGCATAAGGGTCGCCGCACTGGTAGAACGTGGTTACTGCTTTGCCGTTGTGGAACACCACGTCGGTGTTCGAACAGTCCTTGAGGTAGCGGTCGGCCCCCCAGGCCTTTTCCAGCGAGCGGTTCGGGCGGTCGATCAGGCCTGGCCAGATGGTTTCGCCGGCTGCTTCTTCGGCCGCCAGGCCCTCGGTGCGCACCCAGCGGTTGCGGTAGCTGACCTTGCCGTCAGCGATCTCCACGCCGTGCAGCATGCCGTCGCCGTCAAACCAGTGGTGCACGCCCTTGGGGCTGAACTTCGGGTTGGGGCCGTTGCGCAGGTAGATACCCCGAAGGTCGGCGGGCAGGTCGCCGATCACTTGCAGGTCCAGCGCGGTGATCTCCCGGCTGACCGGCGCGTGGGCGCCCAGCAGGTAGGGGTTACCGCGGTCGTCGATCGTGAAGTTCTGGGCAGGTGTTGCGGGCATATCGCTTTATCCCTTTAATTGATCTGGCGCATTGAGTTTGGAACAGTCTGCATGATAACTTGGTTCAATTGTGCAAGTCATCTGTTGCAAACCTTCTTTGCTGGGGCCCGGTGCTCCAAAAGGAGTGGAATATGCTGATTGACCTTGCGAGGTTTCAGCTGGATATGATCGGAGCCCGCGGCGAATTGCTGCAGTTCCTGCTTGGCAGCCATTGGCTGAAGCGCATGGCGCCGGCCGCTCCATCCGGCAGGGCGGTGTTGACCCTGCCTGGCCTGCTGGCCTCCGATCGCAGCCTGCAGTGCCTGAACCGTTTTCTCCAGGACCTGGGATACCGGGCTGAAAGCTGGGGTTTGGGCCGTAACCTGGGGCCTCGCGGGATCGGCTGGGAACAGCACCTGGATCAACTTGAGAAAGTGCTGGGTGAACGGATCCAGGCCATGGCGGATGCCACCTCAGCGCCGGTGACGCTGGTCGGCCAAAGCCTGGGAGGCGTGTATGCGCGCGACCTGGCCAGCCGTCTCGAATCGTGCATTGACCGGGTCATCATGCTCGGATCGCCGACCTTTCATCCTTATCGGGATGATCGTCACAACCGCGTGATCGGCAAAGTGGGTGAAATGATCAGCCGTCGTTCGGCCGCTGAATTGTCTGGCCGCAGCGGCCTGCTGCATGTGGATGCGGCACAGCCGGCTTTGCCGTTCATCGCTGTCCACAGCCCTCTGGACGGAATTGTTGACCATCGCAGCTGCCGGATTCCGGATTACATCGTCAGCCAGTCCAGAGCACCGGCGGTGCGGGAAAACCTGCAGGTGGTGTCCACGCATATCGGCATGAGCGTCAGCCCGTGGGTCCTGCTGGCCATTGCGGATCGGCTGGCCCAGTCACGCTCGAAGTGGCAGGCTTTCGACCCGTCGCGATATTTTCCGGAACCCCTGAGCCTGTTGCTGCCACTGGTTTATCCGCCGGCAACGCCGTCCCGCCCGGCGGATCCCGCGAGGATGCTGGCGGCGCTGGAAAAGGCCCGCGGTTGATGAGCAGCCGCCACAAAACCATCGCAGAGCAGCCACCCCGCCGGCCGGTGCTGGAATGCCTGGCCCAGGAACACGGCCACATCGCGGCTTTGCTGGGCCTGCTGGAACAGCGGGTGGCAAACACCCGCAAACTCTCAACGGGTGACCTCTATCTTCTGGCCGACATCATCGGTTATTTGCACGATTTTCCTGACCAGGTCCATCATCCAACGGAAAACCTGTTGTTCGGCCGCCTGCAAAAGCGGCGCCCCGATCTTGCGCCGGAGCTGGCCGGTTTGCGCCAGGAGCATGAGCAACTGGCTGCCGAAACACGGCTGCTGCTGGATGCCCTGGAGCAGGCCATCGCTGCTCACGATGCAGTCCGGCCGTCTTCGCTGAGAACGCGCATCAAGCACTTCGTGGCCAGCCAGCGCGCGCACATGGAGCGCGAGGGCCGCAGTGCATTTGCCACAGCCGTAACCAGCCTGGCCGAAACAGACTGGCGCGCACTGGAACAGCGGACCCATCTGCATGAAGACCCCCTGTTTGGCCCGGGCGTGCAGCCACGCCAGCGGCTGTTGTACGAGTACCTGGTGCATCCCGGGCGCCGTTCCGCTACCGCCATGCTGGCCAGCGGTATGGACCTGCAGGAGCGGTGGCTGGACGTGGCGGGAGCGCTGGAAAACGGCGTGTCAGAAGCGCTGGGTGTTTTTGAAAACGCCGCGCGCGCCCTGTTTGGCGAAACCCGCAACCTGCTGCTGGGTGAACAACACTATGCGGATCCCTGGCAGCGCATCATCTGGCCCTGGCATTACGGACAGCTGGTGGGCCGAACGGCGTGGCAAGGTGGCGGGGCCTTGCTGAAAGCCTCCGGCAAAACCGCGAAAGGTGTCTGTGCAGCGGCTTTGCGCCGGCAGCAGCCCGAACCTCCGCTCCAGCAACAGCGGTGAAGAAAGTGGCAAAAAAAGCCGCCCACACGCCTGGCATCGTCTTTTTTGACCTCGATGGCACGTTGCTGGATGGCTATACGGCCGCGTTTTTCCTGGCCCGGCGTCACCTGGAGTTCAAGCCACGCTGGGCCGAGCGCCTCAAGCAGGCCGCTTCGGTGGTGCGCCATGCCACGGGCCGCACCGATTTCGCCGCTGCCATGGCGGAGTTGTCGCTGGGCCTGCGCGGAGTGCCCGAGGCCGAAATGCGCGAGCTGGCGCAACGGGTATTCGAGCATGACCTGTTGCCGCGGATCTATCCCGAAGCCCGCGCCCTGGTGAAAGAGCACCAGTCACGCGGTGAAACCGTGGTGATTGCCAGTTCCGCCACCCAGTTCCAGGTCGAGCCGATTGCCGCGGAGCTCGGCGTGCAGCACGTGCTGTGCACCCGGCTGGCCAGCCATGGCGGCAAGCTGACCGGCATGCTGCGCGGCGAACCCTGCTATGGCCAAGGCAAGCGGCAGCAGGCGGAGGAGTTCTGCCGGCGGGAAAATATACCCCTGGCAAATTGCACGTTTTACAGCGATGGCAGCGAGGACCTGCCGTTGCTGGAGGCGGTTGGCCATCCACGCCCCACCAATCCTGACCAGCGCCTCGCAGCAGTGGCCGCTGAAAACGGCTGGCCAGTGCAGCGCTTCCAGCCCCGCGGCTGGCCGGGTGTTGTGGATATGGCGCGCACCGGGCTGGTGTACGGCAGCCTGCTGCCCTCCTTCCTGCTGGCCTCGCCGCTGGGAATTCTCAAGGGTAACAAGCGCTCGGTGAGCAATCTCGGTTTCAGCCTGTGGGGTGAATTCGGCAGTGCCATGGCCGGGCTTGAACTGGAAGTCAGCGGTGAACCGCACCTGTGGAGCCACCGGCCGGCCGTGTTTGTGTTCAACCACCAGAGCGCGGTGGACGCGCTCATCATCGCCCGCCTGCTGAAGCGGGACTTCAGCGGGCTGGCCAAGCGCGAGCTGAAGGCCAACCCGCTGCTCGGGCCGGCCCTGGAGTTCGCCGATGTGGTGTTCATCGACCGGCAACAAAAAGGCTCCGCGGCCCTGGCGCCGGCCATTGAGAAACTGCGCTCCGGAATTTCCATCACCGTTGCGCCCGAAGGGCGCCGCTCCACCGGCTATCGCCTTGGCCCGTTCCGTAAAGGCGCATTCCTGATGGCCATGCAGGCGGGTGTGCCGGTGATCCCGATTGTGATTGCCAACGCAGCCGATGCGCTGCCGCGGTCGGTCACCTTCATTCGCCCGGCGCGGGTTCGGGTGAAAGTGCTGAAACTCATCAGCACGCGCGGCTGGAACGAGCGCAACCTGGAGCAGAAAATCGCTGCCTGTCGCACGCAATTCCTCAAAGCCCTGGACCAGTGGCCTGAAACGGTGGCCCCGGAGAAGAAGCCCGAAGCAGCAAACCGAAGCAGCGCCCCAAAGCAGCGAAACGAAGTAGCGAAATGAAGGCGTTCCCACAGGACGCATCCTGGCAGGCGGAGCTGCGGGACATTGCATCCATGACCGGCAGGCCCTTCGACGAAATCGAGTCGGAAGCGCGGCGCGACCTGCAGGAACTGGGTGGCCGGCGCGGCCGGGTGGGCACCGCGCTGTTCGCGGCGCTCAGCCGCTTTATCCGCAGGCGCGGCTATTCAAACCCGCCGGTGTATGACCTCACTGAACTGCAGCAGGTGCGCGATGCGATGCGGAACGGCAGCGTGGTTTTCCTGGTGTCGCACAAGACTTACCTGGATTTCTTCGTGCTGTATGAGTTTTTCCATTACCTGGGCATCACTCCGCCACGGATTTTTGGCGGGGCGAACATGGCGTTCGCTGGCTTTGGCCTGCTGGCGCGCCAGGCCGGGGGAATTTTCATTCGCCGCAGTTTCCGCGATGACCCGGTCTACAAGGCGGCGCTGCGCCACCGGCTGCGAACGCTGATCCGGCAGGGCGAAAGCTTCATGTGGGCCATTGAGGGCACGCGTTCGCGTACCGGCAAGCTGCTGATTCCGAAGCTTGGGTTGTTGCACTACGTGACCGACAGCTCGAAGCAGCTGGAGGAGACCGCCGTCAGGTTCATCCCGGTGGCCGTGGTTTATGACCGGATCCCGGACGTCGCCGACATGGCGGCGCAGGACGCCGGCGCCAGCAAAAGCGCCGAGAGCCTGGCCTGGTTCATGGGCTATTTGCGCAGCCTGGGGGAGAACTTTGGCGACATCCACCTGCGCTTCGGCCAGCCGATGGCGTTGCATGAAACGCCCGCTGCTCCGGACCTGGCCGAAACAGGTGAACAGGCTGATGACCGGGCTGATGATCGGGCCGAAGACCGGGCCAGCCACCAGGCCGAAGTGCAAAAGCTGGCGTTTGAAGCCTGCTTTCGCATCAACCAGGTGAGCGCCGCTACGCCCACGTCACTGGTGTTGCTGTCGGTGCTGTGCCATGGGCAACGCGGCCCACGGCAGATACCCGGGGATGTGCGTGAGCTCGCTCGCCGCGTGCGCGCAGCAAGCCCGACGGCGCAGGAACAATCGCCCAGCCGGCAGGTGGATGACGGCAGCGACCGCCACATCGACGAACAGGTTGCAGCGCTGCTGCGCGCCGGCGTGCTGCAATCCACCCGGAGTGATGCAGCGGATGGTGTGCGCGTGCCGCCTGAAGCCCTGTCCATGGCAATTTATTACAGCAACATGGCGGCGCATCATTTTGTCATTCCGGCTTTCGTTGAACTGGCGCTGGCGGTGCTGATGCAGCGCGGCAAAGCCACCACTCATGCCGACTTCCTCGACGAATGCCGGGAGTTGCGGGAGCTGTACAAATACGAGTTCTTCTTTTCCCGCAAGGACGAATTCCGCCAGCAACTGCTGGCAGAGCTGAAAACGCTGGCGCCGGGGCTGCGGGAGCCTTTTGCACCGGCAACGCTGCGGCAGTGCGTGGATGGTATGCAGTTACGGGTCGCCGTTGGCGTGCTGTCGCCTTACCTGGAAGCCTATCGCCGCGCGGCTGCCTGGTGCCTGCAGCATCCGGGCAGTGCCTCGCAGGCCGATGCGATGGTGCTGGATGAGCTGATGGCCGAGTCGCGCAGGGCCGCCAGTACTTCACCGGCCGGGCAACCGGGTTCGACAGACCAGCCTCTGCCGGAGCTGGGCGTATCCCGGGCGCTGCTGGCCAATGGCCTGCTGGTGGCCGGGAATTATGGATTGCGCGATGCGCGGGAAGCTGGTCCTGGCCAGGATGAAGTGGCGCAACCCCCGCAGCATGCCCTGCTCACCCGCCTGGCGGAGATTGAGGCGGCGCTGGGTGTCCTGGCGGCCATGAACCGTGGCGTGTTGGCGAACCCCTGAGGGATTCAGGAGGCCTTGAGCAACTGATTCAGCTGGCGTGGAAACTCGCGGCACAGCGCTTCCGGGTCGGGCATCATCTCCGGGCAGGAAGTGACGCAGATATTCACCTGCCCGTCAAAACTGATCAGGGAAATGATCAGGCCCATGCCATCCAGCAGCGGGCCATTGCCCGCGGTGTAAACCAGCGGCGCGGGCCCGAGCTTCAGTTCGCCGCGGCTGGCGGGTACGTTGCTGATGGTGCAGTTGCACAAGCGCAGGCCGTGGCTGGCCAGGTCCAGGCCGGTAACCAGGCGTGACGCCAGCGCCAGGGGCAGGGCCGGCACATGGCTGGTGATGGCGCTGGCCAGGCGCGGATCCAGCGCAGTCTCCGTGGACTTGGCCCGGTGTGATGCCTTTCTTACCGCGCGCAGGCGTTCCACCGGGTCATCAATTTCGCTGCCAATCGGCAGGAACATCACCGACAGGCGGTTGCCACCCACTTCCGTTTCGTCGTCGTCGCGGGCATTGACCGGCACCATGGCCACCAGCGAATCCGCCGGCAATTCACCGCGCTCCTGCAACCAGTGACGCAGCGCGCCACCACACACGCTCAGCAGCACATCGTTAACCGTGGCGCCGGGAACCTGTTGCCGGGCAGCGCGCAGTTTTTCCAGTGACACCAGCTCGGCATGCAGCACCCGGCGCGAAGAAACCGGGGCATTGAAGCGCGTGGCCGGTACGGCAGGGCTGGAGCCCGGCACCAGCAGGCGGTTTTTCAGGTTGCGTCCCGCGGCAGGCAGGGCTTGCGCCAGGTATTTGGCCAGGCTCAGCGTGTGAGCCGTGTTGTTCAACACGGCGCGCGCCGCCAGGCGCAGGGTGCCGGGGTTCGTATCCGGGCTGTGATCGCCTGCCGGAACCGCTGCCGGTTCCGCCAGTGCATCCGGCGTGACCATTCCATGCAGGCGATCCACCAGCATCGCGCCGCTGGCGCCATCGATCGCGGCGTGGTGGTATTTCATGACGATGGCGAAACTGCGGGGTGGAAGTCCGGGTATGCGGCCCAACCGGTCGATCACCCACATCTCCCATAACGGCCGGTTCATATCCAGCGGTTCGCTGTGGATGTCGGCCACGGCCTGGAACAGCGCGCGGCGGCTGCGTGGCGCGGGGCCCGGGTAGCGCAGGATGTGGTGATCAAGAGAGAAGTCCGGGTCATCCACCCAGCAGGGATAGTCAATATCGAACGGCGGCCGCAGCAGCTTTCGCCGCAGCTCCTGCATGCCTTGCAGGGCAGCCGCAATCAGCTCACGAATGTCTTCAAAGCCAAGCGACGGACCTTTCGCCGGCTGCGCATAGACATACAAACCGGTGAGGTGCAGGTGGGCACCCGGGGTTTCCAGGTAGAGGAAAGCGCTGTCCTGCCCGCTAAGCTGTTGCATGGCCGAAGCTCCCCCGGCACATGGAAAGGGTTTTAGACATGGGCTGAGCATAAACCCGAAGGAGCCGGAATTCCCTGACACTGGTCAGGTGGAACACGCATCCTCTTCCGGGTCCTTACCCCGCCAGTTCAGCCTGACGCTTCAGGCTGGTTCTTCGGGCTGGTTCTTCAGGCTGCCTCTTCAGGCCACCCGCTGTGCCGCGGCCCGGATATCCTCACCATGCGCCCAGGTGGCATGCGTGCCACTGCTGATGCGGTGCGGCAGGATGATCTGGCATACCGGCCCGGCTTCAATGTCCGAAGCGTCCAGCAAAACACACTCCGAGCGGTTTTCAATCATGTCGGTGATGAAGGTCACCAGATAACCGTCATCTTCCGAACGGGCGTTCAGGCGCGGCGCAAATGCCGGCTCGCTGCCGAAACGCTGCTTGCCGAATGGAATGGACCAGCTGCGGTCGTTTTCCAGGTCATGCTTGGCCAGGCCCGAGAAGAGAAACCAGCCCGGCTCGGAAATGGCGCTGTAGCAATAGCGGTTTTTGATGCCGCCGAAACGCTGGTTGATGGTACCGAACTCCAGCACCGGGTCATCCAGCCGCTGCTCTTTGGTCTGGCCGGTCTTCATGTTGAAGCGCCAGCGGTGCAATTTGGGTTTCAGCTTGTTCTGGTCGAGGAAGGCCATCATGCGCTCGTACTCCGGCTTGGCGCCTTCGTACTTGGCGGGAATGGGGCTTTCCTGGAAATAACCGTCCAGCACCACCTCGTCGCCGTCTTCCCAGGCGTTGAGGAAGTGCAAGACGTAGGTGGGCTCTGCCTCGAACCACTTGATGGAGTCGGAACTGCCGTAGCGGGGAATGATGCCGAAGCGCGACGGAACTTCCTTGAAAAAGCGCGTGGCATGGATGTTCTGCTTGAGCAGTTCCGGATCCCAGAACACCGGCAGGTCGTTGAGGATGCTGTAGTTGCGCGTGAATGCCATGTCATGCGGCAGGCGCGGGCCGGGCAGGTCGATGGGCACCAGGTGTTTCAGCTTGTTGTCCGGGCCGACCACGCCGTAGTGCATGTAGGGCGCATGCTTGGAGTAGTTGAAGAACAGCAGTTCGCCGGTGGATTCATCCAGTTTGGGATGGGCCGAGATACCGTCCAGCGGAACCCACGACTCGGCGCCGAACTGCTCCATGGTGTAGGGGTCGAGGCGGTAGCCGTCGCCGCACTGGTAAAACGTTGAGAGGATCTTGCCGGCGTGCACAATCACATCGGTGGACGACGCATCCTTCAGGCTGCCGTGCGCGCCCCAGCCGCGACGGAGGGATTTGTCCGGCCGTTCCATCAGGCCGGCCCAGAGGGATTTCTGCAGTTCCTGCTCGGCGATGAATGCCTTGGTGCGCACGAAGCGGTTGCGATACTCGGCCTTGCCGTCGGCAAAGCTGATGCTGTGGATCATGCCGTCGCCTTCGAACGGGTGATAGCGCCCGATGGCTTCGTGTACCGGGTTTTCGGTGTTGCGCACGTACACGCCGTCGATGTCTTTGGGGATCTCGCCGATCACCTGCATATCGGTGGCATCGTACTCGTCGTAATTCGGCGTCCAGGCCCCGTTCATGTAGGGGTGGTCGTTGGGTGCAATGGTGGACTGCACGTGGTGGATCAGTTTGGCGCTCATGTTGAAACTCCGTTGCCGCAACTCATTTGGATTTTGGCGGCCAGGGGATAAAGGAAGAGGTCCGTTCAAGGTATTCGACATAACCCGGCCGGCTGCGTTTCAGGCGGCGTTCCAGCAGCGCTGCGCCGCTCCACTTGACCAGGGTCCAGGTCAGCAGTGCCGGGCCGATGAAACTCCACAGGCCCAGGCTGGTTTCGGCGGCGATCAGGTACAGGCCCCAGAACACACTGGCATCGCCGAAGTAGTTGGGATGGCGGGTATAGCGCCACAGGCCCTGGTCCATCACTCTGCCGTGGTTGTCCGGGTTCGATTTGAACTGCTGCATCTGGTAATCGCCCACCGACTCAAAAAAGATACCGATGGCTGCCAGAGCTGCACCTACAAAGGCCAGCAACCCAAGCTGCAGCGGCTCAGCAGGAATCTGCCCGAGCTGGATGGGCAGCGACACAATCCAGAGCATCGGGCCCTGCAGCAGGAATACCTTGAACAGGCTGTGCACGTGCTTGTTGCCCGGTGCTTTGGCCAGCATGGCCACGTAACGTCCGTCCGGCCCTTCGCGGCGCCAGCGGAAAAACAGGTAACCCCCGAGCCGCAGGCTCCAGATGGCCGTGATCACGGTGATCAGCAGGCGCCGGTCGGTTTCGCCGCCGGTCATGTAAAAGGTCATCAGCGCAACGAACAGAAAGCCGATGGCCCAGAAGCTGTCGACAAACGACACATCCTTTACCGGGATGCTGATGAGCCACAGCACCACCATGCAGCCCATCAGCATGGCGAAATTACACAGCAGGATATTGGCGACTTCGTTCATGATGATTCTCTGTGTATGGGTTAGGTGAGTATCTTGTGTTGTTGCCGGACGACAGTTTCGCCCCGGTTCAGCGCCCGGTATCAAGCTTCGGCGCTTTCAGCTGCGCCGCCATCTGCTGTTCCAGGCGGCCCGGATCACGGGCAATGGCGGCCCGGACGCTTACGGCAAAATCATCGGTGTCCATTTCCGGAATATTCTTCTCGATGGCGCGAATGCCGGCTTTGGCGATCGTTTCCGGCGGTTCCTTGCGGCCCTGCACATGGCCGGCCATGCGCGTGTCCACCGAACCCACGATCAGGCACGAAACCTGGGTGCCCTGGTCGGCCAGCTCAGCACGCACACAGGTGGTGAGCGCACGCGACGCAAACTTCGAAGGTGAATAGCCCCCCATGATGGGCACCGCCAGGATGCCGCCCGCCGACAGCACATTGACGATGGCGCCACCGCCGTTGCGCCCCAGCACGGGTGCAAACGCGCGGCACATGGACAATACGCCGAAATAGTTCACTTCCATTTCCAGCCGGGCGGCGGACAAGTCCGGCGCGCCGATCAGCGTCTGGTGGCCCAGCGCCCCGGCATTGTTGATGACGATGGAGGTATCACCGCACTGCTCAGCCGCCGCGGCCACCTGCGCTTCGTTGGTGACATCCAGTTCCACTGCGATGGCGCGGCCTGGGAACTCCTGTTCCAGGTGGGCGGCGCCAGCACGCTCACGCGACCCTACGTAAACCTTTGACGCGCCGGCCTGCAGCAGGCAACGCACAAAGGCTTCGCCGATGCCCCGATTGCCACCGGTGACGATGGCGACACTGCCTTGTACTCTCATACGGTTATGACCTCTCCTGATGGTGATTCGGCGTACAGGTTGTCGATTTCCTGTGGCCGGTTTTCCGCCGCGATGGCCTGGTTCAAGGTGCCCTTGTCGGATACTTCGTGCCGCGCCGGGTTGGGCAGTTCGCGCATGAAGGCGAAGCGGCGTATGGATGTGCTGCTGGCCGGAAACGCCTGGTTGTGCTGCTGCAGCCGGGATTGAATGTGTTGCGTTACTTTGGGGTGTTTGACCAGTTCGGCCAATGTTGCCTCGGGCTCCCCGGCGATTTCCCGCAAACCCGCCAGGCTGGGCACGCCCAGCACGGCCAGGTAGTCATGGCCCAGGCCGCACAGCAAGAGGTCGCTGATGGCCGGCGCCAGCGCCTCGACCACGCGGGCCCGAACCTGCCCGGCATACACCCAGGTGCCGGTATTCAGTTTGAACTCCTCGTTCAGCCGGCCGGCGAAATACAGGCCCTGGGCCGGATCGCTCTCATCATGAAACCGTGCCGCATCGCCGGTCCGGTAAAAACCTTCCTCGTCAAAGGCTTTGGCAGTCGCTTCGGGATTGTGCAGATAGCCCGGCATGACGTTGTCGCCGCGCAGGCGGATCTCGTAACGGTCGCCGTCGGGCACCAGCTTCAGCTCCAGGCCCGGCATGGGCAGGCCGATGCCCACCTTGTCGGTATCAAAATAGATGGCCATGCAGCCCGAAGCCGTTTCGGTGGCGCCATAGCCGGTGGTCATGAAAATCCGGTGGCCGGTTTCCGCAATCGCCATTTTCTGCAGACGGTCGAGTATGGGCTGCGGCAGTCCGGCGCCGCCGTACAGCACCATGCTCAGCTTGCGGTAGAAGCTTTTGCGCAGTTCGGCATCCTTCTCCAGCGCCTCCACCAGCCAGGCGAAACCGGCGGGAACATTGCAGAAGTAGCGCACGGATATTTCCCGCAGGTTACGCAGCGTTTCATCGAACAGCCCTGGCGCGGGCTTGCCTTCGTCGATGTACAGAGTGCCGCCAAATACGGCTACCGCCAGCAGGTTGAAAGAGCCGGAGACATGGCTCCAGGGCAGCCAGTCCAGCATCACGTCATCCCAGCCCGACATGGAAGACAGGATCTGGTAAACCTGGAACAGGTTGGTGGCCAGCATGCGCTGGGTCTGAACCACGGCTTTGGGCATGCCGGTGGAGCCGGAAGTGAGCACATACACGGCGTGCTCGTCCGGGTTGGCGTTCTTCAGGCGCTCCTGCACCGCCGGAGTGGCCGGGTGCTGCAGCAGGGTTTCGATCGCCACGGCTTTCACTCCCGTGGCAGCGGGGTTGGCAGACACCACAACGTGGTCGTTGGAATCGATGGCTTGCAGGGCAGGGCCGTAGGCGGCCGAATCCTCGGCAAAAACCACCTGTGGCTTCACCAGGCCAACCACGTACTTGAGGCGGGCGAAATCACCGCCGGCCAGGCCATAGTTCATGCTGATCGGGCAGGCGCATACTCCCGCGGCCAGGCAGCCCAGCCTCATCAGTGCATGGTTGATGGAGTTGCCGGAAATCAGCAATACCGTATCGCGCGGTTTGAGCCCCTGGTCCAGCAGCCACTGGGCAATGGATTCAACCTGCTTTCCGGCTTCCGCAAAAGACAGCCGCCGCCAGTCCCCACGGGATCCGTCCGCCAGCCTCTTCCGCTGGGCGTACACGGCTTTGTCGGGTTGCCTTTCAACCTGCGCAAAAAAGTTGCGCGCGATGATGGGATCGAAATCGACCAGCTCATACTGCGATTTGATGAGCAGCGTGCCGTCGGCAGCTTTGCTCACATCGAGTTTCACTTCGGGCAGGGAGTTGTCTCTGTAGTCCACTGATTGCATTGACAGCACAAGTCCGGATAGTTAGTCTATTTGTGAAAGTTACCAGCCGAACTGATTTTAAGCAAGTAAAGCCCCGGTAAAACCACGGGTAAAACCCAAGGAGTATGCATGAACCCGCAACTGCAACGCGTGCAGCAAGTCATCGATGCCTGGAAGCAACTGGATATCGATGCTGTCCTGGATTGCCTGACCGACGATGTCGAATACCACTACCTGGTGGGCCAGCGGCCGCTGGTGGGCAAGGAATGGGTGCGGCGCTTCCTGGAGAAATTCGGCCACGGCCAGTCCGACATCAAGTGGCGCATCGTCAACCACGCCAGCAACGGTGACCTGCTGATGGTGGAGGGCGTCGACGACTATATCGACGGCGAAGGCCGGCGCATTCGCACGCCGTACATGGGCGTGTTCCAGTTCCGTGACGGCAAAATCTGCCGCTGGCGCGACTACGTCGACACCAGCCTGATCAGGATGGCCAAAGACGGGGAAACGTTCCCCGAGTGGCTAGAAGCGCTGGTAGCTTAGGTCGTCCCGATCCTTGCGGCCGAAGTTCATTTTCGGGTCTTCGACATTGAACGTGCCCAGGCACCAGCCTTCATTGCTCGGCATGTCGCGGTTCCAGTCGAATGTCATCTTGCGATGAGCAATTTTCCAGGCACCGTCGCGGCGTTCGAAGCGGTCCACGATGCGGCCGCCGGTCAGGGTATCCCAGCTTTCGTCGCCTTTCTGGAAGCGGACGAAGGTGAGCACATAGGCCTCGGCGTAAGCCAGGTCGGTTTCAACCAGGTCGATGTGCACATTGCAGATGTAATGGGCCATTGCGCCCATCTTCCGGATGCGCCCCACGGCGCCCTCGATGTAGGCATCGGCCGGGCCGGCGTAGGCGCTGCCATGCTCCTCAATGGCCCCGGGGTGATAGCAGGATTTCAGCCACTCCGCATCGGCACGGTCGACACCGCGGCCATAGCGCATCAGCACATCGTGGATTTCGGCCTTGTCCAGCAACGCGGCCAGGCGGGGATCAGAATTCGCGGTCGGGGTGGTCATGAGTTACTCCTGCAAATCGGTCTGGTTGGGTCAACCGGAAAATGTCCAGCAAAAATGTCCAGCAAAAATGTCCAGCAAAAATGTCCGGAAAAAAACCCAGGAAAAAGACCTGGAAAAAAAACACTGGCATCATGCTAATGATTTATGGTCCTATTATGCAAGCGATAACTGAGCTTGCAGCTACGAAGGAGAAACAACCGTGTCCGGCAAGATGGAAATCATCAAGGAAGTCATGGCAGCAGCGTTCAGCAAGGACCACGAGAAGTTTCTGTCCTACCTGGATGACGACATCGTGTACCACTATCACGTGGGCTCGCGGCCGCTGGAGGGCAAAGAGTGGGTGCGCAAGTTCCTGGAGAATTACGGCGGCATCACCCGCGATGTGAAGTGGCGCGTCGACCGCTACGCTGAAACCGAAAACGAACTGTGGGTTGAAGGCTACGAAGAGTATTTCGATACGCGCACCAACCAGGTTGTGGCCCATCCCTACATGGGCATATTTGAATTCCGTGGCGACAAGATCGTCGGCTGGCGGGATTACTTTGAAATGAACAACACCAAATCCGCCTGAAGCCCGCGGCATTTGCCGGGTGCGCCCGGACAGACTTTGAATTACCAGGAGAGAACATGTCACACGCTGATGATCCGTTGACCGTAGCCGACCGCCTGATCGATGCCCTGAACCGTTGCGATGAAGCCGCGGTGCGCGCTGTGTATGCGCCCGACATCCGAATCTGGCACAACTTTGACCAGAAGCTGCAGAGCGTCGACGACAACATGAAGTCCATGCATTACGTGCACAGCCGGCTGAAAAACCTCAACTACGACATCGTCAAGCGGATCCCCATCGACGGCGGTTTCGTGCAGCAGCATGTCATGCGTGGCACGCTGCCGTCGGGCGATGCATTTGCCATGCCGGCCTGCGCGATCTGCATGGTGGAGAACGGCCGCATCACCTCGGTGGAGGAATACCTCGATACGGCCCAGGCGCGTGCGCTGTACAAGTGAAGAAATTGGTGAGTGAATCGGGATGTGGGGCCGAACGGACTGCGAACGCGGGCGTTCGACCCGGCCCGGCAGGTTGTGCGCTGGCCTTGGGTACGGGTTCGCCCGTGCCCTTGGCCTTTTGTATCAATTCACCGAGAATTGAACCATGAGCACCAAGGCAACCCCTTCATGGATTCGCGCTGAAAAGCCCCACCGCGATGATTGCGTCCTGCCGTTCATGCTGGAGCGCAACGCGCGTGAAACACCGGATCGCATCCAGTTCCAGTTCGAGAGTGGCGAAACCTGGACCTGCCAGGAATCCCTGCAACAGATGCGGCAGGCTGCCGCTTTCCTGGCTGCGCACGGCGTAAAGCGTGGCGACAAGGTGCTGGTGTGGCTGCCGAGCGGCCCGGCGATGCTGCGGGCCTGGTTCGGCCTGAATTACCTAGGCGCGGTGTTCGTACCCATGAACGTGGATTACCGCGGCGCCATCCTGCAGCACGCCATCCTGGAATCCACCGCCAACAACCTGATCCTGCACCCGCAATTGCTGGAACGGCTGGAGCTGGTGGACCAGCTGCCGCTGGAGCACGTGTTCTGCATCGGTGAGAAGCCCGCAACGCCGCGAAAGCATTCTGTTCCGGTCATTGCCACTGACTTGCAGTCTGAAGCCGAGGCCGTGCCGGATCCGGCAGAC
Organism: uncultured Wenzhouxiangellaceae bacterium; assembly: GCA_964470455.1. Taxonomy (GTDB): domain Bacteria; phylum Pseudomonadota; class Gammaproteobacteria; order Xanthomonadales; family SZUA-36; genus JAWXBM01. Next base: position 18,866 of record CAYYCX010000018.1, read on the forward strand.
CAGGAAATCTGGGACCTGCAGATGGTGATTTTCACCTCCGGTACCACCGGCCCTTCAAAGGGGGTGATGTGCCCCTACGGCCATATGTGGACCACCGGCCGTTCAACCTATCCGTACATGACGGCCGAGGATTGCATCCTGGTCGAGTTGCCGATGTTCCACGTGGGTGGTGTATCGCCGGTGCTGTCCGGCATCAGCGCCCGCGGCAAGGTCGCCCTTTATCCCGGCTTCAAAACCGACCAGTTCTGGCAGCGGGTTCGCGATACCGGCGCCACCACCACCAGCGGCCTGATCGGCTCCATGGCCGCTTTCCTCGACAAGGCGCCACCCGCGCCGGACGAGAAAAACAACACGCTGCGCATGATCACGCTGATGCTCAACCAGCAGGCGGTGAATGTGGCCAAGCGTTACGGCTTTGATTACCAGACCGGCTTCAACATGACCGAGCTTTCCGGCCCGCTGCTCGCCGAAGTGAACTGCCCGGTGATTGGAAGCCTGGGCAAGCCGCGGCCCGGCTGCGAATGCCGCGTGGTGGATGACCATGATTACGAAGTGGGCCCCGACGTTCCGGGCGAACTCATCGTGCGCACCGACCAGCCATGGACCATCAACATGGGTTACCTGAACCGCCCCGAGGCGACGGCCCAGGCCTGGCGCAACGGCTGGTTCCATACCGGCGACCTGGTAAAGCGAGATGCGGAGGGCAATTTCTTCTTCGTCGACCGCAAGAAAGATGCGGTGCGCCGGAGCGGTGAAAACGTTTCATCCATCGAAGTGGAAGCCGAGGTGATCGGCTTTGAAAGCGTGGCTGAAGCGGCGGTGGTGGGACTGCCCAGCCCACGAGGTGACCAGGAAATCCTGGTGGCGGTGGTGGCCAAGCCCGGCATGACGATCGACCTCAAGGCGCTGGTGGAATACCTGGTGCCGCGCATGCCGCACTTCATGGTGCCGCGCTATTTCCGCATCCTGCCGGAGCTGCCGCGCACCCCGACCAACAAAGTGAAGAAGGTCGAGATCCGCGACGAGGGCATCACGGAAGATACCTGGGATCGCGAGGCGGCGGGTATTCGTTTGAAGCGCACCCAGCTGGTCTGACGACATTTCCCCGTCATCCCGGAATTCCCGCAGCGAATGTCCGGGATCCATGTTTTCGTATTTGTCGGCTGGAAATTGGATTCCGGACACCTCGCTGCGCTCGGTTCCGGAATGACGGCGTGCGGGGTGCGCTCGGTTCCGGAATGACGGCGTGCGGGGTGCGCTCGGTTCCGGAATACCGGCTTGTCTGCCCCTGGCAGAATTCAAACGAACCTCAACGGCTCCCCTCAGGCCACCTCGCCTGCACAATGCGGAACCGGTCACACACAAACGCAAGATCAGTGAGGCAAGCGTTGCCCGCCGGGTTCAGGCCCGTCACGTGCAGGTCGCTGTAGGCTGCCGCGTAATTCAACGGCATCGGCCCGCTGAGGTTGAAGGTGGTGGAGGCGCCTGCGGCCACGAATGCCTCTTCCGCCTGGTCCTGGAAGTCCTGGTTGGAAGAATACACGTGCGTGGCGATGGCGCCGCACTTCAGCGCCGTTGCGGCGGCGCTTCGCAGCGCGGCATCCGCTGAATCGTGCGTGATGATGAACGATGCGGGCCCGAAATGTTCATCCTGCAGCAGCTCGTGATCCGGCTTGTCAGCTGCGATGATCAACGGCGTGGCAGTGCGTGCGTTGGGGTATTCAGGATGCGCGTAGGGACCCGATGCGCGCAACACCCGGCCCACCGTGCCGGCCCTATTCGACAGGTCATCCAGCAGGTGCAGCGTTGCATCAGATTGCAGCGCGCCGCAGATGGCCGCGGCCTTGGCCGGGTTCGAAGCGCGGTCTTCAACCCGCGCCAGGATGCGTTCGGCCACGTCCGCGGCGCTGACATGACCCTGGTCGGACTCGATGCCGCCACGCGGCAGGTGGATGTTCTGCGGCGAGGTGCACATCTGCGCCGAAAACAGGCACAGGCTGTGGGCAATGGCGTCCACCATGCCATCGAGATCGGAGGTGGATTCGATCACCACCGAATTCACCCCTGAAGTTTCGGTGTACACCTTCTTGTTGTGCACGTTCTGCTCCAGCCAGGAGCCGAAGCGCTGGCTGCCGGTGAAATCGACGATGCCCACATCGGCCCGCTGTAAAAACTGGCCGGCAATCGGTTCTTCCCGGGTATCGGCCGCCATGGTGACGAGGTTCGGGTCCATGCCGTGCTGGTCCAGAACCTGGCGCAGCGCGCGCACGGAAATCGCCATCGGCAGGATGCCACCCGGATGCGGCTTCAGCACCACCGGATTGCCGGTAACCAGGTTGGCCATGATGGCGGGATAGGCGTTCCAGGCCGGAAAACTGGCGCAACAGATCACCAGCGCAATACCTCGCGGCACGAAGTGGTAGCGTTTTTGCAGCGCCACGGTGTGCGAGCCGAAAGGCTTCTGCCACAGCGCCGTCTGCGGCAGGTCGGTCATGACCTTGTGCGCATACACCAGCGCTTCCAGGCCGCGGTCCAGCGCGTTGGCGCCACTACCCACGAAGCCCATCATGAAAGACTGGCCGGCGGTGTGCATGGTGGCATGCGCGTTTTCAAACAACTGGCCTTCAAGCGCGCGCAGCATCTCCACGCCGATGAGGGCGCGCGTGTCCGGGTCCACGTTCTGCCACTGGCGCATCGCCCTGAGCGCTGCTCGGCAAATCACATCCACATCGATGGCGGGATAGTCGATGCCCAGCGCCTGCTGGGTATAGGGCGATACTTCCTTGCCCAGGCGGCCGGTTTCACCCGGTTGTTCCAGCTCGAATGGTCGGCCGAGTTGCTGCTCAAACGCCTGCAGGCCGAGCTTTGGCGCTTCCTCGCCGTGCAGCCGGGTGCTGGGTGTTTCAAAGAAAGCCGACCAGTGTTGCCGGGTGCGGCAGGCATCATGGGCGCGTTGCAGGGTTTCGCTGTGGGAAAGCATGGTTACTCCGTATTCATCAACTTTGTATCAGGTGAAGTTTCTGGCCGGCTTCAGGCCCGTTGCCAGAGCAATACATGGCGACGGGGATGTTCGCCGACGTTTTCAATTCCGGTGAGGGTCAGGGTTGAACCTTCGAACTGCATGTGCCGGACCTGTTCGGTGCCGACCATGTTCGGGTTCAGGCTGAGCTCAACACTGTGGATCACGCAGTCATCCGCGATGCGCCAGCGCCCGGCGTAGTGGAAATAACTGCGCCAGGCTTCCGCCAGCACTTCCGGCGCCATGCGCCGCGGGCTGGTGCCTGCCGGCAACAACGGCCGATTGGCAAAACCGATGGCGGCGCTCATCCAGCCATCCGCGGTGTATTGAATCAGGCCGCGAGGGTCCGGCCCGAACGGTTCCGACAGCAAGGCCTCATCCGCTCCAAAAATTCGCCAGCTGACCAAAGACCAGGCGCCAACCAGGAGCTTTGCGGCATCCGGTTCAGCCATTTCGCTTCACCTTTTGCATTTCATTGCGCTTGTCATTGCGCTTGCGCAGTTGAACCGTATGCGCCGTCACGTGGCGGTGGCAGTGATCGCAGCGCACCTCGCCCACCAGGTGTTCCCTGCAGGCGGTGTGCGTCAACAGCATCGGCGGACCGGTCCGGTCACCGCACCATTTGTCGCCCCACTGCAGCAGTGCCACGAAAAAGGGAAACAGCGCCAGGCCTTTCTCGGAAAGATGGTAATCAAAGCGCAGCGGCCGTTCGGAGTAGGGCACGGCAAGGAATATGCCTTCGTTGGTGAGGAATTTAAGGCGATCCGCCAGCACATTGGTGGCGATCGGCAGCTCGGTGTGAAAGCCATCAAAGCGCTTGATGCCGTGGTAGGCCAGGGCAATCAGGTTGGCCGTCCAGCGATCGCCAATCAGGTGAATCAGGTTTTTGTAAACCGGCCGCTGCGTGGGCACGTCCTTGATCGACTTGGACGAGCGGCGCCGCACCTTTTTCTGCCGCAGGTCGCGGCGCGCGCCGGGCCCGTCGTGAAACTCCACTTCCGAGGCCAGCACTTCCTTGCCGCAATGCTTGCAGGCCATCTCGGGCTGGAACACATGGCCACATTCCTGGTGCACGAGGTCGATGGCGTCCATCTCGGGCTCGCGAAAGAATTTGCGCTCCCAGTACAGTGACGTGAGCGCAACGTCGTACAGGTCCACCGATTTGCGCGTCATGTGGTAGGACGGCCGGCGCGGATTGCCATCCGGGTAACGGCGTTGCAGGCAGTCGATGGATTCCAGCCACTTCAGCCGGTCGGTGAGCACGCCGCGTGAAATTCCCGTGGCCGCAAGCAACTCGCCAAAGGAGTGCATGCCCCACAGCACATCACCGATGATCAGCAGGGACCAGCGGTCTCCAATTTCATCCAGCGCCCGATTGATAGAGCTGGCGCGGGTTTCCATGACGGTGGAAGATCTGGCTTTGGTAGCGGAAGCAGGCGTTGTTGTTTTCGTCATGTGTCAAAGATAACAAAATTTCGCCATTTCTTCTTTCATAAAAAGACTTGAACCCGAACGGGTGCAAGTTTAATCTAACCGATCACACTTTTATAATTGAACTTGCCGGTGCGGGCTGCCCTTGAGGAGCTTTTTGAAAGGCCTTGACGGGGCTCGACGGGCGCCGGCAGATTCGCTTTAATCACAGGCGCCATGAGCACTATTTTGCGAACCAGTTCCCAGCAGCGCATCGAAGCACTCACCCGGCAGGGTGTGTGGGGTGACCTGACTTTGCACGACCTGCTGGCCGCGCGCAGCGAAGACAGCCCGGAAATGCTGGCGGTAGCCGATGCTCCCAACCGCAACACCCTGGTTCCCGGGCCCGTGCTGCGACTGAGTTTCCGTGAGCTGCAGCAGGCTGCCGACAACCTGGCGGCGGATTTGCTGGAACGTGGCCTGGGTTTTGGTGATGTGCTGCTGGTGCAGTTGCCCAACATCGCCGAACTGGTGGTGTGCTATTTCGCCTGCAGCCGCATCGGTGCTGCCATTTCACCCATGCCGGTGCAGTATGGCGCGCATGAACTCGGCGTTGCGGCGCGGCAGACACTGCCCAGGGCCATGATTACCGTAACGGCGATCAAGGATAATCCCCTCGCGGCGACGGCGCGAAAGGCCCTGCTGGACGACGTCCCGGTGTGGACATTTGCCGGCGGCGAGCAGCCCCTGCAGATCAGCAGTGACCCTGATCCCGGCCGCAGCGCGCGGCTGGAGGAGTACCTGCAAAGCAACAAGCCGGATGCCAACACCATCGTCACTGTGTGCTGGACTTCAGGTACAACCGGCACGCCCAAAGGTGTGCCGCGTTCGCACAACATGTGGATCTCCACCGGCAAAACCAGCTCGGAAGCCGGCGGGTATCGGCGTGGCGATCGCCTGCTGAATCCGTTCCCGGTGGTCAATATGGCCGCGCTGGGCGGCTTCCTGGTGCCGTTTGTGCTGAATGGTTGTTCGCTCGTGCTGCATCACCCGTTCGACCCCGCCGTGTTTTTGGGGCAGATGCAGGACGAGCGCATCACCTTCACCATCGTGCCTCCGGCCATGCTGAACCAGATGGCCAAGTCGGCCGAAATGTGGAACCGATATGATTTTTCCGAACTGCGCCGCATCGGTTCTGGCTCGGCACCGCTGTCGCCGTGGATGATCGACGTGTTCGACAACCAGTACGGCAAGCCGATCGTCAATTTCTACGGCTCCAACGAGGGCATCAGCCTGATGTCCAGCCCCGAATACGCAGCGGAGCCCGAGGTCCGGGCTACCATGTTTCCGCGCTTCGGCTGCGAAAACATGCCCTGGAGCGGCGTCTCCCACGGCCTGGTGAAGAACAAGGTGGTGAAAGTTGGCACCGAAGAGGAAATCACCGAACCCGGCGTACCGGGCGAACTGCTGTTCGCCGGGCCCACCGTGTTCGATGGCTACCTCGGCGCCGGCAATGAGGATGTGTTCACCAGCGATGGCTGGTTCCGCACCGGCGACATGGTGGAAATCTGCGGCGAGCCGCCGAATTACTACCGCATCGTCGGGCGCTGCAAGGACATCATCAACCGCGGCGGCATGAAAATTTCACCGGTCGAAATCGATGTACTGCTGGAAGGCCACCCGGCCATCGCCGAAGCGGCGGTCTGCGCCTATCCGGATGACGACCTGGGTGAACGGGTCTACGCCTGCGTGGTTGCGGCACAGGGTGGCGATGCGCCCAGCCTGGAACAACTGAATGAATTCCTGCTGCAACAGGGCCTGGCCAAATTCAAGTTGCCCGAACGCCTGCTGGTCCTGGACCAGCTGCCGCGTAATCCCCTGGGCAAAGTCCAGCGGCATGAACTGCAAAAAATGGTGAGCAATCATGGCTAATGCCAACACTGATGTTTACGTACTGGGCGGCGCCCAGACCGATTTTGCCCGTAACTGGGCGCGTGAAGGCAAGGGCATTTACCACATGTTCGCCGAAGCCCTGGAAGGCGCCGTTGCCGATGCCGGCATTGCCCCAGAGCAGATACAGTCGGGCCACGTGGGCAACTTCGTGGGCGCCCTGTTTGCCCACCAGGGTTTGCTCGGCGGTTTCTTCGGCCATGTATTTCCGGAGCTGAACGGCATTCCCACGTCGCGCCACGAGGCTGCCTGTGCCTCGGGTTCGATGGCCGTACTTGCCGCCATGCAGGACATCCAGCTGGGCAATGCCGAAATTTCCGCCGTGGTGGGCCTGGAGCTGATGCGCAACGTGCCCGGTGCTACGGGTGCCGACTACCTGGGCGCTGCCACCTGGTATGGCGCCGAAGCCACCGACTGCACCTATCCCTGGCCGCACATGTTTGACCGCATTCTCGACGAGTACGACCGCCGCTACGGAGTGAATACCGATTACCTCAAGCACATCGCGCGCATCAATTTCGACAATGCGCGGCGCAACCCCAATGCCCAGGCGCGTGGCTGGAAGTTCACCGACGTGAACTACACCAACGATGATGAGGCCAACCCACCCATCGAAGGCCGCATCCGCAAGATGGATTGCGGCCAGATCACCGATGGCGCCGCCAGCATCATCCTGGCCAGCGAGTCAGCAGCCCGGGCCTATGCCGCCGCCAATGGCCTGAGCCTCAGCGATGTGCCGCGCATCAAAGGCTGGGGACACCGGTCCTCCACCCTGTTGCTGGAGCGCAAATTTGAATTGAGCGCCAATGAGCCGCTGGTTTTCCCGCACGCGGCCGGAACCCTGCAGGATGCGCTGCGCCGCGCCGGCATGGAGAAAATCACCGATGTCGGCGGGCTGGAAACACACGACTGTTTCACCGTGACCGAATACATGGCCATCGACCATTCCGGCCTCACCGCGCCGGGCGAAAGCTGGAAAGCCATCGAGGAAGGCCGCATCGCGCCGGATGGTGATTTTCCCATCAACCCCAGCGGCGGCCTGATCGGCCTTGGCCACCCGGTGGGCGCCACTGGCGTGCGCATGGTGCTGGATTGCGCCAAACAGGTTAGCGGCCAGGCCGGCAGCTACCAGATCGAAGGCGTGGAAAACATGATCACCTTCAACCTGGGCGGCAGCGCCACCACCTGCGCCAGCTTCGTGGTGGGAGTGGCTTGATGTCGGCTTCAGGAAACACGGCATACATTTATGACGCCATTCGCTCGCCCCGCGCCCGCGCCAAGGAAAACGGCGGCCTGCATGCGCTGACGCCGCTGGACCTGCTGGCGCACCTGTACGCCGCCATTCAGTCCCGCAACACCCTTGATGTGGAAGCGGTGGGCGAGGTGGTGCTCGGCTGCGTCACCCAGTTTGGCGAGCAAGCCGGCAATATCGCCAAAACGTCCAGCCTCTATGCCGGATGGCCCAGTTCGCTTTCCGGTATCACCGTGAACCGCTTCTGTTCCTCGGGCCTGGATGCGGTGAATTTTGCCGCGCTGAAGGTGATGGCCGGCCAGGAAACACTGGCGATCGGCGGCGGCATCGAGATGATGTCGCGCGCGCCGATGATGTCGGACAAGCCGGTGACCTTCATGGACATTCCCACCGCCATCAGGGCGCGTATTCTGATGATGGGCAGCGGCGCTGATCTCATGGCCTCGCTTTATGACCTCAGCCGCGAGGACGTGGACGCAGTGGCTTACCAGAGCCAGCAGCGCGCCGACCACGCGCGCTCGCAGGGCTGGTTCAAGTCCATCGTACCGATTGTCGATGAAAAGAAGGGCGTGAACTGCCTGGCGGATGAATGCATACGCCCGACGGTTACGATGGAATCACTGGCGCAGATGGCGCCGTCGTTCGCGGAACTGGGTGCGCAGGGCGTGGATGCGCTGCAACTCAAGGCTCATCCCGAACTGAAGGAAATCCGCCACGTGCACACGGCCGGCAACTCGCCCGCCATGGCCGATGCCGCCGCCATGGTGCTGGTGGGCAGCGAAGCCGCCGCAGCGCATCTCGGCGGATCGCCAAGGGCGCGCATCGTGGCGGCCACCAATACCGGCGACGACCCGATGATGGTGCTGTCGGGCTGCGTTGCCGCCACCGCCAAGCTGATGCAGCAGCAGAAACTCAAGGCTGAAGACATCGACCTGTTTGAACTCCACGAGGCCTTTGCCGCCACCTCCATCAAGGCGCAACGCGACCTCGACATACCCAACGACAAGCTCAACGTGAACGGCGGCGTGATCGCCCTCGGCCATCCGCTCGGCGCCACCGGCGCCATCATGCTGGGCACCCTGCTGGACGAGATGGAGCGCCGCGACGTGAAGCGTGGCATCGTCGCCGCCAGCGGCGCAGCCGGCGGCGGGGCGGCCATGCTGATCGAGCGCTGATTGGATCCCGGCTCGGAGGCCGGGATGACGTTCCAGCTTCTCTAGCCGTCATTCCGGCTTTCTTGACTCCGCTATTCCGACATTCTTGACTCCGTCATTCCGGCGCAGGCGGGAATCCATCATCTACTCCGTCATTCCGGCGCAGGCCGGAATCCATCTTTTACTCCGTCATTCCGGCGCAGGCCGGAATCCATCTTTTACTCCGTCATTCCGGCGCAGGCCGGAATCCATACGAGTCAACAGCGTTATCGTCCGCTGGATCCCGGATCACGCTCGCTGTCCGGGATGACGTCCTTAAGTATCATCCCGTCATTCCGGCGCAGGCCGGAATCCATCGACGTTGGGTTAGTTGCCTACATATGAAGACTGATTTCTCTTACTCCGGCGCGGCAGTTGATGAGCCATCATGTGGTCATGCGGAAAGAGCCGTGCGTCTACATTCTGGCAAGTCGTAAGAACGGCACGCTCTACACGGGTGTAACGTCAAACCTGGTCCTACGCATCTATCTTCATCGAACTGGTTTTACTGAAGGCTTCAGCAAGAAGTACGACTGCAAGTTACTGGTTTACTTTGAATGGTTGGAGTCCATGCCACTGGCGATTGCACGAGAAAAGCAAATCAAGAACTGGAAGCGTCCATGGAAACTCAGACTGATTCACCAGTTCAACCCGGAGTGGCAGGACCTGTACCCGAAGATCATCGCGTAAGTTTGTTGGTGCCTATTGGATCCCGGATCACGCTCGCTGCGCTCGCTGTCCGGGATGACGTTCCTGGAGTTCGACCCGTCATTCCGCCATTTCCGGCTCCGTCAATCCGCCATTTCCGGCTCCGTCATTCCGGCCAGTTGGCATCCATCTGCAACACACTGATGTAACATAAGGCCGATGGAAAAAACCACCGTTGTTGCCATCACCCTCATCATCTACAAACTGGTGCTGATCGGTATCGGTTTCTGGGCCAGTTCCCGCAACCGGGACGAGGAGGATTTTTTCCTGGGCGGCCGTGCTCTCGGCCCCATCGTTGCGGCCATCTCCTACTCCTCCAGCGCCTCATCGGCCTGGACGCTGCTCGGCGTCAGCGGCGCCGCCTACGTGCTGGGCCTGTCCGTGGTGTGGATTGCCGGTGGTTCCTGCCTTGGCATGCTGGTGGCCTGGTTCTGGGTAGGACCACGACTGCAGGATTACTGCCGTGAGAGAAACCAGATTACCGTCACCGACTTCCTGGCGGACGACACCACCGGCGGCGCGCGCAAGGCCATCGTCGTGGCGGCTTCGTTGATCATTGTTTTTTCCTTCACGTTCTACGTTGCCGCCCAGTTCCAGGGCGCCGGCAACACCTTTGCCAGCAGCTTTGGCCTGTCGATGCACAGCAGCATCCTGCTGGGTGCCACCATTATCATGATCTACACCCTGTTGGGCGGCTTCTGGGCAGTGAGCGTTACCGACACCGTGCAGGGCGGGCTGATGGGAATCACCGCGCTGATCCTGCCGCTGGCCGCGCTTTCAGCCGCCGGAGGCTGGTCGGGATTCACCGAGGCCCTGCTGTCGGTCAGCAGCCCCGAACAACTCAGCTTCACCGCCGGCAATGCGGGCCTGCTGGCCATCGGCATGATCGCCGGCAGCCTGGGCATCAGCCTGGGCACGTTTGGCCAGCCGCATCTGCTGGTGCGTTTCATGGCACTGCGCGACCAGAAAGCGCTGCGCCAGGCGCGCATCATCACCATCGCCTGGTACGCCGTGGTGTTCATCGGCATGATGCTGGTGGGCCTGATCGGCCATGTGCTGTACCCGCTCACCGACAACCCCGAAACCATTTTCTTCACCCTCACCGACAACCTGTTCACGCCGGTACTGGGCGGCATCCTGCTGGCGGCAGTGCTGTCGGCCATCATGTCCACCGCCGACAGCCAATTGCTGGTGGCCGCTTCAGCGATTGCCCATGACCTGGACCTCGGCCAAAAGCACGCGCAGCGCAGCCTGCTGGTATCGCGCCTCACCATCGTCGGCCTGGTGGTGTTTGCCGTGATCGTGGCCATTTACCTGCCGGAGAAAATCTTCAGCCGTGTACTGTTTGCCTGGTCGGCGCTGGGTGCGGCGTTCGGACCCACGGTGTTCCTGCGGCTGGCCCGCGTGCCGCTCAAACCCGAAGGGATACTGCTGTCGATACTCACGGGTTTCGGGCTTTCGGTGGTGTTTTACCTCATGCCCAACACCACCGGCGACTGGCTGGAGCGGGTGGCGCCATTCGTGGTTTCTTTCATAGTATTGTTGCTGTTCTGGCAACCACCGGCCAGGGCATCGTCCTGAAGCAGCAGCAGGTATTTGAACCATGACCGATTTCATTATCGTCAATGACGTGGGCCCGCGTGACGGCTTGCAGAACCAGGCGAAAATCCTCGAACCCGAGCAACGTATGCAGTTGATCGAGGCGCTGCTGGCCGCAGGGATGACACATATCGAGGTTGGTTCTTTTGTCTCACCCAAAGCCGTACCCGCCATGGCCGGAGCCGACAGGATTTTCGCCGGCTTGCCGCAGCGTGATGACGCGGTGTTCACGGCCCTGATTCCCAACCGCAAAGGCTACGAAATGGCCCGCGAAGCGGGCGCCAGAAGCGTGTGCATGGTGCTGTACGGAACGGACGGCATGGCGCAGGCGAATGTGAAGATGAGCCGCGAAGAGGCCGAAGCAGTGGGGCGCGAAATCCTCACCCTGGCGGCTGGCGACGGTATCCGGGTCACGGCCATCATTGCGGTGTCCTTTGAGTGCCCGTTCGAGGGCAGGGTCGACCCGGCTGTGGTGACTGGGTTAACAGCCCGCATGCTGAAAAGCGGCGCCAATGAAGTGAGCATTGCCGACACCATCGGGGCAGCCAACCCGGCCCAGGTGAGCCGCCTGGCCCGGCAACTGGTGGCTGAGCACGGCGCCAGCCAGCTGAGCTTCCACTTTCACGACACCCGCGCCATGGGCCTGGCCAATGCCTATGCGGCGGTTGAGGCGGGCATCCGCAAATTTGACTCATCTATCGGCGGCCTGGGCGGTTGCCCCTTCGCGCCCGGGGCTTCCGGCAACGTGGCCACCGAGGACCTGGTGATGATGCTGCAGCAGATGGGTTTTGAAACCGGCATCAGCCTGGCTGGCTTGTTGAAGGCCGCGGACCTCGCCCGCGAGCTCACCGGCACCGCGCCCGGAGGTCGGGCTTCAGCCTGGTTGCGGCGCCATCTGCATAAATCCAGCGCACTTCAGTAATTCAAGCGCAGCCTCGAACCTGCCAGGTTGATTTGGTAATTTTTACAAGCAGCTGGCAATTCCCGGGCTTCAGCTTTTACCACCCCACCCGCAAACCCCTGATTCAGCGCCATTTCGGCGCTGGCACGGAATCTGCATCAATCCTTCCAGCGGTTGCCGTGATCAAACCCCGTTCATTCTGGGTTCACCGGCCATCAGCCAACCTTGCACCAACGCTGTAAACCGCTGAACAAAGGAGGCGAACATGAAACGCACCATTCTGATTACTGTTCTGATTCCGCTGCTGGCGCTGTTTGCCGCACAGAACGCGCGCGCCGATTTGGGCGTTGCGGTCACCGTGGGTGAGCCCGGCTTCTATGGGCAGATTGTGCTGGGCAACGCCTATCCCGCGCCGGCGCTGATTTACCGCGAGCCGGTTGTCATTCACCGCACACACCAGCATTACCGCCCGGTTTACCTGCATGTGCCCAAAGGCCATGCCAAAAACTGGAAGAAGCACTGCAAGCACTACGATGCCTGCTATCGCCCGGTGTACTTCGTGCAGGACAGCTGGTACGAAGATGTGTACGTGCCCACCTACCACAAGCACCATGGCAAGAAAGGCAAGAAGAAGGGCAAGCACAAACACCATCACTGATAGCACAGTTGCTGAGTGATTTTTCCGTGGCCTGAGACTTGTGCCCTCAATCCTGGCCACAACCCAAGGCCAGAGTGTCAGCCAAAACTGCGCTCTGGCCTTTTTTTTGGTTGCGCTGCTGTAGGAGGGGATTCATCCCCGACAATCGCTTCTGTAGGAGCGGATTCATCCCCGACAATCGCCCGCTTAAGTCCCTGTCGCGGCTTCCGCCGCTCCCACACCACCCCCGCAGGAGGCGCGAAAGCGCCGACCCTCACCGGTTCCGCAAACTCTGCTCACCCCGCGACACCGCCATCGCCCCGCTGCGCACCACCGCCAGGATTTCCGCGCAGCCGCTGACATCGGCAATGAAGCCATCCACCTCTTCATTGGTGCCGGTGAGCTCCAGCGTGCAGGTTTCCGAACCCCGGTCCAGCACCCGTACCTCATTGCCCTCGATGAGCTCTTCCAGGCGCTGCGCCTTGCCCTTGTCCGCCTGCAGCTTGATCAGCAGCAATTCGCGCTCGATGTGGTAGCTGAGCGTCATGTCGGCAATCTTCACCACGTCCACCAGCTTGGCCAGCTGCTTGATGATCTGCTCGATCACTTCATCCGAGCCAATCGTCACCAGCGTCACGCGCGACACCTCGGTGTGCTCGGTGGGCGCCACGCTGAGCGACTCGATGTTGTAGCCGCGCGATGAAAACAGCGCGGACACCCGCGCCAGCGCGCCCGCTTCGTTCTGGAGGAGGATGGAAATGATGTGACGCATGACAACCTGGCAAACGTGATAGTAAAGAGGATGGCCTCATGGTGGCCCAGATTCCCATGCAATGCAATGAGCTCTATTGCAATGCAGGCATGATTACCGGAGACTGGAACGTCCGGCGCTGAAAACATTGAATTTCCGCGCATTTGAGCAACCCGTAACCCGGCCCCAAGAACCCGGAACAGCAGTAAGCAGGCAATCGAAATGACGCAAGCCCAGCCAAAATTAGCCACCACCAAGCATCCCCTTTCAGGCAAGTTCATGTCGGGTGCCGACATGATCGTGCAAGTCCTCGCCGATGAAGGCGTGGATACCATTTTCGGCTACAGCGGCGGCGCCATTCTTCCCACCTACGATGCCGTGTTCCGCTACAACACCGATAACGCCAAACCCGGCGAAAGCGAGCCCATGCCCTTGATCGTGCCCGCCAACGAGCAGGGCGCCGGTTTCATGGCAGCAGGCTATGCCCGCGCCAGCGGCAAAGTGGGCGTGGTGATGGTGACTTCAGGCCCCGGCGCCACCAACACTGTCACCCCGGTGCGCGACTGCATGGCCGATTCCACCCCCATCGTGGTGATCTGCGGCCAGGTGCCCACCCACGCCATCGGCACCGATGCCTTCCAGGAAGCGCCGGTATCCAGCTGCCTGGGGCCGGTTTCCAAGCACACCTTCCTCGTCACCGACCCGGAAAAGCTCGAAGCCACCATGCGCACCGCGTTTGAAATCGCGCGCAGCGGGCGGCCCGGCCCAGTGGTGGTGGACCTGCCCAAGAACGTGCAGAACTGGGAAGGCGTGTTCCAGGGCGAAGGCCTGCTGCCCGTGCGCGGCTACCGCCAGCGCATGCGCGTGGTGCAGGAGCAGCGTCTGAGCGAGCAGAGCTGCAAGGAATTCTTCGACATCCTGGAAGACAGCCGCCGGCCGCTGATCTATGCCGGTGGCGGCGTGATCAACGGCAACGCCGCCGATGCGCTGCGCGATTTCTCCAAAGCCTTTGGCATACCCGTAACCACCACCCTGATGGGCATCGGCGCGGTGGATACCACCGAACCGCTGTGCCTGAACATGCTGGGCATGCACGGCACCGCGCACGCCAACTATGCCGTGGAAGACTGCGATTTTCTGATCGCCGTGGGCGCACGTTTTGACGACCGGGTGGCCGGAGCACCCGACCGCTTCGCGCCCAAGGCGCGCAAGATTGCGCACATCGACATCGACCCTTCAGAAATCGGCAAAGTCAAAGCCGTGGACTGGCACCACGTAGGCCTCTTGGATGAAGACCTGCCCATCCTCACCGCTTTTGGCAAAAAGGCCGGCTTCAAGCCCGACCTCAGTGAATGGCACGAGCACATCGCCGGGCTGAAGCAAACCTTCTGCATGAACTACGACCGCGAGTCCGAGCTGATCCAGCCCTATGCCGTGATCGAGGCCATCAACGAAATCACCGATGGCAAAGCCATCATCTCCACCGGCGTAGGCCAGCACCAGATGTGGGCCGCGCAGTATTTTGATTTCCGCGAGCCACGCCTGTGGCTCACCTCCGGCAGCATGGGCACCATGGGCTTCGGCCTGCCCGCCGCCATCGGCGCGCAGTTCGCCTGCCGCGACAAGCTGGTCATCGACGTGGACGGCGACGCCAGCATCCGCATGAACCTGGGTGAGCTGGAAACCGCCACCACCTACGAACTGCCCGTGAAAGTGCTGGTGCTGAACAACTACGGCGATGGCATGGTCAAGCAATGGCAGAAGCTGTACTACAAAGGACGACTCTCCGCCAGCGACAAATCGCTGCGCAAAAAGGACTTCATCAAAGCCGCCGAAGCCGACGGCTTTGAATTCGCCCAACGCCTGGAACACAAAGCCGACCTGCAGCGCATCGTGCGCGAGTGGCTGGAGTTCCGCGGCCCCGCCTTCCTCGAAGTGATCATCGACCCCGACGCCGGCGTATACCCCATGGTGGGCCCCGGCCTCAGCTACGACCAGATGATCACGGGGGACTTCATCCCCAACCGCACACAGATCAAGGCCGAGGATATCGACGGTAGTTCGATGTTTTAGGGTGGGTGGGCTGTGTTAGTAAGCTAGAAAAGTTGAACAGGCATTTCCGATAGGAGGCTTAAGAGTATCCGCTATTTCAATCGGAGACTTGCAGGTACCTCGAAAGTGTAACTCACTTTCATCCGACTGTTGCGAGAGGGATCAAGAATTTCAAGTAGCTTCTTATTGATAAGACTGGGTAACAGCAAGGCTTTTCGAAGAAGTCCAATCCAATGCATAGGTGATAAATGCAGACCCTTAAGTACTTTGCTTACGGCTCCAATATGTCATGGCGAAGATTTCGAAATAGAGTCCCGGCGGCAAAAATTCTTGGCGTGGCTACTCTAAAGGGCCACAAACTCGAATTTCACAAGGTAAGTTCAGATGGTTCAGGTAAGTGCGATATTGCCGAGTCGATGACATCGGAGGTACTTGGCGTTCTTTTCGAATTCCCTCATTCGGAAAAGGGCACCTTGGATCGAGTCGAGGGACTGAACCCTGGTTATGACGAGAAGGTAGTTGAGGTCCATCTGGACTTCAATCGGAAGGAAAGGGCTACAACCTACTTTGCAACTAAAGTAGATCCAAACATCAGACCTTATACGTGGTACAAGAGACACGTATTAGAAGGAGCAAAGGAAGCGAAATTGCCAAAATTCTACATTGCGGCAATCGAAGCTGTTCAGGCAATTCAAGATACCGACAGCAGCAGAGAGGCAAGAGAGCTTGCGATCTATTGCTAACACCGAGTTGAATTCTTCTCAACCGGCGAATTGGTTGCGCCTTCCCAGTTGTGCAGAAGCGTGTTCCAAGTGAATCTATTATGTTGAAAAAGATCCGTTTACTTCTGATTGGTCCAGAGACTGCTGTTCACCCTGAGGCCATGACTCATTCGGAATACTTGGAGAAGTTGCGGGAACTCCCAGATGCGCTTGCTAAGTTAGCTCTGGAAAGAGCTTGGCAGTGTAGAGACTTCGAGATCGAGCTGTACTGGAAACGTGCCACATACTTTTGGGCCTTTATCGCAAGTACCTTTGTGGGATACGTTGCGTTAATCACATCAGATTGGTACGAAAAAATCGACAACGCTCAGCATGTTGAAGTCTACCTTCTGATTTGCACAGGGTTTGTCGAGTCTGTCGCTTGGCACCTCAGTAATCTTGGAAGCAAGGGTTGGCAGCGAAACTGGGAAGCTCACATTGATCTCTTAGAAGATCGGTTCACGGGGCCAATTTACAAGACCGTGGCACTTACCAGAACGTATTCAGTGTCAAAGATCAATGAGATAGTCAGCGCTACCGTTTGTCTTGTCTGGCTCCTCCTTGGGGCCAAATACCTTGCCACCAATGATCTAATTAGGGTTTGGGTGCCGGGGGCGGAGATAAATTGGTTCGTTGCAATCGGCACTGTCGCAACTGTTTTAGCAGTAGTGGCAATGATATTTGGTCATGGGAGAGGGCGGTTTTCCGGGGTTGAAGTACAAATGTACAAGCGGGACGTTTGGTACAAAAATAGTGAAGGTACCTCAGTGTGAGAACTTAGACCTACACATATTTGGGTACTGGATCCAAATCACCCACCATGGCCATTCTAATTGTTGCCACGCAATTCCTAGGTCAAAGCCATCGGAAACCCAAAAAATGACTGATCCGCTTCAGGAGTTTGTTCGCTATCAAAATGGACTATTCAGCCACTTGTCTGAATTCTTTCGGCGAGCGACTGGAACGCAGATACCTGAGAAATTTTCCACTTTCGATTCATTCGCTGATGTTCTTCACGACAGGGCGCCAACCCTGGCAAAGCGGGCGCGAGATGCGTTTGATTGGGCAGAGGAAAATATTCGACCGTATTATGCTAAAGAGTCGGCGTTCGCATACACAAATGCAAAGCAACTTGGAGGCTTGAAGCTGGTTCAGGGGGGAGGAAGTGGTTTTCTTGCAACCCAATTGGCTTCGGTGCGAGGTTCGCTCCTATACGCAGACACGGTAATGATTCCCGATCCGGTCCTTCCTTGGTTTGAGACAGATCGTGGTGAAGAAAGATTTCGCCTCACGAAACTATTACAAGCAGTTTTCGCGGTTTTACACCTAAAGCCGCTAATTGATGCCAATCTCAAAATACCGCCAGTCTGCCTTTTTCCCAGTTTCGAGAAAGTCCTGGATGATAGCGATCCAATAACTCAAGAGCGAACTTCTCAGCTAATAACGGATGTTTTCGCGCATTACGTCGATCCAGGGTTTCGGCATCTAGATGAGGTCATTCAGTTTGCAAATAGCAACCCAGAAGCATTTCTCAGAAAGGTGGACGAAGCTGGCTTGTTTGTGGCCCCAGGCGGGCTTATTGGAGAGCCAGTTCATCAAGCCCTGGCAGGGTATCTCGCAAGCCTTGAAATTTGGAGATCGTCTGAGTGGCTAGCGGAATTTCATCAACTACCAGTTCACGCCCAGGTGCTGAATGGAATCATGGAAAGAATTACCCCCCAGTATCACCTTTTGGAGAACTCCGATGAGCTAGCTAGCCACCCACTTGTCGCGATCGAACAGCAGGCGCACTACCTTAAAAGAATTGCCGAGGTTCACAATGCTCGCCTTACTCGTCTCCAAATATTAGATCCAGCCCGTGAGGCCTTAATTCAAGGCCTGAGCCACAAAAGAATGAGATGGCTCAACAATGTCCCAACGGATGCATTAATTGAATTGCGGCGGAATGGAGAAAATGTCCAATTTCGAGATAGGCTCTTGAAGTCGTTTAATGCCTTCCACAGCGCAGATTTGAGCAACATTGATAGAGTCGCTTCGGAACTAGCCACCGAAATATCTCGCATGCAGGCTGAGCACGAAATGCACACCAGAAAAATTCAAGAGAAATATCAAAGGAGTTATGGTCAGACTGCTGTGGGCGCATGGGCTGCTGCCGGGGCAACGCTTATCCCCACACTGGCTCCATTTATCGGTACAGCGGTACCATTCGCGGTGGTGGCAAAATATGCTTGGGACAAGAAAGAGGAAATACTAGAACTAAAAGCTGCACAGAGGTCACTAATCGGCGTTGTGGCGAAAGCCTCTAAATAGATTGGGTCGGATAATATGTTCAGAGCCCTCTTTTGTATCGTAAACGGTGGTTTACTTCTTCGAGACGACGTCTACGACAAGTTTAGGGACGTGTCTCCTCTGTCCCGTGGAACCGCGGAATCGATTGTTATTGATCATTAACTTTGAGGGATCAGCCAGATGATCAGACACTATGATGGCCTCACAGCTAGGATGCTTTCGGAAATAGAGACCATCTCAGAACGCATGTCCCATCAAGGCGAAAAAGGAAGGAACAATGAAAAAATTCTTGGGGAATTCTTGCGCTGCCATCTCCCGACTAGATATACCGTTTCAACCGGAAAAGTTATAGGGGTAGGTGGCGCCGAAAGCGGGCAAATAGATCTCGTTATACACGATCGATTAGACACTCCAGAACTAGTTGCAGGTCACGACTTTCGACTCATTCCTATAGAGACAGTGTTTGCTGTAATTGCCGTCAAAACCACGTTGACCAAAAGAGACCTCAGGGATGCCATGAAGTCTCTTGAGTCAGTAAGATCCCTGCCTCGAAAGGCGGCCATTTTCCAAGATGCACGGAGTATTCATGGAATTCCAGAAGAGAAGGTGTTGCGTCCGAGAGCCTTTGTTTTCGGGTTCCGATCAAGCTGGAAGTCGTTCAGCACTTTGAATAGCACTTTTACAGACCTGTTGGACGAATTTCACGATGACGATCGTCCAAACGGCGTTTGTGCCCTAAATCAAGGTTTCACAATAAGAAGGCCGTATACGACAAACACAATTACCTTTACCGACCACGGCTTGATGCATTTCTTTGTATTTTTGAATCGGACAATTTCTAATAGACCAAATTACCAAGTGAATCTTTCGAAGTACTTCACTGATGACTATGGGCTTGCACCTCGCCTGCAAGTTTCAAACTGACGTTCGATAAAGGGCTAGGGAATTAAGGGGTCGGAGCCCTCATTTCAGGATTGGTTCATTTGTACTTTCGCGCCTGATATCTTTTCATATGGAGAAGTCCACAAGATGATCTTTCAAAAGGGTAGAAGCAATGCGATCTGGTCATGATGCACTACTGACCAAGCTTGGGTTTGAACGCATCACTCGGTGGGTGTTGAGTGTTGACAAGATCAAGCTCGAGTCTTTAGGGGACTGGGAAGAAAGTTCGGGATGGATTTACGCGTATGTTGTGGCAAATCGTGTCAGATATGTTGGTATCACAACGATGGTTCTTCGCAGCCGTATGGATGCCTATCGCGATATGCGCAACGACAGAGTGAGACCGTTAATACTCGCGGCTCTTGTTGCGGGTGAGGAAGTAGAAATTTACGGATTGCGGAGATCAGGCATTTCAAAAGCCGACCTGGAAAATGAAGAGTCGCGTTTGATAAGGAAATTCGAAAGCGACTGGAATGTAAGGAGATAAAGTTCAAAGTTCTTGAAGTTTCAAAAGCCGCTACGCCAGACGCAGCCTGATGGGAGCAATAATAATTTGTGTAAGAGTGGAATACCCCAATTTAAGGTTCGTTGCAGTTGCATCAAATCCGAAGTTGCACACAAATTAGGAAACCAAGACAGATGGCAATTCCAGACTATCAAACGCTAATGCTTCCAGTGTTGCGTTTGGCATCGGACGGCAACGAACACAAATTCAGCAAGGCAGTTGAAGAGCTGGCTGATGAATTCGGCCTTTCATCAGAAGAAAGAAATGAACTACTTCCAAGTGGCAGTCAAGCCGTTTTCAATAATCGTGTCGGCTGGGCCCGTTCTTACCTTAAACAGGCTGGATTGTTGGCGTCGCCGAAGCGTGGCATTTTTACAATCACGCAGAAAGGTACTGAATTGATCGCCACAAATCCATTACGCATTGATTCATCGACTCTTGAACAGTATCCGGAGTTTATCGAGTTCAAAAGCCGTAAGAAGGATAAAGGCGCAGAAAGTGAAACGGAATCGGCATCGGACTTGGAGCAGGAATCGTCGCTTACCCCAGAGGATGCCCTCGCGTCCGCATACAATAAACTTCAATCAGCTCTCGAGTCTGAAATACTGATCGCTGTCAAAGAGTCCTCGCCTTCATTCTTCGAACGTATCGTTGTCGATCTGCTTGTAAAAATGGGATATGGCGGCAATCGACAAGACGCGGGCAGAGCGCTTGGCAAAAGCGGTGATGGTGGAATCGATGGGATCATTAATGAAGACCGACTTGGCCTGGATGTCATATACATACAAGCCAAGCGATGGGAGGGAGTGGTAGGTCGCCCCGAAATACAGAAATTCGCCGGAGCATTGCAAGGTCAGCGCGCAAGAAAAGGTGTATTCATCACAACATCATCGTTTACAAAAGAGGCAAGAGGATATGCTTCGATAATTGACACTAAAATAATTCTCATTGATGGCGAACATCTGTCCAAGTTGATGGCGGAACATAATGTTGGCGTTTCAACTGTCGGCCAGTATGAAGTTAAGAAGCTGGACTCCGACTATTTTGATTACGAGTGATACAAAATTGTCGATCAGACAGACGCTTTCAATAGTTTCTCCGAACAAGTTATCCAAATTAAGAGCGGTGAATAGTGGCCTCTCAACCTAGCCCCGAACGCCATGGCCAGCTCATTGGCAAGTATTTCATCCCAAACATGGGCGATAACTCCGCTGTTGGAAGTGATCTGTCTTTGATTCTTGAAAGGCTGGATGTGAACCATTCATTGGCGCCAGAGGACAAGCAGTATATCCGGGACAAAGGCCTGTTCGATCTCTGCAAGTTTGTAAAAAACCTGGAGGAAACCGGGAAAGCTGACTTCAAGATATTGAGTGCAAAAGTTGAGCAGCGAGAGAAAAAAGACTTCCGCCGCAAGCTTTGGGAAAAATTTGACATCGACTTTATCGAAAGTCGTCACATGCGGCGAATGGTGGAGCTTTTGGTCCAGGTTGAGAAAGGTGGTCATCTCACCGAGAAGGACGTTCTCTGGCTAACTACTAACGATTACTTTACCCGTGCGTTGAAGCGTGCATATCACAAGATCGAGGCATTGCACTTTCACAATAACTTCAAGAAGAGCAATGATCCATGGCAGGCTGTGAACGCCAGCAGCCATTACCGCAAGGCAGATCAATCGCGGGAAGCACTCAGGCTCCTGGACCAGGTTAACATCGACGGTCAATCGGACAAACATCTCAAGGCTGCGTTGTGTACCACCAAAGGAGGAGCAAATCGAGATCTGAAGCAATTTGATGAGGCCCTGCAATTGGCGGAGAAAGCACATTCATACGAGCCTGGAAGCTTTCATCCCTGCACACTTCTCGGTGCGGTGCACTATGAACTTGGGAACCACTCGTTGGGCAATGAATGGTTTGCCAAGGCGATTGAGAGGGGTGCAAACCCCGAGGCCATTGACCACGAGCTTCGATCCATCTTTATGCGTGCCGACAAGGCTCAAAAAGAAAACCTCAAACAACACCTGCTGAAAATTGATCCAGCTCGGTATAGCTGGGTGAAAAGGATAAATGGCCCTCAGAAAGATAAACACAAAACAAAGCTATCCAAGTCGTCCAACCGGCCCCGCTAATCGTCACGCTCGCATTCCCGCGGGAACGCCTCTCCAGCGGCTCAAGGAAGTATCCGTACTCGAGAGACTTGGGGTCAGAGCAGAGGCACTCGGCACTCTTATCAACCCAAAAGTAGCAGTCTTAACACATATTGGGTCGGACCTGTGTAATGCTCTGAGATAATGGAAATTCATCCAAATTTTGAAAGGCAACGCCTAAAACGCTCATGTCAAGTTGGGCTTGGAACTTGCTTGATGGTGGACGCGTCATTCATCATCTGGTCTGGTCCGAGAATTCCTTTTAGTTTTGACTGTTTCTGCATTCAATAGCTATCGAAATGGCGTATAGAAGACCAAAGTCAGCGCACACTCTGACCATCCTTGAAAAGCGAGAATTGCTTGCTGAATACTTTGATTACTATCGACTTTTGGCCAATAGCAATCCTGAACTTCTCAATTCGAAGCTTCCGCGAACTGCAGTAAGTGATTTGCTCGATGAGATCGGTGAATTAATTCTCAAGAAGGCAGACGAGTTCGCCAACTCCGAAAGTGAAGTTAGTGCGTTTCTGAAGGAGAACCCGCTACCTGAAAGCCTGGAGCCGCACCTTCCGAATGAATTTCGAGCGTTTTGCTTATCTCTTAACGCATTAAAGCAGTGGGTTTCTGCTGAACAAGCAGCAACAGATCGATATATCTTTGGTGGCACTTCAAGGGCCCAGTTCAGGAACCTTGCTGAAAGTTGTTTGATTTCTGGAGTACCGGCGAGCGATTGCACCATCGAACTCCACCATCCGGTCAGGGATGGTCGGCCGCCAATTCCTATTTCAAAGGAAGCACACTCCAGAATCGAGAACCAAACGACCGGCGAGACCACAAGCGATCCCATCATGGAGGTGTTGCTCCCAATTAAGAGAGCAGGCAATCGATCGTGGGTAATGCTCAAACTGGGTTGTGAACTTTTGCTTGGTATCGCCGAAACTGACAGAAGCATGAATGTTCAGTCTTCATCAAAGACATTTGCCAGGAAGGCACGCGAGGCTACGGGAAAGGGGTATGAGGAGATTTTGTCATGGTTAAACGAAAACAATCTTGTGTAAATTCGCATCAAGCTGCGGAAAAGAGGTTGTTGTCCAGCAGGGGCACGTGTCTGTTCAAGGCCTTAGAAGGTGCAGGATCGAGACGATCAATTAAATGAGTACCATTGAACTGCTCGATTTGCTTCAAACCGTTCCTGCAAGCCAGAAGTCCTGCCAGGAGGTCTTCTGCAGCACCTGTGGGGGGAAAGCTGCGACCATACTGGGAGCCCGCCAGGAATTCGTAGGCCCGGCTAGCGAAGCACTGTCGAAGGCAACAGTTAGTGATTTGTTCATTCTCGGGGATTGGCTGGAATTGCTAAACCGTATAGCACCGGAAGCAGTTGTTGACGTGCTGGTCAGGGAGGCCCAACAAATAGGACCTCATGATATTGTTTCATTGGACAAATTCGTGTTCTTGGCCAGCAAGTACAGGTATTGCTCATCCGAGCTTCGATCGCGCTTTGATCAGATACTGCAGATTGCACAGAAGGCTGCGGTTGATTCGAGGGACGCTTCCCTAACTGAAACTTTAATTCTCGTGATGGGGCCTGATGTCCTGAATAACCAGGAGTTGCTGTCAGCAGCGCTTTCGATGCGGGACGACCCGCGTGTGGGCAAGGCGCTCTACAACAAATTGAGGGAGCAGTTGCCTGAGGTTCGCACATTTCGAGGTTAATACGGTGTTTGAAAGCTTCCCATGTAACCCGCGACCGGCGCTACCGGATTGGCTCGTGCACATCGAGTTGGATGCTGTGATTCTCGAGTCGATTCAGGCACTCAGGGATCATGAAATTCAACACGAAATTCTGGTTCCTACGCCTGGGTCACAGCGAGATTCAAGCCAGCTCCATAGTGCTTAGCGAATACTCACAAAATGCCCTTCTCCAAGTCCGGACACACAATATGTTCCCTCACCGATTGGGAACACCTTGCAGGCCCAAAGAGCGCCAATCAATGGGTGGATGGACGAAGCGCGAAAGAGCTGGCCAGGGCCTGGCTGGAATCCGGAAGCCACCATTACCCCGACGAAGTTGCGACACTGATTGAAAGTCACCATAGCTTCGGGCCGGCAATCTCGTGGGAAGCGGAACCTGAAGCAAGATTGAGGTTTGATGCGTTCGCTGGCGAGCCACGAAACAGCGATCTGGTGATCTATGCGACTGATGCCTTTGGGCCTTACCTCCTGGCAGTTGAGGGTAAGGCGGATGAGCCTTACGGGGATACGATTGCCAAGACTTTGAAGAAGGCCGAGGAGCGCCTGGCGCTGAATCCAAGGTCGAACGGCGTTCAGCGAATTCACCAGCTCCTGGATTCCCTGTTCGGAAAAAGCCTGTGCGAATTTCCGGAGTTGGGTTTACTGCGGTACCAGCTGCTGACGGCATGTGCCGGCGCCTTGGCCGAAGCTGAGCGCAAGGGTATGGGCCGGACGATCATGCTGGTGCATGAATTCATCACTACAAAAACCCAGGATCAATTTCACGCCCGTAACCATGACGATTTTTCTGCTTTTTTGAGGCTATTATCAGGACAAGAAAACCTGCAAGTCGTACCGGATGCGCTTTACGGTCCGTATTCCGTTGCGGGCGGTGCGCTGTTCTATAACCAAACCGGGCTGTACATAGGCAAGGTGAGTCGTAACATTCGTCCGTGAATACGTTTGTCCGGGCGACTCCGGGATGAACGGTCAGAGCCTTTTTTTTTCAGAAATTTGTCAACGCGCATCATTCGATGAGTAAATAACCTACAGCAGTTCAAGCAAGCCTCTGACATACCTTTCCTCACGGTTTCGTCAAAATTCCATCATGGCCTCCAAGGCATTCTACGGTAGGCCTCCGCAGCCTTCCGGGCGCGTAATCGATCTGGAAAGGTTGCGAAGCCGATGGCTAAACCAACAATTCCATTGCTTCGCTGAATAACATATATGTTACTATGCCAAAATGAAATGGAGCATTGAATATCCCTATGGGGATGTTCAAAGCTTCCTCGTGAAATTGCCGCCAAAACTGGCCGCACGGTACTTCAGGCTGACCGATTTGATGCTGGAGTTCGGTTCCGATCTGGGAATGCCGCAAACCCGTGCTCTATCAGGCGGGCTGTTTGAGCTTCGGATCAAGGGACTGGAAGGCATAGCCCGTGTTTTCTATTGCACGCTGATCGGCAAAAGGATTGTGATGCTGCATGGGTTCATCAAGAAGTCGCAGAAAACGCCGGAACGGGAATTGCGAACTGCCAGGAAACGGCAACAGGAGGTACTCAGGAATGAACCATGCTGAACTAAAAAGACGGGCACTTGCTGATCCGGATGTTCAAGCCGCTTATGAGGGGATGGAGGCGGAGTTCGACTTGTTGCGCCAGATGTTGCGGGCACGAAGTAATGCCGGATTGACCCAGGCAGAAGTTGCCTTCCGAATGGGAACCAAAGCACCTGCGGTAACCCGGCTCGAAGCCTCGTTGAGCTCGGGAAAGCATTCGCCGTCACTCGCAACGCTGCGGAGATATGCCAATGCAGTAGGCTGCGAACTGCGCGTGAAACTTGTGAAGAACGGGTAAGGGCGTCAGAACAGTTTCACTCCAACCCGATTTCGACTCTCGTCTTTATGGCTACAAAAAGCTTTCCGACCTGATGCGCGCGAGCCGACATTTTCTCCACCGAGAAACGGGTGCCGGCGGGTTCAACCCAGAAAGTTCTGTACGTCTGCGGGAAAGGCCGTCAGCGGAGAATTCCGCATGAGCAAGCTGGCACTGGCGAACCCAGGCATGGGATTTCAGTAGGGATAGGCTAAACCGGGGTTATGACAGAACTCGCACAAAAGCTGCTACGCCAGGCCTTGGGGCTCCCTGCAGTTGAGCGGGCTGCCTTGGTCGAAGGTTTGGTAGAAAGCCTGGACAAACCCGATCCTGCTCTTGATGTGCTCTGGCTCAAAGAGGCTGAAAGTCGTATGGCCGCTTATCGAGCCGGTGAGCTTGGGGCGGTCGACGCCGAAGATGCATTTGCTGAGCTTGGGCAGAAAATTTGAAAGTCCGGCTCCTGCTGCCAGCGCAGCGTGAATTTCAGCTCGCAATCCATTTCTAGAGCGTTCAAAAGAACAATCTCGGAACTGAGTTTCGGGAGGAAGCTTGGGCAACAACCCAAAGAATCAGGGAATTTCCCTTAGCCTGGCATCCGTTGGGTGGAGATATTCGACGTTGCCAGATGGTCCGCTTTCTGTACGGCATTATCTACGAACCAGCTGCATTGGAAATTGTCGTCATCACGGTCGCCTGCCTTCATCAAAAGCCGGAATACTGGCGAGATCGTTTGTGGTGATTTTACGTCGCCCCACAACGCAGCCTGGAAAAAGGTGCTTCAACATCTAAGGTCAGGCTAAAAGCTTTCAAGTATTGGAGCAAGCTTCCGACATACTCGCGGTAGCTGTTTTGCCAAACTGCGTGCAGCAGTCCGTACCAGGAACTGCCCCATTTTTTTGTACCTGGGTTTACGTAAAATACGTGAAATACGTGAAATATGTGATAGGCTTGGTCCCCAAAAAATAAGGAGGCTATTGAGATGACTAAAGTTACTGCCGGTGAATTCACGCGTGAGTTTGGGCGCTACCGGGTGCTCGCTCACCGTGAGGCGGTGGTCGTCACCCATCACGGCCGCGATGATGTGGTGCTGCTGGCAGCTGATGACTATGCCCGGCTGCGCCACTATGAACAGAGAGCCTTTCATGTCACGCAGCTTCCCAGGGAAGTGGTGGAAGAACTCGGAAAGGTCACCATTCCCGAAGCCGCTTCGAGATTCAACGACGAATATCAGCCCTGAGGAATGGCGCCGTTCAAGCCTGAAATCGGCCTCGTCATTCGCCATGCCTACCTGTGGTGGAACGAAGCGAGAGCGGGCCGCGAAGAAGGTCGCAAAGATCGCCCCAGCGTTGTCGTTCACTTGCGCGTCAACGTACACCAGGAAGTTGAAACCTATATCTGCCCCATCACGCATACACCGCCAGAACAATCTGAAAGAGCCATGGACATTCCAAGACTCACCAAGGTCCGCCTTGGACTCGATGATGAGCGCTCTTGGATCATAACGACGGAAGTTAACCGCTTTATCTGGCCGGGTCCGGATTTACGGCCCGTGCAGAGTGGCGAATATTCCTACGGATTGCTACCGGCCGCGATGACGCATGATCTTGTTGCGCAGGTAAAAGCCAACGCGCAAGATCAATCGCTGCTTGTTGTTAGCCGGACGCCTTAGATATTTGTGGTCAGAGCAAAAATTACGCTGGTTCAAATTCGATTTAGTGAACTGATTTGCTTGAAGTATGTGAGATGCCATCATGGTCAACCTCAGAGTCACCGAAAAATTTGGATCCGAAGATCCCGCCACACGGCTTGCGGTGCTGATCGACGCCGACAACGCCCAGGCGGCTATCATCGAGGGCTTGCTGGCTGAAATCGCACGCTTTGGCGAGGCCACGGTAAAGCGCATCTACGGTGATTTCACCTTGCCCCACAGCGCGGCCTGGAGGAAGGTGCTGCAGAAGCACGCCATCAAGCCGGTGCAACAGTACGCGTACACCACGGGCAAGAATGCGACCGACAGCGCGCTCATCATCGACGCCATGGATTTGCTCTACACGCGCAAGTTTGATGGCTTCTGCCTGGTCACCAGCGACAGTGACTTCACCGGTCTGGCGATGCGGATTCGCGAGGAAGGGCTTATGGTGCTGGGCTTTGGGGAGCAGAAAACGCCGGAAGCATTCCGCAATGCCTGTAACAAGTTCATCCTCACCGAAATCCTGCGCCCCGCAGCTGAGCCAGAAAATGCACCTGCGGCGAAGGGCAAGAAGCCCTCCGATGGAAAGGCAACAGCGGCCCCGGCCGAAAAAGCCATTCCCGGATTGCCCAGGAAATTCATGCTCGATGCCCTGGAGCAATCCAGCGATGACGCCGGCTGGGCGCACCTTGGAACCTTTGGCAACTATCTGATCAAGCTGCAGCCCGATTTCGACTCACGTCTATATGGCTACAAAAAGCTTTCCGACCTCGTTCGTGCCAGATCCGACATTTTCTCCACCGAAGAGCGGGTGCCGGAGGGCTCAACCCAGAAAGTGCTGTACATCCACGCGAAATAACAGTCGGAGTTAACGCCCGCATTTTGTGGGTGAATAACCTACAGCAATTCAAGCCAATTCCTGACATACCTACCCTTGCGGCCCTGTCACACTTCTACAAGCACTTTTTAGTGCAAGGCGCAATGCCCTCGATATTCAGGGTGATGGGCGTTCTGCCTGTCAAGCATGGCTGGCATTTGTATACCCGAACGGATATAGTCTGATGGTCGAAAAGCGTAGGCTGCTTTATTGGGAAGGTTCGTCCAAAAGTGACTTCAGGAAGTTTCCCGTTCCAGTCCAGAAGGACCTGGGAGTTGATTGAAAAGCGCTGGCGGGCGGTAATGGCCCGTTATGCGATGAGTAGGAGGCACTGATGCCGCGTAAAGCGAATCCAAAAGGCACCGACAACGTATTGTCCGATCTGGGCTTTGAAGATGCTGAAGAGCTCTCTGCCAAGGCGGTTCTCGCGGTCAAGTTGAACGACCTTATCGACCAACGCGGTCTCAGTCAGGTCCAGGCCGCAGGCATCACCGGTATGACGCAGCCCAAGATCTCACAGGTGCGGCGCTACCAATTGCAGAACATTTCGCTTGAACGCCTGATGCAGGCGCTGGTTTCCTTTGACCAGCAAATTGAAATCGTGGTGCGGAACGCTCGTCGCAACAGTTCGGCGTGTATTACGGTTGCTCGTTGAAATCCCGTTCCAGGGGCATCAATGGTTCGCGATCGCTTTGGCCACGCTCTTTTGCGACACGCCCAGCGCTAGCAGGGACTTCACCAGCAGGTCGAGCGAAACCGTAGGGTCAGCGGCCTCCATTTTCGCCACTCGGGATTGGCTTGAAGATATTCGTCGGGCCAGCTCAACCTGGCTCAAATTCTGCTTTTCGCGCTGCTTGCGTAAAGCTGCACTCAGGGCAAGCTTCATCTCGATATAGGCAGCTTCTTCCGGCGATAAGCCCAGGAATTCACGGGTATTACCAACACGCCAACCCGCGTTTTCGAGTTTAGTTCGTTTGCCCGGTTTCACGTATGTATTTCCTCAGTCTGGCCCTACAAATTTCCAGGATAGCCTTGGGCGTCGTTTCCGATTTCTTGCTGAAAACTTCCAGCACAACAATTGCATCAGGTTCAGTTCGGTACATGATTCGCCAGGTGCAATCGTGATCAGGTATCCGCAGTTCATGGCAACGAACACCTACGTTTGGCATCGGCCGCGACTGGGGCAACGCAATCCGCTCGCCCCTTTGCAATCTCCTGAGCAGCAGCCCTGCTTCAATCCTTGCAGCGGCGGAGAATGGTGGAGTTTTGATTTCCCCGTGAAGCCATACCAGTGGCCTGTCAGCGGGGTACATGGTTGTCATGGTATGTCAGGTATGACATATTTGCAAGCTCGTACTCAGACAATGAATCATCGTTGCCGGACTTCAAGCGTACAAAGGTTGCAGAGTGCCTGATAGCGCAAATTGGCCTGCTTTTGTGTAGGAAAGTACCTGCGCGCCATCAAGCCCGTCCAAAAGTACGCCTGCACCACGGGCAAGAACGCCACCGACAGCGCTCATCATCGACGCCATGGATTTGCGCTACACCAGCCAGTTGATGGCTACAAGAAGCTTTCCGACCTGGTTCGGGCCAGATCCGACAATTTCTCCACTGAGGAGCGGGTGCCGGCGGGTTCAACCCAGAAGGTGCTGAACGTCCGCGCGAAGTAATCCCTTATCAGCAATCGCGTAATAGGGGCAATTGCTTACAATCATCTACGCAAAACTCCGACATTCCGGCGCCGGCTATTTTGGAATACTGACATTGGCTCATTGAACGTGAACGAATGTGAAGACCAAAGCAGCCCAGCGAGACGCAATTTGGCGGCGAAACGTTACAGAATGATTGGAGCTTGAAATGAAAAAGTCAGACCCACGCTGGAATGACAATCGTGTCACGCCCAGCAGCGGGAATGACAATCGTGTCACGCCCAGCAGCGGGAATGTGTTCACGGACTTGGGCTTCGATGAAGCGGAGGCGCGTGTACTGGCGCTGCGCACAGAGCTCATGGTGCGTCTGTCCCAGGAGCTGAAAGCGAAAGGATGGACACAGGCTCAGGCCGCGAAACATTTGGGAGTGACACAGCCCCGCATCTCAAAGTTGAACCAGGGAACCTGGCAGGAATTCAGCCTGGACATGCTGCTGACACTGGCCGGGCGAGCGGGCCTGCATACTGAGGTTAGGCTGGTCTAAGGAGAAGGATTTCGGGTCAGACAAAAGACTCCGGACGAACTGGCTACCTGATCTCAAACTGGCTGCGGAACCGCAACACCATTGAATTTCTGGGTATTTGGGAGGCTCTGAACAACCCCGGTTTTAATCCCATCGAATTCGATGGGTTTAGAAAAGGCGCGGGACTGAACAGCTTCGCCCTAACGGTCAAACAATGGGTCGGGCGGACAGGTGCCATCGGGCTCGTATCCAAGGCCGGGCGGTTTCAACCCAGAAAGTTCTGTAAGTCCGCGCGAAGTAACAGTCGAAAGCAGTGCCTTGTTTGCTTGGGGTGGATTTCCTACGACATTTGAGTGAATTAGCCGATACCTGAACTCTCAGTGTCGTGGATCAATAGGCTGATGCAAGTCACAGCCTATTTCTTGTCCAGTAGAAATCGACCCGATCGTGCCATAATCAAGGACGAGTGGATTGAGAGGGCCATTAATCGGCCCGACTTTGAGTCCATTCAGGAGGATGGTCGCATTCGCCGTTGGGCTAGAATTGACGAAAACGGGGGCCGGTATCTCCGAGTGGTTCTGTTGAAAGATGGGGCAACTTGTCACAATGCATTCTTTGATCGCGGGTTTCAGCCATGAAAGTAAAGTACTTCAAAGACACCGACACGCTTTATATCGAGTTCAACGACGCAAACATCTGCGAGTCGAAAGACCTGGACGAAAATACGGTGCTTGATCTGGATTCCGACGGAAACATCTGTGCCATCACTTTTGAACACGCCAGCGCCCGCACCGATGTTCAGGAAGTGACGCTGGAAGGAATCGCGGCTTAATAAAGAGCGCCTGGATATCTTGGGTCAGCATAGCAATTCCTGACCCCATTCAAGCGAGATCCGACATTTTCTCCACCGAGGAGCGGGTGCCGGCGGGTTCAACCCAGAAAGTGCTGTGCGTGCGGGCGAAGTAACGCTCGAAGTCAACACCCGCACACTGCGGGTATATAACCTACGGCAATTCAAACCAATTTCCGATATTCGCGAAGAACGCGCTTTGACATACTTCCAACTACCAATTTGCGCTTCCGGCGACGCTCAATTCACAGCGTGAAAGACTAGGCGTACACTCAAAGTGCAACCTCGGAGACACAACATGTCAGATTCGTTGGAGAAAATTGAAAAGCAGGCCCGTGAACTGAGCGCCGAGGAACGGGCCAGCCTGGCTGAGTCCATGCTTGAATCCTTGCATCAACCACTGGCAGAAATCGAAACTGCCTGGGCTGTTGAGATAGAGCGGCGCGTAGCGGCATTTGACCGCGGCGAAATTCAAGCATACTCCGCGGAAGAGGTATTTGCCGAAGCCCGAAACATGCTTCGGTGAAGCGGGCCCTGTTCACTGCGCCGGCGCGGCGCGAGTATCTTTCTATCATCGCTTTCTACAATGACAAAAACCCCACGCTTGGTACCCGCTTCGCTGATGCAGTAGAAGAAGCTTCAGCGAGAGCCATTACCTTTCCGGATTCGGGTTCTCCAGCTTCCAAAAACACCCGTCGCGTTTTCCTGAACGGATTCCCGTATTCCCTTGTGTATCGTGCCAGTGACGAGGGCATTTTGATTTTCCCGCTCGCCCATCATTCGCGCCTGCCTGGCTACTGGCAATCGCGTATTCAGGAGCGCTAGAAGCGACATACTCTCCACCGAGGAGCGGATGCCGGCGGGTTCAACCCAGAAGGCGCTGCACGTTCGCGCGAAGTAATAGTCGAAATCAGCGCCCTGCAACCCAAGGATAAACAACCTACAGCAATTCAAGTCAGTTTCTTACATCCCTCTTGCAGCCTTCTTGCCACACTCTGTCGAAACCTGGCCCGAATTCCCGGGTTGGCGAAATGAGTTCAAAAAGTGGTTGTCACTTGACAACCTAGAATTTTCCCGCGATTCTTTCCGCATGATCAGTGGCTGCCAGTGGCTCGAAGAAAACACCCGGACCAGGACATCGAATCCGCCTTGCAGTATGCGAAGTCGAAAGGCTGGTGAGTGGAGCCCGGTGGCAGCCATGCCTGGGGGGGAATGTATTGCCCCTGGAATAGCAAGGCTTGCCGGGGCGGGGAGTTCTGTATTTCGAGCATTTGGTCAACGCCCCGAAACGCGATAAACCATGCCAGGCAAATGCGAAGGCTTGTCGATCACTGTGGCGCCGCGGGGCCTGAAAAGTCAGAGCAGTTTTTATGAAGGAATACGTTTTCACATTGAAATTCCGCCTGGGTGATCCGGGCGCAAATCCTGAAACTTATCTGCAGGCGCTTGAAGAAAATGACTGCGATGACGCCTTGGTGGGTGTAGGCAAGTTGGGGCGTATTTCGCTTAACTTCACGCGCCAGGCCAGCAGCGCGCTGCAAGCCATTTCAAGCGCTATCAAAAATGTCAGGAACGCCATTCCTGGTGCGGTGCTGGTTGAGGCTACGCCCGACTTCGTGGGTCTAACGGATATTGCTGATATCTATGGCACATCCAGGCAGTACATTCGAAAGCTGGTGTTCAACCAGGCCACCGCCTTCCCCGAGCCGGTACATGAGGGCAATCCATCGCTGTGGCATTTGGCAGACGTGCTTCACTGGATTACCAACCATGATCCGGAAAGGCTGGATCGTGAGTTGTTAGAAGTATCCCAACTCAACATGCAGATCAATCTGTATCGAGCCTGCGTGAAGGCGTCTGTCACGGCGAAATCACAATTGCCCCTGCGGCTGGATACTTCGGGAGAATCCACAAAGTGGGATCGATTTTTCCGGAACGCCTTCGGTAGCGACTAAGCGAGAAAGGGACACTTGGGGTTTTGTTCACAGCACGAATGAGTAGGCGTACACTCAAAGCATAACTACGGAGGCACAACATGATCCTCTTTCTGCACTACTTTTCTCTCGACATTTTCCAGCGACTTCAACGCTGGAGAACAGAGAAATGTCCACAACCCATCGATACCTGGACCGCGGGCCTGACGGCAGGCTCTTGCGAAAGTACCGCCGTCTGTACGGCCCAGCATTTCCGGGCGGCACACCCAAATGGTGGCGCAAACTATTCATGACCCGCCCTCGCCGCCGCGAGAACCGGGCCCTTTGCCATCGAATTTTGCGTGGCGAAGATTACGAACGGCTAGCCTTTCCGCTTGGTAGCCGAAAGCCCCATGTTTACTACTGGTAACAGGTGATCGTCTGGACGTGTAGGTTACCCTGGTCGAAGCATATGAAAGGGCGCTTGGCAGTTATGCCACCCGAAGTTCTTCCCGGATTACCTGACGAAGCGCATCCAGCGTGATGGGTTGGCCGCCGCTCACCAGGTATTCACGCAGCACCCGGTTGATCTCGGTCTGGTAACCGCTGCCAGCGGCTTCCGCCTTCTGCCGGAACAGTTCAATAATGTCATCGTCGAGCATGATGGTGATGCGCGTTTTGCCGGGCGATGGTATGACCGCGCCGCGTTTGCCTTTTGAGAAGTCGTATTCCTTACGCATGATAGTGCCCCGTTTCGCCACGGCTGGCCTTACGAGCAGAAATCAGTCGCGTCTGCTCTCCGCGAGGTGAATGAACTACGACCAGTACGCGCCCTAATGCATCCATGCCGAGCGTTACCAGCCGAAGTTCGCCTTCCGCGTCCGGATCCTCAATAGTGACCGCGTTGTCATCAAGAAGCGCCTGTTCGGCGTGCGCAAAGCTGACTCCGTGCTTTCTCAGATTGGCGGTCGCCTTGTCTGGATCGAACTCAAGCGCTCCGATTAAAATATGCATGCAATACATACTTTAGTCAAGGGTTGGGCAAGCAAGGGTTGGGCAAGTAAGGCGGGCAATCAGGATGTCCCAAAGTTGGATCAGATCCAACTATCCAGAACCAGCGCCGGACCCAGCCAGATATGCGGCCAGATATGCCGCCAGACGTGCGGTCGTAGCAAAGGGTATCGTTCATGGCGAACAGGAAATGTTGCCGAGTGGCCATGTTGGAACACTAAGTGACCGGTGCTTAACTGGAAATCAGCATTCAACCCGTGGGGGTGTAGGAAAACTCGCAGACGATGGGTGTCCGCATCTTTGCACTTACACTACCGTCAAGAATCCCACGGACAGCGCGCTGACCATCGACGCCATGGATTTGCTCTGGCGGCACGCAATAAAAGCACGTTGCGAACCTCGCCGCAAGCGGGGGAGCGGGGTCGGACCTGCGTAAGAAGCTGTTTTCACTCTGATACTTGCTCCAAATTGATCGTTTACACGGATTGACGCCTTAATTTTTTACCCAAAACGGGGTCAAGATACCGCCCAAGAAAGTCCAAAAACCGTAGGGAAATTGTCGGTTTAAGAGTAAATTCAACGCACTTTCGGAGCACATTTTCCAATCTTTCAATGAGTTGGACAGGTCCGACCCCCAGAACCTCAAGCAGCCCATCCCAATTCCGCCGCACGCTGCGCGGCCAGGGCCGGCACGTCTGCCTTGATGAATTTGTCGTGCATCACCTGCACGCATAACAGGTGATTGATCACGGCGTCCATCTGCACCCGCTGTGCATCTTTGGTGGCGGGATCATCGTACTTTTCAAACAGGTCTCGAACGCCATCAGCGGACAGTAATCCCGACTCCTTGATGGCTGCATTCGACAGCAGCCGATCCGACAGCGCTTTCATCTGCTGCCACCTGGTTTCGTCGGTATGCGCGGGCGGTGCCATGAAAGCGAACTTCTCGCGCTTGTACAGCACTTCGGGAAGAATCCCCTTCATGGCTTCGCGCAGCACATATTTCTCGGTGCGGCCCTTGATGCGCAACTCGGGCGGCAGGTCGCAGGCCTGCCGCGCCAGGTGGTGGTCGAGAAAGGCGGGCCGGGCTTCCATGGAATTGGCCATGTCCACGCGGTCGC
>CAYYCX010000019.1:0-50241 GCA_964470455.1 uncultured Wenzhouxiangellaceae bacterium
GAGGTCATCGAAAGCGATCCTGACGCAGATCACCTGACCAGGCGCATTACAGATCGCGCCATAGAGTTCATAAAGCAAAACAAGAGTGACAACTTTTTCATGATGTTGTCACACCCGATGCCTCATGTGCCAATACATGTTTCACCACGATTCGCCATGGATCTTCCTCAGGACATTTCCGAAAAGTTATCGTCAGAGTGGGCGCAGGGACGTATTGACTACGAGGCACGCAACGAACTGTACGAACGCGCCATTCGTGAAATTGATTGGTCCGTAGGAGAGATTCTCCGGGTGTTGAGAGATCTCGATCTCGATCAATCTACGATCATTTTGTTCCTGTCCGATAACGGCCCTCATATTGGTAGTTCAGGCCCGTTTCGGGGCGGAAAGGGGACCGCATACGAAGGTGGTTTTAGAGTGCCTGCTGTCGTTTACTGGCCTGACGCTATATTGGAACCCCGCAAGACTGATGAACTGGTGACGAGTCTGGATATCCTGCCGACAATGGCGAAACTCGCCGGAATTGAACTGCCGCCAGATACGGCCATTGATGGTATTGATATTTCGTCACTATTGCTCCACGGGACTAAATTAGGTGAGCGAATGTTTTACTATTATCTGGGTAATGAGCTTCGAGCCGCTCGCGACGGAGATTGGAAGCTACATGTTCAAAGTGGCATGCCGCTTGAACTATATGATTTGAGACACGATGAGGGTGAAAGCACAAACGTACTGGAAGACCATTCAACTGTTGCCAACAGTATCTTGAAGCGGATGAATTCGTTTGAAGCGTCACTCAGCACCAGACCAGCTGGGTGGATAGATGACCCGGAGCCACTCACTGTAACAAGTGAAAAGTAGGTTGAAATATTGTTCACTGTGGTTTGCGGAACTGCTCAGATGGGCCTAAGGCCGGCCCTTGCGCACTGGGGTCATTCTGCCAAGGTGCCTTAGAGTGAGAGGAGCCTGAATTGCATACAGAAGAACAACCTCAGAATAGGCCAGCGTTGAACGCTCTGGTAACTGGTGCCGGTGGTACTGTGGGCAGAGCGATTTCGGTCGCCTTGGCAAGCAATGGAATCAATATAGCTCTGGTGGGCCGTAACCCCGACAGTCTAGCGGTTACCCGAAAGGCAATGCGTGATCTGACTGGAGCTGGGGAAATCTTCTCTTGCAACGTAGCCGATGCGAGTGAAGTCGATGAGCTCAAAAAGAATGTGGTGGCGAAATTCGAAAGTATTCAAATCATTGTTAACTGTGCGGGGATCCATAATGACCTGGT
Organism: uncultured Wenzhouxiangellaceae bacterium; assembly: GCA_964470455.1. Lineage (GTDB taxonomy): Bacteria > Pseudomonadota > Gammaproteobacteria > Xanthomonadales > SZUA-36 > JAWXBM01. Next base: position 1,283 of record CAYYCX010000019.1, read on the forward strand.
TCCAATAATCGAGTCGAATCCTAATCAGTGGGCAAATGTACTCAGCACTAATCTGATGGGTCCTTACTTAACCTGCCGGGCCTTCCTCCCTGAGATAGTTGCCAGCGGCTGGGGTAGGGTAATCAACGTTAGTTCAGCGGCCTCCATGGGTCCACCTACAAACATCGGTGCGGCCTATCAGCTGAGCAAAGTCGGGCTTAACTGGTTCACGCGCCAGCTAGCACGTGAGTTATCGGCAACAGGCGTCACTGTAAATGCCATTCACCCTGGTGAAGTGATGTCAGGAATGTGGGCCTCAATAAAGGCAGAGGCAAATATCAGAGGCAAAATCGCCGAGGGGGCCAAGAATTGGGCTAGTTTTGTCGAGAATACCGGCGGAGATCCACCAGAAAAGTCCGCGGAACTCGTCCTTGAACTTATCGACCCATCGAGCGATCCCATCAATGGGGAATTTCTTTGGATCAAGGACGGACTACCAAACCCGTCAAGAGCTTAGTGAGTGATTGCAGTAAGGCAGCCCGCGGGAGGAATCGTGACCATTAGAATCAAAACCCACCTTGCTTGCTGATAATCAGCGTGTCAGTAGTTCGATTCCGCCCTGAGCAATTTTTTGCCGGGCGCGTGGTTACCTTAATGGTTTCGTTTGGGGTATTCGCGTGAAGTTCAATCCGCACTTGCCGGTGCATCTCGACTGGGTGGTTCAAGTCCTGCCAGGTTGTCCACGAAGTAGTCCCAAAGCCGCCGGCGGAAGTACGCCGCGTCCGCGCCGGGACTGTGGTTGGCATTGGGCAGGATGAGCAGGTCGAAGTCCTTGTCGGCATCGATCAGCGCCTGCACCACCGCCATGGTATTGCTCGGGTGTACGTTGTCGTCCAGCGCGCCGTGCACCAGGAACAGTTTGCCCTGCAAATTCTTGGCCAGGTGCGCATTGGAACCGGCTTGGTAGACATCGTTGTCAAACGGGCCCAGGTAGCTTTCACCCCACACGGGCAAATAAGTGCGCGGGTCATGGTTGCCCGCTCCGGAAACGGCAACCTTGAACACATCCGGATAGGTGAGGATGGCATGTGTTGAGGCGTAACCTCCGCCGGACCATCCGTAGATTCCCACTCGTTCCGCATCGAAATAGGCGTGCCGCTCGGCCAGTTGCCGGATGGTGGCAACGTGGTCCTCCAGGAAACCGGCCTTGTCCAGCAGGTTCACTCCAGGTGGAAAGTTGAAGTCGCGGCTGCGGCCGGGCGTGCCGCGGCCATCCACGGTGAACACGATGAAACCCAGCTCGGCCAGCGCCTGTGGCCCGCCCAGGATGGAATACATCGAACGCAGCATGGAGTGCTCATCGCTCCACACCTGCGGTCCGGGATAGATGGAATCAATGACGGGATAGGACCGGCCTGCATCGAAGTCAGCCGGGAAATACAGGGTGCCGAAAAGGCGTGTTACGCCATCGGCCGCCAGCACTTCAAAGGGTTGGGGAGGAGTCCAGCCCTCGGCCTCCAGTGCCGAGATATCGGTGGTTTCCAGCACCTTCACCAGGTTGCCGTCCACGTCGCGCAGTTCGGACCGGCCTGGGTCAGTCGTCGTGCTCCAGGAATCGATGAAATAACGGCCGCTGGGTGAAAACAGGTTGCCGGAATTTCCCGCCAGGCCAGTGAACTGGCTGGTATGGTTGGCTTGCGCGGGTGTCAGCCGCACCAGGTTTTCGCCGCTGAAATCAACCCGGTAAAGGAAATAGTAATAGGGGTTGCCTTCGAACTCGGGCTGTGAGCCGTAGAAATACAACTGTTCCGCCGTTTCATCGACGCGGGTGATGGCGCTGGCGTTCCAGTCGCCCGAGGTCAGCTGGGTAACCTCTCCGGCCGGGTCGCGATACCAGAAATGTCCGTATCCCGACTCATCGGAGTACCAGATCATGCCGCCATTCTCAAGGTCGGCAACCTGCGGCGGCATGGGTGTGGAGTAGCCTGGCGATGAGGTGCGTTTGGAAGTGCGGTCGAACAGGGTGGTTACCTTGCCGCTCTCCAGGTCCACGCGTTGCAGCGAATAGCCGAGCGCGAAGGGTTTGCGGTGCGCGAAGCCGAACCCGTTGCTGTCGGCATGCCACCAAACCTCCCTGGAGGCCGGCCCGGTGAGCGTCGAATAAACCAGCTGGATGGGTGGATAGTCGACGTCGATCCTGCCGCCGTCCGGAATGCTGAAAACCACAAAACTGGCCAAGGGCTTTTGCTCATCGCCGGCGTAGGCATAGCGCATGGTCCAGGTGCGGGACCTGAGGCTGCCATCGCGCGGCGCCTCTTCAACCAGCGACAGGGTGCGGACTTCGCGCTCGTCAATATGCTGCGTGAGTATTCGTTTTGAATCCGGCGACCATTGCACCTGTGGCGGGATGCCGCCAATCAGCCGGTTCATCGTAAGAAATGCCGTTGAAGTGCCGGTCTGTGTGCCATAGCCAAACCCGTCCTGGCCATCGGTGGTAATGGGCCGGTCGATCTTGCCGTCGGCTGATTTCAGCCACAGGTTGTGATTCTTGTGGTAAACCGCCCACTGGCCGTCGGGTGAAGGCGTATCCAGCGGGCCAAAAACCGGTGGTTTGGGCTCTGCGGCCTCGCAAGCTTGCGCGTTGCAGTGGAATTCCAGCCCTCTGGCAACAAACCGGATGCTGCCATCATCCTGGTAGCTGAAGGTGTCAAATGGCAGTGAATTCGCCGTTACCGGCTCCGCTGCTGCAGCTGGAGCATGCTCCGGGGCGGCGGGTTCGCTGCCATTTTCCTGCGCAGTTTCATTGTCGCTGGCGCTGTTGGCGCGGATTTCGGCTTCCCGGTTGATGGCTGCGGCAACCAGCTCATGATCAAACGCCGGTTGGGTTTCGCCGGTCTGTGCGCTCACCCGTAGAAATTCCTTTTTTGCGCCTGGCAGCTGGCGCAGATACCAAAATTCGTCGTTCCCACCGAACCAGTTCGGGGCTACTGAAGGGTTCAGGATGTAGTTTGACCGGTTCGCATCCGTGAACCGCTCGGCGCGGCGATAGGCCGCACGCATCACTTCGGCCGGGTCCGCCACCGTTTCCTGTCCGGTACTTGCCGGGCCGGCAGGCGCCGCAGCGCATCCCGCCACCAGCAACACCAGCAGCAGCCAGGTGATGCCCGCACAAGCGAGCCGCTTATTCCATGGATTTGGTTCACGATTCATGTTTGCTACCCTTCACTGATTGCCCGCCCAGAGATGATTCTGGACAGGTCTGGTTACTTGCCTCAAGTCATTCTTTGGGTGAATCCGGAGGACCGGCCAACAGGGCCCGGCAAGCCCCCGCCTGGCTCACGAGTCCTTTTCCTCCATCGCCTTTTCCGCTGCCACAGCGGCACTGGCCGGATCGCCCGCGCTGGATGCCGCATGGGCCGCGGCCAGCGCGCGCCGCCCGGCGGGCAGCCACACGGCGGCGGCAACGACGATAAAGGTCAGGATGCCGGCCGCAACCAGCAGCAACTCTATACGCATTACATCGGCCAGCGGGCCAAACACCACCATGCCAAACGGCATGGCCAATGCCATGACGATACCCACAAAGCCGAACACCCGGCCCTGACGTTCGGGCTCCACCGTTTCCTGCAGCAAGGTCATGGACGGAGTGGAGAAAAACGGTACCGCCAGCCCGACGAAGAACATGAAACCGAAAAAGATCCAGATGTTGGGTGACAACCCCATGCCGATGGACAGCACGCCAAAAGCCAGCGAGGCCGCGATGATCATGCCGATGCGGCTGTGTTTGGCGAACAGCGATGCAACCAGGATGCCACCCAGCATCATGCCGACGCTGAAGGTGATCTCCAGCACTGCCAGGTTGACCACATCCTGGGTCTGGCCCGCCGGAAAGCTGCGCACCAGCATCAGCGGAGTGAGGTTTGACGGCGCCACGGTGAGCACGAAAATGATGGCAAACAACACCAGCAGCCAGCGCACGAATGCGTGGTTGGCGATGTAACGCACGCCATCGACCAGGTCATCGAAGTAACCCGTGCCTGAGGTGCTGGCGCTGCGCAGAGTGGCCACCGGAATGAAAGCGAGGATGCCGATACCGATGATGGCGGTGACGATGTCGATGAAGAAGATCGGAATCAGCGAAGTGACGGAACCTCCCGTGGCCGCGGATGACCACGCAAATACCGCACCGGCCGCGGCGGGCGCCAGCAACGCCATGCCCGACTGGATGGTTCCGGTCACGCCATTCACGCGAATGAGGTGGCGGGTTGGAGTGATCTGCGGCAGTAGTGCAGCCACGGCCGGCGTCTGGATGCCGGCACCCGCGGAACGGGCCGCCATCGTTGCAAATATCAGCCACACGCCGTCATAGCCGTTCATCATCAGGATGGCCAGCGCCAGCGTGCTCAGCGCAATCAGCGCATCCGCCCACATGATGAGGTGCTTGCGATTGTGGCGATCGGCCCAGACGCCGCCGAAGATCGAGATGATGGCCTGTGGCAGGAAGCCGAATGCCGCCGCAAGCGCCATGATCCGGCCTGACTGGAACGTGACGGTGAGATACCAGAACACGGCGTACTGCACCAGCATTGAACCGAACAGGCTGACTGTCTGGCCACCCAGGAACAGTACCACCCTGCGCAGCCAGTTGGGTGGATCGGCGGCATCCAGGTCTGTTGGGGGTATTTCTGCCGGCAGGTCGTCGCTTTCGGCGCCATTCATTGTTTTTTTATCCATTGAGCCGTGGGCGGCACCAGACTTTACCCGGCAGACTTTATCATGACGGGTTCGGCCTGACCGGGTGTTTCCGCACGGAATTCTGCTGCAATGACGTTATAGTGTGGCTCTAGCTCAAAGCCATGGAGTGCAGCCATGCTGGACCGCATTGAATTCCTGCTCAATCGCCTGCGCGAACGCCTGTGGGTAAAACCCCTGTTCGTCTGCATCCTCTCCATCGGCGCGGCCTTCCTGGCGCGATTGGCCGACGATACCGGGCTTGGTGAGCTGGTTCCTGAAATTTCCCGCGATTCCATCGAAACACTGCTGGAAATCATTTCGTCCAGCATGCTGGTGATCGCCACCTTTGCGGTGGCGTCGATGGTGACGGCCTATTCCTCGGCGAGCAACACGGCCACGCCGCGCACGTTCTCACTGGTGATCTCGGATGACGTGTCGCAGAACGCCCTGTCAACCTTTGTCGGGGCTTTTATCTACAGCATCGTGGCGCTGATTGCCCTGCTCAACGGCTATTACGACAAGGCCGGCCGGTTTGCCCTGTTTGCGCTGACACTGGTGGTGTTTGCCGCCGTGATCTTTACCTTTGTAAGGTGGGTGGACCGCATCGCGCGGCTGGGCCGCCTGGGCGCCAGCATCGACAAAGTTGAAGATGCGGCAACCAGGGCCATGGAACGACGCAAGCGGCAGCCCTGCCTGGGTGGCCGCAGCCGCGGCTCACTGGACGTGAGCGACTGGACGCCGGTTTACGGCTCTTCCATAGGCTATGTCCAGCGGATCAGCGTGTCGGACCTGCAGGCTTGCGCTGAAGACATGCAGCTGAAGGTTGCGGTGGCTGCTCTGCCTGGAGCGTTTCTTTTTCCCCGGCGCCCGCTCGCCTGGTGCCAGCCTGACGGCAACCAGGAGAATGAGCCGGACACTTCCGCCATCGCCAAGGCATTCCTGGTCGGGGATGACCGCGTGTTTGACGAAGACCCGCGGTTCGGCCTGGTGGTACTGGCCGAAATCGCCAGCCGGGCCCTGTCCCCCGCGGTTAATGACCCGGGCACCGCCATCGATATCATTGGCACCTTTGTCCGTCTGCTGGAGAATTGGGGTACGCCGCTGGCGGAAGATGAAGAGGTTGAAACCAGGTTTGATCGCGTGTTTGTTCCCGAGCTGGATGTGGAAGACCTGTTCGATGATTCATTTGGCCCCGTCGCCCGTGATGGAGCCGGGTTGGTTGAGGTGGCCCTGCGTATCCAGAAAGCGCTGGCATCGCTGACGCTGTCGCGGGAAGACAACCTGGGCGAAGCGGCCCGGATTCATTCCCGCCGCGCTTTGTCGCTGGCTGAAAAGGCCTTGTCGCTGGAGCATGATGTGAAAGCCGTCCGCGAGCGGGCGGCCTTTTCCGAACAGTGATCCAGTGCAGATTCGCCCTGGTGGATTCAATCCCGGAAGATGGCCGGTGGCCTGCTATTCACGGGCCAGTGGGTTGGCGACTATGGCCTGCAGCAAGGCCGCGTGCGCCTGCACGCGCTGTGACAGGGGAATGGCTGCCGCCGGCGTTTCAAATACCAGCACCGTATCGGCAACCGGGCCTGGTTGAACCTGGCCATCAAGGATGATTTCTTCGGCGCTCATCAGTTCATCGATGGAACTGTCGGCCACCGGGCCGATGATGCCCGACTCGATGGGTTCGTCAAAGCGTGTGACGCCGTCCATCTTGAGAGGCACCCCGTGTTCCCTCAACACATTCACGGCCAGCGCCGCCAGGGGATCGGCCGCCCCCAGTTTCCCTTGCGAGTAGACGTAGCCCTCGTCGATCAGGTTGTCCTCGTGCAGGTCGATGCTGATGGCGGGTGGATAGCGCCGGCTCATTTCCAGCACGTAGCGGGTAATGGCATCGGCTTCGGGGCTTGAAGCTGCGTCTGCTCGCGCACGTCCGGGTTGCCCGGCATCGACCAGCAGGTGGGAGGAATCACCCACGCTCTGGCCGTCGATGTTTGAGTCATACACGGCCACATTGAGGTAGCGCCAGTTGTTGGCATAGCCATGCGGATTGTTCAGCGGCAGCAACACCACAGGCTGGTGCTTGCCAAGCTCAGCCAGGGCATCAATGGAGGCTGCAATGGCATTGGGGCCGGCAGTCTCTTCGCCATGGATGCCGGATAGTATCCAGACCGCCTTGCCCTCCTGGGGGGTGCGCAGGGCGATGACGGGCAAGGCATATTCCCGCACCGCGGGTTGTGATTGCACGATGATGTCGAGCTGCCAGCCGTGTTGCTGCAGGCTTTGGAATTGTTGATACAGTTGCTGGATGGCGGCGCGGCCATCGGCGTGGGTTTTAACCTGTGGCGGTACCAGCGGCTCGTCCGCCGCTGAAACAGGCTGTGTGGCCGGGCTGATGAGCAAGGCCGCCGCCAGCAGGCTGTGAAAACGGTGTGCCAAGTTTGTATTCTCCATGATCGGGTCCGGTGCCGGTTTGAACGTGTTTATGGGGCATACTGGCTGATGCTGGATTGCACCGGCAAAGCCCTGCTGGTAAAGAACTGGCGAACAGCCCGAAGGAGTGTAGCAACATGCACATCAAAAGCGTTAGTTGGCCGCTGGCCGTTGGCCTGATGGTTTCCTTTTCGGCTGCAGCCCAGGATGCCAAGGATCAGGGCGATAGCGGTGCTGCGAATGCGCAGCCGCCGGCTCCAGCCACATTCTGCCAGGACTCGCCCGGTTTCAGTGACTGGGATTTCTGGGTGGGTGAATGGAACGTGTACTCCAATGATGAGGCTCGAACGCTTTACGGGCGGAACTCCATCACCAAGCACTACGAAAATTGCCTGATCAAGGAAACCTGGGAGTCGGCGGCCGGCGGAGGGTTTTCGGTGAACTACTACAACCCCGTAAAAGGGGAATGGCGGCAGGTGTGGGTGGCCAACGGCTATTCCATCGATTACACCGGGGGGCTGGATGAACAGGGTCGCATGGTGCTCGAGGGTGAATTCTACAACTATTCGCAAAACACCACGGCGCCGTTCAAGGGCAGCTGGACGCCGGAAGAGAACGGTGATATCATCCAGCATTTTGATGTCTTCAATGCCGAAACCGGCGCCTGGGATGTCTGGTTCGAAGGCCGCTACGTCAGGCAGTAGCCTGCAATTCACGGCAGGTTTTGCATAGCCATCAGCCGGCAACTGGCGGTACAATTCTGCAAGTCACTCGCGATCGACCAGTGTTGACCGCATGGGTTGCCGGCATGAAGTTCCATCGTCGTAATGTCCTGCGCGCCAGCGCCGGCAGAACTACAACGGTCTCATGCGGTCGTAAACCGTTTGCCGGAAAGTAGGCAAGTCGTGTTGCCGGGCCCCCAACCCGGATGCATTTCTCAGTTAATTGGAAATCTCGTGATCAGAAATTTATTGTTGGTGTTGGTTGCGCTGGGCCTTTTGTTCGGCGGAATTTTCGGCTGGAAATACCACCAGGCTCAGAACAGGATGGCCGGACGGACCATGAGCCCGCCAGTGGTCAGCACGCAGATGGTGCGTGAGGAAAGCTGGCAGCCCAGCCTGCCCTCGGTGGGCAGTATCACGCCCACCCGCGGCGTGGTGATTTCCGCTGAAGTGGAAGGCATCATCCGTGAAATTCATTTCGACTCGGGAGAATCGGTCAAGGCCAACGACCTGCTGGTGCAACTGGATGTGGAAGTGGACCTGGCCGAAGCCAAAGCGTTGCAGGCTGAAAACGAGCTGGCGGTAACCACGCGCGACCGTCTGCAACGGGTGGTTGCCAGCAACCTGGGCTCACGCGCCGACCTGGATGAAGCGCAGGCCCAGGTTGACAGCACCCGTGCCCGTATCGAAGCCAAGCAGGCAGTCATCAACAAAAAGTCGGTTCGCGCCCCGTTTGACGGTGAACTGGGAATTCGCCGCATCAACCCGGGCCAGTACCTGGCAGCCGGCGACCCCATCATCGAACTGGTTGATCTCGACCCCATCTATGCCGAGTACACCTTGCCTGAGCGTTACCTGGGTGAAATCAGCGTGGGACAGGAAATCAAGGTGACGGTGGCGGCGTGGCCGGGGCGAGAATTCCCCGGAAAGATCAGCGCGATCAGCCCGAATATCCAGCAATCCAGCCGCAGCGTGCAGGTGCGGGCCATCCTGGACAATCCCGAGCGGCTGCTGCACCCGGGCATGTTTGCCGATGTGCACACCCTGTTGCAGCAGAAAGCGAAGGTAATGACTCTGCCTGAACGGGCCATTACCTATAACCCTTTCGGCAACTCCGTTTTCGTTGTGCGTGACGCGCAAGGCAACAAGGCCGTGGAGAGGCTGCAGGTGGTGACAGGAAACGTGACCGACGGGCGGGTGGAAATCGTCAGCGGGCTGGAGCCCGGGATGGAGGTGGTTACCGATGGCCACAACAAGTTGCGCAATGGCCAGCCGGTTACGGTAGACAACTCCAGCCTGCCGGATGACCCGGCACCCCAGGCGAGCAACGGCTGATGAAGTTCACCGATATTTTCATTCGCCGGCCGGTGCTGGCGAGTGTCATCAGCCTGCTGCTGCTGGTGTTGGGCGCGCGGGCGTTTACAGCCCTTGAGTTGCGTGAATACCCCGAGCTGAGCAACACGGTGGTGACGGTGACCACCGCATACCCCGGTGCCAGCAGCGAACTGATTCAGGGGTTCGTCACCACACCCCTGCAGCAGGCCATTGCCGAAGCCCGCGGCATCGATTTCCTGATTGCGACCAGCTCGCAGGGCGTGTCGCGCATCGAAGCGCACATGGAGCTCAACTACAACCCAAACGCCGCCGTAGCGGAAATCCAGGCCAAGGTCGCCAGCCAGCGCGGAGTCCTGCCCGCTGAAACCGAGGACCCGGTCATCGATTCCACCACCGGTGAACAGCAGGCTTTGATGTACGTGGTCTTCAACAGCGACGAAATGTCGGTGTCGCAAACCACCGATTACCTGTTGCGCGTGGTGCAACCGAAGCTGCAGGCAGTACCCGGAGTGGCCAAGGCGCAGATCAACGGCAGTGGCGCTTTTGCCATGCGTGTCTGGCTGGACCCGAATCGCCTGGTGGCGCATGAGGTTTCGCCTGAACAAGTGGCCAGCGTACTCCGCGAAAACAATTTCCTTGCGGCCGTGGGGCAAACCAAGGGCCTGTACGTCCGTACCGACCTGTCAGCCACCACCGATGTCAGCACGGAAGCCGATTTCCGGCGCCTGATTGTCCGCAAGGATGAAGAAGCCCTGGTGCGCCTGGAAGATGTGGCCAGGATAGAGCTGGGGGCGGAAAACTACGACAGTGTCAGTTGGTTCAATGGCAAGCCTGGCGCGGTCATGGCCATCGAGCCGGCTCCCGGCTCCAACCCGCTTACGGTGGCCGGACTGGTCAATGTGGAGCTGGAGGCCATCAAGAAACAGTTGCCGTCAGGACTGCAGGCCAACCTGGCTTATGACGGCAGTGACTATATCAAGGATTCGATCAAGGAAGTGTTCGCCACCCTGTTCGAAGCCATGATGATCGTCCTGGCGGTTATCTTCCTGTCCCTGGGCTCACTGCGCGCGGCAGTTGTTCCGGCTGTGGCCGTACCCCTGTCCCTGGTAGGCGGTGTTTTTCTCATGATGCTGATGGGCTTTTCCATCAACCTGCTCACCCTGCTGGCCATGGTGCTGGCGATCGGGTTGGTGGTTGATGACGCCATCATTGTGGTTGAAAACGTCCACCGGCACATAGAGATGGGCAAAAGCCGCGTTGTTGCCGCCATCGATGGCGCGCGCGAAATGGGCCTGCCCATCATCGCAATGACCACCACCTTGATCGCCGTTTACGCCCCTATCGGTTTCATGGGTGGGCTGGTCGGGACGCTGTTCACGGAGTTTGCGTTCTCATTGGCGGGCGCCGTGCTGGTTTCCGGCATTGTGGCTCTTACCTTGTCGCCCATGCTGTCATCCAAAGTGTTGCACCGGAAGGGCGAACCGGGCCGGTTTGAACAGGCGGTGGAACACTTTTTCAACCGGCTGGCGGAAGGTTACCGGCGTCTCCTAAGCGCGACTTTGGATTTCATTCCCGTAACCATGGTTTTTGCTGTCACAGTTCTGGTCAGTATCTATTTCATGTTTGCCACGACACCCAGGGAACTGGCGCCGCTGGAAGACCAGAGCATTCTCTTCCTGCAAGCCCGAATGGCGCAGAATGCAACGATGGAATACAACGAGTTCTACACCCGGCGGCTGCTGGAAGAGGTCAAGTCCATTCCCGAGGAGTACAACACCTTCCTGTTCCTGGGGCAGAGTTCGCCCAACACCACGTTTGGGGGCTTCAAGCTGTTGCCTCCGGCGCAGCGGGAACGCTCCGTCATGCAGGTTCATCCGGAGCTCCAGGCTGCACTGAACCGCATACCGGGTATGCAGGCGGCCAGTTTTCAAAGGCCCAGCCTGCCGGGATCATCGCGCGGCTTTCCCGTTCAGTTTGTAATTACGTCTTCACAGGATTTTGAACAGCTGGACACGGTGGCTGACGAACTGATAGGCGCTGGCATGCAGAGTGGAAACTTCGGGTTCCTGCAAAAGAGCGTGGAATTCGCCACACCCAGGACCACCCTGGTGATCGACCGCGATCGTGCGGGTGATCTTGGTATTTCCATGGCAGCGATTGCCCGTTCGATGTCCACCCTGCTGGGCGAAGGTTATGTAAACCGGTTCAACCTGGAGGGCAGAAGCTACAAGGTGATTCCACAGGTCGAGCGGGAAGCGAGGCTGGATCGCTCTGACCTGGATGAGTATTACCTGACTTCATCGACCGGAGAACAGATACCGCTGTCTGCGCTGGTGCACTACCAGGACACGGTTGAACCCAGTTCGCGGACGCAGTTCCAGCAGCTCAACGCGGTAACCGTGCAAGGCACACTGGCTCCGGGAGTCTCACTGGGCGATGCGCTGGCATACCTGGAGGCGGAAGCGGCGCGCATTTTTCCGCTGGGATTCAGCTACGATTTCAATGGTGAATCCAGGCAATATGCCGAGCAGGGACATGCCCTGATCATCACCTTCTTCCTGGCCCTGGTGATCATCTACCTGGTATTGGCGGCGCAATTCGAAAGTTGGCGTGACCCGCTGATCATCCTGGTGTCGGTACCCATGTCCATTGCCGGCGCACTGATTTTCATGACCGTGGGTTTCGCCAGCGTCAATATCTACACCCAGGTTGGGCTGATTACGCTGATCGGCCTGATTTCCAAAAACGGCATCCTGATGGTCGAGTTCGCCAACCAGTTGCGGGCCACGGAAGGATTGAGCCGACGCGAGGCCATTGAAAAATCTTCCACCATCCGCCTGAGGCCTATCCTGATGACTACTGTGGCCATGATCATGGCCATGATGCCGCTGTTGCTGGCCGATGGTCCGGGTGCGGTCAGCCGGTTCAACATCGGCCTGGTGATTGCAACCGGGATGGGCATCGGCACCCTGTTTACGCTGTTTGTGCTGCCGGCGGTTTACCTGCTGCTGACGGCGAAGCAGCCGGCACGCCATCCACTGGCGGAAATGGCCGCACAATAGACAGGACGTTTGTTACAACTGCATGGCTTGGTCACTGACGGCGGGGTTCCGCCAAGATTCCATCTGCTAGCAACGCATCGATTTCATAGTCGCTGCAACCGATCTCCGCGAGCAACTTGCGGCTGTCGGTTCCGGGTGTTGTCGGCGCATGCGGTTCAGCGGTTGGAGTGCGGCTGTAGCGAGGCGCTGGCGCCTGCTGTAGCACTCCACCAACTTCGATGAAGTTATCACGTGCCATATTTTGTGGGTGTTGGCTGGCTTCGCTGGTGGTCAGCACCGGCGCGACGCAGGCATCCGTGCCGTCAAAGAGCTGGCACCATTCGTCCCGGGTTTTCTGCTTGATGACTGCCGCCACTCGCTGCTTCAACTCGGGCCATGCAGACACATCCTGGCGCTCCGGTCCAAAGTTGAAGCCGGCATCGGCGAGCTCGCTATCGCCCAGGCCGGTAATCTCCAGGAACTGGCGGTAAAACTGTGGTTCCAGTGCACCCACGGCAAGAAATTTGCCATCCCGGGTTTCGTAGGTATCGTAAAAGTGTGCCGCGCCGGACAGAAAATGCGTGCCAGTCTGTTCATCAAACACCCCTGAGGCCCGAAAGGCGTGGAACATGGCCATCAGTGCAAGGGTGCCATCCAGCATGGCCGCATCCACTACCTGGCCTTTGCCCGAGCGCGAGGCTTCCAGCAGGGCGCACAGGATACCAAACGCCAGCAACATCCCGCCGCCACCGAAGTCACCCAGCAGATTGAGGGGAGGTATGGGCTTCTCTCCCTTTTTGCCGATAGCGTGCAGTGCTCCGGATAGCGCGATGTAATTGATGTCATGGCCAGCGGTGTGCGCCAACGGGCCGGTCTGGCCCCAGCCGGTGATACGTCCATAAACCAGCCTCGGGTTGCGTGCCAGGCAAATTTCGGGGCCGAACCCCAATCGCTCCGCCACGCCCGGGCGGTATCCTTCAAACAGCGCATCGGAGCCATCAACCAGCTTCAGCAGGATTTCAACGCCCCGTGGCGATTTCAGGTTGATGCAGATCGACTGCCGATTGCGCAATTGCGGGTCCATGAGCGGATTGATGAGGCCGGCATCCTGGCGATCAACCCGAATGACAGTCGCTCCCATATCTGCCAGCATCATCCCGCAGAACGGCCCTGGCCCCAGTCCCGCCAGTTCAATGATGCGGTAACCGTTCAGAGGACCCGGCATCAATCACGTCTCACAGGTTGCTGGTTTCGTGCCGGACATGAATTCCGGTAATGATGACGTTCCGGTTGTTTCGAGTGGTTGTTGTTTTGGATATTCATATCAGATTACTTTAAACCACTTTGCCTCTACGTGGGCTTTCATTTCCGGACGTTCGAGCCCACTTGCAATGCCCAATCAGGCATTCCGCCGGCCGGTGTTCCCTCAATGCCAGTCCGACATGGTAAAGTCGCGCGACAAGTTTTTTGAGGTTCAGCCGGACTAATGGCCTGCAACCTGTAGAATCCCCATCAAGCGATTTACGGAAGGAATATGAACACCAACCCAAAGTCCAGGATTTCTGAGCTATTTTCCCCATATGCTTCACGCCTGCTGCCGGCATTCGCAGCAGCCCTCTTCCTGCTGGCAGCCTGTGGCAAGGATGAAACGCCGCCGCCTGCCCCGGCGGTTGAGCCGGCGGCCGAGGCCCCGCCTGCCGATCCGGTCGCCATTGGCGAGGAAGCCATGACTGAAGCCGATTACCGGCGGCATATCGAAACACTGGCTTCCGATGAATTCGGTGGCCGGGCGCCGGGTTCGCCGGGTGAAACATTGACGGTGAAGTACCTGATCGACTGGTTCAGCAACCTGGGCCTGGAACCCGCCAACGGCGACCTGTACACGCAGGATGTGCCGCTGGTCTCGGTGGAAGTCACCAACCGGCCCGACCTCGTGATCAGCGGCCCCGGTGGTGCGGACACCGTCCTCGGCTATACCACCGACCAGGTGGTGGGTACGCGTCACCAGGTTCCCGAGGTTGCGGTGAAGGATTCCGAAATGGTGTTCGTGGGTTATGGCATCGTCGCCCCGGAGTATGGCTGGAATGATTATGCCGGTATCGACGTCACCGGCAAGACCGTGGTGATGCTGGTGAATGACCCGGGCTACGCCACCCAGGACCCGGCGCTGTTCAACGGCAATGCCATGACTTATTACGGCCGTTGGACATACAAGTATGACGAGGCGGCGCGCCAGGGCGCGGCCGGCGCCATCATCATTCACGATACCCTGCCTGCCTCGTACGGCTGGCCCACCGTGCAGAACAGCTGGACCGGCCCGCAATTCGACATGGTGCGCGCGGACCAGGGCGTCAACCTGTCGGAGTTTGAATCCTGGATCACCAAAGAAGCCGCCACCGCCCTGTTCGACAGGGCCGGGCTGAACCTGGACGAGATGTATGTCGCCGCGAAGACTCCCGGATTCACCCCGGTGCCGATGAACCTGAAAGCTTCGGTCTCGCTCACCAACAACATCGTCACGGTTGACTCACAAAATGTCGCGGCCATCCTGCGCGGCAGTGAAGCGCCGGACGAGGTGTTCATCTACATGGCGCACTGGGATCACCTGGGCACCGACCCGAAACCCGAAGGCGACCAGATCTACAACGGCGCGCTGGACAATGCCAGCGGCACGGCCGCGCTGCTGGAGCTGGCCAAGGCCTATGCATCGCTGCCACAGGCGCCACGCCGCAGCGTGATGTTCCTGGCGGTAACGGCTGAGGAGCAGGGCCTTTTGGGTTCGTTGTACTACGCCGCCCACCCGTTGTTCCCGCTGGAGAAAACCGTGGGTGGGCTGAACATGGATGGCATGAACAACTTTGGCGAAACCCGTGATGTCACGGTGGTTGGCCTGGGCATGAGCGACCTGGATGATTACCTGGCCGCGGCTGCTGCCGAGCAGGAGCGTGTCCTGAATGGCGACCGTGAAGCGGAAAAAGGCTACTACTACCGGTCCGATCACTTCGAACTGGCCAAGGAAGGCGTGCCGATGATCTATCCGGGTGGCGGCTATGACGATCGCGAGAAGGGCGTGGCCTACGGCATGGAAAAATCGCAGGAGTACACCCGCGATCATTATCACCGCGTTTCGGATGAATACGACCTGAGCTGGGTGGTCAGTGGTGCCCTGCACGACATGAAACTGTTCTTCAAAACCGGGCTGGACGTGGCCAACAGCAGCGACTGGCCCAACTGGAAGGAAGGCGCCGAGTTCAAGGCCATACGCGATGCGCAGATGCAGGGCGCGAAGTAAGCACCCCGGTCATTTGGCACCAACGCCCGGCGGAACGCTGCCGGGCTTTTCACTCAAACTTTTTGTGCAGGCCTGAACCCGGATGAAATTTCCATCCGGGTCGGGGCCAGTCGCGCTCACCTGCCTGGCCATGCTGGCGTTTGCCGCCAACTCGGTGCTGTGCCGGATGGCGCTGGGTGGCGCGCTGATCGATCCCGCTTCATTCACGGCCCTGCGTTTGGCCAGTGGCGTGGTATTCCTGTTCGTCCTGCTCGGAATCAAGGACCGGCAGAATCTCGCGGCACCGTTTTGGGACCTGCCCGCTGCCCTCGCCCTGTTCGCCTATGCGGCCTGCTTTTCCTTTGCCTACCTGCAGCTGTCCACCGGCACCGGCGCATTGATCCTGTTCGGCTGCGTGCAGCTGGGCCTGGTAGCCGCCGGGCTGTTGCAGGGTGAACGGCCGGGTGCACTGGCCTGGCTTGGCATGGCGTTGGCCAGCGCCGGCCTGGTCTACCTGGTATCACCCGGCCTGGATGCTCCATCGCCAGCTGCGGCAGCACTGATGGCGCTGGCGGGTTTTGCCTGGGCGCTTTATACCCTGCGCGGCCGTGGCGCCCGCTGCCCGCTGGTGGCAACCGCGTGGAACTTTCTGGCCACCCTGCCGGCGGCTGCATTGCTGCTGTTGTTGTATTGGCCCGCAGCCAGCTGGACGGGCAAGGGCGTCGTGTTGGCGGTGCTGTCCGGCGCGCTGGCCTCAGGCCTGGGATATGTGATCTGGTATGCCGCGCTGCGCCATCACACCGCGGTATCGGCCGCCCTGGTGCAGTTGTCGGTGCCGTTGCTGGCGGCCTGGGGCGGGCTGGTGTTCATGTCAGAAGCTTTCACGGCCCGGTTGCTGATTGCCGCCGTCGCCATCCTCGGCGGCCTGGCGCTGTATTTCACTTCACGGCCTGCAAAAGCGGGCGATTGACGCACGGGCCCGGGCTGCTTGTGTGAAGCCGGCAACAACCGCCCGAGCCCAGCCCTGAACGGCTACAGCAAATCGTCGTTATGTTCAGCCAGTGAATTGCGCAGCAGCAGGGCTGACGCCGCTCCGGCCACCAGCAACTGCTCGGTGTCTGGCAGGTCCGGGCTGATCCACACCCGGCCCTCGTTCAGGGTTTCCACCGCGGCCACGGTACGGCCTTCCTGCTTCAGCTCGTAACCCAGCGCGGTGGTGCTCCAGGATGACTGGCCGCCTTCCAGCGAGCCCACCGGGTGAATGGTGATATCCGGCCCCGAAGTTTGCAGCTTGCCGGTGATTTCCGAAAAGCGTGGGTTCTGGTTCAGGTTTTCGCTGTAAAACCCGTACGACTCCTCACCCAGCGCAATGCCGCAGGTGAACACGTCGGTGGTTTTCAGGTTCACTTCAAAGGCCTTGTTGAACACGGGCAGGTCGTATTCACGCAACTTGCCCAGGCAGAAGAACTCCGCTGTGTCACCGGCTGAATTTCGTACCGTGTATCCCAGCTTTTCCTTGGCGCCGCTGAACCGCACGATGAAGGGAATGTTGTAGCCGGTGGTCCAGCTGCGTTTGACGGGCCCGCTGGAAAATCCCCCGAAAGCCAACTGCTGGTTGACCAGCCAGCCTTGCCGCCCGGAGACGGGCATGGCCTCGGCTTGAGCCTTGAGCTGAGGATCGACTTGCATGTAAGGCATGGTGCAGCCGGCCAGCAAACTTACAACACACAACACTGCCAGAAGAGTGCGCGCCATTTTGATGAAGCCCTGCGGAAAGGTTCGGTGATTCAGCCCCAGAACGAAGGCTCCAGGCCATCCACCCGGCCCTTGTTGTAGCGCAGGCCGTTGACGTGGTCGTACTTCAGCAACAGCGGCCCGTCGAGGTCCACGAAATCGCACAGCTGCGCCACCACGAACGAAGGGGCCATCGCCAGCGAGGTGCCCATCATGTTGCCCACCATCAGTTTCAGGCCTTTGGCCCGCGCGGCATTGGCCAGCGCCAGTGCTTCGGTCAGCCCGCCGGTCTTGTCCAGCTTGATGTTGATCATGCTGTAACGGCGCGCCGCCTGTTCCAGTTCGCCGCGGTGCAAACAGGATTCATCGGCCGCCAGGGTGATGGGCGACTCAAAGCCTTCGAGTTCGGCATCGCCACCGCGCGGCAGGGCTTGTTCGATCATGCCGAGGTTAAGCTTGGCGCATTTGGGCAGCACTTCCTTCAGCTGCTCAAAGGTCCAGCCCTGGTTGGCATCCACCACCAGCTGCGCATCCGGGCGGGCGGCGCGGATGGCGGCCAGGCGTTCATAGGGACGGTCGCCGTCCAGCTTGATTTTCAGTACCGGCGCGTCGGGGGCAGCCGCCGCTTTGGCGGCCATTTCCTCCGGGCTGTCCTCCAGCCCGATGGTGAATACCGTGGTCACCGGATTCGGGTCGATGCCGGTGAGTTCCCAGATGGTTTTGCCGCTGAGCTTGCATTCCAGGTCCCACAGGGCGCAATCCACCGCGTTGCGGGCGCCACCCGGCGGCAGCAGGTCCTGCAGGGCTTCGCGGCTGATGCCGCTGCGCAGCTGGTCAGCCACGGCGTTGACTTGCTCCAGGATGCTTTCGGCGGTTTCATCCAGATAGTAAACCCCCTGCGCTTCGCCGCGGCCGATGTGTCCGTCGCAACCAAGGTGCACGACCAGGCTGCGCGAGTTGTGCCATACCGCACCGGTGATGCGGAAGGGCTGCTTCATATCCCATTCTTCCAGGAACGCGCAGAATTTCATCGGCCGGGTTGTCATCTCGGGCATGCCTTCAGGCTCCGAATGTCTTGCGGATATGCTCCGCGATGGCTCCGCAGCCGTCGATCAGGGAATCCACCGCCGGCACGCCATGCTCGGCTTCCAGGGCTGCGAGGTAGTCCGTGCGCGCGCTGCCCTTGAGCGATGAAGTGTTCACGCTGATGCCGACGCAACGGATGGCGGGGTTGGTGCGTTTACCGACCTGCACATGCAAATCAATGCATTCGGCCAGCGAGGGCAGGGGGTAGTGCTCGAACCCGGAAACCACCTTGCGGCCGGCCTCATGGCAAACCACGAACCCATCGGGTTGCGAACCGTGCAGCAGGCCCATGCTGACGCCGGAATAGGCCGGGTGGAACAGCGAACCCTGGCCCTCGATGACATCCCAGTGGTCCGGGGTATTGTCGGGCGACAGCACCTCGGCGGCGCCGGAGATGAAATCGGCGATCACCGCATCGATCGGCACGCCTTCGCCGGCGATCATGATGCCGGTCTGGCCGGTGGCGCGGAAGGTGGCGTTCATGCCCGCATCCTGCATGGATTTGTGCAGTGCCAGCGCGGTGTATTTCTTGCCGATGGCGCAATCCGTGCCCACCATCAGTATGCGGCGGCCACTGCGTTTCTTGCCGTTGCCGATGGGCAGGTTTTTCGGCGGTGTGCGCACGTCGATCAGGCGCGCGCCCGATGCACGGGCGATTTCAACCAGGCTTTCGCGGTTGTTCAGTTTGATGTGCAGGCCGCTGACCACGTCGAGCCCCGACCGGGCAGCCTGCTCGATCAACTCCCACCAGCTGTCGGGTATGGCGCCGCCCACCGGGGCCACGCCGATCAGCAGGCTGCGCACGCCCGCTTCGACCGCTTCCTCCACCGTCATGTCGGGCACACCGAGATCCACTTCGCAACCCGGGAAGCGTAACTGCCCGGCCACCAGTTCAGGGCGCCATTGCACGATGCCGAGGCCGGTTTTGGCGTAGGTGGGATCATCCTGCTGGCCGATCAAAATCAGGTAAGGCGCAGTGAGCTGCACCTGGGTCAATGTGTTTTGCATGTCAGGCTCGATGTGGAAGTAAAGTACGTGGGTTCCCGGATTTTCTGCTTGCTGGCCCGGGCTCGGGTGCGATTATCGCACTCTGGACACAGCCTGGCCGGGTCATGGTCGATCAACTGCAATCTTACCAGTATAGTGCCCGATTCAATACCTTTCAGACCGTGGAAATTGATCATTGCAATGCTCCTGAACCCCCCAACCCGCCGTTGCCGCCTTCGCACCCGCCTGCTGGGCGTCTTTCTACTGTTGCTGGCCCCCATTCCCGCGCTGCATGCCGCCGACGCCGCAGCCGATGATCTCGAAGAAGTGATCGTCAGCGCCACGCGTATTCCCACCGGCTGGCTGCAACTGCCGCTGGCGGCTTCGCGGGTCGATGCGGAACACATCCACGCCGGCCGCCAGGGGCTGGGCCTGGATGAAGTGCTGGCGGCGGTGCCAGGCTTGTTCTTCCAGAACCGCTACAACTTCGCCCAGGACCTGCGCGTTTCCATTCGCGGGTTTGGCGCGCGCGCCGCTTTTGGCATTCGCGGCATCAAGCTGTATGCCGATGACATCCCGCTGACCATGCCCGATGGCCAGGGCAATGTGGATTCCATCGACCTGGGGTCCGCGGAGCGAATCGAAGTCATTCGCGGCCCGGTGTCGGCAGTGTATGGCGCATCGGGTGGCGGGGTGATCCAGATATTCACCGCCGATGGCCCGGAAACCCCGGAACTCTCGGCGCGAGCGAGCACTGGTGCCTACGGTTACGGTTTTGGCCAGCTCAAGGCTGGGGGGCAATTCGGTAACTGGAACGGCCTGTTGAACCTGTCCACCACCGAACTGGACGGTTATCGCGCGCAATCGCGTTTCGAGCAGACGCTGTTCAACAGCAAGTTCCGTTATGACGGGGATGATGGCTCGTCGCTGACGGTGGTCATCAATGCGGTGGATTCGCCGCGGGCTGACGACCCGGGTGCCCTGACCGCCGCCGAAGTGGCGGCCAACCCGCGCCAGGCGGCGCCGCGCAATGTGCAGTTCGACACTGGCGAGGAACTGGACCAGCAGCAATTCGGCCTGGCCTGGCGCAAGCCCATGGGCGACAACACCGAGCTGCTGTTACGCGGTTATGGCGTGGCGCGCCGGTTGCAGAACCGCCTGCCATTTGACATCAACGCCAACGGCCAGGGCGGCAGCGTGGACCTGGGGCGCCGCGCCGGAGGACTGGGTGGGCAGTGGAGCTGGGATGCGGCGCTGGGCGCCGGCCGCGAGAACCGGCTGGTGATCGGCCTGGAACTGGATGAACAACGCGACCTGCGTGAACGCTATGCCAACAACCAGGGCGTGCTGGGCGATCTCACTACCCGCCAGGACGAAGATGTCAGCGCGCGCGCGGTTTATGCCGAAAATGCCTGGGATTTTGCCGACCGCTGGACACTGACCCTGGGTGGCCGGCTGGACCGCATGGAGTACAGCGTCAACGATCGCCTCGGCACGGCCTCGGGCCGAACGTATTTCAGCCAGTTCAGCCCCATGGCAGGGCTGGTGTTCTTACCCAGCGAACGCCTGAGCCTCTATGGCAATATTTCCAGCGCGTTCGACCCGCCGGCCATCAGCGAGCTGGCCAATCCGGATGGCCCCACCGGTTTCAACCAGAACCTCGAACCGCAGCATGCCACCAACTACGAGCTGGGCCTGCGCGGCGTTCTGCACCAGCGCTGGCAATATGAACTTGCTGTGTTCCACATTGATGTGACCGATGAAATCGTACCCTATGAACTGGCGGGTTCGGGTCAGTCTTTCTACCGCAATGCCGGGCGCTCCACCCACCAGGGCGCTGAAGCAGCCATTCGGGTCGAATGGCTGAACGGGCTGACGGCCGGTTTGAGCTACAGCTACACCGACCTCACCTACGATGAATTCACCGAGGCCGGGGTCGACTACGCCGGCAACACCATACCCGGCGTGCCGCAACAGCAGGCCATGCTGGACCTGGCCTGGCGGCACGACAGCGGCTTCTACGCCGGCTGGGACGCGCTTTATGTGGGTGGCATCGAAGTCAACAGCGCCAACACGGTGAAAACCGATGCCTACCTGGTTTCCAACCTGCGGCTGGGTTACCGCTACGCCGGTGAGTCCTGGTCGCTGGAGCCGTTTGCCGGCATCTACAACCTGTTTGACGAAAGCTACAACGGCAATATCCGCGTCAATGCCGCATTAGGGCGTTATTATGAACCCGCGCCGGAGCGTAACGCCTATGCCGGTTTGCAGCTCAGCTATCAATTCTGATCCGTGTCGGGACAGCTGGATTTGTCAGAGCTACCGCTTTTTCTTCTTCTTCTTCTTCTCTCGCTTCGACCAGTCGGCCTGGCTGGCGTCAACAAGAGTTCCCCAGTCCTCTGGCGGGTTGCCACGCTTGAGCATCTTTTCGAATACGGCATAGGGATCGGACTTGCTGCCGGCCGATCGTAAAGTCTGTTCATCGTTAACCCAGGCGAACACAATCGTCTTCGACCTGGAGTCAAAACGGAAAAACAGTCGAAAGCGCCTGCCGATCTTGGCTCGACGCCAGTGCCGGTGCGCCGGCCCCAGCGTGTTACCCTGGCGATATTCGTCACGCCCGGGATCGCTGGGCACAACTTCACAGATCAGATGAGTCAACGCCCTGAACAGCTTTACGTTGGCGTTTCCCTCATAGCCTTGCGGGTCATTCTGCTGAGCACGCTCCGCGGCAGCGTGCAGCTTTTGCAGTTGCTGTGTGATGCATTCATGGAACAGCAGTATCCATCCATGACGTTCCATCAAAGGTCCACTTCACCCTCAATGTCTTCGTCGATATCCAACGGGGACTCCAGGTTCGCCAACATGGCCTGCACGAGATCGTCCGGCAGGCTGCCAACGTGCTTGCCCTGGCGGATATCCTTCTCCAGCAATCCCAGGAAGGCACCGATGGCCGGGTCTTCATGTTCGTCCTGGACACGGGTGACGATGACCTCACCGCCACGTAGCTCAAAAGACACTTTGCTACCCGTAGTAACACCCAGGGTCTGCCGGATTGCCTTCGGCAAGGTGATTTGACCTTTCGAAGTCAGAGTAGCTTGTTCCTGAATACCAGGCATGGGAGGGTTCCTGTTAGTGATTTGCATGCGGATATGGTAAGGAAAATTCCTTACTTCGTCAATGAGGGTTTGCTCAGCCACGGCAACACTCGCGTAAGCGCTGCTTTCGGGCGTTATTATTAACCGGCGCCGGAGCAGCATGACTAAGCGGGTTTGCAGCTCAGTTATCAGTTCTGTTCTGGTGAAAATGCACAAGGTGCAGCCGTTCTGGTTAGACCAGATTCTGATAGTATCCACGGACTGGAATAATTGGGTAAGCGGAGGAGTCCATGAACACAAAGAGTTTGATCGCTGCGGCATTAAAACTTCCACCCAAAGAGCGCTTTGCCCTGGTTGACGAACTGTTGCTCAGCCTCAACCGTCCCGAGCCGGAGCTGGATCGAATCTGGATTGAAGAAGCGGAGC
This sequence comes from uncultured Wenzhouxiangellaceae bacterium, assembly GCA_964470455.1. GTDB lineage: Bacteria > Pseudomonadota > Gammaproteobacteria > Xanthomonadales > SZUA-36 > JAWXBM01. Next base: position 24,117 of record CAYYCX010000019.1, read on the forward strand.
GACGGCTAGCGGCTTACCGATCGGGCAGGGCAAAAGGTATTCCTGCCGACATGGTCTTGGGCCGGAACTGATGAGCCGTGAATTTTCAAATCAGATAATGGCCCCGCCCAACAAAGGCGAAAGCTGTTTCGATCAGAAACCAACTACCTTCAATAGATAATTTCTTGCACAAGCCCGTAGTCTATGTCTCAGGCCAGGCTGATGATGATCACGAGCCGGCGGTGGTGCTGATTCAGCCGGAGAAACACTGCAAGTGGTGGGGTCAGGGCAAAGGGTTAGTAAGGGTCAGTGCAGTTGACTGACCCCGCATTTCGACTCTGTCGGCTGCACGCCAGGCCGGCGTCAGGCCGGTATCAGGCACCGCGCTCATTTGGCATGCGACTGCCGTTTCGGCAGTTACAGGCCCTGCAACAGGGAACAATGCCTAGAAGCTGGCCCCAACCGACACGCCTATGGTCCTCGGCTGGATGATCTGCCCTTGTCCTGTCATGTTATAGCCACCGCCGGTTGAATAGCCGCCGGAAATCGCCTGCTCGTCGGTCAGGTTCATCCCAAACAGGCTCACGCGGAACCGGTCGAAATGGGCACTGATCTGCGCGTTGAAGGCGCTGTAGGACGGCAACGCAATATGGGAACCCGGAAATCGTTCATCGTTCGGGTCAGTCGCCGCCCTGAATCCGGTGTAGCGTTCGCCGGTATAGATCCAGCTGACGCCCATTTTCACGGGAACACCGCTGATGTCGGTGCTGTAGTCCAGGTTGAGCGTGTTGGTCCAGTCCGGAACCAGGGGCAGCTGGTCACCCTTGACGCCGCCCAGGCCAGGGGCTGACTCCGTCAGTTCCGCACTGACATAGGCACCGTTGTCGCTCAGCACCAGCCCTTCCGCCAGGGTCCAGGAAAAGTTCCACTCCAGCCCCTTGCTGCGTGCTTCTCCGGCATTGCCGGTGATGTTGAAGGTTTGCCCCGATGTGGTGGAAGTGTACTGGCTGAGAATCTGGATATCCGTCCAGTCAATATAGAAAGCCGCGAAATCATAGCTGAAGCGCCCGCCTGCAGCAGTGCCCTTGCTTCCTATCTCGTAATTCACCGTGCTGTCCGACGAGTAGCTCAGCGGAAAGTCCGGCGGGGCGCCTGGGATGAGCAAGGAAGGCCCGCCCGGGCGATAGCCGGTGGCGATTCTTCCGTACACCAGTTTGTCATCGGTGAGGTGATAGCTTGGCGCGACCGACCAGGTGAACTTGTCCTCACTGGTTTTTACCACCGGATTGACGATGTCGAAAGGTGCATTGATCAACCCGGCATAACTGGTGACCTGTGATACCTGTTTGTTCTTCGAGTAGCGGCCGCCGACGGCAACGTCGAACTGCTCAGTGAAGTGCAGGACGACCTCGCCGAACCCCGATGTTTCCTTGTAGCTGGCAGGCAGTTCCGACCCGCCGAGCGGCAGGGGAGGGCCGAAAATCGTGGTCAGCAGGACTTCGCCGGTGTCGGTATCCACGGCATCGTAGAACTGGTTGAACGTGATGTCCTCATCCGAATAAAAGGCGCCCAACTGCCAGTCAAAACCGATGCCGCCCAGTGCGATGGCTTCGGGTGATGAGAACCGGAATTCCTGGTTGAATTTTGAGAGGTCATTGCTCTGGTCGCCATAGAGTGAAACCAGCTCGTCGCTGAAGAAGGGCGAAAACGCTTCGGTGTAGGTGAAGCCTGGCGCCACTTCGAGGAACGAGATATCGCTGCGGAACGTGCTGTTGATCTCGCCGTAGCTGGTTGCGGAAATGATATCGACCCGGTCCGTCGACCAGTCCAGTACCGCGGAGTAGAGACGCGTCTCGTTGTCGCTCACACCCGGGTAAAACGAGTTCCAGGTGGGGTTGCCGCCATTGGCGACCTTGAGTTCCTGCGGGCTTCTGGTTCCGGGCGTGAGGGCCGCGCCGACCAGTTCAACCAGGCCCGGGTCGTCGAAATTCTGGTCCTGCATCAGGGCCATCAGCCGAATCGAGAAATCTTCGTTGGGCTGGAGCAGCAGTTGCACGCGGCCGCCATACCGTTCCCCGCCGTTCAGGTCTTTCTCGCCCACCAGGGGGTTGTCGATATAACCGGCAACGTCCTTGTAAAAACCGGTGATGCGAAGCGCCGCCTTGCCATCCGCGAAAGGCATGTTGAGCATGCCACGCCCGGTATACCCCGTGTCGCCGTGGGCAACCGACTCCAGTCCAAACTCGGCATCGCCTTCGAACTGGTCAAGCAGCGGCGCGTTGGTAACGTACTTGATCAGTCCGCCTTCCGCCGCTGCACCGTAGAGTGTGCCCTGGGGGCCGCGCAGCACCTCGATGCGGTTCAGGTCATAGGTGTCGAGATTGGCAATGTCGATGGCGCCGTTGGATGTTGAAGAAGAATAGCTGAGTGACGCTTCGTCAATGAGCGTGGCGACCGTTGCTCCGGCGCCGCCCGAATTGAGGCCGCGCAGAATGACGCGGGTTGCGCGGTTGGTGGCCTGCTGGACGACCAGCCCCGGTGTCTGTGCCGCAAAATCCTCGATCTGCAACAGGTTGCGTTCCACCAGGTCCCTGCCACTGAGGGCAGTCACAGCCATCGGCACGTCGACAAGACGCTGGTCGCGCTTGCTGGCGGTTACGATGACTTCCTCCAGAAGTTCGTCGTCGTCCGCTTCATCCTGGGCAAAAACCGCGGGGCTGAACACTGTGCCGGCAAGTACCGCGGCAATGGTGAGTGCCAAACGGGAGGGCTTGCTGAAAAACTGCCATAGCTCTGAACCGGGATGGGCTTGCTTCATCATGGAATTCTCTCTCACTCTTGTTTTGTAAGAATTTGAACCAACTGAAGGATTGGTTCATGCAGCTTCAAAGGCGATAATGTCTGGGTCTGGCACTTTCAGGACATTTGCCAAACTAGCATGAATATGTTGTCATGACAACGAATTTCCAGGGGCGGCAAGGCTGTCCCGGACGCGCCATCCCGGCTTTCCGTTGCCGTCTTGGTTAGTTCCGATATTTTGAAGAGGATCAGGATCAATTGGCACTGGCACCGCTACCCGAACATGAACGCCGCACCCTGACCGAGGGTATGGCTCCGCCCGTGCACATCAGCTACCAGGTGACCATCGTCGCCAACCTGATGGCATTTGGCCGTAGCCCGGTCAACATGAAGCGCTTTGGAATCAACACGCCGTTCTGGCGCATTCTCGGTGGTATCCGGCAAGTCGGGCCGGCGACAGCGGCTGATATCGTTCGCCTGACACACCAGGACAAAGGCTCGGTCAGCCGTGCCATAGCTGGCCTTGAAAAGAGGGGGCTCATCGCCAAGCTGCCGAATCCGGCGCACGCCACCAGCCCGTACATCTGGTTGACAATCAAAGGCCAGGCGCTGGTTGACAGGATCTGGCCTGTGTTTGTTGAACAGGCCGAGCTTTTCACCGATTCACTCACCGTCAAGGAACAGAAAGAGTTGTGTCGCTTGCTGGATAAGCTGTACGAACATGCTGAAAATGTACGGGAACAGCACGGGCTGTAACGGACAGGAAAACATCCCGCAAGCCAAAAGCTAAACCGGCCTGATTAATTTACTCGGCTGAAAAAGCTGCAAGGGTTCAATGACTTCTCCCGCGGCCAGGCGAGCGAGCAGTTCAACATGCACATCCAGCGCATCGATCACCCGGTAGCCCGGGGCCTGTCCGTCGAATGCGAGGTTCAGGTCGGTTCCGGCCAGTACGATAGCCTCCGCGCCCTGCTCGTAAACCATGCGCCGGCCGGCATCGAGGAACAGTTGTCTCTGGGTGGGTGAGCACGAGCTTGCCACCGCAATCTCCTGGTAAGCCTGTCCCAGCGTCTCGATATCGTCATCCAGCGCCACGGCTTCGGTGCGGGCAAGCTGGCCATACAACCGGGTGCGCATCACCACGCGCGTGCCCAGCAAACCGATGCGCCGAATGCCCTGGCTTGCGAAGTAACTGTCCAGCGGGGCAACGGCTGAAACCAGGGGCAGGGGCGATAGGGCCTTCAGCTCATCGAAGCAGAAATGCCCGCCCAGGGAGGTGATCGCTGCCACATCCGCACCGGCGCCTTTGAGCTCGGCAACCTGGCGTGCAAAGATTTCAGCCTGCGGCTGGCGCCGGTCAGCGAGGTTGTTGGCGATCAGCGTGTGGATATCCCCGTGCGAAATGGTAAGGCGCAATGGAGCGCCCCTGGCCTCCATGGCAGCGGTCAGGCGCTGGTAATAAAGCACGGTGGCGGCAACCCCGATGCCGCCGATAAGCCCGATATGCATAGATCTCTCCAAAATGTTTGCAGACGATAGCGGGCAAACGGATCATCGCCCGGAAGACACTTTCCCGGTTTCAGCCCCGGTTGGCGGGTGCATGATTCCAACTGGTTATCTGGCAACCAGCCTGGACCATTATTGTTCCTTTCCTGATTTCTCTTCCAGTACGCGCCTGGCCAGCCATTCATCAAAGTGATCCGCGTAGGCCTTGCAGGCGTTGTTGTCGATGAAAGGATTGGCGCCGGGGTTTGCGGCAAGCTGGGCTAGCTTATCTTCCATCCCGAACAGCGAAGGGTGGGGCGCCAGCAGGATATCGCAGGACAGGTCGCGGATGAGCGCGATGCTGCTGCTGATCAACTGGGCGTTGTTGGGTGAAACATCCGGATCAGAAAACCGGAATCCGTCTGCCGATACCGGGCTGAGGCTGTCGGCATAAACCATGTTCATGCAAGTGGATTGTTCGCAGCTTTGCCAGGTCCAGGTGGTGCCGCCGGGCGTATGCCCCGGCGTGTAGTGCGCGGTGAGCGTGGTGTTGCCAAGAGTCAGTGTTTGCTGGTCGGCGATCATGGAAACTTTCCGCACCGCCGGAAAGCGGTTGGCCTCCACGCCAAAGGCATGTTGCGGATCCGCGGCCGACAATTCACCGCTTTCCAGCACCGCCTGGCTGCCCTTGCTGGCCAACACTTGCGCGCCCGTGTAGCGCTGCAGGGCCGCGATACCACCCGCGTGGTCAAAATGCGCGTGGCTGTTGAGTATGTATTTGATCTCCAGCGGATCAAAACCGGCGGCGCGGATGTTTTCATCGATCAGCTGAGCGGACTGCGCCAGCGCGCCGTCGATCAGCACCAGCCCTTCATCAGTAACCACCAGGATCGCACCCAGGCCTTGGGTGCCCACGTACCAGGTATTACCGTAAACATGGAAGGGCTTTTGTGGCAGGTTCCAGCCGTCACAGAATGAACAGCTCTTGGGGGCATCTTCCACCAGTTCCGCATGGGCCAGCGATGGGGTGAGCAGCAACAGGACCAGCACAAGATTTTTCATGTGCGAATCTTAAGGCAGCGAATCCGTTCGGGCAGGTGATACTCAAGAAATGCCCCGAAAACGCCATAATCGGTGATGAGCCCGGGGCGAGCCCGGCAAAGGCCGTAAAACGACCTATAGTTAGCATCATCTGGCCCGTTTTTGCCGTTGACTCGCTGCCCGCCAGCCGGTAGGTTTAGCATCTCTCATTCACGGCCTCTTGGTTTACTTTTGTTAATGCTAAGTGGCTATTGTTAATGGTAAGCGACGGCCAAAATCGAACAATCGAGCGGCCGCGCAAAACCAAAGGAAAACCAGCCTTGACTCAAACCAGACATTCAACGCCATCCACTGATGCACCACAGCTGACTATTACCGCCGAGGCGCCCGGGCAGGACGAAATCCTCACGCCCGATGCAATGGAGTTCCTGGCGCAAATGGCGGCCAGTTTCACCCCGGAACGCAACCGGCTGCTGGCCGAGCGTGACAAACGCCAGACAGACATTGACGCCGGCCAGCTTCCCGATTTTCTGGAAGAAACCCAATCGGTGCGTGACGGTGACTGGAAAGTGGCCGAGTTGCCGCCTGAAGCACTGGACCGCCGTACCGAGATTACCGGCCCGGTCAGCCGCAAAATGGTGATCAACGCGCTGAATTCCGGCGCACAGGTGTTCATGGCCGATTTTGAAGATGCCAATGCGCCCACCTGGGAAAACTGCATCGAAGGGCAGGTCAACCTGCGCGATGCCGTGAACGGCAGCATCGAATTCGATGGCGGCAATGGCAAGGTTTACCGCCTGAACGAAAAGCACGCCCTGCTGATGGTGCGGCCGCGCGGCTGGCACCTGGACGAGAAGCATGTGCTGCAGGGCGATACGCCCATTCCGGGCGCGTTTTTTGATTTCGGCCTGTTCCTGTTTCATAACCACGCGGCACTGGCGAAGAAGGGCGTACATCCGTTCTTCTACCTGCCGAAGATGGAACACTATCTGGAAGCGCGGCTGTGGAACGATGTGATCAGCTGGTCGGAAGACCGGCTGGGGCTGAAGAATGGCACGGTCAAGGCCACGGTGCTGATTGAAACCCTGCCGGCCGCGTTCCAGATGGATGAAATCCTGTTTGAGCTGCGCAGCCGCATCCAGGGCCTGAACTGTGGCCGCTGGGATTACATTTTCAGCTACATCAAAACCCTGCGTCAGCAGGCCGACTACCTGCTGCCGGACCGCGCGCAGATCACCATGGACAAGGGCTTCCTCAACGCCTATTCATTGCTGCTGATCAAAACCTGTCACCGGCGCGGCGCCATGGCCATGGGCGGCATGGCAGCGCAGATTCCAATCAAGGGCGACGATGCCGCCAACGAGGCAGCGCTGGCCAAGGTGCGGGCTGACAAAAAGCGCGAAGCAACGGCGGGCCACGATGGCACCTGGGTGGCACATCCGGGCCTGGAAGCCATAGCCCGCGCCGAGTTCGATGCAGTGATGAAATCCCCCAACCAGCTTGATCGCATGCGCGAGGATGTGAACATCAGCGCGGAAGACCTGCTCAAGCCGGTCAGCGGCAACATCACCGAAGAAGGCTTCACCTCGAATATCCGCGTGGCCCTGCTGTATCTGGCAGCCTGGCTGGGTGGTAACGGTTGCGTTCCCATCGACAACCTGATGGAAGACGCCGCCACGGCGGAGATCTCACGCGCGCAACTGTGGCAGTGGATTCGCCATCCGGACGCCAGGCTGCAGGACGGCCGGGATATCGATGCTTCGAACTATCGCTCCACCCGTACGCATGTGCTGGAGCATCTTTCGGGCAAAGTCACAGGCGATGAAAAGCGTAACCTGCACAAGGCGGCTGAACTGCTGGACAAGCTGGTGCTGGATGATGACTTCGCCGCCTTCCTGACGCTGGAAGCCTACAACCAACTGGCCTGATCTTTATGGCGTCAGGGTCAGGCCCTGACGCCAGACACTTACTCCGCAACCCCCTGTCCCGGGGATTCGATCAGGAGCGGTGGAATCAACGGCTGCTCTTCGAAGTTGTTGCCGGGCCCCACCCGGTCGATCACCAGGTAATCCGATACCTGCATCAAGGACACCTGGTAGTGGTGCCATACACCGGGCCGGAGATTGATGCCCTGCCGGCCATCACTGAGGAACGCCCGCACTGCGGCGGGTTCCGGCACATCACCCGCCGGGGCGACGATCACCAGGAAAGGATGCCCGCTCAGTGGCATGAACGCCTGGCTGCCCAGCGGGTGGCGTTCCATCACTTCAATTTTCAGGGGTAGCGACAAAGGCTGGCTGCGATAGATATGCACCGCCGTCCGTCCTCCGCCGTCACCGGTATCGATCTTTGCCAGGTCGCTGAATTTCTGCGTGTGGCCGGCGTTGATCAGTTCCGCGTCGTGGCCCGCAGTGCAGATTACTTCACCAAAGGGTCTGAATGCATCCGCGGCCAATGGCTGGGGAACCAGGGTCAACACCGCCAGTCGCCATAAAGCCGCAGCCGGCTCACGCCGCCGTCGGGGTAGATGTCCAGCCGCACGTGGCTCACGCGGCCCACATCCAGCAGTTCCATTTCAAACACATGCTTCTGGTCAGGACCGAGTTCCACCTGCGGCAGGACGGGTTGCCAGTAATCGGCATCGGCGCGTACATCGCCATCATCCACGTCCTCCAGCAGGGCGCCGTGCAGTGAGCACTTCGCCGGATAGTTACCCTTGAAGTGGGCGGTATCCACCAGGATGCGCTTGAGGCAACCCGTGCGCCCGAGCTTCAGGATCACCCAGTCGTTGCCGGGTTCACGCCGCCGTCGGGTTTCCCAGCCATCGCCCATGTTGATGCCATCACCCGGCGCCAGCAGGTTGGACATGTGGCCGTAATGCATGTCATTGGCTGCCAGCGCGCGGCCACCGTGCTGCATGGCCACGAGGTCGGCCCATTCGTGTTCGGGCACCGAATTCCAGTCGAACGTCGCCACTCCGTACAGGCGCAGGCGGGCAACCCCGCCATCGGGGTAAATGTGGAAACGCGCATGGCTCCAGCTGCGGGTATCGTTGATGTCGAAGTAGTGCACCGCATCGCCGCGCAGGTCCACGACGGGAAGCAGCTCGGTCCATTCGGTGGCTTCGTCCGGATCCGTGATGCTGTGGCAGACTTCCAGTGAAGCCTGTGGCGGAAAATTGCCGGTGAAGAAACTCGTGTCGATTTCGATGCCGTGGATCACGCCCGGGCACAGCCGGATGATGCAGAAATCATGGCCCGGCACGCGCTTGCGCCGGCTTTCCCAGCCGTCCATCCACTTGCCATGCTGGTCGTATTTGCCGTCGATGAAGATCGGTGGAGCCGGGTCGATCAAACGCTCCTTGGCGGCGAAGAAATCATCGGTGGCATACAGCACCTCAGCGCCCAGGCGCGGTTGCGCCAGGTTGATGAACTGGTCTGCAAAGGCCGGGCGGTCATAACTGCCGAGCGGCTTCACGCAAAAATGTCCTGCAGCCGGAACAGGGCGATTTTCATCACCTGGCCGAGTGCCGCCTGGAACTCTTCTTCACGTGTGTGTTCCAGCCTGCGATGGAAAATCTCCAGGATCTGCTTGCGCTGGTAACCCTTGATGGCGAGGATGAACGGAAAGCCGAATTTCTCCCGGTAGGCCTTGTTCAACCGGTCGAATTCTTCCTTCTCTTCATGGCTGCACTGGTCCAGGCCGGAGCGCAGTTGCTCGCCATGCGAGTGCCTGGTCAGGCCGTGGTCGGCTTCCATGGCCTTGAGCTCGGGATGGGCCTGCAGCAATTCCAGTTTGGCCTCATCAGAAGCCCGGCGGATTTCATTGCACATGGCCTCATGCATGCCGGAGGCTGTGTCATGGCGTATTTCCACGCCGTCGTTCCACACCTCTTCGGCTATCCAGGGTGAGTGCTCAAACACCGGCCCGAATATCGCCATGAACTCTTCGCGGTCCATATCACTGGGTTCGATCGCCATCAGTCTCCTGCCTCCACTGGCTTTGCTGTTATTTCAGACAAGGATGATGTGCATGCCAGTGGCGGGCGATGTCCACGCGCCGGCACCACCAGACATCATCGTAGGAGCGCGCATACTTGATGAAGCGCTCCAGTGCCGCGAATCGTCCGGGCCGTCCTGCCAGGCGGCAATGCAGGCCCACCGACATCATTTTCGGCGTGCGCTGGCCCTCGGCGTACAGCACATCAAAGCTGTCTTTGAGGTACTGGTAGAACTGGTCGCCGCTGTTGAAGCCCTGGGCGGTGGCAAAACGCATGTCGTTGGCGTCCAGCGTATAAGGCACCACCAGTTGCGGTTGGCCATGGTCGGTGTTCCAGAACGGCAGGTCATCGCAATAATCATCGGCGTCGTACAGGAAGCCGCCATCTTCCAACACCAGCTTGCGGGTATTGGGGCTGGTACGGCCCGTATACCAGCCCAGCGGCCGTTCGCCAGTAATGCCTTGAATGGCGGCAACAGCCTGCTGCATGTGTTTGCGTTCGGTGTTTTCATCCACGTACTGGTAGTCGATCCAGCGGTAGCCATGGCTGGCAATTTCATGGCCTGCATCGTGTAATGCGCGAATGGCCTGCGGGTTGCGCTCCGCGGCCATGCCCACCGCAAATACGGTTACGGGTACCTGGTAAGTTTCAAACAGGCGGTGCAACCGCCACACGCCCACGCGGCTGCCGTAGGCATACAGCGATTCCATGCTCATGTGCCGCACGCCTTCCCGGGCGTTGGCGCCGATGATATCGGAGAGGAATGATTCCGAGGCTGAATCGCCATGCAGCACGCAATTCTCGCCGCCTTCTTCATAGTTGAGCACCAGTTGCAGGGCGATGCGGGCGCCACCGGGCCAGTCCGCTCGCGGCGGGTTGGCGCCATACCCGGCCAGGTCCCTTGGATAATGTGGTTCTTGGGCGTGGCTCATGGAGTTGTATACTGCCTATTCAGGTAGGCAACATACTTCAGGCGCGTACTTTCCTGCAATATGCAGACGATTCAGCAATGCCGGGAAGAACCGATTGGAACGGCTTCAACCAGGAATTCAGCAAAGATGAGCGGATTGACAACCCATGTGCTTGATACGGCCAGTGGCCAACCCGCTGCCGGCATGAAGTACCGCCTGTTCAGGCTGGACCGCGGCCGCCTGGAATTGCTGAGTGGTCGTACCAACCCCGATGGGCGCTGCGATGGCCCGCTGCTGGATGAAGAAGCGCTGCAGGTGGGGCAGTACGAACTGGTGTTCCAGGTGGCCGAGTACTTCCGCCGGCAGGGAGTGGAGCTTCCGGATCCGCCGTTTCTCGACCAGGTGGTGATCCGCTTCGGTATCGCCGACACCAGCCAGCACTATCACGTTCCCCTGTTGGTCTCGCCCTACGGCTACTCCACCTACCGGGGCAGTTGATGGCCCACACCAGGCGCAACACGATCCGCTTCCTGCTCGGCAACGAGTTGCGGGAGGTGCGCGATTGCGACCCGCAAACCACGGTGCTGGAATGGTTGCGCGGCCCGGCCTGCCGGAGAGGCAGCAAAGAAGGCTGTGCCGAGGGCGATTGTGGCGCCTGCACCGTAACCGTCGTGGAACTGCGGGATGGTGAGCTGCAATACCGTGCGGTGAACTCCTGCATCCAGCTGTTGCCCATGCTGGACGGCAAACAATTGCTCACCGTGGAAGACCTGGCCAGTGATGACCCGCTGGCCCCGCAACTGCACCCGGTGCAGCAGGCCATGGTCGACCAGCATGGTTCCCAGTGCGGCTTCTGCACGCCCGGTATCGTGATGAGCCTGTTCACGCTGTTCCATGATCCGCGCGCGATTCCAGATGCCGAGACAGTCGTTCAAAAAGCAGGGATTGACGAAGTGCTGGCCGGCAACCTGTGCCGCTGCACCGGTTATGCGCCCATTGTCAGGGCAGCGCAACAGGCGCTGCTGCACGCGCCGTCGGGCGATGGATTCAGCGCCCTGGAGCAGACCACGCGCCAGCAGTTGCAAAAGCTCGCCGGCGACGCGCCACTGGCCATGGAATTTTCGGGCCGCAAGTATTTCGCCCCGCGGACACTGAATGACCTTTGGCAAATCCTGGCTGATTACCCGCAGGCATGCATGGTTTCCGGCGCCACCGACGTGGGTTTGTGGATCACCAAACAGCTCGAGCAGTTTGATGTGCTGGTCTATCTGGGTGCGGTCAAGGAACTGCAACAGCTGTCGGCGGGCCCGGCCCGCGGAGCGCTGGAGCTTGGGGCTGCCGTCACTTACGCTGATGCGTTACCCGTGCTGGTTGAACACTACCCGGAACTTCAGGACATGCTGAAGCGCCTTGGCGCGGAGCAGGTGCGGAATACCGGCACGGTTGGCGGCAACATTGCCAACGGTTCGCCCATCGGCGACATGCCTCCGGCGTTGATTGCCCTGGATGCAAAACTCATCCTGGGCAGTAGCAATGGCCGTCGTGAGCTGGCGCTGGAAGATTTTTTCATCGAATACGGCAAGCAGGGCCTGCAGCCCGGCGAGTGCGTTGAAGCCATTTGCATTCCACCGCGGCCGGAAGGCCTGCATTATGCCGTGTACAAGCTGTCGCGCCGTTTCGACCAGGACATTTCCTCCCTGTGCGGGGCATTCAGCCTGCGCCTGGATCGTGGCCGCATTGTCGAACCACGCATCTGCTTCGGCGGCATGGCGGGTACCCCGAAACGCGCCAGACATGCCGAGAACGCCCTGCGCGGACAGCCCTGGACGCTGGAGCGGGTGCAGGCCGCGCAGCAGGCCATGCAACAGGATTTCCAGCCACTGACGGACTGGCGGGGCAGTTCTGAATACCGCATGAAAGCGGCGCAGAACCTGCTGCTGCGTTTTTACCTGGAGACGCAGGACCAGTCGCCGAAACACTCGCCGGAAAAGTTGCAGCTGCAGGTGCAGCGCGGAGCAAACCGGTGAACCGCGACAGCAACACCAGTACCCGGATCGCGTCAGTACACGCGCCCATCGCTCATGACAGCGCCATCAAGCACGTCACCGGGCGGGCCGTCTATGTGGATGACATCATCGAGCCGGCAGGCCTGCTGCACCTGTATTTCGGCACCAGCAAGGTTGCCCACGGGCGCATCGTTGCCCTGAAGCTGGATGAAGTGCGCTCGGCGCCCGGCGTGGTGGCTGTGCTCACGGCAGCCGATATTCCCGGCAGCAACGACATCAGCCCCAAGCACATTGGCGATGAGGAAATCCTGGCCAGCGAGTACGTGCATTTCCACGGGCAGGTGCTGTTCGTCGTGGCGGCGGAAAGCCGCGATGCCGCCCGGCGCGCCGCGCAACGGGCAAGAGTCGAGATTGAAGAACTGCCTGCGGTGCTGGATATCGAAACGGCGCTGCGGCAGCAAGCCTGGGTAGACCCGCCGCACGAGATGAAGCGCGGTGACCCTGACCACGCCATCGGCAACGCCACGCATCGCCTGCAAGGCGAAATCCGCACCGGCGCGCAGGATCATTTTTACCTCGAAGGGCAGGCTGCGCTGAGCATTCCGCAGGAGGATGGCGACATGCTGGTCTACTCTTCCAGCCAGCACCCCTCGGAACTGCAGCACCTCGCCGCGCTGGCGCTGGGACGCCCCGACCATGCCGTCACGGTGGAAGTGCGGCGCATGGGCGGCGCCTTTGGCGGCAAGGAAACCCAGGCAGCGCAGTGGGCGGTGCTGACGGCGCTGGTGGCGCATCGCACGCAACGTCCGGCCAAGCTGCGGCTGGACCGTGATGACGACATGACCAGCACCGGCAAGCGCCACGATTTCCGCATTCACTATGACGTGGGTTTTGATGAGGCCGGCCGGATTGAAGGCATAGACCTGGAACTGGCGGCACGTTGCGGTTTTTCGGCTGACCTGTCCGGCCCCATCAGCGACCGCGCCATGTTCCACAGCGACAACGCCTACTACCTGCCGAATGTGCGCATCCGTTCGTACCGCTGCCGTACCAATACCGTCTCCAACACCGCCTTTCGGGGTTTTGGCGGGCCGCAGGGCATGATGGGCATCGAGCGCGTGATCGACGCCATCGCCGCGCACCTGGGTAAGGACCCGCTGGAAATCCGCAGGATCAACCTGTACGGCGGTGAAGGCCGCAATGTCACGCCCTATCACATGACGGTGGAAGACAATGTGGCGCTCGAGCTGGTTGCGGAGCTGGAACGAAGCAGCGATTACCGGCAGCGCCGCCGGCAGGTCGCGGAATTCAATGCCCGCAGCAGCATCATCAAGCGCGGCATCGCCCTCACGCCCGTCAAGTTCGGAATCTCCTTCACCACCAGTTTCCTGAACCAGGCCGGTGCACTGGTGCATGTGTACAAGGACGGCAGCATCCACCTCAACCACGGCGGCACCGAGATGGGCCAGGGCCTGTTCATCAAGGTGGCGCAGGTGGTGGCCGACGCCTTCGGCGTGGCGCTGGAGCGTGTAAAAGTCAGCGCCACCAACACCGGCAAGGTGCCGAACACCTCGGCAACAGCCGCATCATCAGGCTCCGACATGAATGGCATGGCGGCGCTGGATGCCTGCAACACCATCAAGCGCCGGATTGCCGGATTCCTCGCGGGTGAGGACGGTGATCCGGATACGGTGAACTTCAGCCAGGATGGTGTCTGGGATGGCAAACAGTTGCGGCCGTTTGAGAAGGTGGTGATGGCGGCTTACCTGGGCCGCGTTTCACTTTCATCCACCGGCTATTACCGCACGCCCAAGATCTGGTACGACCGCGAACAGGCGCGGGGCCGGCCCTTCCTGTACTTCGCCTGGGGCGCGGCGGTGGCGGAGGTTGAGGTTGATACGCTCACCGGCGAGAACTGCCTGCGACGCGTGGACATCCTGCATGATGTGGGCCGCTCGCTGAATCCTGCGGTGGACATGGGGCAGATCGAGGGTGGCTTCGTGCAGGGCATGGGCTGGCTGACCACCGAGGAATGCTGGTGGGATGCGGAGGGGCGACTGCGCACGCACGCGCCATCGACCTACAAGATTCCGGTGAGCAGCGATGTGCCGGAACAGTTTCATGTGAACATCTGGGAGCGGGGTGAAAACCGCGAGCCCACCATCCATCGCTCCAAGGCCGTGGGTGAGCCACCGCTGATGCTGGCGATTGCCGTGCACAGCGCCATCAACCAGGCGATTGCTGCGGTTTCGCGCAGCCCGAAACTCCCCGCTTTGAACGCCCCCGCCACGCCCGAGCATATCCTGATGTGCCTGCACCACGCAGCGGAAAATTCCTGACCCACAGGGCCTCTTTGGCCCATTTCTGACATTGTTTTTTGTATACAATGGTCGGCGATATCCAGCCAAGCAGGAACAAAAGACATGCGCAGATCGATGAACTCCATCCGTCCCCGTTTTGAGGACTACAGGGAAAAGTATTCCGACCGTTTGCACATGGAGCGCCATGACGGCGTCATCGAGGTGCGCATGCATACTGATGGCGGCCCGGTGGTCTGGGGCCTGGAAATGCACCGCTGCCTGTCGCAGGCCTGGTATGACATCGGCAACGACCCCGAGAACCAGGTGATGATCCTCACCTCCACCGATCCCTACTGGATCGGAGTGGTGGACGAGGAGGAAGAAACCGACCTGCCGTTCGATTACAACAACTACTACCGCGAGGCCACCAAGCTGGTGGAAAACCTGGTGTTTGAGGTGGACATCCCCACCATCGCGGCGGTGAATGGCCCGGGCTACCACACCGAACTGGCCCTGCTGTGCGATATCACGCTGTGCAATGAAGACGCGGTGTTTCAGGACGGGCATTTCCTGATCGGCTTCGTGCCGGGCGATGGCCAGTTGCTGGCGTTCCAGGAGCTGATCGGGGTGAAGCGCTCCAGCTACGCGCTCTACACCGGCCAGAAAATCGACGCGCAGACCGCGCTGGATTGGGGACTGGTCAATGAAGTTGTACCGCGCGAGCAACTGCTGGACCGGGCGCGCGAAATAGCCGCCATCATCATGCAGAAGCCGCGATCAACCCGCTGCCTCACCCACCAATTGCTGATGCGGCCGTGGAAACAGCGGCTGATCAATGATTTCCAGGCGCACATCACGCATGAAGGCTTCGATGTTCACGTGGCTGCTCCTATGCACCAGCTGAATGCGGTGCGGGAAAGCTGGAAGGAAGAGAAGGGCAACTGACCGGTTGGCCACCAGGGTTCGTCATCCCGGACAGCGCGAAGCGCGTGATCCGGGATCCAATGGGTGATGGATTCCGGCCTGCGCCGGAATGACGGCCTCAAATGACAGGCCGTGTTTACGGTCCTTTGCTGGAATAACCAAGCCTCAGAACGAACGGTAGGAAACCGTGAAACCGTAGGTCCGTGGCGGGCCGAACTGCACCGGGTTGTCGTTCAGGAACGGCGGCAGCGGGCCGATGTTCAGCACATCCGCTTCTTCCGACAGGTTCTTGCCGTACAGCGCCACTTCCCAGCGATCGTCCGCTGAGTACCAGGCAGCCCGCGCGCCGTAAATGTCGGTGCCTGGCCGTTCGAACTGCGGCGAATTCAGCACATCGTTGTAGATGGAACTGCGGCCGCGCCAGTCAGCCCGCAGGCCGATCTGGGAACCGTTGCCAAGCGCGATGAAATACTCGGCCACGAAGGTGCCGGTCCATTCCGGTACGTTGTTGGGGCGGTTGCCGCTGACATCGCTGATCGGGCCCGGCTCCAGCCGTAACTGGGTGTCCTTCAACTCTGCATCCAGCAAGGCGAAATTGCCGCTGATGCGGAAGTTGTCGGTGACCTGCCACAGGTAATCCGCTTCCAGGCCCAGCACGTCGCTTTTCGCGGCGTTGTCGATGGCCTGGGTGGAGAAACCGAAGTCATTCAGGCGGAACACGTTGATCTGCTGGTCGTCGTATTCCACGTAGAACACGGTGGCATTCAGGCGGAAGCGGTTGGCCCACTCGGACTTGAAGCCCAGCTCGTAATTGAGCGCCGTTTCCTCGTCATAGGGAACGGCCGCATCCAGCGCCGTTTGTGGCTCGCCGTTGAAACCACCGGTTTTGTAAGCCTCGGAGATGGTGCCGTAGAACATCACCGAATCGCTCATCGCGTAGGTCAGTGAGGCGCGGTAGCTCAGGTGATCCCAGCTGTCATCGGCGCGGGCATTGTCAAAGCCGAGGTGGCAACGGAAGGCGCGAGGCGTGGCCTGAACGGCGCAGGCGGTCGCGGGATTGTTCGGGTCAGGCCAGTTGCCCGGAACGTCCAGCAGGAAGGTGGTGACCGGGCCGTTACGGCCATAGCCGTTGTGGCTGATGATGAAGTCTTTCTCATCCGAGGTATAGCGGAGGCCGACCGTACCCCTCAGCTTGTCGGTGAAGTCAAAATTCAGTTCGCCAAACACACCGAGGCTTTCGGTCTGGTTGTTGGACTCGGCAATAACCGTGGTGGGCGTGAACAACGGTCCCGGGCCGTAGACTGTGAAGTCTTCCTGGAACCAGCGCCGGCTGGCCGTCTGGTCGTGGTCGTCGGTGAGGTAATACAGGCCCACCAGCCAGCCTAGCCGGTCGCCAGCCGCCAGGTTGTCCAGACGCAGCTCCTGGGTGAACTGCCAGGAATCGTTGCGCGAGGTGCTGAACTGCAGGTCGCGGGGTGTGCCGGCTGTATCCATGTTGTAACCGCCGCTGCCGTCGATGAAGCCGCTGATGGAAGTCAGGGTCAGCGCATCGTTGATATTCCAGAACACCTGTCCGGTCAGGTTCCAGATTTCCCGTTCCAGGAAGAACTCCTCACCCGGGTTGTATACCGTGCCGGTGGTGTCATCTGAGCCCGCGTACGCCGAGCCTGCCGTTGCCCACGGCGAGCAGGGGTCGATGAAGTTGGTGTATTCCTCTTGCGGATCGGTGCAGTTGATCGGCTGGCGCACCGGCGCGCCGTCGTCGTCGCGGCTGTATTCGGCTTTCAGGTAGATTTCCAGGTCGTCACGCGGGTTGAACAGCAACGAGCCACGCAGGCTGATGTTTTCCTCTTCGGCCAGGTCAACATTGCGGATCACATCGCGGGTGTAACCGTCGTGCTTGGTGTAGTGCACGGCCAGGCGAGCGGCGCCATTGGCGCCGAAAGCACTGTTGAGGTAGCCGTCGGCTTCCTGGTGGCCGTAGTTACCGAAACCGGCGCGGATGAAGGATTCGGTTTCGCGGGTGGGGCGCTTGCTGATCAAATGGATCAGGCCGGCCGTGGCGTTGCGGCCAAAAGACGTGCCCTGCGGGCCACGCAGGACCTCCACGCGTTCGAGGTCAAAAAATTCCGCGCCTTTGAGATAATCTTTGGCGATCACGACATCGTCGGTGACGGTGAGGATGGACGGATCACCCGCCGCGCCCTCGGTTTGCGAACTCAGGCCGCGCATGCTGTAGGCATTCTGCATCTTGTTCAGCAGGGTGAAACTGGTGCCCGGCGATTTGTCGATCACATCCTTGATCTGGTCGATGTGCTGGGCTTCGAGGTAATCCGAATCCATCACATTCACCGCAATGGCAATGCTCTGCAGGTTTTCGGCCCGCCGCGTGGCAGTAACGATGATCTCTTCCAGCGCTCCGCTGCTTTCCCCGGCTTCCTCCTGCGCCAGCACCACCTGGGCCGGAATCGCCCAAAAAGCTCCCGTTAAAAGAAAGATCAAGCCGCCTTTAACGGTGTGCTTGGTTGCCTGTGCAATGGCTTTTGCGGTCGGTCTGGCCATGTCTGTGCTGCCTCCAACGGTTGGAACCGGTACCCGGCTCATGGGTGTAGTGCGGTTTTCTTATGCAAAATTCTTCTGTTCTGGTGGATAGTCGACGAGATATTGTATATCGTAGGACAATATACAGGATGAATACAAGGGCTGATAGATGGCAGTCAATGGATGTTTGGCAATTCACTCAGGTATCTTATGGCCAACTGAAACGGACCTTGCAGGAAGCCAGTGAATACGGAAAGCAGCAATATCATTCCCCGCCGATCCTTGCAGTCGGAAGTGGTATCCCGATTGCGTGAAGAGATTGTTGAGGGTATCTGGGAGCCCGGGATTCGCCTGCAGGAGCGGGTGCTTTGCGAGCGTTACGGTGTGTCGCGCTCGCCGCTGCGGGAAGCCTGCCGCGTGATTGCCGCGGAGGGCCTGCTGGAGTTGCAGCCCAACCGTGGAGCCGTGGTGACGCGGCCCACCCTGACCGATGCCATCGAATACATGGAGATCGTGGTGGCGTTGCAGACCACCGCCATACGCGGAGCATGCGAAAAGGCCAGCGAAGAGCAACTGGCGCGTATCGCGAAGCTGCACCAGCAGATGCGCGAGGCCAGCGAGAGCAAGGAGATCGAGCTGTTTTTTGAAATCAACAACCAGATTCACGAAGCCATTGTCAGTGCCAGCGGCAATTCGGCGCTGGTTTCGATGCACGAGCATGCGGACCGGCACATCACGCGCTTGCAGAACCTGTCGGGCGCCAAGGAAGCGGATCCCAACCTGTCGATGGAAGAGCATGAGGCCTTTATCGCCGCGCTGCTGAAGCGGGATGCAGAGACTGCCGCGGCTGAACTGGCAAAACACCTGCACACGGTGACGGAAGAAATCAAGAAGCGTATCGCCGAATCGTAGTTTCGCTGGTTGGCCAGCTTCCAGGGTTCCGGGATACATCCACATACCAACCACCAGGATAATCAATGGAACCCCAGAATAGTCAGCTGCACCGCAGAACCCTGCTCCAGTTACTCGATGACAGCCGCCTTGGCGCATTTCAGCTCGGCATCATGGCCGTGTGTTTCGTGCTCATCGCTCTGGATGGATTTGACACCCAGTCGATTGCGTTCGTCGCGCCCACCTTGCGCGAAGCCTGGAGCGTCTCGCCGGAAATGTTCGGTCCTTTGTTCGGCGCAGGGCTGTTCGGCACGCTGATCGGCTCGATATTCCTGGGTTCGCTGGCAGACCGCTTCGGCCGCAAGCCGATGCTGATAATCTCCACGCTGATTTTCGGCCTGATGACCCTGTGTTGCGCCACCGCTTCGTCCATCGAGCAGCTGGGCATCTTCCGGTTCGTGGCCGGCCTGGGCCTGGGCGGCGCCATTCCCAACATCCTGGCGCTGATCTCCGAATACTCACCAAAGAAAGTCCGCTCCACCGCCATTGTGCTGACCTTTGCCGGCTTTCCCATCGGCGCCATCCTCGGTGGCATGGCCAGCGCACGGCTGATTCCGCATTTCGGCTGGGAGAGTGTCTTCATCACCGGCGGAGTGCTGCCCATCCTGATGCTGCCGCTGGTGCTGTGGCTGGTGCCGGAATCCGCGCGGTTCCTGGCGATGCGGCAGGGCCTGCAGGGGCGCCTGCAAAAGATCATCCAGAGGCTTGAGCCGCAGCTGGACCAGGCATCGCTGGGCGAAATCGAGTTGCCTGTGCCACAGAAGCAGAACATTCCGGTCAAGGCATTGTTCACGGACGGCCGGGCGGTGTGGACGCTGCTGCTGTGGTCGCTCACGTTTACCTGCCTGCTGCTGGCTTACTTCCTGGTCAACTGGATCCCGCTGCTGCTGGCGGATACCGGCATGGAACATAAGCAGGCCATCATGGGTGTGGTGGTATTGAACCTCGGCGGCATCCTCGGTGGCTTCGTGATCGGGCGGATTACTGACCGCAAAGGGCCGTTCAAGGCATTGGCCATCGCTTTCTTCATCGGCGCGATGTTTGTTGCCATGGTGGGCCTGAAGATCGATTCCCCGGTTCCCACCCTGCTGACGCTGATTTTCTTCGCCGGTTGCGGCGTGTTTGGCGCGCAGCTCAACCTGTCTGCCATCACGGCCACCTATTACCCGGTGACCATCCGGGGCACCGGCATCGGCTGGGGCATGGGCATGGGCCGCTTCGGTTCCGTGGTCGGTCCCACGGTGGGCGGTGCCCTGATCGCCTATGGCCTGTCGCGCGGGCAGATGTTCTTGGTAGCAGCGATACCGGCCATCATCGCGGCCGCACTGGTGGTGGTGATGTCGTTCCATGCGCCGGCGCCGGAAGGCAAGGCCTCCGGCCATCACGGTCATTAAGCTGGCATGGTTGTGCTTGCAGCTGTCGTAGGAGCGGCGCCAGCCGCGACAGATTCTGCCAGTGTAGGAGCGGCGCCAGCCGCGACAGATTCTCCCAGCGTAGGAGCGGCGCGAGCCGCGACAGGTTCTGCCGGTGTAGGAGCGGCGCCAGCCGCGACAGGTACTGCCGGTGTAGGAGCGGCGCCAGCCGCGACAGGTTCTGCCGGTGTAGGAGCGGCGCCAGCCGCGACAGGTTCGGGTCGGGGGCAAGCCCCCTCCTACATATGCGCCCGGCAGCTCCGGTTTGCCCCGGTTATGCGGGTGGGCGTGCTCCTGTTGGCGGGCCTGCTAGCAGCCTGTCGCTATGAGCCATCAGCAACCACAACCATCGAGCCTGCGCCAGACAACATAGAAAACCCGCAACTCGCGCGCTCGCCGAATATCCTGCTGATCGTGTCGGATGACGTGGGTTACTCGGACCTGGGTTTCCAGGGTAGCGAAATCGAAACGCCCAACCTGGATGCACTGGCGGCAGGCGGCGTGCGCTTCGACAATTTCTACGCCAGCCCCATGTGCTCCACCACGCGAGCCATGTTGCTCACCGGCCTGGACAATCACCGGTCGGGTTTCGGTAACCTGGTGGAGCGATTGTCCGAGAACCAGAAAGGCCAGCCGGGTTATGAAGGCCGCCTGAATGAACGCGTGGTCACGCTGCCCGAGATCCTGCGGCAGCAGGGTTACCGCACGTACTTCACCGGCAAGTGGCATCTTGGCAAGGATCAGGGAGCGGCGCCACACGAACGCGGCTTCGATCATTCCTTTGCCCTACTGGAATCCGGCGCCGGGCAGTTCGGCAACATGCTGCCGCTGTTGGGCCCGGGCATTGCCGAGTATATGGAAGACGGGGTGATGCTGGAGTCGCTGCCCGATGACTTTTATGCCAGCGAATCCTATGTGAAGAAACTCGCAAGCTACCTGCAGCAGGACAGTGGCAGTGAAAAGCCTTTCTTTGCCTACCTGGCGTTTACCGCCGCACACTTCCCTTTGCAGGCCAGGGCTGAATCCATCGCGCGCAATCAGGGCCGCTATGATGCCGGTTACGAAGCCATCCACGCTGCCCGATTGCAGGGCTTGCAGGATGCCGGCCTGATGGATGCCCCGCTGACGCAGTTCCCCGCCCTGGATTCTGAACCCTCCTGGTCAGAACTGACCCCGGAGCAACGCCAGGTGGAAGCGCGTCGCATGGAAATCTATGCGGCCATGATCCAGGACATGGACCATCAGATCGGTGTCCTGCTGGATGTGCTGAAAGGCACCGGGCACTATGACAACACCCTCATCTTGTTTCTGTCGGATAACGGCGCCGAGGGGCACTATCTCAAGTGGGGACTGGATCCATTGGTTGCCTGGGCCGGGAGTTGTTGCGACAACAACCTGGACAACATGGGAGCAGCCGATTCCTACCTGATGCTGGGCCCGTCCTGGGCGCGCGTGGCCATGGCGCCTTATCGAATGTTCAAGGGTTTCACCGCGGAAGGCGGAATCAAGGTGCCGGCCTTCATCCACTACCCGGCGAGAATTCCGGGCGGCAGTACCAGCAAGGCACTGATGCATGTCATGGACATCATGCCCACCGTGCTCGAACTGGCGGACGTTCCCGCGCCGGCAGGCGAGTTTGGCGGGCGTCCGGTCGAAGCCATGCAGGGGCGATCCATGCTGCCGGTGCTTGAAGGCCGGACCGAACAGCTGCGCGGCGAGACTGATTACCTCGGCTGGGAAATCTACGGCAAGCGCGCCATTCGCCAGGGTGACTGGAAAATCGTCTGGGAAACGCCGTTCGTCAACTGGTGGGATTCTGAAGCCATGGGCATCGAACGCAATCGCTGGCAGCTCTACAACGTTGTGACGGATCCCGCCGAACTGCAGGACCAATCAGCCGCAGAGCCCGAGCGCCTGCAACACATGATCACGCTGTGGGATGAATACGCCCGCGAAAACGGCGTGATCATTCCGGATCGCCAGAGGGCGTATTGACCACCATACCTACACTTCTTCCTCCAGAACCTGCCCGTGTTCACGAAGCCAGTCCCGGGCTTCTTCAACTTTCGGCACCTGCGCTCGCACCACGGTCCAGAATTGCGTCGTGTGGTTGGCTTCGATCAGATGAGCGAGTTCATGGACAATCACATAGTCGATGACAAACACAGGGGCCTTGATCAGGCGCCAGTTGAAATTCACGCTGTCCTTGACAGTGCATGAACCCCACCGGTAGCGGTTGTCAACGATTCGAGCGCGCTTGAATTCAACGCCAAGCGACTGTGCGAAACGAGAAACTCGCGGCAGGATCTTTTCTTTGGCTCTTTCGATGTACCACTCGCGCAGCGCGGTCTTCCGCTCCGACAATTTCGATGCCGGCACCAGGAAACGCTGACCGAACTGAACGGCATCAAGACCTTCAGCGACCACCTCAATACGGTACTGCCGCCCGAGATACAACGCCGATTCTCCGCTGACGAGCTCTTTGCCAGGAGGGTGGGGCAGGTCGCGGTATTTCTGCGGATGCCTGAGCTTCTCGAAGATCCATTGCCGTTTGGATTCGACGGCCCGACGGATGGCTTCGTCAGTAGCGCCCGATGGTGCACGCACGACTATGCTGCGGTCGCGTTCCACCGCAATGGAGAGCTTGCGTCGCTTATCGGAGCGATGGATTGTGTAGTCGAAATCCAAGGGCTTCACTCGGCGAACACGATGATGTCGTGGTTTTTCTCTGCGATCTCCATCACACGGCTGATGATGTGCGCCCGCCGTTCCCGTAAGCCAGGCATTCTTGCGAACTCAGGCGCCAATAAAACTTGCTGAATCTCTGCTTTTAACCGGTTGCGGGCTGGGATGCTTTCCCAGAATCCGATCAAACGCAGTTCGCGTTCAACGACAAGAAATACCTTCTGTGTCAGATCTACAAGACGACTGATGGCATCATCCGCGGTCATTCCATCAGCCAACTGCGTAATCTGGCCATCAATTGCACCCAGGACGCTACCGAACAGCTCGCGCTGGAACATGCGAAACAGCGGCATCTGCTTCTTGCGGTGCAAACCATAGGTTGGCTCGTTTCGAGCGTTGATGATCCGCTGCCGGAGCTTTTCGAGTTCCTCGTAGATCCTGTTCCAGTTGTCACGGAACTGCGCAAAAATGGCGGCCAGAGCTTCCGCGAATGAAGCTCGCAGGTCCGGGTCATCATCCAGGTCCACTTCCAGGTGGTGCCGGATCGCGTGCTCAATCTCAGCTGCCTTGGTCCTGGTTCGGCGGTGCTCACCGACACCCTTTTCGAAATCTTCGTCAAGGATAGAGATCGGCGGAACTTTGACATCGATACCACGCGACTCGAGGTGGGCGTCCGTGATGGCACGAAGCTTGGCAGGAATCCCCTTCATGCTCAGCCGCTGGTCGCGAAAGTGCTTTCCGGCCAGCACATTGATCTCGGCGAGCGCCTTGTAGTCACCCATGTACTCAAGGGCCTGGCGAGCAGGGAACAGGAGATTGAGCGATCGGGTCAGCCGCTTGAACGCTAGCATGAAGTCAAAACGCAGGTCCTCGTCGTAAAACACATCGTAGAAAGCGTCGTGATCAGTCATGTCCGTGAGGCCGTGCTTCTGCAGCAGGGCCATAACGGCAGCGTGGGCATCCTGGAGTTCCCGCAACTCCTCCTCGGGAAAGCTCAGGGCGTCGATGATCTCTTTCTGTTCGCGCTCGTCGTAAGTGTCGATGGCTCTCTTGAGGTGGTGACCGATGCCAACATAGTCCACCACGAAGCCCTTGTCCTTGGATTCCCCGCCCACGCGGTTCACGCGAGCGATGGCCTGCAGCAGGTTGTGGGCGACCACGACCTTATCGAGATACATCACCTGCTCGACCGGCGCATCAAAGCCCGTGAGCAGCATGTTGTTGACGATCAGGATGCCCGTGTTGCCATCGACACCTTCTTCTTCACTGCCAAACGACAGCTTGAAGCTCTTGATGCTCGCCTCGTGCCGGGAAGAGTTGGAATACTCCTTCAGGTGGGGCAGGTCGTTATGGCTAGCGGAAATCACGACGTCCGTTTTCATCGTCTTGAGCCGTGCCAGGTCCAGCTTGCCCGGGTTGGCCTGCTCCAGCTCGGTGACTGCCGCCGCCAGCGCGGCATCCAGATGCGTCTTGTAGCGTACTGCCGCCTCGCGTGAAGTCGCCACCACCTGCGCCTTGTAACCGTTGGGAAATACGTGAGTGAGGTAGTGTTTCACCATGTCCTGGGCTTTGGCCTGGATGGTGGAATCTGCTTCCAGATAGGCGTCCCGCGATCCGTACCCCAGGATGTCCAGACGCTGCTGGATGTTGTAGTCGCTGAACACATCTTCAAACGCCGCGTCCATGCCAGCTTGATCGGGAACCTCGGCGTTGTGCGTGCGGCCTTCGTAGACGATCTCCAGCGTTACACCGTCTTCGATGGACTGGCGCATCGTGTACTTGTCGATGTAGTCGCCAAAGACCTGCTCGGTTTTATCGATCGGTGTGCCTGTGTAGCCGATCTTGGCGGCATTGGGGATGCCCTTGTCGAGGTTGGCCCCGAGCAGCTTGTACTGTGAGCGGTGGGCCTCGTCGGTCATGACGAGGATGTGATGACTGGCATTCAGCTCCGGGAAGGTCTCGGACAGGTCCACCTCGCGGAATTTGTGGATCATCGCCATCACCAGGTCGGAGGTGTCAGCACTGAGCAGTTCCTTAAGCTTCTGGATGCTGTCGGCCAGCTTCACCGTGAAACCGATGCTCTGGCTGGTCTCGGAAAGTTGCTGTTCCAATTGAGTGCGGTCGGTGACGAAAACCACCTTCCAGTTCGAGAGCTGCGCGTGCCGGTACATCTCCCGAACCATGAACATCATGGTGAGCGACTTGCCGGAACCCTGCGTGTGCCAGATGATGCCGCTGCGCTCGCGGGGATTGCGGCCTTCGATCAGCCGCTTCACCGCCAGTTTCACCGCCCGAAACTGCTGGTAGCGACCGACGATCTTGATGGTTTGGCCTCGGTCGTCAGTCGTGAACAGCGTGAATGTCCGAATCAGGTCGAGCAGGTTATTGTGGTCGAGCATGCCGGCGACCAGTCGCTGCTGATCGTTTGGGCTGCCGGAGCCGTGGTCCAGCTCGTTCACGGTTCGTGGATACGGATCGGCCCAGCGGTAGAAGTACTTTTGCGTGTGGGTGGTGATGGTGCCGAACTTGGCTTCCTGGCGGCAGGTCGCCACCACGAACTGGTTGTAATAGAACAGCGGCGCGCTACCTTCTCCCTTCGCCCCCCGCTGCTCGCTGTAGCGCAGGATCTGGTCGATCGCTTCGGGTATCGCGTCCTTGACTTTGGGCGACTTGCATTCGATCACCACCACCGGCAAGCCGTTAAGGAACAAAACGATGTCGGGAATGATGTGGTGCTCGGTGCCAAGCACGCGGACCTTGAACTGGCAAACCGCGATGAAGCGGTTATTGTCGCGGGTCGCAAAGTCGACAAAGCGGACGGTCGGGCTCCTCTCGCCACTCCGGCGGTTCTCGCTGACACTGGTATTTTCCAGCAGTAGCTGGAACAGGTGCTGGTTGTTCTCCAGTAAACCGGTGCTCGGGAAGCTCGCAGTGAGCTGCTTGACCACTTCCTCGACCTGATCGTCTTCGAGCCAGGGGTTGATGACCTTGAGCTGCTCACGCAGCACCGGCAGCATGACGACCTCGGTAAAGGTCTCCCGATGGGTGTCTACCGGGTTCTGCTTCATGTCTGTGAGGTCGATGATCTCCC
>CAYYCX010000020.1:0-49405 GCA_964470455.1 uncultured Wenzhouxiangellaceae bacterium
CGAGGGCGGCGAGCGAGGCGGCGAAATCATCGCGCAGGGAACACCCGAACAGATCGCGCAGGTTGAGCACTCCTACACCGGGCAATTCCTCGCTCGCATGCTGACCAGGCCCCAGCAGCGAAAATCAGCCTGAGCCAAAGACGATTGTTTTTTAAAATCAGCGCGACTCAACCGGCAGGCTGAACACAAAACGCTGCCCGGCGCTGGTGATGCCAATTTCAACCGGATCTCCCACGTTGAGCTTTCCTTCGGGCTTCATCAGCATCAGGTGCAATCCGCCTGGCTGCAACTGCAGGGCTTCTCCTGCAGCAATTCGCACACCTTTCTGTTCACGCATGCGGCTGACCCCGTCTTCCATGCTGCTTCGATGCAACTCCACAATGGCAAACGCATTGCTGTCGAATGCATCGAGCGCGATGGCCTTGTTGCTGTTGTTGCGCAATTCACCGTAAGCCGCTGTCATGCCCGAGCCGGGCGGCAGCGCCCTTATCCAGCCGTTGCGCCATTCCAGGTCGGGTGGCGGCTCCGATACACTGCAGGCAAGTAAAATGGCTGCAATGAGTGTCACAAACACTGGCGACAGGATTTTTTTCATGCGGATTAACCCCGGATCCCGAAATGATGCGTTATACGATATGAGTAACCAATTTCAACACAAGGAAGCCTAACATGAAGCGCTTGATTCCCCTTCTTGTCACCGCGATGTGCCAGGGCACCCTGAATGCCGCGGTCACTGCGGAAAGCGATGATTCGATCACCATTTATTCCCGCATGCAGCCTGGCGCGGTGGACCCCAACCTGTATCGCCCGAATGGCAACTTCAATTATGGAGGCAATGTGCCGGGATATGGAATCGTTCGCCATGACCGTACTTTTGATCTGCCCAAAGGCACCAATGCGCTGCGCGTCACGGATGTCGCGGCATTGATCGACCCAACAACGGTCACCTTCACCTCGCTGGACCAGCCCGGTACCCGCGTGCTGGAACAGAGTTTCCAGTTTGACCTGGTCAGCCAGGCCAAATTGCTGGAACGCTACCTGGGGCAGCGGATCAGCGTGGAACAGCCTCGCGGCGATTACGTCGACCTGGTCGAAGGCCAGTTGATGGGGATCGGTGATGGCCTGACCCTGCTGATGGATGATGGCAGTGTCCGCGGCCTGCGCAGCTATTCGAATATCCACTTTCCGGAACTGCCCGGCGGCCTCATTACCCGCCCTACGCTGGAGTGGTTGCTGGACAGCCCGGTGAAAGGCACACAGAAAGCCAGGCTGGCCTATGAAACCCAGGGCATGACCTGGTGGGCCGACTACAATGTGGTGCTCAATGAAGCCAAAGGCTGCCAAATGGACCTGTCTTCCTGGGTGAGCATCATCAACCAGTCCGGAGCCTCCTATGACAATGCCCGCCTGAAACTGATTGCCGGAGATGTGAATCGCGCCCAATCTCCCCGCCCCGCTTCACGGGAGGTGGTTTACAAGATGGCCATGGCGGAAGATGCTGCAGGATTTGAAGAAAAGTCCTTTTTTGAGTACCACCTCTATACGCTTGGCCGGCGCACGGACTTGCCGGACAATTCAACCAAGCAGATCCAGCTGTTTCCCAAGGCGAATACCATCGAGTGCACCAAGGAGTTGGTATTTGCACCCACACTGCAGTATTCCTGGCATGGATACCAGCAACTGGATCAAGAATACGGCCGATACGGGAATGGCGACATCAATGTCTACCTGCGCTTTGCCAATGAAGAAAAAAACCAGCTGGGCGTTCCCTTGCCTGCCGGGCGCATACGCGTCAACCAGCTGGATGCAGCGGACCAGAGCCTGGAGTTCATCGGTGAGGATGTGATTGACCACACCCCCCGCAACGAAAAAGTTCTGATTCGTATGGGCAATGCGTTCGATGTCGTTGGCGAGCGCAAACAGACTGACTTCCGTGTAGACAGCAAGAGCCGGCAGCTGTGGGAAACCTTTGAAATCAGGATCCGCAATCACAAGGAGGAGCCTGTAGAAGTGGCGATATTGGAAAATCTTTACCGCGCGGCCAACTGGAAACTGGAAAATGCCAGCCACAGCTTTGAAAAGGAAAACAGCAACCGCATCCGGTTCAAAGTCAAGGTGGACAGCGAAGGTGAGGCTGTCATTACCTACACCGCTCACTACACCTGGTAGTGAGCGTTCGGTTCAGCGGTTGTTCCTGGGAGGCTTGCCGTAGTCAGGGTCGTATTGAAGCCGGGGGCCGGTGGGAGGAACAGCCTGTTTGTTCCGCATGTGCCCCGTCCGGTTCCGGGCGGGTGCCTGGTAGGCCTCAACCGGAGCGGCCGACCAGATGGTGATGTTGCCATAGGGCCCGCTGACGCTGTGCCCGCGGCGGTAGTTCTTGCCGTACTCCTGGCGCTGGTAAACATGCCGATGCGCACTGCCGGGCAGATGACTGGGTTGTTTGTTCGATGAGTTGCGGTTCAGCTCCTGCGGTGTAGACACAATCCGGCCGCCAGTAATGACATCATGTGACCACAGTGGCGCGGTATGAAATGCCGGCAACAGCACCAGAACCGCCATTACCAACCCTGTCCTTGCATTAATTGGATTCATGTGCATTCTCGCTGAGGTTGTGCACCAAATTCATGGTGTCCAGACTAACAGTATTCGCTGCATCCCGAACCACGATTCACCATTTATTATAATAACTCCATGCTCTTCCGTGTGCACAGGCTTGACCAGCCTGAGTTGACGTGCTGCCGTCAATCCACAACCAGCGGCCAGGCATGGCGTCGGGATACATGAAGAAATCAAAATCCGCAGCTGCTACTACCTGCCATTTGCGGTTCAATGATTATCCTCCTTTTGCGCTCCTTGCAGCCGCAGAATAGACTGCACGTTCTGAATTCATCCTGAACATTTACCGGAGCCATGACATGCTGCAAATCAGGGACCACGGCCGTATTCGTGAAATCCAGCTCGACCGCGCGCCCGCCAATGCCCTCAATCGTGAGCTGGTGGATGCGTTGGCCGAGGCCCTGCATGAAGCTGGTGAAACCAGCGCTGCAGTGGTGATTTCAGGCCGCCCGGGAATGTTTTCAGCAGGGCTCGACGTACCCACTCTGCTGCAGCTTGACAGTGCCGGAATGGCCGGGTTCTGGAAGGCGTTTGCCACACTGACCCGCACCATTGCCCACATGCCGGTGCCTGCCGTATTTGCGCTCAATGGACACTGTCCGGCAGGCGGGATCGTGCTGGCGCTGTATGGCGACTACCGGATCATGAGCGCGGGCAAATACAAAACAGGAATGAACGAGGTACAGGTAGGCCTGGTGGTTTCAAAGCTGATCAAGAATGCTGCTGTTCGCCTGATGGGGCCTCATGCAGCCGCCAGGATACTGGTGCCGGGAAGCATGCTCAGTCCCGAGGAGGCCCTGGCCACAGGACTGGTGGATGAATTGGCCGAAAGTCCCGAAGCCGTTGTAAGCCGGGCCATCGAATATTGTCAGATGCTGGTTTCCCTGCCCTCCCATGCCATGCTGGCAACGCGCGCCCTCGTGCGCGAAGACCTGCATGCGCTGTTTGGGGATGAGCGGGATATGGGGGTCGACGAGTTCCTGAAGTTGTGGTTTTCAGATCAGACCCAGCAAACCCTGGAAGCCATGGTGGCCCGGCTACAGCAAAAAGCCTGACCAGCGGGGTCGTACCCGAAGGTCAGGCCCGAGTGGTTTTCTCAGCCGGAAACCTCAACCGGCCGGGCGGGGTCGCGTATCCACTCACTCCATGAACCGGGATAAACCCGCGAGCCCTCAATCCCTGCCAGCGCCATGGCAAAAGCATTGTGACAGGCGGTTACTCCGGAGCCACAGTAATGCACGGTACTTGAGGGATCCACACGGCGCAGCAGCTGCTGGAACTCACCTTTCAACTGGTCCGGTTGCTTGAACCTCCCTGCCGCATCCAGGTTGCTCGCAAAAGGCCGGTTCAGTGCGCCGGGAATATGCCCTGCCTTGCTGTCCAGCGGTTCTGTTTCGCCACTAAATCGCTCCGGTGCGCGCGCATCGATCAAGGTCAGCCGCGTGCCTGCGGCAAGTATGTCGCTGGCTTCTACGATCATGGCGCTGTTTTCCCGAAGGTCAGGCGTCGCGCCTGGCATCAGCTTGGAGAGGCCCTGTTCCATTGGCAAACCAGCGTTCCGCCACGCAGCCAGGCCACCATCGAGCAGGGCGCAGTCCAGGCCAAAAAACCGCATCAGCCACCACATCCGCGCGGCAAACGCGCCGTTGCCGGCGTCATAGGCAACGACCCGCTTCTCACTGGCCCAGCCAATGCTGGCGAGAAACGCAGCGAACACGCCTTTGTCCGGCAGGGGATGGCGGCCACTTTGGGGTGTTATTTCAGAAGCAAGGTGTTCATCAAGATGCGCATAAACGGCACCGGGAATATGACCCTGTTCGAAATCCAGCCTGCTTTGCTCCGGCCGGGCCAGGTCAAAACGGCAATCCACCAGCATGCAACGGCCCTGCGCGAGGAGTTGCTGCAACTGTTCGACTGAGACAAGTATTTCAGACATGCTTTGCATCCTGATAACGTATGGCCAGGTTCAGCAGTATGGCGGCGGTGGCACCCCAAACCGTATAGCGCCCATATTGCAGGTACCAGATGGGGTACGTGGAGCCGGCGCGCTCGATGGGGCGGTTTTCGTAGTGTTCCAGGTTCGTGGCATAGTCCATGGGAATCGTAAATACCTCCGCCACTTCGCTGACATCAGGCACCCAGATGACCGGTGTGCTGACCAGTGCCACCACTGGCAGCACGCGATAATCCGAAATGGTATCCAGGCGGTCAAGAAAACCCAGTGGTGTGGCCTTATCCACGGGCAGGCCGATTTCCTCATGGGCCTCCCGCAACGCAGTGTGAACTGCAGACGGGTCACCCGCCTCGGCGGCACCACCCGGAAAACTGACCTGGCCGGGATGTTGCGGCAAATGGTCCGCCCGCCGGGTCAGAACGATTTCCGGTTGTTCGAGATCCAGCAGTGGAACCAGCACGGCGGCAGTGCGGCGTGGACGGTACCTGTCCCGGCCCGGCGGCCGGTAACCCCTGACTTCCAACTGTCCAACTCCAGACCCCAGTGGCGAAACCGCCGCCTTGAGCCGGCTTTGCCAGCACATGGCAACCGGAATCCGGGCCTGGGTCATTTCGCGAACAGCACTTCCAGGCGCCGTGGCAATTCAGCCATGACCAGTCTGCGTTGCTGGCTGTTCAAGTCAGGCCAGGCTCCAATTTCCGCGGAAGTACGCAAACAGCCGATGCAGATGTCACCGGGGCCGAGAGTACACACGCCAATACACGGCGAGGCAATCGCATCAGCGGAATTGATGCCTGCCGTTGTTGATTGTGATGAACTCACCGGTTTTCCTGAAGGTGTTGGAACAAACCGGGGCTGCCGAACGGCAGCCCCTGGTGAAACTCTTACTGCTTGACGATTTCAACCAGTTTCAGGTCAAACGTCAGTGCTTCATTCGGGCCTACGGGCGGATTGCCGCGTGCGCCAAAACCCAGTTCAGGCGGAACGAAAACCTGCCAGGTGGCTCCGGTTTTCATCAGCGGCAATACTTCCTGCCAACCGCGCAGCACCGCATTCACGGTGAATTCTTCCGGTACGCCACGGGCAAATGAGCTGTCGAACTCAAGGCCATTGATCTTGCTGCCGCGATAATGAACCTTCACGGTGCTATCCATGCCGGGGCGGGCTCCATCGCCTTCTTCAATAATACGGTATTGCACGCCGCTGGGCAGGGCAACAATCCCGTTCTTCTTGGCATTGGCTGCCAGGAATTCAGCACTGGCTTTCTGGTTCTCATCGGCCAGTTTCTGGAATGCTTCTGCCTGCTCCTGGCGTACACGCTGCTGCAATGCAGTAAGCACGGCAGTCATTTCTTCCTTGCTGACCTGCGGGTCGCGGCCGGCACCGGAATCGCGAATGGCGGCGATCACGCTCTCAACATCGAATTCAGCACCACGGCGCGCGATGTCTTCGCCAATATCCCAGCCCACGGCGTAGCTGAGCTTG
Source organism: uncultured Wenzhouxiangellaceae bacterium (assembly GCA_964470455.1). Taxonomy (GTDB): domain Bacteria; phylum Pseudomonadota; class Gammaproteobacteria; order Xanthomonadales; family SZUA-36; genus JAWXBM01. The sequence continues at coordinate 6,056 of CAYYCX010000020.1, forward strand.
CCCTTTTCGGACGTGACGTCCTGGGCCATTGCGGGAGCAGTGGCAAACAGGGCAATAATAACGAGGGGTGCGAATCTGAATCGCATCGATTTTTCCTCCAGGTAAAAAACTGAAATCCGGCCAGGCCAGAATTTAAATTGCGGGCTGCCGGCGCGTCAAAAGACGCCCATTCTACAGCAGCAAGCATACACTTGCCACGCCGCGCCAAAGGCTGCATAAAACCATGCGGGCACGGATCCATGAGCGTAACTTGTGGGATATTGACCGGGTTTGGTACTACAAAGTTTCCGCCATCATTTGGTGTGATCAGCCAACTGGCCGGAAATTGCACGCGTACACCCCTCACGTCATATGAAATTAACTCCGATAATTCAATAACTTGTAGTTTCGGAAGGAAGTGGCACGAACCCTGCATTACCCAGTGCGTCATTTCACTATTTCAGGAGTCATGGACATGGGGATATTTTCGCGATTCAGCGACATCGTCAACGCCAATATCAACGCAGTGCTGGAAAAAGCGGAAGATCCGGAAAAGATCATTCGCCTGATGATCCAGGAGATGGAAGACACCCTGGTGGAGATTCGCTCGGCCGCCGCACGCTGCATCGCCGACAGCAAGGAGAACCGCCGGCATATCGAATTCATTGAACGGGAAATCAGCGAGTGGGACCGCCGTGCGGAACTGGCCTTGCGCCGGGAGCGCGAAGACCTGGCGCGGGCAGCCCTGTCCGAAAAGCAGGCACTTACCGAGCAGGTGACCCGTTTGCAGCATGAAGGCGATGTGCTCGACGGCCAGCTGGAAAAATTCAATGCCGACATCACACAGCTGCAGAGCAAACTGAATGATGCAAAGGCACGCCAGCGCAGCATCCTGGTCCGGCACAAGACTGCAACCTCGCAACTGGCCGCGCGCAAGCACATTCACAACGACAGGATTGACGAGATGCTCTATCGCTTTGAAAGCGCGGAGCGGCGCATCGACCGGGTGGAGTCGGAAGCGGAAGCTCGTGCCATGGGTCACAATCGCACTTTGGCCGACGAAATTGCCGGCCTGGAAGACAATGACCTGGTGGAAGCCGAGCTGGAAAAACTGAAATCACGGTTGAGCACCTCCAGCAAGGAGAACAAAGATGTCTGATGTGATTCCTGTCCTGCTGCTGACGGTATGTTTTCCTTTGTGGATCATTTTTCACTACATCACGAAGTGGAAAACATCCAAAGGCCTTTCCACTGAAGATGAAAAAATGCTGAAAGAAATCTGGGACTCGACCAACCGCATGGAAGACCGAATCAAGACGCTGGAGCGCATCCTGGACGTTGAAGCTCCCAACTGGAGAAGTCGGGCATGAACCAGTTCTACAAAACTGACAACCCTCACCGGCTGTACCGTGACAAACAGAACGGCATGATCGCCGGCGTCTGTGCCGGGCTGGCGGACTACTTTGACTTCAATCGCAAGGGCCTGCGGATTGCTGTCGTGCTGATGGCACTGTTTCCGCCGTTTTTTCCGTTTGTCGTCATAACCTACCTGGCGCTTGCCATCATATTGCCGGCCAAGCCGGCGGAGCTGTACAAGAACGACGAGCAGGCGGATTTCTGGCGTGGCGTAACCAATGCGCCTTCGGATGTGTTTGGCGCCTTGCGTCACCGGTTTCGCGAATTGAACCTGCGCCTGGAAAAGATGGAAGCCTATGTCACATCGCGTGAATTTGAGATCGACCGCGAACTGGGGCGGGAAAGGAAACAGCCAGGTACCTCATAGGCATAGCCAAATGATCCGTGAGTTCACGACCAAACCTGGCGTACTCACGTCAAACCGTAACAAATATTCGCCAGAATGGACCAACTTTTTCCAGGCTGACCAGTCATTGATAGCAAGATGAACAACACGGGCAAACAACGCCGAAGCTCTCGGCCAAAGCCGATCGCGGAGAAAAACATGAACTACCAGATCGAAAAATCAACAACCCCAACGGCAGGTCTGAAAACACCGCTGCAATCAGGCCAGGGAACACCGATGTATTCTTCTCCCTGGCTGGCGCTATATTCTCACCTCAAGGCCAACCTCAACCAGGGCTCCGCTTCCTGAGCCGGAGCGGCGGGTCAGGAGGCCAGGGTCAGGAGGCACGGGTCAGGAGGCACGGGGCCACAGGTCAACGCTTATTTGACCCTGCCGTATATATCCTCGTAACGCACAATGTCGTCTTCGCCGAAATAATTCCCGGTCTGTACTTCAATCAGGTGAACATCTTCCTTGCCCGGGTTTTCCAGCCGGTGCTGAGTATTGGCCGGGATATAGGTGGATTCGTTGGCCCGCAGCAGGAATTCCCGATCACCGAGCCTGACCTTGGCGGTACCGCGAATCACCGTCCAGTGCTCCGAGCGCTGGTGATGCAATTGCAATGACAGCACCTGTCCTGGCTTGACTACCAGACGCTTTACCTTGCAGTCTTCAGCGTCTTCAAGGATCGAGTAGCTGCCCCAGGGCCGGTGAACCGTCTGGTGATACACGGCTGACTCATCCTCCAGGCTGGTCAACTGGCTGACAACTGCTTTCACGTCCTGGGCGCGCTCCCGGTCTGCAACCAGTACGGCATCGCCGGTATCCACAATCACCAGGTTCTGAACGCCGACAGCGGCAACCAGGCGCTTGCCGCCCTGCACGAAACAGTCGCGACTCTCCACCATGACCACTTTGCCCTGGATACGGTTGCCCGCCTCATCGGAGTCGTACAGTTCCGATATGGCTTTCCAGGAGCCGATATCGCTCCAGCCAATGTCTGCGCTGACCACGGCCGTATTGCCGGCCTTTTCCATGACAGCGTAGTCGATGGAAATACCGGGGCATTGTTCAAACAATGCCTGCGGAATTTCCAGTGGTTGCTTCGATGGGTCCATGGTCCGCCAGCAATTCAAAGCCGCTTTGTGAATGTCCGGCGCATATTGCTGCAGCGCCTGCAGGTAACTGCCGGCCGTAAACGCAAACATGCCGGAGTTCCACTCATACTCACCTGATGCCACATACTTCGCCGCCGTGGCTGCGTCTGGTTTCTCCACAAATGCCGCTACCGAATAACCGGCCGAACCGGCGATGCCATCACCACGCCGGATGTAACCGTAGCCGGTTTCAGGCTGGGTGGGATGAATTCCGAAAGTCACCAGGAAGCCCTGCTCAGCCAGCTTGGCCGCTTCCGCTACCGCGGCCTGGAAACCGGGCTCATCCCTGATCAGGTGATCAGCCGGCAGCACCAGCATGATGGCATCGGCGCCGGACTTCGACTGCAGGTAAAGGGCGGCGAGCGCAATGGCCGGCGCGGTGTTCCGGCCCACGGGCTCCAGCAGGAATGGTGGTCGTGCAGTTTCGCCAATGATGCGTTGGTACAAGTCACGGGTATAGAAATAATAATCGCGACTGGTCACGGTAATCACTTCCCCACCGGCAGCTACGCCCAATGCGCGACGAAAAGTCTTCTCCGCCAGGGATTCCCCATCGACGAGGTTCATGAACGGCTTGGGGTGCGCCTTGCGCGACACGGGCCACAGGCGGGTCCCGGCGCCACCGGACAGAATCACGGGATTGATGGTCATGGCTGTTTCTGGCTGCTCATGGTAGTTGTTGGTCTCCACAGCCTCGCAGGCACTGGCTCAATGATTCGGCCAGCTCCGGAGGACTGATATCAAACTGGTGGCGTATGCGGCTGGTATCCAGGACCGAGAACACCGGACGCCGGGCCGCTTGCGGAAAATCGCCTGAACTTATCGCGTTCAGTTGTGGCACGCGCGGCAGCAATTCCTGTTCGACCGCCTGGCGGAATATCTCGCGGGCAAAATCATGCCAAGACGTAACTGTCGCGTCGCAGTAGTGGTAAACACCGCTCCGGGATTTCCATTCATCGTCGCTATGCAACGCGTTCAGGGCCTGGTGGCTGGCATTTGCCAGGTTCCTTGCCCATGTCGGGCATCCCGTCTGGTCACTTACCACACCGAGTTCAGACCGCTGTCTTGCCAAACGCAGCATGGTCAGCAGGAAATTGTTACCGTGAGCTGAATAAACCCAGGAAGTGCGAATGATGAGGTGCTGGCAGCCGCTGGCCAGGATGGCCTGCTCACCGGCCAGTTTGCTTTCACCATAGACATTGATGGGATTCGGGATATCCGTCTCCCGATAGGGTGAGCGGCTGGTCCCGTCAAATACATAATCGGTCGAATAGTGCAGCAGTTTTCGCCGGTTGGTGTAACACCATCGCGCCAGGCACGCCGGTAATTCAGCATTCAGGCGAAAGGCGTTATCTCGCTCCGTTTCCGCCTTGTCGACGGCGGTAAACGCAGCTGTATTGACCACCACATCCGGACGCAAACGATTGAGCAGGATTTCAAAGCGATGAAGGTTGGCCAGATCCTGTACGACAGTTCCTGAATGGCCCGCAACCCGATCTACGGCGGTAACCTGGCCCAACTGACCCAACAGGGGCAACAGTTCGGTTCCCAATTGGCCGGAGGCGCCCGTGAGCAGGATGTTCATACCGGCATTCTGGGCAGGTCTTCGATGGCGATATCACGCAACCGTGGTGCGGCGGCATCCCGCGCCGACAGGCCCTTTGCATCAACAGGCCATTCAATGCCGATGTCCGGGTCATTCCAGGCAATGGCGGCGTCAAAGGCCGGATCGAATTCAGTGGTGCACAGGTAATTCATCAGGGCTGATTCGCCCAGCACGCAAAAGCCGTGCGCAAAGCCCTCGGGAATGTACAGCTGACGGTGGTTTTCCGCTGACAGTTCCACCCCGGCCCACTGACGGTAGGTGGGTGAGTCGGTGCGAATATCAACGGCAACATCGAATACACGGCCATCAAGCACCGTCACGAGTTTCCCCTGTGGGTGAGGGTATTGGTAATGCAGCCCTCGCAGGACGCCGGCCGCGGAGCGGGAAACATTGGACTGCACGAATCGTTCCGGAATGCCTGCCGCGCTGTAGCTGGAATGTTTCCAAAGTTCCTTGAAATAGCCACGCTGGTCACCATGCACCCGGGGCTCGATGATCACCAGGCCGGCCAATCCCGTGGAGAGCAGTTTCACAGTTCGTGACCTCGGGTCAGCAACTGCAGCAGGTATTCGCCGTAGCCGCTTTTGCGCAGCGGCTCGGCAAGGTGCCTGATCTGTGCTTCATCGATCCAGCCCTTCATGAAGGCAATTTCTTCCGGGCATGCGACCTTCAGGCCCTGCCGGGCTTCGATGGTTTCGATGAAACTGGCGGCCTGCTGCAGCGATTCATGCGTGCCCGTGTCCAGCCAGGCATAGCCGCGCCCGAGCCGCTCCAGCGACAGTTTGCCGGCATCCAGGTAACAGCGGTTGAGGTCAGTGATCTCCAGTTCGCCACGCTTCGAAGGCTTCAGACTGCGCGCCAGTTCAGGCGCCCGGCTGTCATAAAAGTACAGGCCGGTCACTGCGTAGTGGGAACGCGGCTGTTCCGGTTTCTCCTCAATTCCCAAAACTCTCTGCTCACGATCAAATTCAACCACGCCGTAACGCTCAGGGTCTTTCACCCAGTAGCCGAATATGGTGGCTCCTTCCTGCCGTTGCGTGGCGCGTTCCAGCACCTCGCTCAGCCCGCCACCATGGAAAATATTGTCGCCAAGGATGAGGCAGCTGGGCGAACCCTGCAGGAAATCCTCGGCAATGATGAGAGCCTGGGCCAACCCATCCGGGCTGGGTTGGACCGCGAATTCGAGGTTGATGCCCCAATCACTGCCGTCACCCAGCAGCGAGCGGAACATGGCCTGTTCATGCGGCGTGGTGATGATGAGGATGTCGCGGATGTCCGCCTGCATCAGGGTTGCCAATGGATAAAAAATCATCGGCTTGTCGTAGACCGGCAACAACTGCTTGCTGATTACGCGCGTCAGCGGATACAGGCGCGTACCGCTGCCACCGGCCAGGATAATGCCTTTGCGAGCATTCATGTGAGTTTCAATATAGCTGACATGGCTGAGTTCCTATCAGGCCGGCTCAATTCACCTGGCCGTTGGCCAGGCCGAGTCGTTCACCCTGGTAGCTGCCATCGCGTACACGCGATATCCATTGCGGGTTCTGCAGGTACCAATCCACCGTTTTTCGCAAACCCTGCTCGAATCTCACGGTCGGCTTCCAGCCCAGGCGGGTGCGAAGCCTGGTGCAGTCAATGGCATAGCGCCGGTCGTGACCCGGCCGGTCGGCCACGTGGGTGATCAACTGCCGGCGATCCGGCATCCCATTGGCCGGGCTCAGCTCATCCAGCGCCTGGCAAATGGACTGGACCACCTCCAGATTGGTTCGTTCAGCATTGCCACCGATATTGTAGACCTCGCCGGGTTCGCCGGAACGCAACACCGTATGGATCGCATCCACGTGGTCTTCGACAAACAGCCAGTCCCTGACCTGCAAACCATCGCCGTATACCGGCAGGGGCTTGAGCTCCAGTGCATTGAGTATCATCAGTGGAATCAGCTTTTCCGGAAACTGGTAAGGCCCGTAGTTGTTGGAGCAATTGGTCGTCAACACCGGTAATCCGTAGGTGTGGTGAAACGCCCGGACCAGGTGATCCGAACCGGCTTTGCTGGCGGCATAGGGCGAATTGGGCGCATATGGCGTGGTTTCGGTGAATGCCCCTTCGGCCCCGAGGCTGCCATAAACCTCATCGGTGGACACGTGCAGGAAGCGGAATCCTGCTTTCTCCCCATCCGGCAGTCTTCGCCAGTAGTCCAGCGCGGACTGCAGCAGGTTGAGGGTACCGACGACATTGGTTTGGACAAACGCCGCCGGGCCGTCGATGGAACGGTCCACATGGCTTTCTGCGGCAAAGTTGATGATGGCTGAGGGCCGGTAGCGCTCGAGCAACTGCGCCACCCGTTGCGCATCACCGATATCACCCCGCACGAAGACGTGCCGGGGGTCACCTTCGAGGCTGGCCAGCGTATCCAGGTTGCCCGCGTAGGTCAGCAAGTCGAGATTGATGACCCGCAAATCACTTTCCGGATGCCGCAGGGTGCGCAATACAAAATTGCCGCCAATGAAGCCGGCGCCGCCGGTAACCAGCACGGTCCTCATGGGAAACTAGAACGGAATGTCGTCGTCCGCAAAACCTTCGTCCGGCGCGGCATTACCCTGCTGGCCCTGGGGGCGGTTGCCGCCGCGGTTACTGCGAAAGCCGTCATTGGATGCCTGCCCGCCACCACCCTCGCCGCGGCCACCCAACATTTGCATTTCATTGGCAATCACTTTGGTGGTGTAACGGTCATTGCCGTCCTTATCCTGCCACTTGTCGGTTTGCAAACGGCCTTCGACGTAAACCTGGCTGCCCTTGCGCAGGTACTCGCCGGCAATTTCCGCCAGGCGGCCAAAAAACGTGATGCTGTGCCATTCCGTGCGTTCCTGCTGTTCGCCGGTTTGCTTGTCCTTCCACGACTCGCTGGTCGCAATCCGAATGCTCGTGATTGCTGCACCACTGGCGGTGTAACGGGTTTCAGGGTCTGCACCCAGGTTGCCCACCAGGATGACTTTGTTGATTCCACGTGCCATCAGGCATCTCCCTTCGGCGCCTACAGGCGGCCGGATTTCTCAGTTGATTGGTTCGTCGGTTCGAAGCTTCAGGGCGAGGAGTTTATCACAGTCATTCTGGCATACCTGTCAGAAAGAGCCGCCTGGAAAGTAAGCCAATTGCCACTGTCCAAAGGAGGCTGACGCCCGCCGCCAGCAACAGCGCGGCGGTAGCGCCCCAGTTACCCAGGACCCAACCCCCGCTCACGCCTCCGACAAAAGCCCCCAGGAACTGGAAGCTGCTGTAGGTTCCCATGCGACGACCCCGTCCTGACTGTCCCACATGGCGCGATAACAGTGCCGGCATGGTCGCTTCCAGCAGGTTGAATGCCATGAAATAGAGGATCATCAATGAGGTCAGCAGCGGCAGCGAACCCGACCAGCCCATGCTGGCCAGCGACAGGCTCAAAAGTGCAAATGCCGGCAACAATATTTTACGCTCCGCCCCCATGGCGCCACTGCGAATCAGCAAAGGCATCATGAGCACCACGGAGACCAGCATCGTGGGCAGGTAGATCTTCCAGTGCTGGCTGAGGGAAAAACCAAAATCATCGACCAATAGCCCGGGCAGCACCACGAACAATTGGGTCATGACCGCATGCAGCAGGAACACGCTTCCGGACAACAGCCACAGCACCGGTTGGTCGTGGCCCGCGGCCGGTCCCGCTTCCGCCGGCGGAGCTGCAGCGGCAGGAGTCGTCAGTATCAGCCCCATGCCCCCCACCGCCAGGATGGCTGTCAGCCAGAACATGCCCTGCAGGCCCATCCAGTTAGCCAGCGGCACGGCCAGCACCATGGACAGAAGGAAGGCCCCGCCGATTCCCATGCCTATGATGGCCATGCTCACCGATCGCTTTTCGGGCCGTACCCGATCTGCCGCAAAGGCCATGGCCACACCGGCGATGGCGCCACTGCCCTGCAGGCAGCGACCCGCTATCACGCCGGTCATGGTTTCGGCCAGGGCTGCTACAACTCCACCCACCGCGAACAGGCCCATGCCCAACAGCAGCACTCGCCGCCTTCCCCAGACATCGGACAGCCAGCCGAACGGCTGCTGGAAAATGGTCTGGGTCAGGCCATACACGCCTACCGCCAGGCCACCCAGCATGGGGGTGAAGCCAGCCGTTTCACGTGCCAACACCATGAAAACCGGCAGGATCATGAACAGACCCAGCATGCGCAGGGCGATAACCCCGGCCAGAGTGAAGGCCAGCCTCAGTTCGCTGCGGTTGATCGGGTCTGGTACCAAGCAAGTGCTCCCGGGCAAAGCGCGCATTATAGTTCGGGAAGCACCTCGCGAAATGGGCAATTCTGGACCTGGCTGACCTTCATGCGAACTTTGCTGCCCGTAGTATTTTCCAGGGTGTTTGGTCACAGCGATGGGGCAGCATATAATCGCCGCTTTCCAGCGAAAACAAGAAACATGGAACCAGCCCAGGCCACAGCCGTCGTGCGCAACCGACCGGCGCCGGACATCCAGTCCGTTGCCGATCTGTGCGTGGACGACATGCGCCAGGTTAACGAACTCATCCGCAAGAGCCTGGATTCCAACGTGGTTCTGATCCGCCAGATCGCCGAATACATCATCGGTTCGGGTGGCAAACGCCTGCGTCCGATGCTGGCCGTGCTGGCCGCCAGGGCCTGCGGCTACACGGGAAAGCAGCACATTACGCTGGCTGCAATCATCGAGTTCATACATACCGCAACCCTGCTGCACGATGATGTGGTGGATGAGTCCGAATTGCGCCGCGGCAAGGAATCCGCGCATGCCGTATGGGGTAACGCCGCCAGCGTGCTGGTGGGTGATTTCCTTTACTCCAGGTCCTTCCAGATGATGGTCGACATCGATTCCATGCAGGTCATGGACATCCTTTCGGATGCCACCAACCGGATTGCCGAAGGCGAAGTAGAACAACTCCTGAACATGCATGACCCGGAGGTGAGTGAAGAACGCTACTTTGGCGTGATTGAAAAGAAAACTGCACAGCTGTTTGAAGCCGCCTGCCAGCTGGGCGCGGTCATCGCCGGACGGCCCGAACTGGAACAGGACCTGGCCACCTATGGCCGCGAACTGGGGTGTGCTTTCCAGGTGATGGACGATGTGCTGGACTATACCTCCGATGCCGCCACCATGGGCAAGAACAGCGGCGACGACCTGGCGGAAGGCAAACCTACGCTACCTTTGATCCTGTGTCGTGAAGCGCTGGTTGCCGAGCAACGTGATGCCGTGGACGAAGCCATTCGCAACGGCGATATCTCCAAATTGCAGTGGATCGTCCAGGCAATTCATGACACCGGGGCCCTGGCCGCAACCACACGGGTGGCGCAGGCGCGCTCCAGCGCCGCCCTGGCGGCGCTGGATGCCGTGGCTGATTCACCCTGGAAAGCGGCCCTGGCGACCCTCGCCCAGTACAGCGTCAGCCGCGATCACTGAAGCGGGGCCACCGCCCACAGCCGGCGGTTAACCGGCCAATACGGAATTCCATTGCCTGATGCGGTCGGCCTGGGCTTCAACCAGGGCCTCGGCGCCGCTGATATCGATGCCGGAGATGGTGTCACCCACACGAATGGCGTCGACCACAGCCTGGTCGCCGGCATCTTCCACCCGGCCAAATACCGTGTGTTTGCCATCCAGCCAGGCTGTTTCAACATGGGTGATGAAAAACTGGCTGCCATTGGTTCCCGGCCCGGCATTGGCCATCGACAGAACTCCCGGCCCATCGTGCCTTGCCCTGGAACTGCACTCGTCTTCAAAACGGTAGCCTGGGCCACCGGTGCCACTGCCGTTCGGGCATCCGCCCTGGATCATGAAATTGGGGATCACGCGGTGGAAATTGAGATTGTCATAAAAGCCATTCGCCGCAAGATTGACGAAATTGGCAACGGTTACCGGTGCAATATCGGCCAACAGGTTGATCTTGATATCACCTTTGGAGGTGTGAATGACGGCTTTTACCGGACTGTTCGCCTGGCCACTGGATTCGGACACGTTGATTTCTCCTGAAAATATTTGAAACTTTTTCGAGCAAGGTGGGGTCTAGTTTACCGAGGCCGCGGGATGGTCTCTCCCTCAAACCTGACAGGGCGATTTCTGCACTCCTCACTCCCTGACCCGCGGCCTCATTTTAAACATTCACAACACGGATTGCCCGGTTGAATGGCTTCAGCCGGGACTTTTATTCAGAAACCTGCCAGCCTGGCAAACTCCAGGCCACGATGCTGGAAATCGACAAACCGGGGGAAACTGGGCGAACCCGGGGACAATAAAACCAGGTCTCCAGGGCCGGAAACCTGGCGGGCCAATTCCACGGCCTCCTGCAGGCTGGACACCTCGTGCAGGCCGGCACTGAATTCGAGCCCGGAACTTCGCAGCCAGTTTGCGAGCGCAGGCCCGTTGTCCGGCATGGTGATGACCGCCTTGGGTGGGTTGGCATGAAAATCGGCTGAGTAAATGCTCCAGTCCAGTCCGCGATCAAGGCCACCCAGCAACAGCACGATCGATTTGCCGGCCAGCGCTTCCAACGCCGCTGCCGTTGCGACGGGCGTGGAAGAAATGCTGTCATTGATCCAGCGAACGCCCTTGATTTCCCCCAGCACCTGCAACCGGTGTGGCAGGCTTTGGTAGGTAGCCAGGGAAGCTATGGCTGCTTCCAGGCCGAACCCGGCTTTTTTCACTATACTCAACGCAGCTGCCACATTGGCGCGGTTATGCCGGCCCGGCATGTTGGCGGGCATTTCCACATCCAACGGCGTATCACCCAGCATGAACTGGCGGCCGTCACACCAGATGCCACTGACCGAATTGAACCCTTGTGCCGCCACATCCCGGCCGAAGCGTTCAAGCAGCAGCGAATCCGTGGCGTTGATCAGCAGGCCACCTGGAGCCGTCAGGTCCGCCAGGCGCAGCTTGTCGCGAAAATAGGTTTCAACGCCACCATGCCAGTCCAGGTGCTCGGGGCTGAGGTTCAGGATGACGCCGATGTCCGGCCGCGCTTGCAGGTCGCAAAGCTGGTAACTGGACAGCTCGATCACCCACCAGTCAACAGGTTCCGATTCGCTTGCCGCATTGTCACAAGCCAGCAACGGCAGGCCGATGTTGCCTGCCAGTTGCACTCTTCGGCCACAGGCGCGGAGCATGTGCGCCGCCAGGGCTGAAGTGGTGCTCTTGCCCTTGGTGCCGGTGATGCAGATGGTCCTGGCCTCAGGATGCGCCGCAAACCAGAGCGTGCTGGGCGAAATGATCCGGCAGCCGGCATTCACCGCATGGCGCAAAGCGGATCGGTAGATGCTGATGCCCGGCGAGCGGACCAGCACCTCAAAATTACTGAGGGGCGCGTCGTCCAGTTTGCCTGCATACAGGCTGTCACCCTGAGCCAGGGAGTTCTGGAAATCCACATCGGCAGGTGTTTCAGCAAAGAGTTGCACCGGCTGGCCAGGCAGGCGGTGTTTCAGCCAGTGATACGTCGCCTGGCCTTCCCGGCCTGCACCCAATATGGCGATTCGTTTGCCTGCCAGCTCGCTGGTTTGCATCAGGCGAACGCTTCCCTCAAACGAGGCAACAGGGCCTTCGGTATGCTGTGCGAAGCCGAGGGCTGCAACAGGGATTCCAGCGAAGGCACCAGCAGCCCGGCCAGTTCAGGTGCCAGTCTGCGTACCACTGCCTTGTCTTTCCACTCCGGCTTTTTCGCAAGCGCAGCCAGGGACGCCCGGCTTTCGCCCATTTCGCCCACGCATTCAAATGGCTTGTCCCGCCCGAGGGCACACAGTTCCCTGAATCCCTCCTCCTGTTCGGAGTCATCCAGCAGGTCTGTTCCCATGATGCCAATCACTTCATCGGGGCCGAGGAACAGCGCCAGGCTCAATGCGGCAAACCGGCACTTGGGACAATTGCCACACCAACGCCCGGTGATGGACGGACCATCCAGATGGAAATTGCGGTTGCAGCTGGAATAAACTTCATGAAATTCCGTTAACTTACTGAATCTACGAACTATCTCCAGCTCAGAAAATGGCCGCAACAGCGAGAAGCAATCCATGTCCGGGCTGACCTGCTCGTGAATGACCTTCTGCCAGGCCTGTTCAAACGCACTGGATTTACTGTACTGGTGATTAACAGGGACCCCGTTTCGGTCCTGAAGCGTTGCTTCATCCGCCGAGCGCTCGTTGGCAAACATCACGTACCGATAGCCATACAGCAGCGCCGCACAGACGAGGATGGCCGAATTGATGGCGGTGACGGGCACATGGCCATTCCAGGCACCTGCCTCGTTCATGGTCCTGAGGTGCGGTGACAGTTCACGGCGAATCTGCAACAGGGGTAGTCGGGCGGCGGCAACCGTGTCCCGAATCAGGCTGGAACCGCCCACACAAACCGGCAGGACTTCCAGCCCGGCTTGTTGCGCAATCCGCAAAGCCACCAGGCTGTCCTTGCCACCGCCCATGGCGACCAGCGCGCGCTCCGGCAACAGCAAATCCACTGGCGCGGCTTCACGGCCGGTGTCGGCCATGAAAGCCAGCCGGTCGCTGACATTGACACCATTGACGAAACCGAATTCCGCCAAACCCCGGTCGTACAGGATCGCCAGGAAATCAGCCACCGCAGGCGGCGGCTTGCCCGCAGGAAATTCCATGACCGGCGCCAGGCCTGCCTTCCAGTAACTGATTCCGGAAACCAGGTGCAGCAGTTCCAGCGCCCGTTCAAATGCCAGCTGCCGGCTGGCATCTGCCGACCAGGGTGAATAGGGAAACATAACTTTTTCAATCAGTTCCGGCCCATCGTCAATGCGATAGGCGAGGAAGACGGTACCTGTCAGCGGGTCAAAATTACGGCTGAGGAAGGAGAAACTGCGCGCGGCTTTGGGATCACGCATGGGCCATCACTCCCAACGCTGCAGATCCTGCCAGCTCGGCCCCAGTGCCGCCCGGCCCTCAACCATGAGTTCCCGGTGCAGCTTGTGCAACAGCATTTCGTGGTCACCTTCCGGCACCAGCAGGCTGAGGCAAAGGTCATTGGCGGACTGTGACAACATCAGCAACGGGCGGTCCTCAAAGTATTCCATGCTGGCACGGAATCGGGACAGGGCTTTCCTGACTCCCCTTCCCACCAGGTTGACACAGACACAAGCCGCGTGGACCTGGACAGTGCAATATATAGCAAGATCCTGCACCAGGCCGGCCAATGAGGCATCATCCAGCAGGTTGGCCGGACGGTTGATTGCAACGGTTGTGGTAGTTTCCGATGTTGCGACCAGGTCTATGGAAATGCCGCGCTGGCGGAAAACCCCGAATACATTGGCCAGGAAGCCCACTTCACGGCGGTTGTCGATTTTCTCCAGCAGCAGCACCAGCATGCCGTGCTGGCAGGTGATGGTTTTTACCCCCGTTTCTTCACCGGACTGGTGGCTGATCAGGGTGCCCTCCAGCTCAGGGCGGTTCGTATCCCGGATCACCAGGGGCGTAGCCGTTTCCGCCGCGGCGCGTATACAGCCTGGATGGACCACTTTCGCGCCCGCCGCAGCCATTTCCAAGGCTTCAGCATAATCCAGGTCCTTCAGTAACCGGGCGTCGGGCACCCGGCGCGGATCAGCGCTGAACAGCCCGGGCACATCGGTCCAGATTTCAAGCCGGGCGGCATCCAGGCGCCCCGCCAACAGCGCCGCCGAAGTATCAGAACCACCCCTGCCCAGCAGCACCGTGTCACCTCCGGGATTGGCGGCGACATAACCCTGTGTAATCACGACCGGCTCCAGCGTATTACAGCGCTGCTGAAACCCTGTATCTGCCTTAGCCCGGCAACTGGCGGACAACCACTGCCGGGCCGTGGAAAGTTCAGGCTCGGGTTCAGCCACCAGGTGCTGGCGTACATCCAGCCAATCCACCCCCACGAAACGGGACAGGTAGGCCGAACCTATACGCGTGCTCAGCCACTCGCCGCATGCCAGCAGGTCGGCGCGGGCAGCGTGATCATCCGGGCTCTTCCCCAATTTCCGCAGGCAGTCCTGCATGCGTAAACGGCAAACTTCGAGCACGTCATCCGCGTTGACCTGCAGCTCGCCGGCCAATTCCGAATGCCGCGCCAAAACCGGTTCAATGCCCGACTTCAGCGGCTGGTCGGCCAGTTCAGACAGCTGGTTGGTGATGCCGGACACCGCGGAACAAACCAGCAGAACGCGCCGCCCGGCGTGACGGTTTTCCAGCACCAGGTCACGAATGGTTTGCCACTGTGCCGGACCGGCAACGCTGGTTCCGCCAAATTTGAGAACTATCCACTCGGGACTCATGCTGAATGAACGCACCTGGAAAACTGCCTGGATTGCCGCGGCCTGGATTACCGCTGATTATGCTGGCGCAAATTAGCGAATTCACCAGCCAGTGTACAGGCAGTACTGAAAAAGCCTCGACTTTTCCTTAATTGCCCTCATTAAAAGGTAATCCCGGGTTCGGGCCTCGAAGGGAACAAAAAAAGGCGCCGCTGAGGGCGCCCAATTGCGGGTTTTGACAGGCAAGACAAATGTCTCGCAAGAAAGAGCTGAAGCCCCTGTGCGGTGGAATGTGAACCGCAGACCCAGCCAACCACTTTGACGCACATTTTCAGTGCGGGTTCCGTAAACGGGGATTCTGTACTAGGATGAATTCCCACGCCTGAAGACTGAGGAGTTTCTTATGCCGCAGTATCGAACCGAGGACATCCGCAATATCACGCTGGCTGGACACACAGGCGCAGGAAAAACCTCCATCATTGAAGCCCTCCTGGCCAAATCCGGCACCATCGGAGAGGCGGGAAGTATCGAGCGCGGCACCACTACCACCGACCACGATCCGCTGGAAAAGGAATACCAGCACTCGCTGGATTCAGCAATCGCCAGCCTGGAATTCGAAGGCACCCACATCAACCTGGTCGATACCCCCGGATTTCCCGATTTTCGCGGCCCGACCCTGGCGGCCATGGCGGCCACGGAAACCACCGCCATCGTCGTCAATGCCAATAATGGTATCGAGCTGTCGACACGCCGCCTGATGCAACGCGCCAAAGCCCGGCGATTGTGCCGCATCATCATCATCAACAAGATGGACCAGAACAGCGCCGGTCTGACCAACCTGGTCAAATCCATTCGCGAGGAGTTCGGGCCGGAATGCCTGCCCATCAACCTGCCGGCGAAAAACTTCACCACGGTGAGCGACTGCTTTTTCCAGACCGACGGCGACACCGACATCTTCTCCTTGTCTGAAGCCCACGATGCCATCATCGACCAGGTGGTGGAAACCAGCGAAGCGCTGATGGAAAAATTCCTGGAGGGCGAAACCCTGTCGCGCGACGAGTTGCACGATGCGTTTGAACGCGCCCTGCGGGAGGGCCACCTCGTACCGATCTGCTTCACTTCTGTGAATAACGATGCCGGCCTGGGTGAATTCCTGCGCCTGTGCAAACGCCTGCTGCCCAACCCCAGCGAAGGCAACCCGCCACCGGTGCTCAAGGGTGAAGGAGCAGACGCCAGGGAAGTCACCGTCAAACCCGACCCGGATGCCCACGTGGTGGCGCATGTATTCAAGATCAGCAACGACCCATTTGTTGGCAAACTCAGTATTTTTCGCGTTTACCAGGGCACTGTAAGGCCGGATACGCAACTGTTCGTGGGTGATGCCCGCAAGCCCTTCAAGGTGGGCCATCTGTTCCGTGTGCAGGGCGGCAAGCACATGGAGATCGATGCCGGCATCCCGGGTGACATCTGTGCAGTCGCCAAGGTCGATGAAATCCATTACGACGCCATCCTGCATGATTCGCATGATGAGGATAATTTCCACCTCAAGCCCCTGGATTTTCCACAGCCCATGTACGGCCTGGCGATCTCCCCGAAAAGCCGCGGGCAAGAGCAGAAACTGGCACAAACCCTCACCCGCCTCACCGAAGAGGACCCCTGCCTGCGTGTGGAGCACAATCAGGAACTGAACGAAACTGTCATTCGAGGCCTCGGCGAGCTGCACATTCGCGTAATGCTGGAGCGCATGAAGGAACGCTATAACGTGGAGGTGGATACCAGGCCGCCGCGCATCGCCTACCGCGAAACCATCACCCGGGCCGCTGAGGCGCATTACCGCCACAAGAAGCAAACCGGTGGCGCCGGCCAGTTCGGAGAAGTCTACTTGCGCATCAAACCGCTGCGGCGTGGTGAAGGGTTTGAGTTCGTCAATGAAGTGGTGGGTGGCGCCATTCCTTCCAGCCTGATTCCAGCCGTTGAAAAAGGCGTGAGGCAAATCCTGGACGAAGGCGCCATCGCCGGCTTTCCGCTGCAGGACATCCAGGTTACGGTATACGATGGCAAGTTCCACGCGGTGGACTCCAAGGAAATCGCGTTTGTAATCGCTGGTCGCCATGCGTTCCTGCAAGCCATTCGCAGCGCCGGGCCGCAAATTCTCGAGCCCATCGTTTCAATTGATGTGACGGTTCCCGATGACAACATGGGTGACGTCACCGGCAACCTGGCCGGCCGGCGCGCCCGCATCAGCGGCACCGAAAGCGTCGGCAGCGGATTCATGACCATCAAGGCGGACATGCCGCTGAGCTCGCTGACGGAATATCATGCGGAACTCAAGAGCATGACCGGCGGCCAGGGTTCCTACACCATGGAATTCAGCCATTACGACCCTGTTCCGCACGACGTGCAGCGTACGCTTGAATCGGAACACAGCCCGAAAGAAGCGGATTAAGCCAAAGCGCCCTCCTCCGCAGCGCTGCGAACAGCTCGTATCCCACAAACCAACCCCATGAATCAGGGCCGGCTGGCGGCTTGCGACGATTTCTCTCCCGGGTTCGTCTGCATGTTGAAACCAGATTGAGGTGTTCCATGTACATCAACCGATACGCTTGCCTGATGATGCTTGCGATGCTTATGCCTGCGGGAGCAAATGCCCAGGCACCAAGCGACAACCCCACGCTTACCGCTACGAATCGCGACTCACTGGTCGAGCAGGTTGCCGAACTGATGCGCGAGATCTATGTATTCCCGGAGGTGGCCGAAGAAATGGCCAGCGCCATGGAACAAAAGCACTTCGAGGGAGGCTACAACAGTTTTCAAACGCTGAATGATCTCACCCAGCAAATCACGCTGGACCTGCAGGCCATCAGCCGTGACAAGCATCTCAGCGTGATGCCTGCACCTCCACCCCAGGCTGCTGAGGCCTTACGGGATGGAGAGCGTGTCGATGACCGCCGGGAAGTTGCCCGCTCCAGCAATTTCGGATTCAGAAAGGTGGAGATCCTGCCAGGCAATATCGGTTATCTTGACCTTCGCGGCTTCATCGGAGCTGAACTCGGCGGGCCAACCGCGATTGCGGCGATGAACTTCCTGGCCAATTCCTCGGCCATCATTTTTGACCTGCGACGCAACGGCGGCGGCGACCCGAGCATGATCCAGCTCATCAGCAGTTATCTGTTCGATGAGCCGAAGCATCTCAATTCGTTCTATATTCGCAAGGGTGACCGGACGGAAGAGTTCTGGACTCATGCCGATGTGAACGGGCCAAGGATGACGGATACCCCGGTGTACATCCTGACATCGGCATTCACATTTTCGGCTGCCGAAGAATTCACCTACAACCTCAAGAACATGAAACGCGCGACCGTGGTGGGAGAAACCACCGGTGGCGGCGCTCACCCCGTGGACATGCACCTGCTGGATGCCGGTGAAGGCGTGTACGCCCGACTTTCGTTGCCCTTTGGCCGAGCGATCAATCCCATCACCGGCACCAATTGGGAAGGTACTGGCGTTGCACCGGACATACCGGCAGCTGCTGACCAGGCGCTGGATGTCGCGCAACTCGAAATCCTGAAATCACTCGCGGCAAATGCTGTGGATGAAAGCCAGAAGTTCGCGCTGGACTGGGCACGCGAGGAGCTCGAATTCAACCTGCAGCGCGATACGATACGCGTGCAGTCGCTCGCTGATTACGTAGGCGATTACGGTGCACGCCGCATCACCGAATCGGACGGGCAGCTGTATTACCAGCGCGGCAATGGCCCCAGGCTGACGCTGCACGCCATGCCCACGGCCGATCGATTCCATGTCGGCCACCTGGACGATTTTCGTGTCCAATTTGTACGGAATGAGAGTGGCAAAGTCACGGGCCTGAAGGGACTTTACGGCAATGGGCGTGTGGATGAGAACGCGCGGGATTGATTAGTGTCTATCCGAATCCAGAAAGATGCGCTAACCGACGTACGCCAGATTTCCTTGTTCAATGCTTTTGGATCCGAATTGACCTCACGATTTCCTCAAGAGTCTCAATTCTGTATTCGCGAAGTTCTGAAACTTTTTTATCGTTGCCAAAAACCCGCACACCAACTATCAAAATGTACCCAGGAAATATTTCACTACTGTAAGCAACACCTTTGCTCTGGGTCTTCAAGTTGACCAAATACCATTCAGTTTCGTCAATTTTCTCTGACCCTAAATACGCGTAATCTCTTGCCCTGATTTGGTCTTTTGCAAAAAACTTCGAGTTGATCTCGTCGAAAGCGATTTTTCCATTGGTGCGCGCAGAATCTTCCATTGAGTGAACTGTGGCCCAGATAGTAGTCAATAGAAGATCCTTCGTTTTTCCCACGCCTGGATCGTACATCGCTGTAAAAAGCCGCTCAGATTTTCCCGTTTCAGCAGCGAAAAATGTGGGCTTGCCGTGGACTTGGTCCGTTTGGGCTCTGGGTAAATTCATGGAAATCAAGAAAGTACCGTTGATATCAAATGCCACTTCCTGCCATGGTGAGTCTGGTGACAGGGTGTAAGAAACACAGCCCAGCATAATTAGATTGCAGAACAGCACGATAGAACTTCGCGTTATTCTCAGATATGCAGAGCTACCCTGATTGGAGAAGTTCATGGCACATATACCGAATGCGGACTTAACTTTGTAAAAAGGAAAGGCGATACAAGTCCAGATAGGAGGATTTTCAATGGATTAAAAGTACCCATTCCAATCACATTTGGCACAGCGTCCAAAAAATGTGCGTTGTAGTAACCTCTGGTTGCTCCGGAAAAGTCCGAAACTCGGGTATGCAGGTGTCTTCCTACCGCTGCCCCGTTGAAGTTGATTATTGTATTGGTGGTTAGGGCGTTTTTCCCCACTTGTCGTAACGCATTAGAGACGATAATAGATCCCTGACTGTGGGCGGTGACGGTTGAAAGCACCCTGGCATTCGTCTTAAGAAATCCAGCAAGTTGTCGCGATATGCTCGATGTATTTGTTATTTTTCCCAACGCCGACTCAACAGTGTCAGCAATGAGTCCGTGTGTAGGGTTGTGAAAGAGGATAAATTCGCCGCTCGCATTCAACTGCTGAATTCCTTTCTGGATGGCAAGGTCTCTGTGGACGCCTTGACCATTAACGAAGAGACCATCAATTTCAACGACAGCATCACTTGCTATAGGTATAGCTTCGAGGCTGTGACTATCTGGTCCAAC
The DNA here is from genome assembly GCA_964470455.1 of uncultured Wenzhouxiangellaceae bacterium. Classification (GTDB taxonomy): domain Bacteria; phylum Pseudomonadota; class Gammaproteobacteria; order Xanthomonadales; family SZUA-36; genus JAWXBM01. The sequence goes on from CAYYCX010000020.1 coordinate 26,083, forward strand.
AGTTACTTGCCAGAACTCTCCTCGGCCTTCTCTCCAATTTTGAACTCCAGTCTTTACTTGTGTACCGATATAAGCAAGAGCGGCACCTAAAGCAGCTCCCTGAAACGCTGCTTTGAGCGACCCACCGGCTATTGCTCCACCAACAAAGCCGGAAACAGCCCCCCCTATTAGCGCTGAAGCTGAATAGGCGGCTGATGTTGCAACACCTGCAGCAGTGGAAGGCATCAGGCCCCATGCCCAACCGGACGCAGCTCCATAAGTGAAATAAGACGCCACCGCCGCCACAATCACCCTGCCCCAGCGCTTGATGAAGCGGCTGAAACTGAAATAGCCCGTCGGGTCGGTATAGCTGAGCGGGTTGTTCAGGACATAGCTGTAGCGGTTCAGGCTCTGGGAGTTGGTGGGACTCTGCACGAACGGATCAGCCTGCAGCATACGCCCGAGTTTGGGGTCATAGATGCGACCGTTCATGTGCACGATACCCAGGCCATCCACCTGCTCGTGCCCCGTGAAGCCGCGGGTGGTCAGCATGTTCTGCAGCTTGATACCGGCCAGAGGCAAGGCGGCGTTCCACGAAGCATTCTGCCGCTCACCGAATGCGCTGAAATGCATGGGGGTGGAACTGGCGGCCAGGCCGTCCGATCCAACCACGGTGTGAATTGAACCAATGTGATCCTTAAGCAGGAATGAGGCATTCCTTACACCCGTGGCTGGAAAGAAATCAACGATGGCTACACCGCCAATCGTACGCCTGAACCAGGCGTTTTCACCAGCATACTGAATCCGCTCAACCCCGCCTATGTACCAGGTGGTCTTGCGCGTATCCACGGCATTGTCGTCCACCCGCTTGACGCGGTGGTTAGCAATGCCATAGGTAAATTCAGTGAATTCAGCACCTTTTTGGATTCGGCTGGCCTGGTCGAACACGGTGTAACTGATGCTGCGGCCATCACTCGCCGAAACCTGGTTGCCATTGGCATCATAGGTATAGGTCCGGCCTCCGGCGGCGGTAACCGCATGTGCTCCTGCTCCGCCCTGGCCGTAGGAATAAGTTCCCACATCAGACTTGTGCGCGATGTTGCCAGCCGCATTGTATTGCAGCGTGAGCGTGGATTGCGCGGCTGTTCCGTTGGTGGACAGCAGCACCTCGGCCAGGCGGTTCAGGTTGTCATAAGCGAAGGATTCTTTCAGGTTCTGGCTACCCGAGGTGTCATGTCGGCTGCGCAGGTTACCCAGTACATCAAAACTGTAAACGACTTTCTGCAACTCCGCCGAATTCCGGTCGTAGGCCTCCAGCGTGTTCATTCGCCCTGAACGGCTGTCATATCCGGCAAAAACCTCGATGCCGTCGCCCAAAACTGCGGCAGTAACGTTGCCCCGCTGGTCCTGTGCCAGCACTTCCTGGTAAACCGTCCCCTGCGTACCTTCACGCGCCTCCTGGACTTTCGCCACATAACCCTGCGAGTTGTAGTGATTGCGAATTCCCTGCTGGTCACCGGAGGCATCAAACTGCTGGAACACGCGACCGAACTGGTCGTAGGTAGTTTCTTCCACCAGCGTCAAACCATCCAGGTTGTGGGTCAGCTTTTCAACCCGGCCGAACGAGTCGTAGTCAAAACCCTGCTGTTGCACAATGGCTCCTGAAGTACCCACTCGATATGTCACCTCGGCGATCTGTCCCTTGCCGGGAACTCCGGCCGAAGTGGTGTTGACCCAGGTAGTCGTCTCGGAGTTGACCGTGGTGAAACCGCTGTCCGTGAGGCTATCCACCCCAGATCGCTCATAGCGGACCGTCACTCGCCCCAGCGAGTCGTACTCAAAATCGATTGCCTGCCTCTTGCTGTCCAGTTGGCGGGTCATTTCACCCAGGGGGTTGTAGGCATACTGCCAGTAGCCCTTGTCATCATCATCCAGGCTGATTTTGCGGCCAGCCGAGTCGTACGCCATGAGGGTGACAACTCCATCAGCTCCAGTCAGCCGTGTCAGATTGCCCAAGCCGTCATAGTCATATGCCAGCTTGCCGCATCCATCATCGTATACACTCACCACTTCACCGGTTGCATTCCTGATCTCCAGTTGTTTCTGTTGCAGACCATTGGTTACCAGTATTTGCCTGGCCGAACCGGGCTGACCACAAAAACCTGATGCTTCGTCGTAGTCGTAAACAAGATCATTGCCGTCAGCGGATTCAACCGCGCTGATCCTTCCCAGCGCGTCATAGGCGGTTTCGTTCCAGTACACCGTTTCGCCGGCAAAATAGGGCTCCGACACGCGGGAAATCTGTCCACGCTCGTCATAATCAGTATCGATATAGATGTAGCTGCCATTGAAGCCCTGCGTTGCATTGCGCACCTCACGCCCCAGCAGGTCGAAACAACTGATGCGTGCGGGCTGGCCACCCGCGGTGGTGGAACTGCTGTAGGACGTCCTGGAGGATTGACATTGAGCGACACTGCCTGCATTCATCAATGTTTTCTGCCAGGCTCCGGTTTCGTTCCAACTGATGAATGGCCGCCCCATATGGTCTGCTGCTGCTACAAAAAGCACGCCATCAATGTTCTCCGACTCCAGCACATTGCCAAACACATCGCGTTCCAGCACCCGTAATGTCACCTGGTTGAAGGCGTTCCGGGTCTCATTGACGTAGCGGCCCCAGGTATCAAACGCCTGGCTGTTGCTTCGCTCCTGCATCCCATAGCCTTTCACCGACGATTTTGTGCGATTTCCGAAGAGATCAAGCGTGTAATGCGTAACCACTTCCAATTGGGCATTGCCCGGCTCAGTGATCTCGCGGTTGAGAATGCCGGTAACGCTGTCATAGGCATATTCTGTATAGCGGGCGATGGTTGGCTTGCCACTGCGCGAATGTGCCACGGTGCGGTTGGAAAGCCGACCCAGCCACCATTTGACTGGGTTATCGGCATAGCTGTTGACCGTGGTTTGGGTCGCAACCGCGCCGGAACCGTCGGATGCGTAAACTTGGACCGTGGATTCGTCCAGGTTGCCGTAGTCATTGTTGTAGGCATAAGTAGTGTAGACCTTGCGACTGAACCCGCCAGACAGGGTAAAGCCCCGTTCCAGGCTGCGGCTCAAATAGGGGAACCAGACAGAGTTCCCTGCATGGGTTTCACGTTTCTCCCACTGGTTCAAGGAGTGACTCAGCCGGGTTCCACTGGGGATTGCGGCCGGAGCGGCAGTCGCGCTCACGGCTCCCCAATTCACCGGTGTTTTTGAGCCGGCGTTGCTGATGGTATGAAATTTATGCGTGCTGCCAACCTTCGCCTGGTGCGTGTCTGCCGGCAGGCCGATGAACGGAAAATCCTGCCGATAACGCGTGTTGGTGCGGACACCGGATTGCGGGTCATAGGTGATGACTTCGCCGAAGCCAAGCGAACCGCGGCCGCCAGCCTGCAATTTCGCACCCGCATAGTGATGCTCCACACGGCTGAGAGCGCTGGCACTGGCTGCGGTGGGAGCAGATTTCTCCACCTGGCTGACTACATACAGCGGCGCCACCAGGTCATAAATTGCAGAGCCCCTGCCCCAGCTAGCCCCGGCGGCGTCCTGCATGGGTGTGTAGACTTGCGCGTCCGTCAGTGGCCGGTAATCGAATGTCGTGCGGGCGCCATGCCCATTTACTATCTCGCGCATCAGGCTGGCAGGCACAGCCGAAACCGAACCCGACGCCAATCGGTTTCCGCCCAGGCGAATCTCGGTGGCCTGTACCTCGCCAAGGGAGGTCAGGTTGATGAAGACATGATCCAGCTTGCCATCGCCACTGAAATCAGCGAACACGCCAAAGTCCCTGTCGAGCGTGTTGCCTGCCGGCGCCGCTGAAAGCTGTGCCGCGGTGAAGCCCCGGCCCTGCAGGTTGTAGTGAATCGCCCATTTGGAACTGGAGGATTCCGCCGCACTGGGATAAGCCAGGTCGGGAAGCCCATCACCATTGAAATCCTGCAACTGAGCGGCGTAGTGCAGGCCCGCACTCAAGTGACCATCCACGGCAACTTCTTCGGACAATGTTGCACCCTTGTTGAGACGGAACCGCCATCCCCCCGCGGGTTGGCGATACACCAGATCCGCCAGGCCGTCAGCATTGACATCCGCGGGCTTCGGGTCGGTAACCACAGGATAGGAAACATACTCATCGCAGACTTCAGCCAAGGTGCAGCCAGAGTCTCGCGCGATAACCTGCGGTGGTTCGAAATTGTTCAATCCGTTGCTCTGGTAGATAACCCAGAATGCGGCAGTGGCCAGATTGCCGGCAGCTGGCATGTCTTCTGATCCACCACCCTGTCCGCCTGTGTATTCAGGCTGATTAGAGGAAACTTCCCTGATATCCAGCAGCTCGTTTGATGCAGGCCTGGTGGCGTTCACTCCTTCAAATCCACACTGGCCCTGGCAGTACTGGCGTGAAACCCTGACCAGCAGGTCCACCGCTCCATCACCGTTGAAGTCAAACACCTGGCTCCGCACCGGGTCGGCTTCCGCTTCGAAGCCAGGGTGTTGGTCATTGATGTACCAGCGGTCTGTGATCAATGGATTGTTGTCAGCAACCCCATCAGGAAACAGGTTGGCCAATTGAACGGTAACCGGTTGAGGCGGGGCCAAACCTGCCGTGCCGCCCGGCGTCCATGTGTTGCGTTGCCATACGAGTTGCTGGCCCCTGCCACTGCCAGGCTTGTAACCGTAAAGCAGGTCGGCCAGGCCGTCACCATCGAAGTCCATCACCCGCAGCAGCGAAGGCAAATCACCGGCAGCGGGCGCGAGTTCACTGAAGGTGCTGCCCAATCCGGACAGCTGCGCGAACCACTTGGGGCCCGATCCGGGGTTGTGCGCATAGATCAAGTCCTGCCGGCCATCCGCATTGAGATCCACTACCGCGATTCTCACCGGCAGGTCACCTGCGGCTTTGGGTACGGTGCTGCTGGCCGCTGCAATACTGAAGCTGCCGTTTGCCTGCGCCAGCGCCGTTTTCAGCTGATACTGGCTGCCGGATCTTTGCGTGTAAACGAGATCAGGCCTGCTGTCGCCATTGGTATCCGCGAGTACCAGGCCATACAGAATGCTGGGCAGGTTCAAAGTGCTGGCGGCGCTAGTATTGATCGCGTCATCCCGCAACTGCCAGTCAAATTGCGTTGGCGGAAAGCAGTAGTTCTGGCTGCTGTCACGGCATTCCTTCACAGAGCCCAGAATGGAACGGCCAAACGGGTCGACGCTGTAACTGAGTACATAGGAACGCAAGGACTGCAGGGTGCTGCCGGCCACGGGCCGTGACAGAGAGTCGATACGCGTGAGCCGAGTGGACTGAACCAGCTTCGTGCCCGCAATAAAACTGGTTGTTTCACCGCCGGGTGACTCCTGGTAGGTAAAATTCAACTCCGCGAACGGCGAGGTGCCCGCGCGCTGGTTGCCGGTGTAGGCAATTTTGCTGAGGCGGAACTGCACCGCGTCGCCGATCGAGCCACTCGCTTCTAAGTAGTGATAGAGAATGTAGTTGCCGGCAGCATCCGAAACCCGGTTTTGCGCCCAAACCAGCACGGTCTGGTTGTCCATCGCTCGAGCCTCGATGCGTGAGTCGGCCGAGTTGCCATACTCAGTGACCGTTCCATCCCTGCGCCACACGGTAAAACTGGCCGGACCGGCTCCCGCCGATCCATTGGCGACGACTTTGGCAAACGATTCAATTTCGGTCCGGTATTCACTGCCCGCTGCGCCATAGGTGCCGGACACGAGCATCAGCCGCCGGCCATCGAGGCAAAAGCGGTCAGCGACCGTCAATGTGATGCCGCGCAGCGCACCGGGCCCATCCTGCTCCAAAGTCTGCGCGCAGCGACTGATGGCTGACTGACCACCGATGGACCAGCCAAGGCCGGCCTGCCCCAGTCCTGCTGCGCTGGAATAATCCAGGCTTATCGCCGGAGCAAACCCGCCGGAGCCGGTGGCGACCATGATGGGTATGCTGTAGTTCGCGCTGCCATCTTCGCCCACACGGAACTGGCCCTGGGTTGCGCCGACACGCGATGATGCAGCATTGGGCACCATGGAAGGCATGCTGGCTGGTGCTGGCGGAGATTCGGGATTAGCTGACGGGTTGTGTGAAGAAACAGCGGCCACGGTGACTTTGACATTGTCCACATTGGCGTCCTCATCCGAGGCGGACATCTGCCCCCTGAAGCTCAATCTCAAAGCACTCAGGCCCGACAATTCAATGCGCTCGTGATGCCAGGTGTTCTCCTGGTCTGCATTCCCTCTCAGCCGCATTTTCTCTGTCCAGGAGGAACCCCCGTCGGTCGAGACATCAAATGCAAGGTATTCTCCTGAATCCAGGCCGGATTCGATATACCAGTCGAATTCCACCACGGCAGTAGTCGAGTCACCCAAGTTGATGGGCATCGATATCAACCGGGCATTTTTCGCTGATCCGTCAACTTCCGCTGATCGCATTCCCTCAGTTGCACGTTGGCTGGAGCGGAACCAGTCATTCTGGCTGTCTTCGGTCCAAAAATTATTCCACTCGCTGACTTCAAATGAATCTTCAAACGCCACCTCACTGCCTGCGGCAGGCGGAGGTGGAGGTGGCGGCGGCGGAGGTGTCGGTTGTGGTGGTGGCGGTGCAGTGCCCGCAACGAAGCCGATATCCACCTGCCCATACATGGAAATCAAGGATTGATCGGTTGGTACGGCATTCGGATTGCTCGCAGTCGACGCGTAGGCGGAACCGAGGATGGTGATGTCACCCCAGGTTTTCGGAAAGCTGACCCCTGATCTGGCTGATGCCCCGTTGCCCGCCATGTAGGCCGCCACGGTGTATTGCTCTCCCGCCACGACAGCTACGGGCGCAATGTTGACGAAGCTCCAGCTATTGCTGCTGCTGACCGTTGCAGTCGCCAAGACCTCACCATTGGACCGGCGGAACAGTTTCACCTGCTTGCTGCCGCTGAAGTACCCGCCCAGCTGGGTCACCTGGCCGTTCACGGCCGGCGTGAAGTGATAGCCCATCACGTACTGGTAGGAAAGTCCGGTCAACTGGTTGCCATATTGGTTGCTTTTCCAGGGTTGCTGCAAGGAACCGGAAGATGTTTGCGATGGGTCCGTGACCAACCACTGGACAGCAGCCGTTTCCGCGCTGCACGAACCGGCACTGTTACAGGCCTTCACCCGGTATGCATAATTTCCCCAGGGGCCGGTGGACTTGGAGAAAGACCGGCTTGTCACCGTTCCGGGTGAAATGTTGTAGCTCACGCTGCCACCCGCGGGTGATGTTTCGGTGAGCTGGTAGTAAGCCACTGCGGCAGTGTCGGCATGATTCCAGTCAACCCGGAATGAGCGCGTGGCCTCGTTGGTCCAGGTTGCGGAAATCGCTTCAGGCTGGATGGGGCTATCCAGGGTTTGCACCACATTGAAAGCACTGGAACTGGCCAACCGGGTGGAGGACGGGTTGCTGCCCTGGTAAAGCTCGAATCGAACGCTGCCGGGCGCTGTCAGGTTCGCAGGGCGATTTTCCATGGCGGGTGCAGTGGAGACTTCTACCAGGCTGCGTTGGCCTGTGGAGGTGTTGTGAACCCAGGCTGAGGCGTTGGGATAGTCACTGTCGGTAAACCAGGTAAGCGTGACCGGGCAAGCCGGCACGTTGTTGCTGATTTCGCAGCTGGCAGGCCCGTTGAACCAGATGCGATGCCGGTTGGCGGCCTTGCCCAGAACGGCTGGTGTGCTGGAAGTCCCCAGGCTCAACCTGCCTCCAGCTACTGCATTGTCATGTACCTGGCCAGGAGGCAAGGTGAAGCTGGCCCAGAAATGTCCTGTTTCCGCATCACTGAAATAGCGACGCCCATTCCTGCTGGTGCTGGTGGCATTGTCGGGGTCGCAGGTTGTATGCAGCGGGCTCAACAGCGCCGGCTGGTTCTGGTTGGGCGGGAACCCTCCCGGAGTAAAGTAATAACAGAGGTTTGTCGTGGTGGCGACGGGTTTGACTCCGGGTTCGTAGCGATGGGCCATGATCCAGGTCGGGTCTTTGTTGTCATCTTCGAATACCACCTCAAGCGTCTGGCTGATGGTTCCGATATCGGCCGACACAAACGTGCCGCCATTTGAGTTTCCCCACAGGCCGGCAAAGCTGGAACTGTCATTTTCCGAGCTGCCATCGCCACCCGCCAGGAGCATGATGCTGTCGGTGCCCGAAAGGATTTCCTTCTTGAATGCTGCCGTCCACTGAATGGTTGCCCTGGTGTTGTTTGAACCGAAGCTGACCGCGGCGTTGCCCACGTTTTGGATGACCCCTTTGCGCCGGATATTGATGGCGCCCACGTAGGTGTTGTTGGACTGGTGCTTGACCAGGTTCATGGTTGCCACCACGGGTCGGTAATCCAGGTATTCCTTGACCAGCGGCGGGCAGGTATCGTTGGGGCCATCGCAATAAGCAATCACCTTCTTGGCCTCATAGGTGTACCAGATCACCTGCAGGTCAAAAACATTATTGGGGCTTTCTGAAAGCGCCAGGCGGTTGGACCAGTACATGCTCCAGCCGATACCGGATTTGTCGGGATTGAACCAGCGGCCAGGTCTCAGTTCAGCCGGACCCAAACTCTTCGCACTGAATGCGGAGGCGAAAAACGTTTCAGCCGCTTTCTTCTGCAGGTAAGGGTCGTAGATGGTTTCAGGCACGGTCAGAACGAGTTCCTTGGACCGGGAACTGCACGCAGCAATACCCTTCTCATCGCGAAAGCAGCCCTCGAGGTTGAACCGATACTTACCCGGGCTGAAGCGGCTCAATTCCAACAGATCGCCGGTGACATAGGACACTCGAGTATCCCGGCCCACTTTCTCCGTCAGGCGATAGAACTCCGGCATGGCGCCCTTGCCCAATTTCCACCTGAGTGTGGCCTGGCCATCCTTGCTTTCGATGGTGGAACCGCCCAGCCATTCCGGCTTGGCCGATACCGGCACGGACGGTTTTGCCGCCATCGCCGCCGAAGTGCCCGCCCACAGGAAAATCGCCAGGCACAATTTCCACCACCAAAGACCCAAGCTGACGCTCGCCTGGAATTTGAAACCATTCTGTCCGCCGGTACATTCCAGCTGCACTTTTCTGAACATGACTCCCCCCTGCACCCTGGCCAACTGGCCGGATGTTCCCCATCGGTTTGAAACATGTTTTGATCAAAACATGCAGTGGGGGGTGGGCGTCAATGGTGTATCCGCTCAAAAACCACAGGGGAGAAATTTCCCTACAGGAATTCATGGAAGATGACTACAAACCCGTCAGACTTGATGCATTCAATGCTGGGCAACTCAGGAAGAATTCAGCGGCGCGGGGCAAGCCAGGAAGAACTCAGCGAGTGTAGCACGCGGGCGATTTGCGAATGCCGTTCAAAAGTTTGTCATGCGATTGGGTTATGGAAACAGACGAAGGCTGGTCTGGTCAAACCCGCTAACCCTGCGCCAGGTCAGTAACATCAAACAAAAACCCCGCAGCGGTTGCCCACTGCGGGGTTTCGTCTTTTAAAACATGGGGACAGAGCCTGTGCGACCCTGACCCCGGTCTTGCTTAGCTGAAGCGGCGGAAGCTTACGAAGCCCACACCCAGCATCAGCAGGGCCAGCAACGCCATGCCGTACTGGCTCAGCGTCGGGATGCCCTCGAAGAACACCGTGTTGGTGATTACACAGTCATAACCGTTGTTCACGCTGACCTGGAAGCTGCCACAACCGTTGTCCTGCTCAATTGCCTGGTCATAAACATACTCAACGATTGTGCAGTTGGTTGCCGGGAAGCGTGGAATCACCTGTGATACAAAGCCCACATCGTTCAGGCCAGTCGGTCCTTCACAGTAGCTGTACCAGTAGCCGATATCCGCAGCGGGAGTCTCAAACGGTGTTTCAGAGGCCGGACCATAGATCGGGCAATCCACTGAAATGATTTCAGAATCGCACCACATGATGATCTCGATGTACGTGTCGATATCCGGTTCGGTGGTTCCCTGGAACACCCAGTCCTTGTAAACGCTGACGGTTACCGGATCCGGGTAGTTGGTGATCAAACACTCGTGCGCAGGCGTCTCAGCTGAAATGCTCTCCGCCGGATAGGCGCAGTTTTCATCGCTGATGATGTTGCCCAGGGACACGTTGTCGTATTCGCCCGTGTATCCTGCCTGGCCGTCTTCGGTGATGGTGCACTCCAGCAGGCCATCGGTGAAATCGGTCACCACAAACTCAACCCACTCATTGTGCGACAGGTCCTTGTCCTGATCCAGGATCAGGCCGGTGTTACAGTCAATCGAAACCTCGATTTCGTCGACATTGTTGCCGTCATCAAACACCTTGGTTACCCGGAACGTCGCGCGGGTCGGTGAGTTGGTGATGGCGCATTCCACCGGGTCATCCGAAGGTACGATGCTCAGGTCGACACAGGTGTTGTCCGTCTCCCAGGTTCCACCAGGGGCAACCGGTTCCGTCACATTGCAGATCGTGCTGCCGTCCCACATGAAATCATTCACTTCAAAGATGGCCGGATTGCCCGGGCTGGCTGATGCAGTTGGCGGAGTTACCGTGCCGCCGTCATCCAGGTTGGTGCATTCAACCGCGAAGTCTGCAGATGCACCGCCGCCGTTGGAGTAGATCTTGTCGGCATTGATGAATACCGGATCCTGGTCGTTGAAGATGACGCAGCTGTTGTCCGTGTCATCATCCACTGCCTGTTCGGTACTGCAGTCATCACCGCCCGGATCGGTAATCTGGGTATAGCCCACCAGGTCGGTCTCGGTAGCAGTACAGGAAGCATTGCTGCCCAGCCACTTGGCGGTAACCACAAAGTTGGTGCCTTCACTGGCGGTGCCTTCGGCCGGATCCGGATCGGTAACAATGCCAGGGCCGTCGTCGTCATCGGTACAGCTGACTACTACATCGGCGTTCAGGCTGGTGTTGCCATCGCTGAACTGCTTGTCAACTGTGAATGTCGCTTCCGTCGGGCGATTGGTGATGGTGCAACCGATGGGCTCGTCGCTTGGAAGAACGATACCGGGTTCGACTTCATCGCCGCAGTCGGAATCTGTTTGCACATAGCCGGGAGGCACCACTTCCGTGGCCCAGCAGTTGGCTGTTCCGGTTACCCAGAAAGTTGCAGAACCACCTTCCGTGGGTTTGGAGGCGGAAGGAGATGGCGGAGGACCTTCGGGATTGTCAATTTCAATGATCTCATTCGGATCCGTAGTGCTGACCGTCCCCGCATCGCAGGTCAGGGTGATCTCAACCTCGGAATCGGCAACCGGATGCGCTTCGGTGAAGGCCTTGGTGACCGTCACTTCGAAAATATTTTCCTCAACATACATCGCGGTGCTTTGGTCCGGATTTGCTGCATTGCCGGTGAAGTCACGGGTTACACAATTCGAACCCGGCGAATCCAGAGGGGCACCGGATGAACCGGAAACCACCAACCAATTCGGGTCAACAAGGCAGGCGGTGTGAGGCGCCAGGCTCAAGCCCGTGAATACAGCCGTTGAAGGGTTTCCGGACGTTGATTGGCAGTTCACCAGGCCATCAACGCAAATCTGCACACCCGTAACGCCGGTACAAGGCGAACCGGTTTCACAGAAAGCGGCAAATTGGTCGTAAGGACCACCGTCATCCTGTTCCCACACCTGGACGCGCCAGGTGGCTGTAGTCTGGGCAAACGCGGAGACTGGAACAAAAGACAATAACAACAGAAATATCATAAATATGGCCGTCGGCCTGGACATGACAGAACCGGCTGGCACCAGGTTTCTGCACAACTGAGTAAGGTTCATCAGATCACTCCTCGATTTGTTATTTATATCACTGCGGGCTATGTCGGCAAGTCCCTGGCGGGATTGGATTCCTTTCCAGCGCCAACCACTGGTCACTCGTTTTTGCCTGAAACAGGGGCATTATTTGTCATTTGTAAAATTGTGTCAATTCATTTGTTGTCAACTGAACTTTTCTGACAAAGACCATACCACTTTGAATTTGGCAATAAATCGCCGCCGTTGGGTACAAAAAAACCCGCCAGGTTGCCCTGGCGGGTTTCGATTCATCGCTCCCCGAATTCTGGCCTGCTTGCCAGACCGAAGTCGCGGTTTAAAAGGGCCAGAGTTCAGAACTCTGGCCCCGGTCTCGCTTAGCTGAAGCGGCGGAAGCTTACGAAGCCCACACCCAGCATCAGCAGGGCCAGCAACGCCATGCCGTACTGGCTCAGCGTCGGGATGCCCTCAAAGAACACGGTGTTGGTAATCGTGCAGTCGTAGCCATTGTTAACACTTACGGTGAAGTCACCGCAGCCGTTATCCACTTCGATCGCATCGTCATACACTCTTTCCCACGCCGTACAGCTGGTCTGCGGGAACTCAGGGATCACCGTCACGTGGAAGTCTGCATCGTAGAGTTCTTCATCACCCCAAATGTTCGCGTTACCGTAGCAGTAAGCCCAGTTTTCATAAGGCGTGTTCGGGCCTTTGTGCCCCAACGGACCTTCTGGATTGCCTCCTGGAGACAGGCTTTCAAAGCAGCCCACGTACTCAATTGGCGCAGAGCAGGACAGCCACAGCTCGAAATACACATCGATATCCGGAGTGGCGCCGAAGCTGTTGAATATCCATTCCTTGTTGATGTGGATATCCACCGGATCCGGGTAGTTGGTGATCAGACACTCGTGCGCAGGCGTCTCAGCTGAAATGCTCTCTGCCGGATAGGCGCAGTTTTCATCGCTGATGATGTTGCCCAGGCTGACATTGTCGTATTCACCCGTGTAACCTGCCTGGCCGTCTTCGGTTATGGTGCACTCCAGCACGCCATCGGTGAAGTCGGTCACCACAAACTCAACCCACTCGCCATCGGACAGGTCTTTATCCTGGTCCAGGATCAGGCCGGTGTTACAGTCAATCGAAACCTCGATTTCGTCGACATTGTTGCCGTCATCAAACACCTTGGTAACCCGGAACGTCGCGCGGGTCGGTGAGTTGGTAATGGCACACTCCACCGGGTCATCCGAAGGTAAGATGCTCAGGTCAACACAGGTGTTGTCCGTCTCCCAATACCCGCCAGGGGCAACCGGTTCCGTCACGTTACAGATCGTGCTGCCATCCCACATGAAGTCATTCACTTCAAAGATGGCCGGATTGCCCGGGCTGGCTGAGTCGGTGGCAGGAGTTACCGTGCCGCCATCATCCAGGTTGGTGCATTCCACCGCAAATTCCACTGACGCACCGCCGCCGTTGGAGTAGATCTTGTCGGCATTGATGAATACCGGATCCTGGTCGTTGAAGATGACGCAGCTGTTGTCCGTGTCATCATCGACATCCACGCCATCATCGCAGGTGCTCTGGTCAAGATCCTGCGTGTAGCCCACCAGGTCGATTTCAGTCGCATCACAGGTTGCAGTGGTATCGAACCATTTGACCGTGGCGACGTAATCCGTGTTTTCCCCAATCGTGCCGGTCGAGGCTGCCGGATATCCAGTAAGAATGAGACCTGGGCCATTACCCAAATCCGAGCAGGTCACTTCCGCCGTAGTGGTTGCGACCGGGTTGCCATCGCTGAACTGCTTGTCAACTGTGAATGTCGCTTCCGTCGGGCGGTTGGTGATGGTGCAGGAATCTGCCGGATCATCATCCGTCGGGATTACCGTCAGGTCATCACAGCCTGTAGCATCGGTCTGCACATAGCCAGGCAGGGCTGATTCGGTGGCTTCGCAGGTTTCGCCATCCCATGGGAAGTCGCTGACAACGAAAGTTACGACGCCGTCCACCGTGGTCTGGGTAGCATCGTCGATCGTTGCGGTAGGACAGGTCAGCGTGATTTCCGCCTCGGAATCATCTACCGGATGAGCTTCGGTATAGGCCTTGGTGATTTCGATGTTGACCGGATTCTGCTGATTGTCGATCGTACAGGCTGAGTCCTCGCCTGAAACCAGCGCCAGGTCGACACAATCGCTGTTGTCGGAGGTATAGCCCACGGGTACACCATCCTCAATGGCCGTACAGGTTGTTCCATCGACATAGCCTGAAACCGTGAATTCAGCTGTATCGGTAATGTCGGCATTACCATCATCCACCGTAACCACCGCATTATCGTCCGTGCAATCCAGGGAGATGGGAACTTCGGCGGGGTTGTCATCAGAGAAAGTCTTGGTGACGGTTACCGTGGATTCGTTAATGACGCTCAGGCCGTCGCTTGGGCAGAGATCGACGTCAAAAACCCCACCAATCAGGCAGGCACCAACAGCAAGTGAGTTACCGAAGTCATCACAGGCGGCATTGGCAGCCTGGAACATAACGAGGTCATAATCACCTGCCGTCAGCAATGCCCCCTGTACGGGAAGGCTTACGGTGGCTACACCCCCAGTATTTGCGCCATGATTGGGCGTATCGAAACAGCCGTACAGGGTACCGTTCGAAAAATAGACTTCTGTGTGGGTCCAATTGCCGAGTGGCCCATTAGCCCAGCCAATATCGACGTCAAAAGTGGTGTCCACACCAACCACGATCGGATCATCCTGGACGTCAATACCCAGGAACACCTGCGGTTCGTCCTGGGCCAATGCAAACCCCGGCAACCAGGCAATCGCAAATAGAATGGACAGGAATAATGTCCTGACTGAGCGCAATTTCATTTCTCTCTCCCTTTCGGCCGTTGTTTTCTGGCCTGTGTAATTATTGTGTTACCAATCTGGTGCTCGCCAGGTTGGTTACCGCGTCAAAAACCCGCCGGAATACCCTTTGAGCCACTCCACTACCTTGTTTCAATTCCGGATACATTGTCCGGTATTGCAGGTACAGCGCTCGACGCCTGCAAGGCGCTGAAGCACGGCCTGGACTCCCTTCCAGATCCCATCACGGCAAAATTTGCGATGGGTTACCCTTTTCAACCCTGAATGGTAGCTGAATGTCAATAAATGTCAACGAAAAATGTGGTTTTAACCCGTAGCAACAAATCCCTGTCTGCGCACCTGTCAGCTCAGTATCCAGATATTCCCCCAAGACACTGAAAGATGCAGTCAGGCGCGCAACCAGGGCATAAACCGGACTGAAGCTACAGTTTTTCGCCACTCTGCTGATAAACTGCACACCGCTCACAACCATTGACAAATGAAAACCAGCAGAAAGCCCTTCTCCTGAACCGATCCACAGGACCCCATATCATGAGTAACACTTTGACGGACCTCGACATCGCCCGTGCCGCGCGAACACTGCCCATTGTCGAGGTAGCTGGAAAATTGGGAATACCACAACAGAACCTCATTCCCTACGGCCACGACAAGGCAAAGATCAACTATGCCTTCCTGGAAAACCTGAACTCCAAGCCCGACGGCAAACTGATACTGGTGACAGCGATATCCCCCACTCCCGCGGGCGAAGGCAAGACCACCACCACCGTTGGCCTCGGCGACGGGCTCAACAAGATCGGCAAGAAAGCCATGATCTGCCTGCGCGAACCCAGCCTTGGCCCCTGCTTCGGCATGAAGGGCGGCGCGGCAGGTGGCGGCTATGCGCAGGTTGTGCCCATGACGGACATCAACCTGCACTTCACCGGGGATTTCCACGCCATTGGCGCCGCGCATAACCTGCTGACGGCGGTTATCGACAACCACATCCACTGGGACAACTCGCTGGACATCGATCCGCGCCGCATCACCTGGCGGCGCGTGATCGACATGAACGACCGTGCGCTGCGCGACATCACCACAGGCCTGGGCGGGCCCGGCAATGGCATTCCGCGCCAATCGGGGTTTGATATCACTGTGGCATCGGAAATCATGGCGATTTTCTGCCTGGCGCGCGACCTGGACGACCTGCGTAAACGGATTGGCAACATCGTCATCGGCCATACGCGAAAGCTGGAGCCGGTTACGGTAGAGCAGCTGAATGTTGCCGGCGCCATGACCGCCCTGCTGCTGGATGCATTCCAGCCCAACCTGGTGCAAACGCTGGAAAACAATCCCGCGCTGATGCACGGCGGGCCGTTCGCCAACATCGCCCACGGCTGTAATTCCGTGATGGCCACCCGCACCGCACTGAAACTGGCGGATTACGTGGTTACCGAAGCGGGGTTCGGCGCTGATCTCGGCGCCGAGAAATTCTTCGATATCAAATGCCGCAAAGCCGGCCTGAAGCCGGACGCCGTGGTGCTGGTTGCCACCACCCGAGCCCTGAAGATGCACGGCGGCGTGAAAAAGGAAGATCTCAACCAGGAAAACCTGGAAGCCCTGCGCAAAGGTTGCAAGAACCTGGGCCGGCACATTCGCAACATCGGGCAGTTCGGCGTGCCGGTAACCGTAGCGATCAATCACTTCACGCTGGATACGGAAGCGGAACACGCCCTGATCAAGGAATTCTGTGCCGGCATGGGCGTGAAATGCACCGTGTCCTCGCACTGGGAAAAGGGTGGCGAAGGTGCCAGCGAACTGGCCACCGTGGTGGTGGACATGATTTCCGAGCAGAAATCCCAGTTTCGCACCCTCTACGATGATGACATGGCCTTGTGGGACAAAGCCCGGCACATCGCACGCACCATTTATGGCGCAGAGGACATCATCGCGGACAAGAAAGTTCGCAACCAGTTCGGCCAGCTGCAACAGGCAGGCTACGGCCACTTCCCGATCTGCATGGCGAAAACGCAGTACAGTTTCTCAACCGACCCGCAGTTACTGGGCGCACCCTCGGGGCATGATGTTCCGATTCGAGAAATCCGCCTGGCCGCCGGGGCGGAGTTCCTGGTGGTGATTTGCGGCGAGATCATGACCATGCCCGGCCTGCCGCGCGTGCCGAGTTCTGAAAGTATCCACGTCAACAAAAACCTGCAGATCGAGGGGTTGTTCTAGACGGCAAAACAGAATGTAGGAGGCAGCCACGCTGCCAACATACCGCCTTCGGGTCGCGAGCATGGCTCGCTCCTGCATTTGGTAGGCCTGCTCTTTTGCCGATGAATGCTGCTTTCCGCACCCCGTTCAAAAACTAAAAATTTTCAGTTGCAAATGATAATGATTATCATTTAGCATACCCAACCCATGGATGGCACAAAAAGCCCAACACCGGATTCCACACTGCAACGAGCAGGCCACCGCAACCGCACGGCGCGAATCGTCGATGAAGTAATCGACAGCCGTGAGTTGCTCGGCACACAGGGAAAAGTGGTGATTGAGCACCAATCCATGAAATACGAACTCCGTTTAACCCGCCAGGGAAAACTGATACTGACCAAGTAACCACACCAACGGGTTTCACAGCCAGCCAGCAAATCGCCTAGCCAGCCACGCCCCTCATCTCATACGTTAAGGATTGCACCATGGCTTTGCCGAAAGAACTGCGCTGCGCGGCGCAACACATTACAGACAATATCGCTGATGTCACCCATATCCCGAAAACCAGGCTGAAAGGAAGAAATCGCCTCACCCTGCCCGCTGCCATCGGCCTGGCGCTGGCAACCCTTCCCAGCACACAGGCGCTGGCAGGTGCTGAAGGCTCCACGGCCAGGGAAGGACAGGAAGAAGTCTGGGTGGTTGGGCAACACGCCAACGACTACCTCGAAGACGACATTGCTTCACAGCTGTATACCGCGGACCTGCTGGATACCGCCCGCACCATCAACATCATCAGCGCTGATCTGATTCGCGACCAGGGGGCGGACAGCCTGGCTGACGTGCTCAGCAATGTTCCGGGTATAAGCATGCAGGCCGGCGAAGGTGGGGCTCCCGCGGGCGACCAGCTGAGCATTCGCGGCTTCAGCGCCCGCACCGATATCTTCATCGACGGCGTGCGTGATTTCGGCGGTTACACCCGCGATTCCTACCTGCTGGAGCAGGTCGAAGTTGCCAAAGGTCCCGGCTCGAACTATACGGGCCGTGGCTCCACTGGCGGTTCCATCAATATGGTGACCAAAACTGCGCAGGCCGGTAACTTCATCAATGGTGCCGCCAGCCTGGGCAGTGATGACTACAAGCGCGCCACGCTGGACATCAATCGGCAGCTCTCTCCAGGAACCGCCTTTCGCCTGAACCTGATGGGCCACGATGCGGATGTACCCGATCGCCACGAGGTGAAAAATACCCGCTACGGCATTGCGCCCACCATCACCTTTGGCCTGGACGGCAACACCCGGACCATCCTGTCCTACTCACACATGACGCAGGACAACGTTCCGGACTACGGCATTCCCTGGGTACCGGCCAACAACACCGCCCTGCCAGACTACGCCAACATGATGCCACCGGTCACGGACAGCAACTGGTACGGCATGACCGAACGCGATTACGAAGACATCGACAATGACGTATTCACCGCCCGCGTGGAGCACGACTTCAGCCCCGGCATGGCCATCAGCAGCCAACTGCGCTGGGGTGAAACGTACAGAGATTCGTTGATCACCGCACCGCGATTCAACAGTACGGACAGCACCGATATCCGGCGTACCGACTGGAAATCACGTGACCAGACTGATCGCATTGTCGACCTTCTGACGATTCTTACGGCTGATTTCAACACCGGCAATTTCCAGCACTCGCTGGCTACGGGTTTTGAGATCAGTGATGAGCACGAAAAGAACTATGCGCGGGCCATAACCGGCGACCAGCCCGTAACCGACCTGTATCATCCGACGCCCAACGATCTCTGGGGCGGCACGATTTACCGGACCGGCGCCCTGGCCCGCAGCGATGGCTTTTCCACCAGCCTGTTCCTGGCCGACACCTTGACCCTGAATGAGCACTGGCTGGTCACAGCAGGCGTGCGTTGGGACGAGTTTGAACTGAAATTCAGGAATGTTGCTGCGGATGGCACCGTGTCTCCCTACCAGCGGACTGATGCCGAATGGAGCTACCAGGCCAGTGTGGTTTACAAGCCGGCTGAGTACGGCAGCATCTACCTGGGCTATGGCACGTCGTTCAATCCATCCGGAGAAGGTTTGACACTCTCGACCCGGAACCTGGAGGACATCGAACCGGAGGAAGGAAAAAGCATGGAGCTTGGCACCAAGTGGGAGTTGTTCAACTCCAACCTGCTGCTCAATGCCGCCCTTTTCCGCACCGAGAAAACCAACGCTCGCGAGAACGACCCGGTGGACAGCACACTCATCGCGGTAGTGGGCGAACAGCGGGTTGACGGTATCGAGCTTGGTGCAGTTGGACGGCTGAATGAACGCTGGAACGTGATCGCAGGCTATACCTGGCTGGACAGCGAGGTCACCAAGTCCGTCATTCCCGGACAGGCAGGAAATGAGCTGAGCAATACGCCGCAAAACACCTACAGCATCTGGACCACCTACCAGTTCACAGCATCCCTGCAGTTGGGGGTTGGAACACAGTATGTGGATGAGCGCTACAGCAATAACAACAATGAACGGATCGCGCCGTCATACCAGCTGTGGAGCGCCATGCTCGCTTACCAATTCGACAATGGCTTTGGGCTGAGACTGAATGCCAATAACCTGGCAGATGAAGACTATGCCGCCAATGTGGGCGGTGGACACTACATTCCGGGCGAAGGACGCAGCGTGATCCTCTCGGCCGATTTCCAATTCTGATGCAAGGGGAACATCCATGTTGCTGGAAATACCCGGGCTTCTGAACCCACGGCAGGTTCAGCAGTTCAGACAGAAACTCGACCAGGCTGACTGGCGGGACGGCCGGGTCACGGCTGGCCATCAGTCGGCCAAAGTGAAACACAACCTGCAACTGGATGAAGACGACCCGGTGGCTCGGGAACTCGGCGATGTGCTGCTCAAAGTGCTGCCGCAGAACCTGCTGTTCATGGCTGCGGCAGTGCCGTTCAAGATATTTCCGCCGCTGTTCAATTGTTACCGCGGCGGTGGCAGCTTCGGCCAGCACATCGACAATGCCATCCGGCCGGTAAAAGGCTCCCCACACCGGATTCGAACGGACCTTTCCATGACAGTGTTCCTCAGTGAACCGGCCGAATACGACGGTGGTGAGCTGGTCATCGAAGACACCTATGGCAGCAAAAGCGTCAAGCTTCCCGCCGGGCACGCGGTTCTCTATCCCGCGTCAAGCCTGCACCACGTAACGGCGGTAACCCGCGGACGAAGAGTGGCTTCGTTCTTCTGGATCCAGAGCATGGTGCGCGATGACGGCCGGCGCCGGATACTGTTCGACCTGGACGTGGAAATCCAGCGGCTGGGCAAAGAGCTCCCGGAATCACTCTCATTGCCCAGGCTGACCGGCATTTACCACAACCTGGTGCGCATGTGGGCTGACGTGTGAGCTTCCCCGTCCGCAACAGAATATTGACAACACTCAATGCTGCCAGTGGCTGGCGGCAGCCCGGATACTTTGCATGAAATTCCGATCCATCCTGTTCTGGGCCCACTTGAGCTGTGGCGTGCTGGCTGGCCTGGTCATACTGATGATGTCGGTGACCGGAGTGTTGCTGACCTACGAACGGCAGATCCTCAGCTGGGCTGACCGGCAAAGCCTGCCCGATATCAGGCCCGGTGCTCAGCGAGCATCAATGGATGACCTCATCGCCTCTGCCAGGGCATCGGCTTCCGGCGCGGAGCCGGCAGCAGTTACCGTGACCCCAGGTGAAAATGATGCGGTGGCCGTTTCCATGGGCCGTGGTCATACGGTTTATGTCGACCCCTATACCGCCCAGGTTCTGGGCGAAGGCGTCAAAGGTGTCCACGCTTTCTTCAACTGGGTGACGCGAATGCACCGGTGGTTTGCGGTGGGTGATGACAGCCGCCCTGTCGCGCGCGCCATTACAGGGGCTTCAAACCTCCTGTTCCTGTTCCTGGTACTTTCCGGCATCTACTTGTGGCTGCCTCTGGTTTACCGAAAGACCCAATTCCGCATGCGGCTGTGGTTTACCCGCCAGCCGAAATCCGGCAAGGCTCGCGATTTCAACTGGCACCATGTATTTGGCATCTGGATGGGCCTGCCGCTGGTCCTGATCATCGCCTCCGCAACGGTCTTTTCCTATGGGTGGGCGAATGCGCTGGTTTACCGGGCGGTTGGTGAAGAGGTGCCGCAACGTGCTGGAACACCTGGCCGGGATCCCGGCCCGGGCGCACGCGCAACCGCAGACGCAACTGACCTCGATGCCTTGCTGGCCACGGCTACCCGCCAAGCCGCGGACTGGAATTCGCTGACTCTGCGCCTGCCTGTCAGCGGTGAAGCCAGCATTACACTCGATCGGGGAACCGGTGGACAGCCGCAGAAGCAGTCAACCCTGGTGATGGATTCAGCCAGTGCCACTTTGATAAGGACGGATACTTTCAAAGACCAAACCCCCGGCCGCCAGGCGCGCAGCATCATTCGCCGCCTGCACACGGGCGAAGTGCTGGGCGTGGCGGGCCAGACGCTCGCAGGCATCGCCTCGCTGGCCGCCGTCATGCTGGTCTGGACCGGGCTCGCGCTGGCCTGGCGGCGCCTGGTCCAGCCGCTGTTCAAGCGGCGGCAACGGGCTCACTCATCCTGATCGGGTACCTGCCCGTACCCTTTGCCCGGCGGAAGCCTGTACCCTCCACGGCTGTTGCTGCTGCATAATGTTGCTTTGACCAGGCGTGGATTCTTTCGTCAGGCGTGGGCCCTGTCGTCAGGCTCGCGCCAAGTGGGGCGGGTTGGCTGAGCCGGGCTGGCTCCGGCCGGGAGTGACAATGATGAGCAAATGGATCAGGGAAAACCTGGTGCTGGTCAGTGGCATCGTGTTGCCGGTGTTGCTGGTGGTCGGATTTTTCATCCTGAACAACATTCCCCGGGTCATGTCCGATCCGCCGGAATTTGATTTCCTGGTCATCGGTTACCAGTACAACTACCAGAATCCCGCCACGTATTACCTGGAATTTGAAGTCAGGGATAACAGGCTCAGCGGGCGCGCGGTACCGGCGGATCCAACCAAGCCCTACTCCAACCGGCAACATGCAGCAATCTTTGTCTATCGCGCCGCGGACGCGCGCTATGAGGAAATCACCTATGACCTGCCGGAAGGGCTGGACCAACTGACGGAAGCCGTGGCGCTGGACCTTGGCGAAGCTGAGGAGCTGAATCTCGACAAACGCATCCAGTCACCGGATGGGTACCAGTTCGAGTACCAGGGTTACCAGGGAAGAGGTGGTATTCTCGGTGAAATTTTCGGAATGAACCGGCGCCACGAAAGCAACCACGTTCTGAAAAAGGGCAGCAACTACGTCAACCTGCCCGACCCTTCCACGGACCCTTACTATTACCAGAACGATCTGCAGTTCATGGGCTGGCTTATTGCCCCGGAAGCGCCACAATGACTGCCCGCGACGAAGCATTGCAGCAGATCACGGGCCTGGCGAGGCAATACGGGATCAGCGCGGGAGACATTGCCGCAGCACTGACAACCCAGGCGACCGCGGACCCGGCGCATCGCTCCAGCGGCATCCTGGCAAAAGTCCTGGCTTACCTCGGCGGCGTGTTTGTGCTGGCCGGGCTGGCCATCTTCATCGGCATGCAATGGGACAGCTTCAATTCCGCCATGCGCGTGCTGATCACCCTGGGCACCGGATTCGCGGTGTTCGTTTTTGCCCTGGTCACCCTCACTGACTCACGTTACTCCAGCATCACCACGCCCATGCTGTTGATTGCCGCCCTGCTTCAACCCACCGGCCTGGTTGTGATGCTCAACGAATATTCCCGCGGCGGCGAGCCGGAACACGGCCTGCTGTTCATGTGCGCGGTGATGTTCACGCAGCAGTTCCTGTGCTTCCTGGCCACGCAGCGCACCGTGTTGCTGTTCATGTCATTGTTTTTTGGCGCGGCCGGGTTCGGCACGCTGTGCGATATCCTGCATATCGACTTTGAAATCGTCGCGCTGGCGCTGGGTATTGCCCTTACCAGCTTTTCCTTCGTCATCGGTAAAACCGTGCATGAACCGATCACGCCGTTCTGGTACCTGGCCGGCTCGGTCTTCTTCCTGTATGGCATGTTTGATGTGCTGGAAGGCACGCCGCTGGAGATTTTCTATTTCGGCGTGGCCGCCGGCGTCATGTACCTGGGCACCGTGGTGCGCAGCCGCACCCTCCTGTTCACCAGCGTACTCGCCCTGATGGGCTTCACCGGTTACTTTTTCCGCGACAGCCTGGCCAATGCCTTTGGCCTGATCTTCATGGGCTTCCTGCTCATCGGCCTGAGTGCATTGGCCATGAGTCTCAACCGGAAATACATTCAAGGGAAAACGCCATAAGCCATTCGGTGTTGCTCTCGCCGTCACCCTTGGGCAAGGACATTTACTCTGACGCCAATTGAGCCCCAAATGTGACGAAAAAAAACCCCGCCGAAGCGGGGTCAGACTGCTGACAAAGCCCTGGCCATTTGGCCGGGGCTTTTGTCTAATAAG
>CAYYCX010000021.1:0-23423 GCA_964470455.1 uncultured Wenzhouxiangellaceae bacterium
TGTCTTCCGGTGGAAAGCCGACCTGCCCGGTGAGGATTTTCCAGGCCCGTTGGCAAATGGCGACACGCCGTTCCAGCGTATCCGCCTGGCCTTTCTCATCAAAGGCCATGACGATGGCTGCAGCGCCGTAGCGCCGCACCAGCCTGGCCTGCTCGATGAACTTCTCCTCGCCTTCCTTCATGCTGATGGAGTTGACGATGCCCTTGCCCTGCAGGCAGCGCAGGCCGGCCTCGATCACCTCCCAGCGTGAGGAGTCGATCATCACCGGAACGCGCGAGATATCCGGTTCGGAGGCTATCAAATTCAGGAAATGGGTCATGGCCCGTGGCCCGTCCAGCAGGCCCTCGTCCATGTTCACATCGATGATCTGCGCACCGTTCTCCACCTGCTGCCGGGCGATGTCCAGCGCTGCCGCATAGTCATCCTTCTCGATCAGTTTGCGGAATACCGCGGAACCCGTGACATTGGTGCGCTCCCCGACGTTGACGAAATTCAGGTCAGGGCGCAGTACCAGCGGCTCCAGACCCGACAGCCGGGCCCAGGGTTCGGGCGTGGGCAGTTGTCGCACCGGCTTCCCGGCAACTGCCGCGGCGATGGCCTGAATGTGTTCCGGCCGGGTGCCGCAGCAACCACCGACGATGTTCAGCAGGCCTTCGTCGGCGAATTCGCCCAGAAGGCGTGACATGTGCTCCGGTGTGTCATCATACTCACCCAGTTCATTGGGCAGGCCGGCATTCGGATAGAGGATGATGGGGCAATCCGCAACCGCGGCGAGATTCCGTATCCACGGGCGGATTTCGGCGGCCCCGAGCGCGCAGTTCAATCCCACCGCGAACGGGTTGGCGTGACGGATGGAATACCAGAAAGCTTCCACCGTCTGGCCGGAAAGGGTGCGGCCGCTGGCGTCGATGATGGTACCGGATACGATCACCGGCAACTGGTATCCCAGCTCGGCGAATGCATCCTCGATGCCAAACAGGGCTGCCTTGCAGTTGAGTGTGTCAAACACCGTTTCAACGACCAGCAGGTCACAGCCGCCTTCCGCCAGGCCCAGCGCCGCCTGCCGGTACGCTTCGCTCAACTCGGGAAAGCTGATATTACGGAACTCGGGCCGCAATACATCGGGTGACAATGAGGCCGACCGGTTGGTGGGACCCATCGCGCCCATTACAAAGCGGGGTTTTGACGGCTCGGCGGATTCGAATTCACGGGCAGCTTCGACTGCCAGCCGGGCGCTGGCGAAGTTGATTTCGCGCGCCAGGTGCCCGGTATCGTAATCCTGTTGCGCAATGCTGGTTGCGCCGAAGGAATTGGTTTCGAGGAGGTCGGCGCCGGCGCGCAGGAAATTGCGGTGAATTTCGCCTATCACTCCCGGCTGTGTCAGGCACAGCACGTCGCTGTTGCCTTTGAGGTTCTTGGAATGTGTCGCGAAGCGCTCGCCGCGGAACTGCTCCTCACTGAGCTGGTAGGTCTGGATCATGGTGCCCATGGCGCCATCGGTTACGAGGATGCGCTGCTGCAGCGCTTCGCGAAGTGCAGCCAGTCGTTCAGGTTGGCGGTAGGGCAGGGTGGGTGAAGTCTTGGAGTCCATCGGTCGTTGTCGTACTTGCGGTGAGTGGTATCAGGTGCGTTGCGCGAACAGGGTCAGCACAGCGAAATGGGGTGGCCTTTTTTCCTGCGCGGTCACCTGGCAGCGCCGCACCGCCAGGCCGCTGTGGCTGGCCAGCTTGTGCAGTTGTTCCGGGGTGAATCCGAGGTTGGCGTGGTTGTACGGCTCAACGGCTTTCTTGTGGCGGTGCCGCGCCAGGGTGACGGCCAGCAACCGGCCGCCCGATCTCAATACGCGCGCAGCTTCGCCCAGAACCCGTTCCGGCCGCTCGGTGTAGGTCAATGCATGCATCAGCAGTACGGTGTCGAACTGCTGGTCGTCAAACGGCAGCTGGTGCATGTCGCCGGTGAGGAATTCCACGTTGCTGCTGCTGGCCAGCCGCTGGCGGCCGGCTTCCACCACCTTTTCACTGATATCGATGCACACGACCTTGTTGGCGTGAGGCGCGAGCAGCTCGGCCATCACGCCATCACCCGATGCGACGTCCAGCACGTCTCCCGGCTCCAGCAGGTTGACCAGTGCGCGCGAAGTGGCTTCCCAGGTTCGCCCCGGTGAATAGTGCCGGTCCATGTCGCCGGCCACGCTTTCGGCCCAGGTGGCGCCGCTGCGGGAACGGATGACCTGGGAGATGCGATCCAGGTCCTGCTGCACCAGTGGGTCTTCGCGGCTTAGTCTCAATACGGACCAAAGCGCTTCCAGGCCGCTGTCATGGTTGGCGGTAGCCATCCGGTAGTAGACGGAAACACCCTCCCGGCGGTCGGCCACGAGGCCTGCTTCCTTGAGTTTGGCAAGGTGTGTGGAAACCCGCGGCTGCGCCAGTTGCAGAATGGCGGCCAGTTCGGCCACGCTGAGCTCTTCCTGTTCCAGGATCAGCAGCAGCCGCAGCCGCGTGGAATCGGCCAGCAGGCGACAATGTTGCGAAGCGCTCTGTAAATCCAGCACTGCAGTGGCTTTGGCAGCCATATATCTCTCTATCTTGATTCAAAGATATATAGAGACTAGCGACTGGCATGGAGCAGGTCAATAGCAAGGCCGGATTGTTTCTGCGGAAAGGTCTCCAAAGCGAGGCAATTGCGGGCAGTAAAACGTATAATTGCCAGCCAACCCCAATCCAAACCCTATTTGTCCAGGACTGTTTCCATGCATTTTGAATTGACCGAAGAACAATCCATGATCCAGGCGGCCGCGCGTGATTTTGCCCGCGAACAGATCGCTCCCATTGCCGCGGAATTTGATGCCAGGGGAGAGTTTCCCAGCGCCACCATCAGCCAGATGGGCGAGCTGGGGCTGATGGGGGTTGAAACTCCCGATGAATACGGCGGCGCCGGCCTGGATACCATCGGCTATGTGGTGGCGCTGATTGAAATCAGTGCAGCCGATGCCGCCCATGGCACCATCATGTCGGTCAACAACTCGCTGTATTCCCACGGCATTCTCAAGCATGGCACCGAAGAGCAGAAGCAGCAGTTCCTGCGGCCGGTGGCTACAGGGCAGGCAGTTGGCGCCTATGCGCTCACCGAACCCCAGTCGGGATCGGATTCAGCCAATATGCGCACCCGGGCGGAAAAATCCGCCGATGGTTCTTACTACACCATCAACGGCAAGAAGTCCTGGATCACCTCCGGGCCTGTGGCCGATTACGTGGTGTTGTTTGCCGTCACCGACCCGTCCAAAGGCAGCAAGGGCATTTCCGCATTCCTGATCGACACCAAACGGGATGGCTTCGAACGCGGCAAGGTGGAACCCAAGCTCGGCATTCGCGCCTCCGCCACCTGTGAAATCGAATTCGAGGATTACCAGTGCCCGGCCGAAAACCTGCTGGGCCAGGAAGGGCAGGGCTTCGCCATGGCCATGGGCGTGCTCGATGCCGGCCGCATCGGAATTGCCGCGCAGTCGGTCGGAATCGCCCGAGCGGCCTATGAAGCCAGCGTCGCCTGGGTGCAGGAACGCAAGGCTTTTGGCCAGGCCATCGGCAGTTTCCAGATGTTGCAGGCCAAGATTGCCGACATGAAGGTGCGCCTCGAGGCGGCCCATCTCCTCACCCTGAAGGCTGCCTGGGCCAAGCAGCAGTCGCTGAAGACTGGCGCGCGCTATACGCTGGAAGGCAGCATGGCCAAGCTGTATGCCTCGGAAGCGGCCATGTGGATAAGCCACCAGGCGGTACAAATTCACGGCGGCATGGGCTACAGCAAGGAAATGCCGCTGGAGCGGTATTTCCGCGACGCCAAGATCACGGAAATCTATGAGGGCACCAGTGAGATCCAGCGCATGGTGATCAGCCGGCTGGAAACCGGGCTCAGGTGAGGAGCCCTTCCGTCCATGAACAGGAATACCGACAAGGCCAAAAAAGAGTTGCTGGAGCAGGTAAGCGCCGCGCTGGTCAGCCGGCTCAGCCAGAAGAATGCCGAGCTTGGCCGAAGCTATGTCGCGGGTTATTTCCGCCGTGTGCCACTGGCTGAACTGGCCAGCCAGAATGTTGAGGTGTTGGCTGCCATGTTGGCATCGCAGCTCAAGTACATGGCCCGCCGGCAGCCGGGTGAATCCCTGCTGAGGGTGTATAACCCGAGCCTGTCCAAGGACGGCTGGGAAAGCAAATACACCATCGTCGAAATGGTCAACGATGACAAGCCATTCCTGGTGGACAGCGCCACCCTGGCGCTGGCGGAAATGGGCCATGACATCAACCTGATCATCCACCCAGTGCTCAAGGTGCGCCGCGGCAGAACCGGCAACCTGCTGGCGGTTTCCGACCGTGATGACAAGACTGCCACGGCTGAGTCTGTCATGCAGATCCAGATCAACCACATCAGCTCGCTGGACACCCTGCGCAAGATCCGGCACCAGCTCAAGGCCACGATCCAGGATGTGGAGTTGGCGGTACGCGACTGGCGGGTGATGGTCAGCCTGGCCCGGACTACCAGTGAAGACATGCCGAAGTGGGCTCCGCAGGCAGACCAGGACGTCATGAAGGAGTGCCAGGAGTTCATGCACTGGCTGGTGGACAATCATTTCATATTCCTCGGCGCGCGCGACTACGATGTGGTGAAAACCGGCAAAAAGTATGAGCTGCATATCGTTCCTGGCAGTGGTTTCGGGATTCTAGAAGAGGATGAATCAACCGTGATGGCGCGGCCGTTGAGCATGCTGGCGGAGAAAGCCCGCACCACCAGCGCCAACCGGCCGTTGATCATCACCAAGACCAATTCCCGTTCCACCGTCCACCGCGTCGGCTATATGGATTACATCGGTGTGCTGCGTTATGACAAACGCGGCAACATCATCGGCGAGCGGCGCATACTCGGGCTGTTCACTTCCAGCGCCTATTCAACGAGCGTGATGGAAACCCCGCTGGTCCGCGGACGCGTGAAACAGGTGGTGGCGCAGCTCAAGCTGCACCCGGGCAGCCATGCCTGGAAAACACTGATGCACATCCTGGAAACCCTGCCGCGCGACGAGTTGTACCAGGCCAGCGCCGAAGAGCTGGCGGAAATCGCCGAGGGTGTGCTGAACCTTCAGGAACGGCGCCGCGTACGGCTGTTCATTCGCCGCGAACAATACGGACGCTTCTATTCTTGCCTGGTTTACATTCCGCGCGAACGCTTCAATACCGAAAACCGTGAAAAAATCCAGGCTATCCTGAACCGCGCGCTCAAGGGCAAAAAGCTTGACTACGTGGTGAATGTGTCCGAGTCGGCGCTGGCCCGGCTGCATGTGATCATCCGGCCGGAATTTGGCGTCACGCCCCATCCCGAAGTGTCGTTGCTGGAGCAGAAGATCGTCGATGCGGTGGTTTCCTGGAGTGACGAACTCACCGCCCTGCTGGTACAGCAGCACGGCGAAGAAAAAGGCGCACGGCTGGCGCGGCGTTTCTGCCCGGCATTCCCCGAAGCCTACAAGGAGGACACCTCGCCCTGGGTGGCCGGGTTTGACGTGGACAATGCCGCGGCAGTGGATCGCGGCGAATCCCTGCGCATGAGTCTCTACCGGCCCCGTAAAGTGCGCGGCGGCCTCATTCGTTTCAAACTGTTCCGCCGGGATGAGCCCATAGCCCTGTCGGAAGTGCTGCCGATGCTGGAAAACCTCGGCCTGAGTATCGTCAGCGAGCGCCCTTACGAGCTTGAATTCGACGACGGCGGCCGTTTGTGGATCCAGGACTTCGACATGATCCCGGTGGTGAAGCGGGAGCTCAACCTGGAATCCATTCGCAGCCTGTTCCAGGAAGCATTCCGGCGTGCACTCACGGGTGATATCGACAGCGACCGCTTCAACCAGCTGGTGATCGCGGCGGAGCTGAGCTGGCGTCAGGTCAAGGTCATTCGCGCCTACTGCAAATACCTGCTGCAGATCGGCACGCCCTTTTCACAGAGTTATATGGCCGAAACACTGGCCAAATATCCCGCCATCAGCCGACTGCTGCTGGAAATGTTTGAAGCCATGTTCGACCCCGACCGCGATGGCGAGTCGGAATACCGGCGCCAGCAGGCCGTCCGGCAACTGCGCCGGGTGATGGAAACATTGCTGGATGCACCTTTCAGCCAGGACGAAGTGCTGGCCGAGTACCTGGACGAGGCCTGCCAGGCCCGCCAGAGTGGAGAACGCGAGGAGCAGGTTCAAACCCTGCGCGCCGCATTCCAGCGCGCGCTGACCCTGGTGACGAGCCTGGACGAAGACCGCATCCTTTATTCCTTCTACGACATCATGCGGGCCACGTTGCGCACGAGCTTTTTCCGGCGTGATGAAAATGGTGAAATCAGCGACTACATCAGTTTCAAGATCGATTCCAGCAAGGTGGCCGACCTGCCGTTACCCCGGCCCTACCGCGAGATCTGGGTGTATTCGCCGCGTTTCGAGGGTATTCACCTGCGCGGCGGCAAGATCGCCCGTGGCGGCTTGCGCTGGTCAGATCGCAGGGAGGATTTCCGCACCGAAGTGCTGGGCCTGATGAAAGCCCAGAACGTCAAGAACACCATGATCGTGCCGGTGGGCGCCAAAGGTGGTTTCGTGCTCAAACGGCCGCCAACCGAGGGTGGGCGTGAAGCTCTTCAGCAAGAGGGAATCTATTGTTACAAGAGATTTATCAATGCTTTACTGGACATAACTGATAACCTTTCTGAAGACAAGGTCTTGCATCCCGGGAACGTGGTCAGGCGCGATGAGGATGACCCTTACCTGGTCGTGGCGGCCGACAAGGGCACGGCCACTTTTTCCGATATCGCCAATGGTATTTCGCTGCAACGCGGATTCTGGCTGGCGGATGCATTCGCCTCCGGTGGTTCGGTGGGCTACGACCACAAGGGCATGGGCATCACCGCCAAAGGCGCGTGGGAAGGGGTAAAGCGCCACTTCCGCGAACTGGGCATCGACATCCAGAAGCAGCCGTTCACCGTGGTGGGCATTGGCGACATGAGCGGCGATGTGTTCGGCAACGGCATGTTGCTGTCGAAGCAAACCTGCCTGAAGGCGGCGTTCAACCACCTGCACATTTTCCTGGACCCGAACCCCGACCCGAAAACCAGCTTTGCCGAGCGCTTGCGGTTGTTCAAAAAACCCCGTTCCGGCTGGGATGATTACAATCCGGCAAAAATTTCCGCGGGCGGCGGCGTGTTTTCCCGACTGGACAAAACCATTCCGCTGAGCCCGGAAATCCGTGAGTGGCTGGGTGTGGAGGATGCACAGCTGGCGCCGCATGAGCTGATCCGTTTATTGCTCAAGGCTCCGGTCGACCTGCTGTGGAACGGCGGTATCGGTACCTACGTGAAATCCAGCAAGGAGAGCAATGCAGACGTGGGCGACATGGCAAACAACCCGCTGCGCGTCAACGGCAACGAACTGGGATGCCGGGTGGTGGGCGAAGGTGGCAACCTGGGCTTCACCCAGCGCGGGCGGGTCGAGTACGCCATGGCCGGCGGCCGCATCAACACCGACTTCATCGACAACTCGGCCGGCGTGGACACCTCGGACCACGAGGTCAATATCAAGATCCTGCTGGCGCAAGCCATCCGCTCCGGCAAGCTGAAGGAGAAAGACCGTCCGGCGCTGCTGGCTTCCATGACTGACGAAGTCGCGCAGCTGGTACTGCGCAGCAACTACCTGCAGACCCAGGCCATTTCGATGATGGAAACCCTGAAAGGGCCGCGCATGGGCTCCAAGCAGCATTTCGTGGCCAAAATGGAAGAGCAGGGCATCATCAACCGCCAGCTCGAATTCCTGCCCGACGATGACCAGCTCACCGAACGCCGTACGCGCGGCGAAGGCCTGGCCCGGCCTGAGCTCTCGGTGCTGTTGTCATACGCCAAGATCGTGGTTTACCAGCAGCTGCTGGCCTCTGACCTGCACCTGGACCCGTACCTGTCACGCGAACTGATCCGCTATTTCCCGCAACCGCTGCAGAAGCGCTTTGCGCCGGTGATGGAAGAGCACCGGCTGCGGCGCGAAATCATCGCCACCCAGGTGACCAATAGCATGGTCAACCGCATGGGCGTGAGTTTCTGCCTGCGCATGCAGGAGGATACCAACGCCACTCCGGCGGGCGTGGCCAAGGCGTTCACCATTGCGCGGGAAATATTCCGGGCGCGGGATTTCTGGGCCGAAGTCGAGTCGCTGGACAACCGTGTCGCCGCCCGCGACCAGACCCAGGCCCTGCTGACGATGTGGAACGTGTTGCGCCAGTCCACCCGCTGGGTGCTGATCCGCCGCAGCGGCAAGCTGGATGTGAACGAGATGGTTGAGCGATGGTCGCCCGGTCTCAAAGCCATGGAAAAGTACATCGTGGCCACCCTTCCGTCGGCGGAGCGGGAAGTGATGGTGGCGCGCCAGCAGGCCTGCCAGGAATCCGGAATGCCGGAATCGCTGGCGGCACGTATCGCCCTGCTGGAGTTCATCCTGCCGGCGCTGGATGTGGTGGAAACCGCCGCCCAGCGCAAGATGGCGGTGGAAGATGTCGCCCATGTCTATTTCCGCCTGGGCGAAATGCTGCACCTGAAGTGGTTGCGCGAGCAGCTTGAAAACCTGCCGGTGAAAGGGCAGTGGCATGCCCACGCGCGCGCTCTCCTGCGCGATGAATTGTTCACACGCCATAACCAGCTGGTGGACACCGTGCTGCGCGAAGCCGGACGCGGCAAGGACGCCGTGGCTACCTGGCTGGCGAAGAACGAGGGCAGGGTCAACCCGGTGATCAGTTTCATGAATGAGATGGCCGACCTGCCGGAAATGGATTACGCCACCCTCTCGGTGGCCGTGCGTTCGCTGGCCCAGATGCTGGAAAGTGACAGTGCTGCCTGACCGCGGCTGCAGCGCCGGGCCGGGTTCCTGCCGCGGCCCGCACGGCGGCGAAATGCCATGACGGAGCTTCGGGCGCACTTTATCGCTAGTCCCTCGAATGCTGCGCAGCAGGCCCTGCAGGCCATGGTTGAACGCTACGGCCAATGCGAGCTGAACGATGCTCGCGTGATTGTGGCGCTCGGCGGTGATGGCTTCATGCTGCGCACGCTGCACCGGCTGTTGCCTGCCGACTTGCCGGTGTATGGCATGAAGCTGGGCAACGTCGGCTTCCTGATGAACCGCTACCGCGCCACCGGTTTGTCCCGGCGGCTGGAGGCGGCCAATACCGTTTCTCTCGCACCTTTGTGCATGGAAGCAGCAACTGAAGCTGGCGCGATGGTCAAGGCACTCGCCATCAACGAGGTTTCGCTGTTGCGGCAGATGAACCAGGCAGCGCACATCCGCATCCTGGTCAATGACACCGTGAAAGTGGAAGAACTGGTGTGTGACGGCGTGCTGGTGGCTACGGCTGCCGGCAGCACAGCCTATAACCTCTCAGCGCAGGGGCCCATCCTGCCGCTGGGCACGCAGGCCCTGGCGCTGACGCCGATTTCACCGTTCCGTCCGCGCCGCTGGCGCGGCGCCGTGCTACCCGTAACAGCGCGGGTGCGTTTTGAAGTGCTGGATCACTACAAGCGCCCGGTAAGCGCCACGGCTGATGCCCAGGAAGTGCGCAACGTGGTCACCGTTGATGTATACGAGGAAAAGACCATCCGCCTCAAGCTGATGTTTGATCCTGACCACTCGCTGGAAGAACGCATCCTGAATGAGCAGTTTCTCTGAACCAGGCTGCTGCCTGCGGTGAAACCCAATCCGCTACAGACCACCCTTTGAAAATCGAACAAAATCCATGAATACCACTAAACCCGATACCTGCCACTGCATCGTTCGCCACCCCGACAAACCCAAGTTCCTGGTGGTCAGGCACGACGACACCTGGTCGCCGCCGGTGCTGATGTTTCCACCCGGCCTGGTGGACTTCAAAGTGAACCAGATCAACCAGGGCATGCGTGACAAGTACGGGCTGAAAACCCGGGTACTGCGGCCGGTGGTGCACCTGCCCAATTACCATTGCGTGGAAATGGAACTCGCTTCCACGGAACCCGCCAGGAAACTGCAGGCGGTGTGGGTGGATGAGGCTGAGTACTTGCGTACCCGATCGGCGGCGCAATCAGGCCCGGACCCTTTTGAACTCTGGTTTCGGGAGCAGGCATCCGGCAGCCTGCCACCGCGGCGCCCGCCCTTCCATCGCCCCGGCTGGTTCGACCAGGCGGAACACTGGATCCAGTTCCAGCTCGATCAGCTGGGCATCCAGGTTACCGGTTCGGTTGAACAGTTCCGCCAGGGTTGGACTTCGTCCTGCCTGTTGCGCGTGCCGACCAACCAGGGCTGGGTTTATTTCAAGGCCGGCAATGAGCTACCTCCAGGCGAGGCTGCCCTGACCGAGGCTCTGGCGGAGCGCTGGCCGGATACCGTCGCCAGGCCGTTGGCGGTTGATGCCCGGCGCAACTGGATGCTGAACCGGGATCTTCGTGCCGGGCAGGCGGAATTCGACCTGCAACAATTGCCGGAATTTGCCGGTCAACTGGCCCGGTTGCAGCTGGACAGCCACGATGAACTGTCGCGCTGGAAAAACCTGGGTTGCCGCGAGGTGAGCCTGGAGACGCTGGCGCAGGTTTGTCGCGATGCAAGTCCTCACCGCGCCGTGCTGCAGGAGGGTGGCGGTGGCCTGGACGACACCGAATGGTCCCGCCTCCAGCAGGCCCTGCAGCCCATCATCGATGACTGCGGGGTGCTGGTTGATACCGGCCTGCCCCTGACGCTGGTGCATGCAGACTTTCGTGATGACAACCTGGCGATGCTGGACGGCAAACCGCGGTTGCTGGACTGGAGCGGAACCATCATTTCGCATCCCTTCCTGGCGCTGGGCCGGATATTCCAGGCTCGCCGTTCCAACGTGGGGCGGGGCGGGGCCTCCGGCAGCGCGCGCATTTCGGATGAGCTGCACCGGCGGATCATTGAATCCTACCTGCAGCCGTTCCACGTGCTGGCCGGCAGAGATGAGCTGCAACGAGCGCTGGTGGCCGCAGAAAGGGTTGAACGCTTCTGGGTGATCCTGCGCATGATCTTCCAACTGGAAACCATCGAGCCCGCTACGCCCCATTATTACCGGCAGGTGGTGAACCTGCAGATCCGCGCAAGGCGCTTTAGCAACTTGCCTGTCAGCTGAAGCCTTCTCACGGTTTGATAAGCCGGCTGGTATGCTAGGTTCATGACCGTAAGCAGCCTGGTACCGGAAAAGCGTAAGAGCGGGCAGGACAGCCTGGTAATCGCGATATCCTCGCGGGCCCTGTTTGACCTGGGTGACAGCCATTCGGTGTTCGAACGTCGCGGGCTGGCTGCCTATGCCGATTACCAGTTGGGGCTGGAAAATGAAATCCTGCGCCCGGGCATGGCGTTTCCGCTGGTGCGCAAATTGCTGGCGCTGAACCAGACCGGCGTTGACCACCCGGCAGTGGAAGTGATCCTGCTGTCTCGCAACAGCGCTGATACCGGCCTGCGGATTTTCAATTCCATCGAGCACTACGGCCTCAACATTGAGCGGGCCGCTTTTACCAATGGCGCCAGCCCGTATCGGTATATGTCTGCCTACGGCGCGCAGCTGCTGCTGTCCACCAACGCCGGGGATGTGCGCCGTGCGTTGCTGGAAGGCTATGCCGCCGCCACCATACTGCCGGGG
Organism: uncultured Wenzhouxiangellaceae bacterium; assembly: GCA_964470455.1. Classification (GTDB taxonomy): domain Bacteria; phylum Pseudomonadota; class Gammaproteobacteria; order Xanthomonadales; family SZUA-36; genus JAWXBM01. The sequence continues at coordinate 11,670 of CAYYCX010000021.1, forward strand.
CGCTCCACCGGCGAAGGGCTGGGGCAGTTGCGCATCGCTTTTGATGGCGACGCGGTCATTTTTGGTGATGAGGCTGAACGCATTTACCAGCGCCACGGGCTGGCGGCGTTTTCCGCCAGTGAGCGCGAGGCGGCTGGACGGCCATTGTCCGGCGGGCCGTTCCGTCCGGTGCTGGAAGCCCTGCACCGCATCCAGTCTTCCTATCCCATCGACAACAACCCCATCCGCACGGCGCTGGTGACGGCGCGTTCGGCGCCCGCGCACAAACGCGTGGTGTTGACGCTGCGTAACTGGGGCATCCGCATCGACGAGGCGTTGTTCCTGGGTGGGCGCTCCAAGGGTGAATTCCTCAAAATATTCGGCGCGGATATTTTCTTTGATGACCAGCAGGTACATATCGACTCCGCCAGCGTGCATGTGCCGGCAGCGCATGTGCCCAGCGGGGTTGCCAATGAAGCACCGCAGGCGACCTCAAAGCCAACCGAATCTCCTGATGACAGCAAGCAGGCGGGCCCCTAGAATACACGGTCTTTATGTTTCGCGAAGCGGCGTGCCCGGAGTGTTTGAATGGCCAAATTGAACCCTTATGACCTGTACGATGTGGATTCGCTTCTCTCCGAAGAAGAGAAAATGATCCGCGACAGCGTTGCCCGTTTTGTCGATGAGCGGGCCATGCCCATCATCGCGGAGCACTTTGACAAGGCCACTTTCCCGGCGGAACTGGTGGGTGAAATCGCCGACCTCGGGCTGCTGGGATCAAGTCTGGAAGGCTATGGCTGCGCGGGGCTGAATGCGGTTTCCTACGGCCTGATCTGCCAGGAACTGGAGCGCTGTGATTCCGGCCTGCGCAGTTTTGTATCGGTGCAGTCCAGCCTGTGCATGTACCCGATTTATGCCTACGGCACGGAAGAGCAGAAACAGCGCTGGCTGCCGGGCATGGCGCGTGGCGAGATCATCGGTTGTTTCGGTCTCACCGAGCCGCAGGGCGGCTCTGACCCGGCCAACATGAAAACCCACGCCAGGCGGGATGGGGATGACTGGCTGGTGAATGGCGCCAAGATGTGGATTACCAACGGCAACATTGCCGATATCGCCATCGTTTGGGCCAGGACCGATGAAGGCATCATGGGTTTTGTGCTGGAAAAAGGCATGGCCGGGTTTGAAGCGCGGCAGATCAAGTCGAAAATGTCATTGCGCGCTTCGGTTACTTCCGAACTTTATTTCGACAATGTGCGTGTACCCGAAGCCAATCGCCTGCCCAATGTAGTGGGGCTGAAAGGGCCGCTGGGCTGCCTCACCCAGGCCCGCTTCGGCATTACCTGGGGGCCTATCGGCTCGGCCATCGCCTGCCTCGATGAAGCGGTGCGTTATACCTCGGACCGCATTCTGTTCGATCGCCCGTTGGCGGCCAACCAGGCCATCCAGTTAAGGCTGGCGGATATGGCCCGGCGCATCACGGCTGCGCAGCTGATTTCACTGCAGCTCGGCCGCCTGAAAGATGCCGGCCGCATGCAGCCGGCACAGGTCAGCCTGGCGAAATGGAACAACGTGCGCATGGCGCTGGACATCGCCCGCGATTGCCGCGACATCCTCGGTGGCGCCGGCATCACCACGGAATACCAAGCGATTCGCCACATGCTCAACCTGGAAAGCGTGATTACCTACGAAGGCACGGAGACGGTGCACCAGTTGGTGATCGGGCGTGAGCTGACGGGTATCAATGCGTTTTAGCTGGCAAAGGCCGGGGATCAATATCTTTTTTCCCAGGCATTAAGCAAGCTGCCGAGAGACGGAAACCGGCCGGAACGATTTTCAGGATGAAAATCGAGCGGCGAATGTACAGGATGTACATCCGCCGCGGTTCCGAAAGGCGGTTTCCGGCTCGAGGGTATCCCGGGCTTCAGCCCGGGACAGCGCAGCAGCCGGGAAAAAAGATATTGATTCCCGGCCTTCGCTTTTCAGACGCCAAGAGCGAAGTCATCGGCAAAAATCCTGGGCTCCGGCTCAAGCAACACTCCAAATCGCCCATAAACCCGTTCGCGGACCTGTTGCGCCAGTTGCCAGATTTCATGGCCGGTGGCGCCGCCCCGGTTGACCAGCACCAGTGCATGCTGGTCGGATACCGCAGCCGCACCCCGCTGCAATCCCTTCAGGCCGCAATCCTGGATCATGGCGGCTGCGGAAAACTTGATCTGGTCACCCGCCTGTTGCCAATGCGGCAAACCTGGATGCCGGCTTCGCAGGGATGCAGCCGCCGTCGGTTCCAGCACCGGGTTTTTGAAAAAGCTGCCGGCATTGCCGATCCGGGCCGGGTCAGGGAGCCTGCTGCGGCGCAGGGCCACCACCGTGTCCATCACATTCCTGGCCGTGGGTTCGGTGCTACCCAGTGCCTGGCTGAGGCCGGCATAGTCCAGCCTCGGCTTGAACCGGGTGTGCAGGCGTAGACGGATTGAGGTGATGAACCAGCGATCGCGCGGTTGCTGTTTGAAAATACTGTCGCGATAGGCCAGGGCACAGTCGGCGACCTCGAACACCACCCAGCGCGCCTCCTGCCAATCCCAGGCAGTCACGCTCTCGAGCACCTCTGACAGTTCCACCCCGTAAGCGCCGATGTTCTGCACCGGTGCGGCCCCGGCCAATCCCGGAATCAATGCCAGGTTTTCCAGCCCGTGCCAGCCGTGCTCGACCGCGTGCCGTACCAGACTGTGCCAGTTTTCGCCGGCGCCCACCTCCACCAGGAAATGTTCATCCGTGCGATCGATGAGATCGATGCCGCGAATGCGGTTGAGTACGACCTTGCCGGGAACATCATCGATCAGCAGGATATTGCTGCCTTCGCCAAGGACGAGATCACGCTCCGGCTGCAAACCCGGCAGTTCCAGCAGTTCTTCCTCACTTTCCACTTCAAACAGCAGTTCCGCCCGGGCCGCAACGCCAAAGGTGTTGAGCGCGCGGAGATCAGCCTGCTGCCGAACTTTCATGCGGCCGTTCTGCCGGCGATGGCCTCGAGGCATTCGCCCAGCAATCCGGGGCCACGGTAGATCATGCCGGTGTAGAACTGCACCAGGCTGGCGCCGAGGTCCAGTTTGTCCACCGCGTCCTGGCCGCTGCGAATACCGCCCACGCCAACCAGGGCGACTTCCTGGGGCAGCATCTGGCGCAGGCTCGCAAGGGTTTGATCGGCCAACGGCTTCAGTGGAGCCCCCGACAGGCCGCCGGCTTCGGTGGCATGTTTCATGCCCTCCAGCCCGGGACGGCTGGTGGTGGTGTTGGTGGCGATCACCGCTTCGAATTCAAATTGCTGTACGGTCCTCGCCACAGCCTCGAGACCTTCCGGCTCCAGGTCGGGCGCGATTTTCAGCGCCATGGGTACGGAGCGACCGTGTTTCTTCTGAAGCACTCGCCGCTCCTGTGTCAAAACCGTGAGCAGGGCGGCGAGACTGTCCTCGCCCTGCAGGTCGCGCAGGTTCCGGGTATTGGGCGATGAGATGTTGACCGTCACATAGTCGGCATGCGGATATACCCGCTGCAGGCAGTACCGGTAGTCATCCGCGGCCCGTTCGATGGGGGTTGTGGCGTTCTTGCCGATATTGATTCCCAGGATGCCGGTGTATGTGCGCCGGCTTACCTGCTTCACCAGGTGGTCCACGCCCTTGTTGTTGAAGCCCAGGCGATTGATCAGCGCCTCAGCCTCAGGAATGCGGAATACACGGGGTTTGGGATTTCCCGGTTGGGGCCTGGGCGTGACCGTGCCCACCTCGATGAAGCCGAAGCCCAGCGCTCCCAGGGCTTCAAAATAATCGGCGTTCTTGTCCAGGCCGGGTGCAACTCCCACCGGGTTGGCGAACTCCAGGCCCATGCACTGGACCGGCAGGTCACGCCGGGCGCACATAAGCCGCGTGGCGCCAAGTTGATGGGCGCGCCGCAGGCTTTCCAGGCTCAGGTAGTGGGCGGTTTCCGGGTCGGTGGCAAACAGGGCTTTTTTGGCCAGTCCATAAATCATGCGAACTGTTCCGCCTGTTGGTCCCCGGACGCTGCCGGCTCAGAGATCAAATTTGATGCCCTGCGCCAACGGCAGCTCTTTGCCCCAGTTGATGGTGTTGGTCTGGCGGCGCATATACGCCTTCCAGGCATCCGAGCCTGATTCACGGCCACCGCCGGTTTCCTTTTCACCACCGAACGCGCCGCCGATTTCCGCGCCGGAGGTACCGATATTGACGTTGGCGATGCCGCAATCGGAGCCGGCCGCCGACAGGAATTTCTCGGCATGGCGCATATCGGTGGTAAAGATCGATGAAGAGAGGCCCTGAGGCACGTCATTCTGCATGGCAATGGCTTGGTCCAGGTCCCGGAACGGAATCAGGTACAGGATCGGCGCAAAGGTTTCGCTTTGCACCACCTCGAAGTGATTTTCAGCCTGGATGATGGTCGGTTCCACGAAAAAGCCGGGGCGGTCGATGCGTTTGCCGCCGGTAAGCAGCTTGCCACCTTCCTGCAGCGCCTTCCCGACAGCCTGCTCAAAGCGTTTGACACTGGCCTCATCGGTGAGCGGGCCCATCAGGGTTTTGGGGTCCAGCGGATCGCCAATTCGCACCTGCCGGTAAGCGGATACCAGGGTTTCGGTGACGGAATCAAGCAGGGATTCGTGGACGAACAAACGCCGTGTGGTGGTGCAGCGCTGGCCTGCCGTGCCGACGGCCCCGAACACGATGCCCGGAATGGCCAGTTTCAGGTCAGCCGTCTGGTCGACGATGATGGCATTGTTGCCGCCCAGTTCCAGCAGACTGCGGCCCATGCGGGCAGCCACGCGTGTGCCCACCTGGCGGCCCACCGCGGTGGAACCGGTGAATGACATCAGCGCCACGCGGTGGTCGTCGACAAAGCGTTCCGCCAGGGCATGACCGGGTTCCATGAAGCTCAGGAAAATGGGCGGAAAACCGCCGGCCTGCAGGGCATCGTTGCAGATTTTCTGTACCGCCAGGCAGCACAGGGCTCCCTTGGGCGAGGGCTTCCACACAGAAACGTTGCCGCAGATGGCCGCGATGAAGGCATTCCAGGCCCACACGGCAACCGGGAAATTGAAAGCGGAGATGATGCCTACCACGCCATAGGGGTGCCATTGTTCATACATGCGGTGCAAAGGCCGCTCGGAATGCATGGTTTTGCCGTACAGCATGCGCGACTGGCCGATCGCGAAGTCGCCGATGTCGATCATTTCCTGCACTTCGCCATCGCCCTCGGGCTTGATTTTGCCCATCTCCAGGCTGACCAGGCTGCCCAGCGCGTCCTTGTGCCTGCGCAGGGCATCGGTGCAGAGTCGCACGGCTTCGCCGCGGCGGGGGGCAGGAACCATGCGCCATTCACGGAAGACCTCCCGGGCTTTGGTAATGACTTTTTCGTAGTCGGCTTCAGACGCCGCATAAACCCGGGCAATGACTTCACCGCTGGCCGGATTGATAGCCTTTATTTCACCCTGGTCAGTTGTGCCGGACCATTGGCCGATGCCAAAGCAGGCGCCGGGATTGTCGGCCTCGATGCCCAGGGTTTTGAGAAATTCCATGTTGATATTCACCTCTTAGTGCCCGCCACCGGCTGCCGGTGACGATTTTGCGAAACAGAACGGCATATTATTGCATTGGCACTGCCGGCATGCACCCCGCGCCTTGCGCTTCGGAAACACTTTTGGGCCGGGAACTCAGCAGCCACGTTTCGGTCATAGACTGCGAACCCCGCAATGCGAATGAATTTTGAACCAGAAAAAGCACCCGCGAGCCAGTGACAGGAACACCGGTACCAACCGTGAACCCAAGCCGGATTCAACCGGGGTGGCGGGGCACATGATATGCTCATACGAGGGAGTCAAGCAGCCATGAAGGCAGCCACGAAAGCTCAGTTGATGGACCAAGGCACCGCAGTTGGACAAGAATGCCTTGCCGCACTGGCAACCCCAAACGGAATTCCAGTGCCATTGGCGGCAGTACCAGAAGCAGCGGAGCGTGCACGCATGAGCGAAGCACAGGTAGATCAATTATTGGTGGAGCGGGTGCAGAAAGGCGAGAAACATGCCTTTGACCTGCTCATCAGTAAATACCAGCACCGCATTGTCAACCTGGTGCGGCGCTACGTGTCCGACCCGGATGAAGCACTGGATGTGGCCCAGGAGTCCTTCATCAAGGCTTATCGGGCCATCAAGAATTTCCGCGGAGACAGCGCTTTTTACACCTGGCTGTACCGCATCGCCATCAACACAGCCAAGAACTGGCTGGTGGCACAAAAGCGGCGACCGCCCTTGTCTGACATCGATGCCGCCGATGCCGAGCAATACGACTTTGACAGTCGCCTCAAGGAGAAAGGCACACCGGAAAATGAACTGCTGCGGGAAGAAATCAGCCGCACGGTTTTTGAATCGATTTCCGGCTTGCCTGAAGACCTGCGCACCGCCATCATGCTGCGTGAGATGGAGGGCATGAGTTACGAAGAGATCGCCACCACCATGGATTGTCCCATTGGCACCGTCCGGTCCAGGATATTCCGTGCACGCGAGGCGATCGACAGCCAATTGCGGCCATTGATAGAAAGCCATTGACACTGAAAAGAGCAGGGCACAAGAACATGAATCCAAAAGATTTCAACCCCGAATCCCGTTTGCAGGATCCGCACGGCCATGACCCGCAGGAGAACCTGTCCTCGTTCATGGATGGTGAGGTGGACAAGTCCGCCGGCAGTTTCCTCGTCCGCCGCCTGGCCAGCGATGAGTCACTGCGCGCAACCTGGGACCGTTACCACATGATCCGTGATTGCCTGCGGCAGCAGGATGCGCAGCTGGTGCACGCCGACCTGTGCAGCCGGGTGCGACAGGCCATTGACCTGGAAGATATGCAGCAGCCAGCTCCGGCGCGGCACCTGGCCTGGATCAAGCCATTGGCTGGAGCAGCCATCGCCGCTTCTGTGGCCCTGGTAGCGGTATGGACCGTCAATCCGGGCCAGCCGTCCGGCCCAGGGGCCATGCCGGGTGCCGAGCCCATGGCGCCGGCCGTGGCTGCGCAGGCTGAACCCTTTGTCAGCCCCAACATCGGTGGCATTGTTCCAGCCTCACAGCCAGTCAACCTCTCGGGCGATGAGGCCCGGCAGGATGAAAAAGCCAAGGCCTACCTGCTGCGGCATTACCAGCTGACCGGCGAAGGTGGCGGCCAGGGTTTTGTGGCCCTGGTGCCCATCGTTGTCACCAGCAATGTGGTTGCAACGGATGAGGAAGCCGAGGCCTTGACGGCCAACCGGGAATCCGAATAAACCTTCCATGAAAGCCCTGGTTCACTGCGTTGCGCTGGTCCTGCTGGCCACTCCACTGTTCAGCGAGGCAGGCGATGATCCGCAGGAATGGCTGCAGCGCATGGGCGCCGCCATGAGCCAGATGACCTACCAGGGCACTTTCATCTACATTGCCGGCCAGCGCATGGAAACCATGCGCATCACCCACGTGATGGACGAAAACGGCTCGCGCGAGCGCCTGGCTTCCGTATCCGGGCCGCGGCGTGAAGTGGTTCGTGATGAATCGGGAGTCAAGTGGATTACCGGTGATGACGGCGCGGTGCTCTCCGACCCCATTGTCAACTGGCCGATGTTCCTGGATCAATCCGTACGCGGGCTGCAGGCGCAGTCAGCTTACTACCAGCTGAAACTGCGCGATCGCAAGCGGATTGCCGAGCGCATTGCGCAGCGACTGGACATCATCGCCGCCGACAGCTTTCGCTATGGCTACAGCCTGTGGTTGGAGGCCGGGTCGGGGCTGCTGTTGCAATGGCAATTGAACGATCTGCACGGTGAAGCGCTGGCCAAGCTGGTGTTTACCGAGTTGAAAATGGGTTCGGAAGTGGACCGGAATGAGCTCAGGAACACGCCGTCCAACCGTAACCTGGTGAATTCAGGGTTGCCGGTTGCACCGGCCAAGCCTGTCAGTTCGGCTGCCCCGTGGCAGGCGCAATGGTTGCCACCGGGATTTCGCATGACGGCGAACCGCACTCCGGCGGAAGGGCCGCAGCATGATTTCCAGCACCAGGTCTACAGCGACGGGCTGGCTTCCGTGTCGCTGTATGTGGAGCCGATGGAGCAGCCGGCCGGGGCAGGGCTTGGCTTGCGTGAATTGGGCACCAGCCATATTTTCAGCCGCCAGGCCGGTGATTTCCTGATCACCGCTGTGGGCGATGTGCCGGCAATCACGGTTCGCCGCATTGCCGAGTCGGTGAGCGCCAGCCAACCTTGAGGCCGTGCATCGCCTGCACTCCAATGTCGCATGCCCGGATACCGAATGCGCGGATACCGAATGATTGAACAGCAGGCCAGGGTAACCCGGGTTGTCGCAGGCAAGGCCACCATTACGATGGCATCGGTTACCGGCTGTCCTGCCTGTGACGCGGGACGTGGCTGTGGTGCCGGTATCTTCGGACGCCTGGTCAGGCGCAATCCTGTCAGCCTGCAGTTGGAAGTGACGGAAGGGGCCACCAAAGGGCTGGTGCCGGGGCAGCTCGTGATGGTGGGCATTCCCGAGTCATTGTTCCTGTCATTGCTGGCGCGCCTGTACCTGTTGCCCCTGCTGGCGGGCCTGGCCGGCGCAGTTGCCGGGCACAACCTTGCCCTGGTTCTGTCGCTGCAGGGCTTGGCCCAGGACCTGCTGGCTTTGCTGGGGGCATTGATTTTGTTCGCATTGACCTTACCTTTCCGAAAGACCGGCGGTGACAGCGCGATGGTCAAGCAACAGGTGCAGCTGCTGCACTGCATGCAGGCGAAAGCCGACCCGGACTTGCAACAACATTGCCAAAAGCCCGCACGCTGATGAGCTGATCACCCACAATACAATCAAGAGGAATTGCCATGACCCGCAGAGTTCTGATTCTTTTGAGCGCACTCCTGTTCGGCGGCCTCGCGCTGAACGCCGGAGCCGCGGTCAGCGGACTGCCGGATTTTACCGGACTGGTTGAAAAAGCCGGACCGGCGGTGGTCAACATCCAGGTCACCCAGTTCGGCAACCGGGTGCAACCGGGCCAGGGAGACCGCACCCAGACCCCATTTGACGACCAGGAAGTACCGGAATTCTTTCGCCGCTTTTTCGGTCCGCAGGGGGATCCGAATGCACCGGAACCCGATCGTCGCGGACTGGGCTCGGGGTTCATCTTTGAAAGCGACGGTTACATCATCACCAACCACCATGTGGTGGATGGCGCCGACCAGATCATCGTGCGGCTGGCGGACCGCCGGGAGTTTGAGGCGGAACTCATCGGCAGCGACCAGCAGAGCGATATCGCGCTCCTGAAAATAGACGCCACCAATCTGCCAACCGTCAAGCTGGGCCACACCGAGGAACTCAAGCAGGGCGCCTGGGTGGTGGCCATCGGTTCACCGTTCAATTTCGAGCAGACCGTAACCGCGGGCATCGTCAGTGCGATGGGCCGCAGCACCGGTGCGCAGCAGTATGTGCCCTTCATCCAGACCGACGTGGCGATCAACCCGGGCAATTCCGGCGGTCCGTTGCTGAACATGGATGGTGAAGTGGTGGGTATCAATTCCTGGATTCTCAGTGGCGGTAGCGGCGGGTATATCGGCCTTTCCTTCGCCATTCCGGTTGAAACCGCGGCGGAAACCGTGCGCCAGCTGCGCGAGCACGGCAAAGTGTCACGCGGCCTGCTGGGTGTGGTGGTCGGCGCCGTGACGCGGGAACTGGCGGAAGCCCTGAACCTGGAGCGTTCGGCAGGCGCGCTGGTGAGCGATGTCACACCCGATGGCGCCGCTGACAGGGCAGGCATCAAGCCTGGCGACGTGATCCTTGAGCTGGATGGCAAGACTGTGGAGGTCTGGAGTGACCTGCCTCCCCTGGTAGGTTCAAATCCGCCCGGCACCAAAGTGAAGGTACTGGTCAGCCGGGAAGGCAGGAAAAAGACTTTCGAGGCCACGCTGGATGCCCTGCCGGGTGGTGAAGACGAAACCGGAACGGCATCATCTTCCGCAGAAGCCAGCAGCAACAAGCTGGGCCTGGAGGTGGAGTCCCTGACCGCCGAGCAGCGCCGCGAACTGGGCAATCCCGAGGGTGGTGTGCTGGTATCACGGGTCATTGGTGATGCGGCTTACCGCGCCGGCTTGCGCCCGGGCGACCTGGTGCTGGCTGTCAACAGCCGAGCGATAGCGGATGTGGATGAATTTGAAGAGGTGGTGGATGACCTTCCCGCCGACAAGGCCGTGGCCTTGCGCGTGATGCGCGGCGGTACCACCACTTTCATAGCCTTCACCCCGGATGGCGATGAGTAGGCTATAATCCGCGCAACGTAAATCCTGGTCGGAATTCTGGCCACCCGGCTCAGGCGGAACCTGGGCCCGGGTGGCCTTTTCCTGTATGCCGCCAGCTTATTCCAGTGTCCAGATGAAGCAGCAATTCATTCGCAACTTTTCCATCATTGCCCATGTAGATCATGGCAAGTCCACCCTGGCGGATCGCTTCATCCAGCTGTGTGGCGGCCTGAGCGACCGTGAGATGGCTGCGCAGGTGCTGGATTCCATGGAGCTGGAGCGCGAACGCGGCATCACCATCAAGGCGCAGAGCGTCACGCTGCAGTTTCCCTCGAAAGATGGCAACACCTACCAGCTCAACCTGATCGACACTCCAGGCCATGTGGACTTTTCCTACGAAGTTTCGCGCTCCCTGGCGGCCTGTGAAGGCGCCCTGCTGGTGGTGGATGCCGCCCAGGGCGTGGAAGCCCAGAGCGTGGCGAACTGCTATACCGCCGTTGAACTCGGGCTGGAAGTGATCCCGGTGCTGAACAAGATCGACCTGCCTTCCGCCGAACCCGACCGCGTGCGCCAGGAGATCGAGGACATCATCGGCATCGAGGCGGCCAATTGCCTGGAAGTCAGCGCCAAGAACGGCATCGGCATCGAGGATGTCCTGGAGTTGCTGGTGCAGCGCGTACCGCCACCGAAAGGCAATCCCGATGCGCCATTCAAGGCGCTGATCATCGATTCCTGGTTCGACAACTACCTGGGAATCGTTTCACTGATCCGCGTGGTGGATGGTTCGGTGGGTAAGGGTGAGAAAATCAAGCTGATGTCCTCCGGCAACCAGCACCAGGTGGAACAGGTGGGCGTATTCACCCCCAAGCAGGAAAAGCGTGACCGCATCGGAGCCGGCGAAGTGGGATTCCTGGTGGCTGGCATCAAGGACGTGCATGGCGCGCCGGTGGGCGACACCATCACCATGGCCAGGGATGGCGCGGACAAACCGCTGCCGGGCTTCAAAGCCATGCAGCCGCGCGTGTTCGCCGGCGTGTTCCCGACCGACGCGGACGCTTTTCCCGACTTGCGCGAGGCGCTGGACCGCCTGCAGCTGAATGATGCGGCCTTGCAGTTCGAACCGGAAACTTCGGAGGCGCTGGGCTTCGGTTTCCGTTGTGGCTTCCTTGGCCTGCTGCACATGGACATCGTGCAGGAGCGGCTGGAACGCGAATACAACGTCGACCTCATCACCACCGCGCCCACGGTTATTTACGAGGTGGAATTGAACGACGGCACGGTGATAAGCCTGGAAAACCCGGCCAGCCTGCCGCCGGTGAACAAGATCCGCGAAATCCGCGAACCCATCATCGAGGCCAACATCCTGGTGCCGCAGGATTACGTCGGCGCGGTGATCGGGCTGTGCGAGGAAAAACGCGGCGTGCAACTGGGTATCCAGTACCTCGGTGGCCAGGTCTCAATCCGCTATGAATTGCCCAT
>CAYYCX010000021.1:23433-47353 GCA_964470455.1 uncultured Wenzhouxiangellaceae bacterium
CATGTCCGAAGTGGTGCTGGATTTCTTTGACAAGCTGAAGTCCGTCAGCCGCGGTTACGCCTCGTTTGATTATCATTTCATCCGCTTCCAGGCCGGACCGTTCGTGCGCGTGGACGTGCTGATCAACGGCGAGGCGGTGGATGCCCTGTCATTGATCATGCACCGCGACCAGGCGCAGCGCCGGGGCCGTGAACTGGCCACCAAAATGAAAGACCTGATTCCTCGCCAGATGTTTGACGTGGCCATACAATCAACCATAGGCTCGCAGATCATCGCGCGTACCACGGTGAAGGCCTTGCGCAAGAACGTGACCGCCAAGTGTTACGGCGGTGACGCCACGCGCAAACGCAAGCTGCTGGAGAAACAAAAAGCGGGCAAGAAACGCATGAAACAGGTGGGCCGTGTGGAAATACCCCAGGAAGCCTTCCTGGCCGTGCTGCAGCAAGACACCAAGAAGTAGGCAGCGGCAAGGCGGACCAATGCAATACAGCCAACAGGGCCAAGCACTATGATTCCTGATTTCAGTTTGTTACTGGTTTTGCTCACGCTGTTCACCGGCCTGGTGTGGCTGGTCGACAGCCTGTTCTTCCGCCGCCGCCGCATGGACAGGGCGGTGCAGAACAAAGTGCAGCGGGCCCGCGAGCCGGTGATCATCGAGTACTCACGTTCGCTGTTCCCCGTACTGTTGGTGGTCCTGCTGTTCCGTTCCTTCCTGATCGAACCGTTCAAGATACCTTCCGGCTCGATGATACCGACCTTGTTGATCGGCGACTTCATCCTGGTGAACAAGTATGCGTATGGCCTGCGGTTGCCGGTGCTCAACAGTAAATTCATGGATGTGGGTGAGCCGCAACGCGGCGATGTGGTGGTGTTTCGCTACCCGGTGGACCCTGGGGTCAACTTCATCAAGCGGTTGGTGGGGTTGCCAGGTGATACCGTGGTGTACCGGGACAAGAAACTGTTCGTCAACGGCGAAGCGGTGGAACTGGAATCACAGGGGCCCTACAGCAGCAATGAGGTGAAATGCACAACGCCACGGCCGGATGCAGTGCGCTACACCGAACAGCTGGGGGAAGTGAAGCACGACATACTGATCCATACCGGCAGCGGCTCAAGGGACGGCCAGTGGGTGGTTCCCGAGGGACATTACTTCATGATGGGCGACAACCGTGACCGCAGCAACGACAGCCGTGAATGGGGTTTCGTACCCGAAGCCAACCTGATGGGCAGGGCCGTGGGCATCTGGCTGAATTTCGATTACACCAAGGGCTGCGGTGACTTTTCCCGTATGGGAGACGGAATTCATTGATGCGTCCGGAAAACCTCTCCCGGAAAACCGGACACTGGCCGTATTGCGGGGCTGCATGCTTACCCCGGCCGCAAATCGGTATATCATGAAGCGGTCTACCAGCAACTCCCGGTTGTGACTGCAGGTTCTGGATCGCGGACACCGGGCGCGGCTTTGGCGAGTCAGTAAACTCATTTTAAGGAAGAAGGTGAGGAACATGATCTTTCGCAAGCAAAGCAATAAACCCAAACAGCGTGGCCTGACCCTGATCGGCTTTGTCATCGTGCTCGGGTTCGGCCTGTTGGTCGCCTACACCGGCATGCGCATCGTGCCCATGTACCTTGAGTACTATGCGCTGGTAAATGCCCTCAATACCCTGGCCAAGACCCCCGGCGCCAAGGACATGGAACCAAGCCGCATGCGCACCAACATCATCAACAGCCTGTGGGTGAGTTACGCCAGCAATAACATCCGGCGCGAGCACATTCGCATCACCCGAAGTGACGGCATCAAGGTGCGGGTGGCGTATGAAGTCCGCAAGCCATGGGTGGGCAACCTCGACATTGTGGGCAAATTTGACAAAACCACCACGCTCCGTTGAGCGGCGTCACCGGCGAGCCAGGAACATCGGAAATCCGCAGCACAATGCCAATGATTCTGTACCGGGAATTGACTACCGGTTCGCGGACATTGGATTGTTGCGGGATGCACTGACCCACCGCAGCGCCGGCCCGAGAAACTACGAACGCCTGGAGTTCCTGGGCGACAGCATCCTGAACCTGGTGGTGTCGGAGCTGCTGTTTGAACGTTTTCCAGATGTGGACGAAGGTGGGCTGAGCCGGATGCGGGCCCGCATCGTGCGGGGCAGAACCCTGGCTGACGTGGCTGCGCGGCTGGATATCGGCAAACAGATCCGCCTGGGGCAGGGTGAAAAGAAGTCGGGCGGTTTTCGCCGCTCCTCCATCCTGGCCGATGCGCTGGAAGCCTTGCTGGGAGCGATCCTGCTGGATGGCGGTTATACCGCCTGCAGGGACGTGATCGCGACGCTGTTCTATCCGCTGATCGATGCTTTGCCCCCGGCTGAATCCCTCAAGGATGCCAAGACCCTGCTGCAGGAATGGCTGCAGGCGCGCGGCAAGGCGCTGCCGGAGTACCGGTTGTTGAAGGAAGAAGGTGCAGACCACGCCAAGACCTTCCACGTGGAGTGCCGGCTCGAAGGCGACCTGCCCGCGCGAACGGCGGTGGCCGGCAGCCGGCGCAAAGCCGAACAACTGGCTGCAGCCTTGTGCCTGGAAGCGTTAAACAAGCAGGCAAGGTCACGATGAATCCTGCCGAAGCGCGAAAAGTAGCGGAATCCACGCGCTGTGGTTATGTCGCGCTGGTGGGCCGTCCCAATGTGGGCAAATCCACCTTGCTGAACCGTTTGCTGGGCACCAAGGTCAGCATTGTCACGGCCAAGCCGCAGACCACGCGCCAGCAGGTGGCTGGCATCAAAACCACCGATTCCGGCCAGGTCGTATACCTGGATACTCCGGGTATCCACGAAGCCGCCAGCCGGGCCCTGAACCGGCATATGAACCGCATCGCCCATGCCGCCTTGCGGGATGTTGACCTGGTATTGTTCCTGGTGGAAGCCGGCCGCTGGAGCCAGCAGGACGAATATGTCGCCCGCGCCCTGGCCAAGGCCGGTGTTCCGATAGTGCTGGTGGTGAACAAGATCGATCTCATGCCGGACAAAACCAGGCTGCTGGATTTCCTGCGTGAGAAAGTCGACGCCAGCCGGTTTGAAAAAGTCCTTCTGGTATCGGCAAAAAGTGGCGAGGGCGTGGCGGAAATCGAGCGCAGCGTGATGCACTACCTGCCGTTTTCCCAACCGCTGTTTGACGCGGAGCAGTATACCGACCGCAGCGAGCGCTTTCTCGCCGGAGAGCTTATCCGTGAGCAATTGATGTTACGCCTGCACCAGGAAATTCCCTATTCACTGGCGGTGGAAATCGAGGAATTCAAACGGACCGACAAGCTGCTGCGGCTGGGCGCCATCGTCTGGGTGGAACGTCCGGGCCAGAAGCAGATTGTGATCGGCAAAGGCGGAAACGTGCTGAAGCAGGTTGGAACCCAGGCGCGCAAGGAACTCGAAAAGCTGTTTGATGAAAAGGTGTTCCTGCGCCTGTGGGTGAAGGTCAAGAGCGACTGGTCGGACGACGAACGCGCCCTGCGGCAACTGGGGTTTGATGAATTCACCGGCTAAGCCCGAACTGGAACCCTGTTACGTGCTCCACAGCAGGGCCTACCGTGAAAGCAGCCTGCTGCTGGAAATTTTCTCACGCCAGCACGGGCGGGCAGGACTGGTGGCGCGAGGCGCCCGCTCCTCCCGTTCGCGCTGGCGCAACGTGCTCCAGCCGTTCCGTCCCTTGTTGCTGAGCTGGAAACAGCGGGGCGAACTGGGCAGCCTGCTGGAGGCGGAGCAGGTTGCTGCATTGCCGCTGCAGGCCGGCGACGCGTGGTTCTGCGGTCTCTATGTCAATGAATTGCTGGTGCGTGCCCTGCACCGGGGTGACCCGCATCCCGAACTGTTTGATGCCTACCGGCTGCTGATGCAGCAACTGGCCAGCCAGGACGAGCCGCAGGCGCGTCTGCGCAGCTTTGAAAAGCAATTGCTGGAATCCATCGGTTTTGCCATGGTGCTGGCATTCGAGCCGGCCAGTGGTGAAATGGTGGAGGCGGATGGCTGGTACCGTTACCACCCTGATTCCGGTCCGTTTCGCGAGCCGGCAGGTACCGCGGAAATACCGGCGAACGCGCACAAGCTGGTGTCCGGCGCCGCGCTGTTGGCACTTGATTCCGGCAGGATCGAACCTCGGCACCTGCCCGAACTGAAGCGACTGATGCGGCGGGTGCTGCGTTACCACCTGGGCGACAAACCGCTGGTATCGCAGGCCCTGTTCCAGTGACAATAGCCGTCCCGGAGCCCTCGGGAATGACGCGGCACCGGGATCAGTTCAATCAGGATGAGCAGTAACCATGAGTGTTTTGTTGGGTGTCAATATCGATCATGTGGCCACGGTGCGGCAGGCCCGGGGTACCGACTATCCGTCAGTAATCAAGGCGGCCGAGTTTGCCGAACGCGGCGGAGCCGATTCCATCACCGTGCACCTGCGCGAAGACCGCCGCCATATCCAGGACCGCGATGTGACCGCTTTGTGTGAACGCTGTGCCATTCCCATCAACCTGGAAATTGCCGTCACCCGGGAAATGCTGGATTTCGCCCTGGCGCACCGGCCTTCGGATGTTTGCCTGGTTCCGGAGAAGCGCGCCGAACTGACCACCGAGGGAGGGCTGGATGTCCGCAGCCACTTCAGGGAGGTTGAGGAAGCCACGCGCATCCTCAGTGATGCCGGTATTCGCGTGTCGCTATTCATAGACCCGGATGCCGACCAGATCCGCGCTGCACAACAGAGCGGCGCGCCAGTGATCGAACTGCATACCGGCACCTATGCCGACAGCAGCGGCGCCGTCCAGCAGGAAGAGCTGCAACGCCTTGCATCAGCGGCGCAACTGGCGCATTCACTGGGCCTGCAGGTCAATGCCGGCCACGGTCTGCATTACACCAATGTGCAGCCCATTGTCCGGATTCCGCACATGGTGGAACTCAATATCGGCCACGCCATCGTGGCGCGGGCGATCTTCACCGGCCTGGAGGCCGCGGTGCGCGAAATGCGTGAGCTGATGCGCAGCGCCTGATCCGTAACCGGAAGCCGACGCCTCTGGCCCATGCTTTCGGCAGCAGATGAACCCGTGGCCCGAACCGCATCCTGAACCGCGGCCACCCACTTCTGTCAGAATGGTTGTTATGCTGCGCCTTGATGGACAACATTGGGTTATCGCCATTCGAACGGCCACGTTCATATTGGCGCTGGCCATCTGCAACCCGGCGCTGGCGGCATTGCCGTTTCCGGTGAAAATTTCGGCCGCTACGATTTCATACCAGGGTGTGGAACTGGAAGGGGTGCAGCTGCAAACCCGCGAGCGGGATGGACTGCGCCTGGATGTGGCTCGCGCGCGCATGGCCGGACAGGAAGGATTGGCAGGGCAACAGCTCTCGCTGGAATGCGCACAGCTGGGCAACGCAACTGAAGGGTGGTGCCCGGCTGGCGCCTGGCAACTGCAGGTGCGGCCGGATGCCGGGGGCTGGCGGCAGGACCTGCAAGGCCAACTGGCTGAAGCGGTCTGGAATGAACAGCGGCAGTCCGTGACCAGCAGCCTAACCGCCGGCGAATTCCAGGCGCGAGTGCGTTACAGCGGCGAGGAGGTTGCCGGCCAGGCCAGTGGCTTGAGCCTTGACTGGGGCGCGCAGGGCCTGGATCGTTTGCCCTTCCGGGCGCTGTTGCCTGCGCAACTGGATTGGATCAAGTCCGGCACCAGCCGCGGCAGCATGCGACTGCGGCGGACATCATCTTCCGGGGCAGCGGATGTGGAGGCACAGCAGGGGCCGGGCGCGATTCACTTCCAGCTGCAGCTGGAAGACATCAGCCTGGATTCGCCCGACGGGCTTTATGCTGCCGAGGGATTGAATATCCACACGCAGGGCCAATACACGCCAGGGGAATCCGCCCGCCTGGACCTGGCTGCCCGCTTGCTGTCCGGGCAGGTGCTGCTGGACCGGTTCTACACCAAATTCGGGCCCGAACCGCTGATGCTGGAAACACACCTGGCACTGGGCGGTGGCCGGGTTGACATACAGGACCTGCAGGTCGACGACGGCAGTTCATTGCGGCTTCGGGCCAGCGCCGGGTTTGCGCTCGACGACCCGGCCGCGTCCCTGCAGTACCAGGTCAGGCAGCTGGATATGCAGTTTCCGGTGGCCTACGAGCGCTACCTGGAACCCGTGCTGGCGAGCTGGACCCTGGACCACCTCACCGTCACCGGTGGTTTGAACTGGTCGGGCACCGGCGCCGGTGGTGAATTTCCCAGCGGTACGCTGCGTTTTGAGGACCTCAGCGTCGTTGACCACGAGCAGGACCGGTTTGCATTTACCGGCATGACCGCGAACATCCAGGCCGGCCGGTCGGTCGGGCAGTCGGAATTCTCCTGGCGCGGCCTGCTGCTGGGCCGGATCAACCTGGGCGCCGGCAGGGTGGCCTTGAACACAGCGCCCGGGTATTTTGAGCTGGCGGAACCGCTGCGGTTGGCAGTTCTGGGCGGCGAATTTTCGGTGGATGAGTTCAGCCTGGACCTGCCGTCCGCGACAGACGAGCACCAGGACCCGGTGGTGAACTTCAATGCCGGCCTGCACGCGCTGGACATGGAGCAGCTCACCGCGGCACTGGGCTGGCCGGCTTTCCAGGGAAAAGTTTCCGGCCGTATTCCGGGCGCATCCTTCGACCAGGGCGTGCTCACGGTTGATGGCGTATTGAGCTTTGAGGCCTTCGATGGCCGCATCGAATTGAGCAACCTGCGGGTGGAGCGGTTATTCGGCGTATTGCCAAGTTTTGCCGCTGATCTGGAGGTGGACAACCTCGACCTGGAGCTGGTGACCAGCGCTTTTTCCTTTGGCAGTATTGCCGGGCGGCTGGACGGCTATGTACATGACCTGCGCATGCTGGACTGGTCACCGGTTTCCTTTGATGCCTGGATGGGCACGCCAGAACGGCAGGCCGATTCCCGCAGCATCTCCCGCCAGGCGGTGAACAACCTCACCAGCATTGGCGGTGGTGGCGCCACGGCAGCCCTGACCGGACCCATCATGCGCATGTTCAGCAATTTTTCGTACAAGCGCCTGGGTATGGGTTGCCGGCTGGAGAATTATGTCTGCTCCATTCGTGGCCTGGCGGATGAGGACAACAGCGTGGTCATCATGGAAGGTTCAGGCATACCCAAGCTGTCGATCCGCGTATTCAACCGGCGCATGGACTGGCCGCAGCTGGTGGCCAACCTGGCGGCAGCAACTTCCGGCGGTGATATTCGCATCGGTGATCCATGAGGCTTCATCGTTTGGTCCAGTGGGGCCGGCCCAGTGGGGCCGAATCAGCAGGGTTGCACAGTGGATGGCGATCACGCTGTTGACAGCCGGTCCGCACCGAACCCTGAACCCGCTGTCTGATATCATGAGCGCCAGTTCGGGCGGTCCGCAGCGGAAAACTTGAAATCGGCTAAGCAGAGGAATTCTCATGGCAGCACAAACTACGGAATATTCAGCATTCAGGTTGACGGGTTCATTGCTGTTGCTGGGTGGCATCATGTTGTTGGCCGCCTGCGTGACCATCAACGTTTATTTCCCGGCGGCGGCAGCGGAAAAGGCGGCCGAGCAGTTCGTGGGAGATGTGCTGGGCGAACAGCAGAAGGACAGCGGTCTCTTCAACCCGCTCCAGGACAATCCGCCTAACCTGGAAAGCCATCCCGTGTTGATGGCAGCCATGGGGTTGCTGGATGCGATCGTACCCAGCGCGCAGGCGCAGCAGGCATCCATCGACATCAACACGCCACAGATCAACGCCATCAAGAGCCGCATGGCCCAGCGCCAGGCCAGCAGCCTGAACGCCTGGTTTGATGCCGGCGCCATCGGGTTCGGCAATGATGGATTCGTGGCCATACTGGACCGGTCCGCCGTGCCGCTGAACGAGCGCCGCAACCTGGAAAGCGTGGTGGCGGATGAAAACCGTGACCGGGCGGCTGTTTACCGTGAGATCGCGGTGGCCAACGGGCATCCGGAATGGGAAAAGGACATCCAGCAGACCTTTGCCAAAGAGTGGGCTGACAAGGCCCGTCCGGGCTGGAGTTACCAGGATGCCGCCGGCAACTGGAAAAAGAAATAATTGACGCACCGGCGAGGTAATCGCCCGGACCAGGTCCGGACGGTTGCCCTCGATCACATACTCACGTAACAGCAATATCAGGCACAGGTGGCCCCGCCGCACTGGCCACGGGAAATCAGTTTTGGGACGACGCAACAGAGCCAGGCTGCCAGCTGAACCGCTGGAGCTTGAGATCACTGGCCTGAGTCACGACGGGCGTGGCGTGGCCGAATGGGAAGGGAAGAAAGTTTTCGTGCACGGCGCTCTGCCCGGGGAGATAGCGCAAGTGCGCCTGACCCGGCGATTACGCCGTTATGATGAAGGCCATGCCCTGGCCGTGGAGAATCCTTCTCCGGAGCGGGTTGAACCCCGCTGCCCGCATTACCACCAGTGCGGCGGGTGCGCCATGCAGCACCTCTCCGGCCCGGGCCAGTTGGTCGCCAAACAGGACAGTCTGCTGCAGAACCTCGAGCGCATCGGCAAAGTCACTCCAGGGGCAATCCTGCCGCCACTGGAAGGTCCTGCCTGGCACTACCGGCGCAAGGCGCGCCTGTCGGTGCGCTGGGTGCGCAAGAAGGAATCAGCGCTGGTGGGCTTTCGTGAACGCGCCTCCGGTTATGTGACGGACATGGATTCCTGCGAGGTGCTGGATATCCGCGTCGGCCGCCTGCTGCCGGCATTGCGCGAGCTGGTGGGCGGCATGCAGGAACGGGAAAACCTGCCGCAGATCGAGGTTGCTTGCGGCGATGAGCAGTGTGCCCTGGTGTTCCGCCACATGCAGGAGTTGCCGGAAGGCGATCTCGCGGCCCTGCGTCGGTTTGCACGGGACCACGACGTTGCGGTATTGCTGCAGCCGAAAGGGCCGGACAGCATTCATCCGCTTGAGCCCGAACAGGTGCAACTCGGTTATGCGCTGCCGGAGTTCAATGTCAGGCTGGCGTTTGAAGCCTCGGACTTCACCCAGGTCAATGCCGGGCTGAACCGCTCCATGCTCCACCAGGCCATGCAGTTGCTTCAGCCAGGGACGAAGGACTGCGTGCTGGACTTGTTCTGCGGCCTGGGCAATTTCACGTTGCCACTGGCCCGGCTGGCCGGCCGGGTGGTTGGCGTCGAAGGCGATCGAGGGCTGGTAGAACGGGCGCGGGCCAATGCATTGCGCAATGGCTTGCAGAACGCCGAGTTCCATGTCGCCAACCTGGTGGAGGACCAGCAGCAAGCGCCCTGGTGGCGCCACCCCTTCAACAAGGTGCTGATCGATCCGCCACGGTCGGGCGCGCAGGAGGTGCTGCCGCTGATAGCCGCCACGCAGGCGGAGCAGTTGCTGTATGTGTCATGCCACCCCGCCAGCCTGGCGCGTGATGCCGGCATCCTGGTGCACGAGCACGGGTTCAGGCTGGAATCCGCGGGTATCATGGACATGTTTCCCCACACCGGGCACGTTGAATCCATGGCCCTGTTCAGCCGCCATCCCAGGCACAAGTGACTACGCCCGACATGTCCTCACCTTGCGAAACCGTTTCCCGCAGCCTGGGCCCCATCATGATCGGCATTCCCGGCCTGGAGCTGGATGACCGAAGCCGCGCCCAACTGCTGCATCCCGCGGTGGGTGGGGTGGTGCTGTTTACGCGCAATTATTCTTCGCCGGAGCAGATTGCCAGGCTGGTGGCGGACATTCGGGCCTGCCGCAGTCCACGGTTGCTGGTGGCCATCGACCAGGAAGGAGGCCGGGTGCAACGGCTGCGCGATGGCTTCACGCGCCTGCCACCGCTGGGCCGGCTGGGAGAAATCTGGCGCAGCGACCAGTCCGGGGCCGCCGATTTCGCCTACCGGCATGGCCGCGTCATGGCGGCTGAAATGCTTGGCCTGGGCATCGACCTGAGTTTTGCGCCGGTGCTCGACCTGAATCGCGGCAGCAGCGTGATCGGCGACCGGGCTTTTTCGGCGGACCTTGCCGCGGTGAGTGACCTGGGCAGCCACTACCTGGCCGGCATGCACGATGCCGGCATGAAAACCACCGGCAAGCATTTTCCCGGGCATGGCTCGGTGGCGGCCGATTCACACACCGATGACGTGGTGGATGCACGGAGCTACGAGGACATTGAAAGCACCGACCTGCAGGCGTTCATCCAGCTGCAATACGGCCTGGATGCGCTGATGATCGCGCATGTCGTGTACCCGGCCGTGGATGAACTGCCGGCGGGTTACTCGAGCGCCTGGCTGCAACGCATCCTGCGCCAGAAACTGCAATACCGCGGCGTGATCATGTCCGATGACCTCGGGATGCATGCCGCGTTCGCGGTGGGCGACCTGCCGGCGCGTTTGCAGCGGTGCCTGGCCGCCGGCTGTGAGTTGGTGCTGGTATGCCGGCCGGAAGATGTGGAAGAATTGCTGCCTTCAATAGACCAGCCGCAGGCGGACATGAGCGAACGAATCGCCCTGCTGTATGGCCAGCCGGCGCTTGATGCGACGGAGTTGGCCCAGGCGGCAAACTCGGGTGCCGGCGAATGGCAGCACTGGCGTGACAGCCTTGAAGCACTGAACACCATTGCCTGAAGCTGTTATTGCAGTCCAGGGCTTTAACCACTGAGCGATAGCAACGGAGCACGACCCATGGCAAAAATCTCTTCCGATCCGCAGCACATGGATCCGCGGGAAATACTTGCGCATTCCACACTCATCGCCAGCCGCGAGGAAATGATGCGGGCAGTGGATCACATGGCGGAGGAAATCAACGCCTACTACGGCGACCGTGAAATCCTCCTGCTGGCGGTAATGACCGGCGCCATCCTGCCGGCCACCTGGATCGCCTCGCGGTTGAAAATGCCGCTCCGCATGGATTTCGTGCACGCTACCCGCTATTCCGGCCAGACCGAGGGCGGCCAGCTGGATTTCCGCGTGCCACCACGGCTGAACCTGCAGGACCAGGAAGTACTCATCGTGGATGACATCTACGACGTGGGCCTCACGCTGGAACTGATCGAGCGCTACTGCCTGGCACGGGGCGCACGCAGCGTGAACAGCGCGGTGCTGGTGCGTAAAATCCACGACCGTGAAACCGCCGGTGAGTTGCCCCGGTTCATTGGCCGTGATGTAGAGGACAAGTACGTGTTCGGCTGCGGCATGGACGTGTACGAACACTGGCGGCATCTGGGCGAGCTGCGTGCCCTGGAAGGCGTCTGATGGCTGGCCGAAAGCCAACCCTGGCGCTGATCGGCGGCACCGGTTTGAACCAGTTCAGTGGCCCGGTCGAGTACCTCGAAATCGATACCCCCTATGGCTTTCCTTCGGCGGAAGTGCAGGTGGTGGCCAGCGAGCCCTTGCGCATCCTGTTCCTGCCACGGCACGGTTCCCCGCATCGCTTTCCTCCCCACAAGGTCAATTACCGGGCCAACCTCTGGGCCTTGCGCGAAGCCGGAGCGGACCACGTGCTGGGCGTGTTTGCCGTCGGCGGAATGGGCGGCGCATATAGCCCGGGCGCGCTGGCGGCACCTGACCAGCTGATCGATTACACCTGGGGGCGCGAACACACTTACAGTGATTCCGCGGACGTTCCGCTGCATCATGTGGATTTCAGCTGGCCGTTTGAAGGGCCGTTGCGCCGGTCACTGCTGCTCGCCGCCGAAACGACGGGCATCGCCTTGCTGGACAAGGCTTGCCTGGGTGTGTTCCAGGGCCCGAGGCTGGAGACCGCGGCGGAAATCCGCCGAGCGGCCAACGATGGTTGCAACCTGGCGGGCATGACCGCATTGCCCGAAGCGGCGCTGGCCCGCGAGCTGGGGCTGGATTATGCCGGGCTGGCCGTGGTGTCGAATTATGGCGCCGGTGTTACCGACCAGCCCCTGTCCGAGGAAAACATCGCGGAAACCCTGCGGGAACCCATGCAACGCGTCAGGCAGCTGGTGCTGCAGCTGGCCCGGCAACTGGCCGGGCAACCTTCAGGGCAGCCAGTGGGCGAATGAGCACCTATCCACACCTGCTGCAACCGCTGGACCTGGGGTTTACCCGGCTGCGCAATCGCGTGCTGATGGGCAGCATGCACACCGGCCTGGAAGACCGTGCAAAGAATTTCCCCCGCCTGGCGCGCTACCTGGCGGAACGCGCCGCGGGCGAGGCGGGCCTGATTGTCACCGGTGGCTTTGCGCCGACCCTTCGCGGCGCACTGGCGCCGTTTTCATCCAGCATGATGTTTCCCTGGCAACCACGACAGCATCGCCAGGTAACCGAAGCGGTGCATCGGGAGAATGGCAGGATATGCCTGCAGATACTGCATGCCGGCCGCTATGGCTATCATCCGCTGAGCGTGGCGCCCAGCGCCGTACAGTCGCCGATCAACCCGTTCAAGCCCAGGGCGTTGTCAGCCCGCGGCGTGGAGCGTGAAATCCGTGGTTTCGTGCGTGCCGCGCGTTATGCACGCGATGCCGGTTACGACGGCGTCGAGGTCATGGGCTCGGAAGGGTATTTCATCAACGAATTCACCACGCCACGGGTCAACCGGCGCAACGACCAGTGGGGCGGGCCGCCGGCCAACCGGTATCGCATCGCGGTTGAAATCGTCAGCCGCATTCGCGAAACGGTGGGACGGGATTTCATTATCATCTATCGGTTGTCCATGCTGGACCTGGTGCCGGACGGCAACAGCTGGCCGGAGATCGTCGCGCAAGCCCGGGCCGTGGAAGCTGCCGGCGCCACGCTTATCAACACCGGCATCGGCTGGCATGAGGCGCGCATTCCCACCATCGCCACCATGGTGCCACGAGCCGGGTTCAGCTGGGTGACGCGGCGGCTGATGGGGCAGGTCAACCTTCCGCTGATCACGACCAACCGCATCAACACGCCGGAAGTGGCGGAGCAGGTGCTGGCCCGGGGCGATGCCGATATGGTGTCCATGGCACGGCCGATGCTGGCCGACCCGGAATTCGTGCGCAAGGCGCGCGAAGGGCGCGCGGATGAAATCAATGTCTGCATCGCCTGCAACCAGGCTTGCCTGGATCACACGTTCTCGCGCAAGGAAGCCAGCTGCCTGGTCAACCCACGCGCCTGCCGCGAGACGGAACTGAATCCCGCGCCGGTTACGGCAGTGAAAAGGATTGCCGTGGTGGGTGCCGGGCCGGCCGGGTTGGCCTGCGCGGTCACCGCCGCGAAACGGGGCCACAAGGTCACCCTGTTTGAGGCAGCGCCTGAAATCGGTGGCCAGTTCAACCTGGCCAAGCGCATACCGGGCAAGGAAGAGTTTCACGAAACGCTGCGGTATTTCGCCCGGCAGCTGGAATTGAGCGCTGTGGTGCTCAGGCTGGGCCAGGCGGCGGATGCTGACCTGCTGGCAGGCTTTGATTCAGTTGTGCTGGCTACCGGCGTTTCGCCGCGCAGGCCGGCACTGGAAGGTATCGACCACCCCAAGGCAGTCAGTTACCTCGATGTATTGAATGGCACGGTTGAGGTGGGCGCGCGCGCCGCCATCATGGGCGCCGGAGGCATTGGTTTCGATGTGGCGGAATTCCTCTCGCAGCCCGCCAAGAGTCCGCTGGAGTTTCCCGCACCGGAACAGTTCATGCGCAGCTGGGGAATCGACATGAACCTGGAAGCACGCGGTGGCGTGGAGGGTGTCAAGGCGCGGCCGCTGACATCACCGCGTGAGATCTACCTGATGCAGCGCAAGGCCACCGCGCTCGGCAAAGGACTGGGCAAGACCACCGGCTGGGCCCACCGCCTGGAGCTGAAGCACCGCGGGGTACACATGATGCCCGGAGTGGCTTACCGGCGCATCGATGATGCCGGCCTGCACATCGAGGTGGATGGACAGTCCCGTGTGCTGGAAGTGGATCACGTGGTGATCTGTGCCGGCCAGGAACCACGGCGTGAGCTGCAGCAGCCCTTGCTGGATGCTGGTGTTCCGGTGCATGTGATTGGTGGCGCTGATGTGGCGGTGGAACTGGATGCCAAGCGCGCCATCCTGCAGGGCACCGAACTGGCGGCTCGCCTGTAACGCCCGGTCGTTAGCGTTTGGTGGGATACTTTTCCCGCATGTACTGAACGGATTCGCGAATCAGCTCCGCCAGGACTTCCTGGTCGACATCATCCAGTTTTTTCAGGTACAGGCACGATTTGCCGGTTTTGAATTTGCCCAGTTGTTCCATCAGTTCTGCCTGGCGCTCAAAACCGGACCCAAAGCCTGGCATGATGTAAAGCACCAGGTTCTGCTTGCGCGGTGAAAAGCCGCAGATCGGCCAATCACCTTCCTGGCCGCTCGCGTACACGTAATGGTAACTGCCATAGCCGACGATGCTGCTGCCCCACATCGCAGCCTTGCTGCCGGTGATTTTCGACATCAGGCGGTCCACCCGTTGGCAGTCCTGGCGTTTCTGTTGGTCCTCGATTGCAGCCAGGAAATCCTTGACGCTGGCCTGGGTTTTGGTGGTTTTCAGTGCCGCCATGGCCTTCTCCTCATGCCCGGGTTCTGTTCACATCGGCGGGGTTCGTTGCCTTGCGGGGCAGGCTGAGGTGCAGCACCAGCAGGCCCCAGGCGGCGGACATTACCGAAGCGACCAGTACACCAAACTTCACGCCCGACAACAGGTTGAAATTGCCGTGTTCGAATGCCAGGCTGCCGATGAAAAGACTCATGGTGAAACCGACTCCACACAGCACCGCGATACCGTAAACCTGCCCCCAGGTCGCGCCCGGTGGCAACTGGGCCACGCGGGTGATGCGGGCCAGTGCGACCATGACCATCACGCCGATCTGCTTGCCCACGAACAGGCCGGCGATGATGCCCAAGGGCAGGGTGCCGGTCAGGTCTTCCTTCTGCAGGCCGACAAATGCGACGCCGGCATTGACGAAGGCGAAAATTGGCAACACCGCGAAGGCCACCCAGGGATGCAGCGCATGCTCCAGGTGCCGGGCAGGGGAAGTGTCGTCATCGCCACGCAGGGGAATGAATGCGGCCACCACCACGCCGGCCAGCGTGGCGTGCACGCCTGACTTCAGCACACAGAACCAGATGAACAGGCCCACCAGCATGTAAGGCACGAGGCTCATGACTTTGGAGCGGTTCAGCGCCGCCAGCACCACGACACCCAGGCCCGCCAGCAGCAGTGCCGAAGTTGACAGGTCCGAGGTGTAAAACAGCGCGATGATGATGATCGCCGCCAGGTCATCGATGATGGCAATGGTGGTGAGAAAGATTTTCAGCGACACCGGCACGCGCGAACCCATCAGGCCGAGAATGGCGAGGGCAAAGGCAATATCGGTGGCGGTGGGAATGGCCCAGCCGTTGCGGAGCGTGTCGGAGTGATTGTTCATGGCCAGGAAGATGAGTGCCGGGACGGCCAGGCCGCCTACCGCGGCCAATACCGGCAAGACCACCTGGTCGGGCCTGGATAACTGGCCCTCAACCACCTCGCGTTTCAGTTCAAGCCCGACCAGCATGAAAAAGAACACCATCAGCGCATCGTTCACCCACAGCAACAGGGGTTTGTCCACACCCATCCCGCCAAGGGTGATCGTGAGGTGCGTGTCCTTGAATGTTTCATACCAATGGTTGAGCAGCGGGATATTCGCTGCGAGCAGCGCAAGCACGGTAGTGCCGACCAGCAACATGCCGGCGGCGGACTCCATGCGCAGGAAATCACGCAAAGCCTGGATCGCTTTTTCAGATTGTTGACGGATCATGATCGATGGCTGCTTCTCATGGGTGGACTGGGTTCACGTTTGAAAAACTTTCATTGCGGAAACGGTAAACACGAATTATCATTCATGCAATCATCAAATCCGGAACATTGGCACATATTGAAAGCGAGGCCTTGCGGCCCTGTGCAGTCAATATTCAGCTGAATTCCTTCGGTCATGGACAACCGGACTTGATCAGGAGTTGCGACCGGCCGTCAAGCAGGAGACGCTATCATGGGCGAATGGACAATTTTCAGCAACCACGGCCATGTTCTGGTCTGCCTGGCAAACAACAATGAGGCCCGCCTGCGGGATGTTGCCGCTGAAGTTGGCATAACCGAGCGGGCGGTGCAGAACATCCTGCGCGAACTGCAGGGTTCGGGACTGGTACAGGTCACGAAGCATGGGCGCTGCAATCACTACCAGATCAATACCCGTAAATCGCTGCGACATCCGCTGGAATCCCATGTCACGGTTGGCAGGCTGCTGGAGCTGCTCAGGCCGCATTCGCCAGCAGTGGCAAAAGTCGAGATTGCCGGAAAAGCCAAAGCCAGCAGCAAGCCGGCTGAACCAATCACACACGCGCAACCAGGCACAGACACGCCCGCGGTCAAACCGCCGGCCGACCCGGCGCCCAAGTCACCGAAAGTGCGACCCGAAAAAGCTGAACCCAGGAAGCCCGGCCCGCCCAGGGAGAAGAAAGCCGCGGCAACAGCTGAACGCACCGCGGAAATCAAGCAAGAGCCGGATCAATCCTCCGGCAGCGATAAATCCGGTGGTTCAAAAAAACCTGACAAGCCGGATACCCAGCAAGGGAGCCTGTTTTGAGCGGGGCCGATCCAACCCGGTCCACCTCACCGGTGGTGCTGTTGACCGGCGCCGGCAGCGGCCTGGGCGCGGCGATGGCCCGGCGATTCGCCCGTGACGGTTTTCGCGTGGCGGTTACCGATATCAATCCGCAGCGGGCGCAGCAGGTCGCGGAAGAACTGGCACAGGGAGGCGCGACCAGCCTGCATGCCGCGCTGGATGTCACCAGCGATGCGGATTGGCAGCAGGTCCAGGAGCATATCGACGGCGTATGGGGCGGGGCGAATGTACTGGTGAACAATGCCGGCGTGGCAGCCTCGGGATACTGTGAAGAGACATCCATGGCCGACTGGCACTGGGTAATCGACGTCGACCTGATGAGCGTGGTGCGCGGCTGTCACCGGTTCCTGCCGGGTTTGCGGCGGGTCGCGGCCGCCGGGGAACTGGCTCATATCATCAACATCGCCTCCTTCGCCGGCTTCAGCGCCATGCCGGGCATGTCCGCCTACGGTACCGCCAAGGCCGGCGTCATCGCCCTGTCGGAACATCTGCTTACCGAACTGGATGGCAGCGGTGTCGGCGTGTCGGTTGTTTGCCCGTCATTCGTGGCCACCAACCTGCTGGAAAGCTTTCGCGGCGGCGAGGAATCCACCCGCAGGACGGTGGAACGCTGGATGCAACAATCACCGGTCAGCGCCGATGATGTGGCGGAAACCGTATTCAATGCCATGCGCAACCGGCAGTTCCTGGTGCTGACCCATCCCAAAACCCTTTCGGCCCTGCGATTAAAACGGTTCTGGCCGTCGCGCTATTACCGCCGCATCACTGAACTCGCACGACAGGCGCGCAAGCGAAAGCCCTGACGCCTTTGGCCGAAACATAGCCTCAACCCGCGGAGAACCCCGGCATGAGCCCGAAGCAATGGATGATTTATGGTGCCAATGGTTTTACTGGCCGGCTGGCTGCGCTCGAGGCGGCAAAGCGTGGCATGAAGCCGATCCTGGCCGGGCGCAATGCCGATGCACTGGCCCGGATGGCGAGCGAAACCGGCCTGGAAACCCGTGTGTTCGGCCTGGCTTCCAGCGTCGGGATGGTTGAGAACATTGGGGACTGCCACCTGGTGCTGCACTGTGCCGGGCCGTTTTCCGCCACCAGCCAACCCATGATCGAAGCCTGCCTGGCAGCGGGTGTGCACTATCTCGATATCACCGGCGAGATTCCGGTATTTGCCAATGCGCACCGCCAAGCCGATGCGGCGCGCCGTGCCGATGTGGTGCTCATTCCCGGAACCGGTTTTGATGTGGTGCCGTCCGATTGCCTGGCGGCCAGCCTGGTGCAGGCGTTGCCGGCGGCCATCGAACTGTGCCTGGCGTTTGAAGCGGGTGGTGGGCCCAGCCCCGGCACAGCCAAAACCGGCGCCGAAGGGCTGGCTCGAGGCGGGGCAGTACGCAAGGATGGCAAACTCACGCCGGTGCCGCTGGCGTGGAAATCACGCACCATCCCGTTCGCCCATGGTGAACGCCTGGCCATGACCATACCCTGGGGGGATGTCTTTACCGCCTATGTCAGCACCGGCGTGCCGAATATCGAGGTTTACATGTCGGTGCCTCCGGCAACGGTCAGGAAGCTGAGGCGCATGCGCTGGGTGCAGCCGCTGCTGGCCACGTCGCTGGTACAGAACTTCCTGAAGAACCGCATCAGCCGGTCCGTCAAGGGCCCCGATGATGCTCGCCGCGGGAACACCGACGCACAATTGTGGGGCGAAGCGAAGAGCGCGGATGGCCGCACCGTCAGTGGCACCATGACCACGCCAAACGGTTATGACCTGACCGTCACCGCCAGCCTGGGCATTGTTCAATTCCTGCTGCAGAACGATGTTGAGGGTGGTTACTACACACCCTCCATGCTGATGGGGCCGGATTATGCGCAGCAGTTGCCGGGTGTGAGCATGTCGATTGCTGCAGTCAGCAGTCCAGGTCCGACCGGCTGAGCGTTCTGCTGGTCGGGATCAAAGCCGCTGCAGGCTGGCGGCGCCACTGGTGCTGTCGCGCAACAGGGCCTGTAGCCGGCGCAAGCGGTCCTGCCGCACTTCCACGGACAGCTGCAGCCCTTCGGCATTGAAGGTTTCCTCGAGCTTGACCGCTTCGCAGGCACTGATGGCGGCATGTACCGCGCCGGTATGATCGAATGAAGCCTTGATCCGGCAGTGGCAGACCGGGTGGTGTTCAACCCGTTCAATGGTATCCAGGCAGCTCGCGGCACTGCCGCCATAAGCCCGGATCAAACCGCCCACGCCCAACATGATGCCGCCAAAATAACGGGTGACCACCACCATCACTCCACTCAGGCCTTTGTTCTCAATGGCCGCCAGTATCGGCTTGCCTGCGGTGCCGGCCGGCTCGCCGTCGTCATTGCAGCGCTTGGCCTGGTCCAGCACCCACGCCCAGCAGTTGTGGCTGGCCGCCGGGTCGGCCACGGCTTCATGAAAAGCCAGCGTCGCGGCCTGGTTGGCCACCGGGCTGCAGTGCACCACGAAGCGGCTTTTCTTGATGACATACTCCGCGCTGGCTGCATGGGCAATACTCAGCATACCGTTCCCGCTCCCGCTCTATTTCTCTTGCTCGAGCAGGCGCAGGGCCCAGCCGGGCAATTCATGGTCCGGATATGCCGCTACCAGCGCATCGAGTTGTTTCCTGGCTTCCTTCCGCAGTCCCTGGTCATACAGCTGTTCGACGAGATCCAGCCAGGCTTGTGCCGGATCTTCCGCGGCATCGCTCGTCACCATCTCCGTCGCTGTTGCAGCCTGCTTGCCGCTCATGGAATCTTCCCGTCTGGCGCGGGAACTGGTGCGCGCCTCCGGCGCGACGGATGCGGAGCTGGCGGCTTCAGGCGCCGGCCGGGACTGCAGCATCTCATCCTTGAATTCATTCTTGAGCGCAGGCTCCATGGATCGCCCCTGTTGCGGAGCCTGAAGCTGCGGCGATTGCATCTGGGGTGCCGGATCCTGCCGTGTCTGGACCATGGAGATGCCGATGGCCAGCAGGGCGATGGAGACGGTCGACAATCCGGCTATCCAGCGCAGTTTGCCGGCAATGGGAGTTGAAGCATGGTTATGAAGTTCGCGCCGCGCCAGGTTGCGCACGGCCTGGTCGACCAGGGCGGGTGGCTCGATGCCGGGCAAAGGATCACGGGCCTGCAGTTCATCCAGCTCCCGCAACAGGTCCAGGTTCGATGAATCCTTCCTGCCCTTGCCGTACTCAGAAGGTTGCATGTTGACCTCCCGATGGCGTTTCAGCCACATGGCCAGCCAATTGACCGTCCTCGTTCATGCTTTGCTGCAGTTTCGCCAACGCGTACCGCAGGCGGCTTTTGCAGGTTTCGGGTTTGCAGCGGGTGACTTCGGCAATGGCGGCCAGGTCCAAGCCGGCCTCGAGCCGCAGCAATACCACCTCGCGCTGCTCCGGCGGCAGCGCATTGATGGCGGCCGCCAGCCGGCCATCCGCTTCGCTGGCCATGGCTTGATCCTCCGGACCGGCAACTTCTCCGCCCGGGCATGGCAGGTCTTCGATATCAAAGGCAGCGTCAGCGGCCACGCGGGACTGGCGCCGGAAGTGATCGATGACCGTGTTGCGGGCAAGGTGAAACAGCCAGGCCGCAAACGGCGACTTGCTGCGGTAACTGAGTCGCCCTTTGATGACTTTTTCCCAGCATTGCTGGTACACATCATTGCTGCTGGCCGGATCGCGCACCTGCCGCAGGATGAAGCGGTACAAAGGGGCCCGGAATTGTTCGTACAGGCGGTCAAACGCCGCGGCATCGCCCGCGGCGTAAGCCAGCATCAGCTGCTCCGGGTTGGCGCCGGTCAACGCTGGTCCTTCCATGTTGTACAGGCCGGGCACGGCTGGAATATCGCGGGCCCGACTGGAAAGTCGAGTGTCCATATGTTCATTAACGCGGCCGCCGGGCTTTTCGGGTTAACGCCACAGAAAGTGGTGCGCATTCGATCAGTTCTTGTTGCCGGCAAGCCCGGTGTCCATGGCCGCCTGCAGCACTTCATCGCTGATGCGGTCGATGCTGCAATACAACCGGCCATCGGCCAGTTGTGCGCTGATCCGCTCGCCGGCCCGCAGGTTTCCGGCTCTGGCAATGACAGTGGAACCTTCTGCCCGGCTGATCACTGCGTAACCGCGATCCAACGTGGCCAACGGACTGACCGCATTCAGCGTGCGGGCCAGTTCATGCAGTTTGCCGCGCGCCTGCTGCAACCGGGCGCGGCCCGCTTCGCGCAGGCGCTGCCGGGCTGCCTGCAATGCTTGCATGCGTTGCTGCAACTCACGGCCGGGATGACGCAGCTGTAAGCGTATTCGCAGTTGCTGCAGGCGGGTCTGGCGGATCTGCAGCGAGCGCTGCATGGCGCGCAGCAAATGCTGCTGCGCCGTAACCAGTTCGCGCTTCTGCGCACGCAGCCTCACTTCAGGGTGTTGTTGCCCCAACCGATGCGCCAGGTGGTCCAGCCGCTGGGCAAATTGTTGCAGGCGATGCTGCATGCGGCTGTCCAGCAGGCGTGCATACCGTTGAATGCTCAGCCGCAGTTGTTCACCATCTGGAGTGGCCAATTCCGCCGCCGCCGAAGGCGTAGGTGCGCGGACATCGGCCACAAAGTCACAGATGCTGTAGTCGGTTTCGTGTCCCACGGCTGATATCACCGGTAATGCGGAGGCGGCCACGGCACGAGCCACCGATTCCTCGTTGAAAGCCTGCAGGTCTTCCAGCGATCCGCCGCCACGCGCGATGATGAGCAAGTCTGCCCAGGCTTCCCGGTTGGCCTGCGCCAGGGCGGCACGCAGGGCCGGTGGCGCTTCAGCGCCCTGCACCGGTGATGCGTAAACCTTCACTTCTGCCACCGGCCAGCGCCGCTGCAACACATGCAGGATGTCGCGGATGACCGCGCCGCTGGGAGAAGTGATTACTCCAATCCGCAGCGGAAAGGCGGGCAGGGGGCGCTTGCGTTCCGGCGCGAACAGGCCTTCTTCCTGCAGCCTCGCCTTCAGTTCCTCGAAGCGTTGCTGCAACAGGCCAACCCCGGCGTCCTGCAGGCTGTCGACGATGAACTGGTATTCGCCACGCGGTTCATACAGGCTTATGCGGCCGCGCGCCAGCACCAGCGCACCGTTGGCCGGGCGAATAGCCATGCGGCTGGCGGAATTGCGGAACATGGCGCAACGCACCTGTGCGCCGTCATCCTTCAGGCTGAAATACAGGTGTCCCGATGCGGGCCTGGCCAGGTTGGAGATCTCACCTTCCAGGCTGATGCGGGGAAAACCTGCCTCGAGGTGGATCCTTACCTCGCGATTCAGTTCGCTGGGGGTATAGACTATTTCGCGGGCCGTTTCGCCAAACGCTGTTTCGTTTTCAAAATCAAAATCGGACATGACCATGATGATAAACCGCCGGGCTGCATTCCTGAACTGCGCCGCCATGATTATCTGCCTTTCAATGCTGCTGGTGCTGCCCGGATGCGATCGGCCGGTCACTGACCCGGCGCCCGCTGGGGCCTCACCGCCGGAAGATGCAGCGACCGCGGGCCCGGGGAACGTTACGCTGGTGTTCAATGGCCTGATTTATACCCTGGACCCTGGAAATACGGTGGTTCATGGCGGCGCAATGACGTTGTCCGAAGAAGGTGAAATCCTGGCCATAGGCAGCGATGAGCCCATGAAGGCGGCTTATCCGGATGCCGTGCAGCATGACCTGCAGGGCCGCGCCGTGTTCCCCGGGCTGATCGATGCGCACGCGCATTTCATCGGGCTGGCCATGACGCTGACGCAGGCCGACCTGGTGGGCGCCGGCAGTGTGGAGGAGGTGATCGAACGCCTGAAAGCGTTTGAATCCACATTGGGACCTGGCGACTGGCTGGTAGGCCGCGGCTGGGACCAGAACGACTGGCCGGGCCAGCAGTTTCCCACGCGCGACGACCTGGATGCGGCATTTCCTGAGCGGATAGTCTGGCTGGAACGCATAGACGGCCATGCCGGCTGGGCCAATTCCGCCGCACTGGCGGAAGTGGATCGCGATCTCAGTGGCGACTGGCAACCCCAGGGCGGCCGCATTCACCGGGATGCCAACGGCGAGCCGACCGGTATTTTCATCGACAAGGCCACCGCCATGCTGGACCAGCTGGTTCCGCCGGTTTCCGAAGAACGCCTGCAGTCGGCCATCGATCAGGCCACTGAAATCCTCCTCAGCCAGGGCCTGACCGGCGTACACGACGCTGGCCTGGGCTGGGAGCACATCCAGTTGCTGAAGGATCGCGCCGACCAGAGGCGCCTGGGCCTGCGCGTCTACGCGATGGTCAACGGTGTCGGCGAAGCGCTGGAACAGCTTTGCGCCAACGGCTACCTGCAACATCCGTCCGGCCGGCTGTTGTCCCGCTCCATGAAACTCTATGCCGATGGCGCCCTGGGCAGTCGCGGCGCGGCATTGCTGGCGGACTACAGCGATGAACCCGGTTCGCGCGGCCTGCTGTTCGTCAGCGATGAGGAGATGCAGTCGGCCATTCGCAAAGCCCTGTCCTGCAACATTCAGGTGGGTGTGCACGCCATTGGCGATGACGGCAACCGCCAGGTGCTGGACGCCTATGCGTCAGCCATTCCGGATTATCCGCAAAACCCAGGGCGCCACCGCATGGAGCATGCCCAGGTGATCGCCCTGGAGGATATCCAGCGCTTTGCCGACCTCGGAATCATCGCTTCCATGCAGCCCATCCACGCCACCAGCGACATGTACTGGGCAGGGGAGCGGGTCGGTCCGGAGCGCATTCAAGGCGCTTACGCCTGGCGCAGGCTGCTGGATGCGGGTGTCCGGCTGGCCCTGGGTTCGGATTTTCCGGTGGAACAGGTGAATCCCATGCTGGGCATTTACGCCGCGGTGACACGCCAGGACCTGGAAGGCCATCCCCCGGGCGGCTGGTATCCTGGCCAGGTGCTGACCCGCTTGGAAGCCCTGCGCGGCTTTACCGTGGATGCCGCCTGGGCAGCCTTCATGGAAAACGAGGTCGGTTCGCTGGAAGCCGGCAAGCGTGCGGACTTCGTTGTGGTGGACCGCGACCTGATGACGGTGGATGCCGCGGAGATACCGGGAGCCAAGGTTCTGGAAACCTGGCTGGACGGGCAAATGGTGTGGCAAAAAGTCGACTGAGGGCGGTTTTGAAGTCTGTTGAAGCGGTTTTTTCGAAACGAGCTTTTTACCTTGGGCGCGACATGGCGCTATAATCGCCCGATTAGCTGCATCATTCATCAACAACGCCCGGGCTTCCCGGGCGTTGTTACATACAACACCGCAACCGTAGGTTACTTTGACCCTGTTGCCG
>CAYYCX010000022.1:0-46212 GCA_964470455.1 uncultured Wenzhouxiangellaceae bacterium
GCCCGTCTTCTCTGATAGCTAATCAGATTGGACTGCCGACATACAAGGAGCGAGCGCTGCTCGCGACAGGCAATACAGGTCGGCAGCAAAGCTACCTCCTACAACTCAGCGCTTGTCCAGCGGCGTGTAAGCCCGCTCCGTCGGCCCGTCGTAAACCTGCCTCGGGCGGCCGATCTTGGTGGGAGTCTCGGACTGCTCCAGCCACTGCGATACCCAGCCCACGGTACGGGCGATGGCGAACATCACGGTGAACATGCTCACCGGGAAACCCAGCGCCTTGTAAATGATGCCGGAGTAGAAATCGACATTGGGGTAGAGCTTCTTCTCGACGAAGTATTCGTCTTCCAGGGCGATGCGCTCGAGTTCCATCGCCAGGTCCATCAGCGGATCATTCACGCCCAGGTCTTCCAGTACATCGTGACAGGCTTTGCGGATGATGGAGGCGCGCGGGTCGTAGTTCTTGTACACGCGATGGCCAAAGCCCATCAGGCGGAAGGGGTCATCGCGATCTTTGGCCTTTTCAATGAACTTCGGCACATTGGCCACGCTGCCAATCTGGTTCAACATGGTCAGCACCGCTTCATTGGCGCCGCCATGGGCTGGGCCCCAAAGTGCGGAAATTCCCGCCGCCACGCAGGCGTAAGGATTGGCGCCGGTAGATCCCACCAGCCGCACGGTTGAAGTGCTGGCATTCTGTTCGTGGTCGGCGTGCAGGATGAACAGCAGGTCGAGCGCCTTGGCAGCAACCGGACTCACTTCGTACTCTTCCGCCGGAACCGAGAACATCATGTGCAGGAAGCGCTCGCAGTAACCCAGCCTGTTAAGCGGGTAGGCGGTGGGCCAGCCCATGTGGTGGCGGTAGCAGGCGGCGGCAATGGTCGGAATCTTGGCGATCAGCCGCGTGGCGGCCAGGGCGCGGTGCTCCGGGTTGGTGGGGTCCATGCGGTCGTGGTAGAACGCCGCCAGGGAGCCCACCACGCCGGCCATCATGGCCATGGGGTGCGCGTCGTAATGAAAGCCGGAGATAAAGGTGTTGAGCTGTTCATGCACCATCGTGTGGTGGGTGATTTCGTGCTCAAACTGGCTGAATTCCTGCTTGCTGGGCAGTTCGCCCTTCAGCAGCAGGTAGGCGACTTCCAGGAAAGTGCTGTGTTCAGCCAATTGCTCGATGGGATAGCCGCGGTAACGCAGGATGCCCTTGCCACCGTCAATGAAGGTGATTTTGCTGGTACAGGCCGCAGTCGCGGTAAAGCCCGGATCGTAGGTGAAATAACCGAGCTCGCCCGGAAGGTTCTTGATATCAAGCGTGGGCTCGCCTTCGGTGCCGGCAATCACCGGCAGGTCGATGCTCTTGCCTGCTGACTCATCGGTCAGCCTGAGGGTCTTTCCTGTCACTGAATTCTCCTTGCGAATGCCTGTGGCTGCTGCCTGGGGCCCAGGGGGAATGGCGCAGACGGGGCGGGACAATCGGGTGGCCGGGTCTACTCATGCAACCGGCGGCTATCAGCCCGGAAGTATCTCACAGCGAAGCGCGCTGTTGCCAGTTCCCGGAACACGGAATTCACGCTCCGGGAGGCTGGCCGGCCGGCTTCCGGAGCCGGGAAAAGACAAAAAAATACCCGCGACGGCCGGGCCGTGGCGGGTATTCGTATTTACATGCGTCCCGGAAATCCGGGTTTTGTGAACCTGGGTTATGGATCTGGCTTTATTGCCCGATTCTATCCCGATGTTATTTTGAATAGCGCTTCTTGAACTTGTCTACCCGGCCACCGGAGTCGAGCACTTTATGCTTGCCGGTGTAAAAGGGGTGGGAAGCGCTGGAAACTTCAACCTTCACCAATGGGTATTCCTGACCGTCTTCCCACTTGATGGTTTCCTTGGTTTCAATGGTAGACCGTGTCAGGAAAGCGAAATCCGAGGACAGGTCCTGGAAAACCACTTCACGGTAATTGGGATGAATGCCAGCTTTCATGATTTATGTTCCGTAAATTCTGCAGTGGATTCGGCGGGCGAGGCCCGCGAAAGACCGGCCAGTTTACTGATCGGGGTGCGCAAATGCAACCACTCACGCAACGCCACATGCAGGAGGCAGCCTGGCTGCCGACATTCGGGCTATCTGTCGCGGGCAATGCCCGCTCCCACTTGTCTTGCTGAAGACTCTTGGGCTGGCTGTCGCGGGCAATGCCCGCTCCTACACTTCGGCTTCCGGGGGCAGGAACAGCTCCTGGATTTCGTTGACAAAGCGCCAGCCGAGTTCCGTTGCCACCAGCCTCTCCCCCGCCTGCACCAACAAGCCGCGTTCCAGCGCCCGAGCCAGCGGTTGCTCCAGTACGCTTTCCGGCAAACCCGTGCGCGGGCTGAAATCCGCCAGGTTGACCCCCTGCTTCAGACGTAGCTGGTTGAGAAAGAACTCAAAAACCCGCTCGTCGGCGCCTATGGCCCGATCTTCAGCACGCCAGCCACCCTGCTCCAGCGCAGCCATGTAAGCGGTGGGGTGGCGCAACTTGCTGATGCGGCGGACTTCATCGCTGGCCGGCAGGGTGAGCTTGGCGTGGGCGCCCGCGCCAATACCCAGGAAATCGCCGTAACGCCAGTAGTTGACGTTGTGGGCGCAGGTTCTGCCCGGCAATGACCAGGCGGAAATCTCGTACTGCTCAAACCCGCCGGCCTGCAGCACACTGGCTGTTTGTTCCTGCATCTCCCAGCACAGGTCATGGTCCGGCAGTTCCGGCGGCCGCGCATGAAAAGCGGTATTTGGCTCCAGGGCGAGCTGGTAATGCGACAGGTGCGCCGGCTGGTGGGCCAGCGCCTGACGCACATCGTCCACGGCCCTGTCCAGGCTTTGCCCCGGCAGGCCAAACATCAGGTCCAGGTTGAAATTCCCCAGCCCGGCGCTGTGCAGGGATGCGATGGCCGTTTCCACCTCATCCCGGCCATGGATGCGGCCAATGGCCTTGAGCAAACCGTCATCGAAACTCTGCACACCCAGCGACACGCGGTTGATGCCCGCATCGCGGTAAGCGCTGAAGCTGTCGTGCTCGATGGTGCCGGGATTGGCTTCCAGGGTGATCTCCGCGCCTGGTGCCAGCGGCAAGCGGCTGCGGATACCGATGAGAATTTCATCGATGGCCGCGGCCGAAAACAGGCTGGGCGTGCCACCGCCAAAAAACACCGAATGAACCGGCCGCCCCCAGGCCAGCGGCAGGTCATTCTCCAGGTCGGCCAGCAGCGCGCGAATGTATTGACCCGCCGGAATCGCGGCCTTCAGGGCATGCGAATTGAAATCGCAATACGGGCATTTCTGCACGCACCAGGGCAGGTGCACATACAGTGACAAGGGTGGCAGGGACAAGGTCTGGGGCTGGGTCTGGAGTTGGGAAGATTGGGTGTTCATTGATTTGCCGCTTGCGGCTCTCAAACCAGAGTCGTCAGCCAGGTAAGACCGATTCCAGATGTCTGACCATCGCCGCCAGAGCCTGGCCGCGATGGCTCAATCGGTTTTTCTCAGCAGCTGGCAGTTCGGCCGAACTGCACTGTTGCTCCTCCAGCCAGAACAGCGGATCGTAGCCGAATCCGCCATTGCCCCGTGGTGCCGTGAGGATGCTGCCATTCCACTGCGCCGTGGCGATCAGCGGGGCCGGGTCCAGCGGATGACGCACAAACACCATGGCGCAGTAGAAATGCGCGCCACGCTGGTCCTCGGACACGGACTGCAACGCATCCAGCAGCTTGCGGTTGTTGGCGGCATCATCCGCACCTTTGCCCGCGTAACGCGCCGAGTAGATGCCGGGCGCGCCATTGAGCGCATCCACCACCAGCCCGGAATCATCCCCGAGCGCAGGCATGCCGCAAAACCTTGAAGCATGCCGCGCCTTGATCAACGCGTTCTCGATGAAGCTCAGGCCGTTTTCCTCGGCCTCTTCGACATTCCATTCAGACTGCGCATGCACGCTCCAGCCCATGGGCTGCAGCATGGCTCGCAGTTCGCGCAGCTTGCCGGCATTACCGCTGGCGATAACGAGGGTGTGTTCCGTGCCGCCTGACACAGACAGAATCAGTCCTTCAGCGCCGCGAGCTGGTGCTGCATCAGCTGCCCGATGCCGGATTTCGCCAGGGCCAGCATGCCATCCAGTTCGTCCTGGCGGAAAGCGTGGCCTTCTGCCGTGCCCTGCAACTCGATGAACCCGCCGCCATCGTTCATCACCACGTTCATGTCGGTTTCAGCCGAGGAATCCTCGTCGTAATCCAGGTCCAGTATCGGGGTGTTCTGGTAGATGCCCACCGACACCGCCGCCACCTGGCCATGGATTGGGTTGGACTTGATCAGCTTGCGTTCCAGCAGCCAGTTGCAGGCATCCGCCAGCGCCACGTAAGCGCCGGTGATGGAAGCCGTGCGGGTACCGCCATCGGCTTGAATGACATCGCAATCCAGCGTGATCGTTCGCTCACCCAGAGCCGCGCGGTCCACCACGGCGCGCAGGGACCGGCCGATCAGCCGCTGGATTTCCAGTGTCCGCCCGCCTTGCTTGCCGCGGGCGGCCTCGCGCCCCATGCGGCTGCCGGTGGAGCGCGGCAGCATGCCGTATTCGGCCGTCACCCAGCCTTCATTCTTGCCCCGCAAAAAAGGTGGAATGCGCTCTTCCA
Organism: uncultured Wenzhouxiangellaceae bacterium; assembly: GCA_964470455.1. Taxonomy (GTDB): domain Bacteria; phylum Pseudomonadota; class Gammaproteobacteria; order Xanthomonadales; family SZUA-36; genus JAWXBM01. Next base: position 4,645 of record CAYYCX010000022.1, read on the forward strand.
CCGAAGCGGTGCACAGCACATGCGTGCCGCCGCACCGGATCAGCACCGAGCCTTCGGCGTGACGGGTGAAATTACGGGTGATGATGATCTCGCGCAGCTCATTGGGCTGCCTGCCGCTGGGTCTCATAGTCTTCCTTGCCGGGTGGGCTTGATAACGCCGAACGCCTGTAACTGGCCTGTCACTGGCCTGTCACTGGCCCATTGATGGCCAATCGATGTTAAGTTTCTGCGCTGACGCGGTGGCGAATTGCCGGTACCATTGTGCCAAGCCAGCCCGCATATTGCACCATGATAAGCTTGGCGCAATTCGCAGGCATCATGCGGGGCAACCACCCCGCCGTTCAAAAACTCACCTGTTTGAGAATTCAACATGATCCAGAGCATGACTGGTTTTGCCAGCGCCGAACGTCAATTACCCGCCGGCAGGCTGTCCTGGGAGATCCGCTCGGTCAATCACCGTTACCTGGAAATCAGCCTGCGCCTGCCGGAGGATTTTCGCGTACTGGAGCCCGCCATCCGCGAACTGCTGGGTGCGCGGCTGGGCCGTGGCAAGATCGATGCCGGCCTGCGCTTCGTTCGCGGCGAGGGCACTGATGAAAGCAACCTGGAGCTGAACACGGCGCTGGCCAGCCAGATCATTACGCTGCATGCCGAGCTGGCCAAGCTGAGCGGCATGCGCCAGGAAGCCAGCCTGGATGCGCTGTTGCGCTGGCCGGGTGTGGTGGCCGAACGCCAGCAGGACTGCGAAACCCTGCAGCAGGAAGCCTTGGAAGCCCTGGACGAAGCCATCAGCGGCCTGCGCGACGCGCGCAACCGCGAAGGCGAGAAGCTGGTGAGCGTGATCCGGGAAAAGCTCGGCAGCGTGGCCGCCGTGGTGGCGCAGGTGCGCGAATGGCTGCCGGAAATCCGCGAAGGCCTGAAGAACCGGCTGCTCACCCGGCTGGCCGACCTGCCGCAACCGCTGGACCCGGGGCGCCTGGAGCAGGAAGTAGCCTTCCTGGTGCAGAAGATTGACGTGGATGAGGAACTGGACCGGCTGGACGCGCATGTATCCGAAGCGCGCCGCGTGCTGGAACTGGATGAGCCGGTGGGCCGCCGGCTGGATTTCCTGATGCAGGAATTCAACCGCGAATCCAACACCCTCAGTTCCAAATCCATCGACAACCGCTCTACCCAGGCCGCGGTTGAACTCAAGGTATTGATTGAGCAGATGCGCGAGCAGGTGCAGAACATCGAGTAAGGCAACAAGCAGAACAGCGGATACAGCCAAACCCATGAACCGGCCGCCCAACCTGTACATCGTCGCCGCTCCTTCGGGCGGTGGCAAAACCAGCCTGGTCAATGCCCTGCTGCAGCTGGACGACCGCTTGCGCCTGTCCATCTCCCACACCACCCGGCCGCCGCGCGAAGGCGAAGTTGACGGTCGGCATTATTACTTTGTCAGCGAAGATGAATTCAGCCGCCTGGTGGCCGAAAACGCCTTCCTCGAACATGCCCGGGTATACGACCATCGCTATGGCACCGGCCGCGAGCAGGTGCAGCGGCAGCTGGACCAGGGTTTTGACGTGATGCTGGACATCGACTGGCAGGGTGCGGCACAGATCCGCCAGTCATTCCCCGAATGCCGCAGCATTTTCATCCTCCCGCCCTCGCTGGAGGAATTGCGCCGGCGGCTGGCGCTGCGCGGCCAGGACAGCACGGATGTGATCGAGCGGCGCATGCAGAAAGCGCGTTCCGAGCTGTCCCACGCCCACGAATTCGACTACATGATCGTCAATGATGATTTCGATGCCGCGCTGCACGACCTGCACGCCATCATCCGCAGCGGCAGCCACCAGCGTCCCGGCCAGGCCTCACGGGCTGAAACTTTACTGGCACAAATGCTTGAAAATGCATAGAATGCCGGGTTCGTCAGCGAATTGACGCCCGAATTCATCATCAGGATTGAACAATGGCCCGTATTACCGTAGAAGACTGTCTGAAAGTCGTTCCCAACCGCTTTGACCTGGTGCTCACCGCCACCAAGCGCGCCCGCCAGATTGCCCACGGCGCGGAAACCATGGTGGATGAAGCGAATGACAAGCCCACCGTGATCGCGTTGCGCGAAGTTGCGGCCCGCAAGATCGACCAGGAAAAAGTGGAGCTGATCCAGGCTGAAATCGAAGCTGCTGAAGTGTTCGAAATTCCCGAGGAAGAAGATTTCTCGTTCTGATCCCTGGTCCTGTATCCGGTCTCATTCACACGCTAGACCATGCCCGTTGCCAATGGATACCCTGAACCTGTCCTAAAGCTTCGGGACCTGCTGAACACCTATCTCGACCCGGAAAAAGTGGCCATCGTGCTGCGCGCCTTTGAATTGGGCGCGCAGGCTCATGAAGGGCAAACCCGCCTCAGCGGTGAACCTTACATTCTCCACCCGGTAGCCGTGGCGCACATCCTGGCCAGCCTGCGCATGGACCACGAGAGCATCACCGCCGCTATCCTGCACGACACGCTGGAGGACACGCCGCTTTCCAAGGTCGAAATCGAACAGCAGTTCGGCAAGGAAATCGCCCAGCTGGTGGATGGCGTCACCAAGCTGGACAAGATGAAGTTCCGCACCCGCGGCGAGGCCGATGCGGAAAGTTTCCGCAAGTTGATGCTGGCGATGTCGCGCGACCTTCGGGTGATCTTCATCAAGCTGGCGGACCGCGTGCACAACATGCGCACCCTGGACAACATGTCCTACGAATCACGCCGCCGCATTGCCCGCGAAACGCTGGAAGTGTATGCGCCCATCGCAGACCGCCTGGGCATGAACAACATCAAGCTGGAGCTGGAAGACCTGGGGTTCATGAACCTCTACCCCTGGCGCTACCGCACCATCAACGAACATCTCGACCAGATGACCGGGCACCGCAAGGAAATCGTCGAGAACATCAACAATGCGCTGAAAAAGCGCATGAACGATGCCGGCGTGCCCTGCCGGATTTCCGGGCGACAGAAAACCCCTTACAGCATCTACCGCAAGATGCTGGCCAAGGACCTGCCGTTTTCCGAAGTCACCGACTTCTACGCCTTTCGCATCATCACGCAAACCGAGCCGCACTGTTACGTGGCCCTGGGCGCGGTGCACAACCTCTACCCGCCCAAGCCCGGCAAGTTCAAGGATTTCATCGCCCTGCCCAAGGCCAACGGCTACCAGTCGCTGCACACGGTGCTGAACAGCCCCTATGGCCTGCCGGTGGAGATCCAGATCCGCACCGAGGAAATGGACCTGGTGGCGGTGAAGGGTGCGGCAGCGCACTGGCAATACAAAACCGGGCCATCGGGCAGCGAAGGCAGCGCCCAGGTGCGGGCGCGCGAGTGGCTGATGCAGCTGGTCGATGTACAGCGGCACGTGGGCGATTCCACGGAGTTCCTGGAAAACGCCAAGTCGGATCTCTTCCCTGACCAGATTTTCGTGTTCACGCCAAAGGGCAAGATCATCGATCTTGGGCGCAATGCCACGGCGCTGGATTTTGCCTACGCCATTCACACCGATGTGGGCAACCACACCGAAACCGCGCTGGTGGACAATGAAGATGTGCCGCTCTCGACGCGGCTGTCGAATGGCCAGACGGTGAAAATCCTCACCAACCCGGAAGTGCACCCCAGGCCGGAGTGGCTGCAGTTCGTATCCACGGCGCGGGCGCGAACCTCGATACGAACCTACCTCAAGAGCCTGCAGCATTCCGACACCGTGGCCCTCGGGCTTCGGCTGCTGGAAAAAGCGCTGAATGCCCGCGGCAGCTCACTGGATGACATCACCCAGCCGCAATGGGACCAGTTCCTCAAGGAAAACCACCTCGCCCAGCAGGAAGATGTGTTCCGCGACCTGGCGCTGGGCACTACCCTGGCCAATGTGGTGGCAGCCAAACTGCGGCCGGATTCGCATGCCTTGAGCAGTGGCGGCGAACAACCCGGTGGTGACGAAGCCCTGACCATCGCCGGCTCCGAAGGCAGCGCCGTCAGCTTTGGCGCCTGCTGCCTGCCGGTTCCCGGCGACCGCATCATGGCGTATGTGTCGGCTGACAAGGGCCTGGTGGTGCACCGCCTGTCCTGCGCCAACACCAAGGAATTCCGCAAACACCCGGACCGCTGCGTGGATGTGGCCTGGGCGCCGATCACCGAGGGCACGTTCCCGGTGCTGCTGAAGGCGGTGGTGCATAACGTGCCGGGCGTGCTGGCCAGCATCTCGATGAGTTTCGGCGAGGCCGGCGCCAATATCGAACGCATTACCATGGGCGAGACCAATCCGGAAACCGCCACCATGCTGTTCCAGGTGAGCGTGGATAACCGCGACCATATGGCCCGCGTACTGCGCCGGCTGCGGCGCAACAGCAAGGTGATCCGCGTGTTCCGGATGCTAAGTCCGTGATACTTGGCTTTGGATTGTTCAGTATTTGGCTCTGGATCGTTCATCCATGAACGACCAGAGCACGCCCGGGAAAAAGTGTCATTTTTCCCTGGCTGCATTTTCGATAGTCATCGAAAATGTTGGCACATCCTTGTGCCAAAGTTTTGACCCTGGATCGCACTTCCGTGTGCGACCAGGGTACGCCCATCAAAAAATGTGATTTTTGATGGGCTTCATTTCCGATAAATCGGAAATGTTGGCACATCCCTGTGCCAAGGCCCTGAACCTGGATCGGCCAAGTGCCAGGTAAACTGATTTCACCATTGCAGGAACGCTGAAAAATGAGCAAACAAATTATCGCCACCAAGGATGCCCCCGCCGCCATCGGCACCTATTCACAGGCGGCACGCCACGGCAACGTGGTGTACCTGTCGGGCCAGATTCCACTGGACCCGGCCAGCATGACGCTGGTGGAAGGTGATTTTTCGGCGCAAACCCACCGCGTTTTCAAGAACCTGAAGGCCGTGTGCGAGGCCGCTGGCGGCAGCCTGGACCAGGTGGTGCGACTGACCATTTTCCTGACCGACATGGGCAATTTCCCGCAGGTCAATGCAGTGATGGCCGAGTATTTTTCGGAACCCTACCCGACGCGCGTTACCGTGGGTGTTGCCTCGCTGCCCAAAGGCGCTCAGGTGGAAATCGACGCCATCCTGGGGCTGTAACGTTCGAGTGAGTGGACCGGGCCTCGGCCATGACGCAGCCGGCTGAGAGCACAGCTACCCAACTTTCCCGGTTACGCGGCGTTGGCCCGGGAATCCAGGGCAGCCTGGAAAAGCTCGGCATTCGTGAAGTGCAGGACCTGCTGTTCCACCTGCCCTTCCGTTACGAAGACCGCACCCGCGTCCTGCCCATCGGCAGCCTCTACCCCGGCGCCATCACGCAAATCGAGGGTGAAGTGGAGCACTCGGCCATCGTTCGCGGCCGCCGCCCCATGCTGGTGGTGCTGCTGGCGGACGGTACCGGCCGCGTGACATTGCGGTTTTTCCACTTCCGGCATGCGCAGAAAGCCCAGCTGAGTTTGGGCACGCGGTTGCGTTGCTACGGTGAAGCCCGTGGCGGCGCGCGCGGGCTGGAAATGGTGCACCCGAGTTACAAGCGCCTGATACCGGGCCAGGAAGAACCGGTGGCCGACCGGCTTACGCCGGTGTACCCATCCACCGAAGGCCTGGCCCAGGCCAGCTGGCTGAAGCTGACCGAACAGGCGCTGCAGTTGCTACAGAACAGGCAATTGCAACTCGAGGAACTGTTACCGCCCGAATTGTTGCGCAACCTCAAGCTGCCCACGCTGCAGGCCGCGCTGGTTTACATCCACCGCCCGCCGTTGGATGCCGATGTGGCGGCACTGGTGGAGCGGCGGCACCCGGCGCAGCAACGCCTGGCGCTGGAAGAACTGCTGGCGCACAACCTCAGCATGCAGGCTCTGCACCGTTTTGAGCGACAGTTGTCGGCACCGCCTTTTGCGACTGCCAGCAAACTCGAAAGTAAATTCATCGACACTTTGCCCTTTCAAATGACGGGCGCTCAACAGCGCGTGGTGGCGGAAATCCACGCCGACCTGGCGCGCCGCCATCCCATGCACCGCCTGTTGCAGGGCGATGTGGGCTCGGGCAAAACCGTGGTGGCCGCGGCAGCCGCCCTGCGCGCCATCGGCAACGGCTTCCAGGTAGCCATCATGTCCCCCACTGAATTGCTGGCCGAACAGCACCTGCAGAGTTTCACCAACTGGCTGGCGCCGCTGGATATCGAACCGGTGTGGCTGAGTGGCAAGGTCAAAGGCAAGGCGCGCGAAAAAGTTCTGCGGCAAATCGCCGAAGGCGCTCCTATCGTGATCGGCACGCATGCGTTGATGCAGGAGGGCGTGGAGTTCAAACAACTCGGGCTGGCCATCGTCGATGAACAGCACCGCTTCGGTGTGCACCAGCGGCTGGCACTGATGGACAAGGCAGCGGACGCCGCCATGCACGCCCACCAGCTGATCATGACCGCCACGCCCATCCCCCGCACGCTGGCGATGACCGCCTATGCCGGCCTGGAAACCTCGGTGATCGATGAACTGCCGCCGGGCCGGCAGCCGGTGCAGACGGTGACCATTTCCAATGAGCGCCGCGATGAAGTGATCGCCCGCATCGCGGCCGCCTGCGCGGACGGGCGGCAGATCTACTGGGTGTGTACGCTTATCGAAGAGTCCGAGGCAGTGGAGGCCCAGGCCGCTGAAGAAGTGGCTGCTGAGCTGAAACTGGCCTTGCCCGGCATCCGGATCGGGCTGGTACACGGGCGACTGAAGTCAGCCGAAAAACAAGCGGTGATGCAGTCTTTCAAGGACGCTGAAACCCAGCTGCTGGTGGCCACCACGGTGATCGAGGTGGGTGTGGACGTGCCCAATGCTTCGCTGATGATCATCGAGAATGCCGAGCGGCTGGGCCTGGCGCAGCTGCACCAGTTGCGCGGCCGCGTCGGCCGCGGCAGTACTCAATCTTCCTGCGTGCTGCTGTACGATCCGTCAGCGGGGCCGATGGCGCGCGAGCGACTGAACATCATGCGCCAGACCAACGACGGCTTCCGCATTGCCGAGAAGGACCTGGAGTTGCGCGGCCCGGGCGAAGTACTGGGCACACGCCAGACCGGCATGATGCAATTTCGCGTGGCCGACCTGGCGCGCGACCAGGAACTGCTGGAGCGCATTCCGGAAGTGGCTACCCGGTTGCTGGAAGAAAGTCCGGACCAGGCCAAAAAGCTGGTGCAGCGCTGGATTGGTGACGCGGCGCGGTTTGCGGGAGTTTGATGCCGGACAGAGATCGCTTTTACCGTCATCCCGGCCTTGAGCCGGGATCCATGGCCCGATGGTGGCCAGAGAGCTTTCGGACAGCGCGAAGCGCGTACCCGCCTCGAATCCAATCCGGAGTCCCGGTATCCACCACCATCCAACCCTGCATTCCACGAAATGCCTGAAACCGCACCTGCAGCCACTGACACGCAATATTTCATCTGTTAGCATCCTGAAAACACAATGGGGAACCCAGGTATGCGCACGCTTATTGCTCGTCCAGCCATCAATTACCGCTTTACCCCGGATTTACTTTTTTCAGGTTGCGCCGGATTGCCCGGCCTGTGTGAAAGCAAACCCGCTCCCTGACTGATCCACAACAAGCCGCCATGGCCAGGAAAAAAAGCAACAACCAGGGCAGCGCGCCGCAATCGCAACTGGGTTTTGAGGCAGAGTTGTTCAAGGCGGCGGACAAGCTGCGCGGCAACATGGAGCCCAGCGACTACAAGCACGTCGCCCTTGGGCTGATTTTCCTCAAGTACATTTCCGATGCCTTCGAATCGCGCCATGCCGAACTGCTGGCCGAATCGGCCGAGGCCGCCGAAGACAAGGACGAATACCTCGCCGACAACATTTTCTGGGTGCCCAGGGACGCGCGCTGGTCACACCTGAAAGCCAACGCCAAGCGCCCCGAGATCGGCACCTTGATCGACGACGCCATGCGCGCCATCGAGAAGGACAACGACTCCCTCAAGGGCGTGCTGCCCAAGGACTACGCCCGCCCTGCGCTCAATAAGGTGATGCTGGGCGAGCTGATCGACCTGATTTCTGGCATTGCCCTGAATGAGAGGGGCGAAAAATCGAAGGATGTACTCGGCCGCGTGTACGAATATTTCCTCGGCCAGTTTGCCGGCAGCGAAGGCAAGCGCGGCGGCGAGTTCTATACCCCGCGCTCGGTCGTGCGCGTGCTGGTGGAAATGCTGGAACCCTACCAGGGCCGCGTCTATGACCCCTGCTGTGGATCGGGCGGAATGTTCGTGCAAAGCGAGAAGTTCGTGCTCGAACATGGCGGGCGTATCGGCGACATTGCCATCTACGGCCAGGAAAGCAATTACACCACCTGGCGGCTGGCCAAGATGAACCTCGCCGTGCGCGGCATCGACGCCGACATCCGCTGGAACAACGAAGGCAGCTTCCACCAGGACGAACTGCGCGACCTGCGCTTCGACCATATCCTCGCCAACCCGCCCTTCAACATCTCCGACTGGGGCGGCGACCGCCTGCGCGACGACCCGCGCTGGCAGTTCGGCGTTCCACCCGCGGGCAATGCCAACTATGCCTGGCTGCAGCACATCCATTGGCACCTGGCGCCCTTCGGCACCGCCGGCGTGGTGCTGGCCAACGGCTCCATGAGTTCCAACCAGAGCGGTGAAGGCGACATCCGCAAGGCCATGGTGGAAGCCGACGCCGTGGACTGCATGGTGGCCCTGCCCGGCCAGTTGTTCTACTCCACCCAGATTCCGGCCTGCCTGTGGTTCCTGGCCCGTGACAAATCGAATGGCAAACGCGGCAACACAACCCTGCGCGACCGGCGTGGCGAAGTGCTGTTCATCGACGCCCGCAAGCTGGGTACGCTGGTGGACCGCACCCGGCGCGAACTCACCGAAGCCGACATCCAGAAGATCGCCGACACCTATCATCTGTGGCGAGGCGAAACGCTAGACCGTCATTCCAGCGCCCCCGACCATCATTCTCCTTCTTCTGACCGTCATTCCCGCAATTCTTCTCGTCATTCCCGCACTTCTTCTCGTCATTCCCGCGAAGGCGGGAATCCAGAGTCCTACCAGGACATCCCCGGCTTCTGCAAATCCGCCACCCTGGACGAAATCAGGAAGCACGGCCACGTGCTGACCCCCGGCCGCTATGTCGGCGCCGAAGCCGCCGAGGACGACGGCGAGCCATTCGAGGAAAAGATGCAGCGCCTCAGCGCCCAGTGGCGCGATCAGCAGCAGGAGGCGGCGCGGCTGGATGCGGCGATCGAGGCCAACCTGAGGGAGCTTGGGTATGGGGACTGAATGGAGGGCCAGCACTATTGGGCAATTGTGCGACGACGGGATTGTTCAACTCCAAACCGGGCCGTTTGGAACCCAACTTCATGCGCATGATTACGTTGAACGGGGTATTTCCGTCGTACCGACAGAAGCAATCCGTAACAGGCGGATAGATCACTCAGTGCTTCCCAAGATTTCTTTCGTGAAAGCAGACGAGCTAGTCCGACATAGCCTAGAAATCGGAGACATTCTCTTTGCCCGCCGAGGTGTTCAGGCAACTGGTCACATTGGATGTGTTCGGGAGGCCGAGAAAGGTTTCATATGCGGAACAGGTGCCATACGTCTTCGAGTAACAAGTAAAGCGCACGACGTTTGTCCAGACTACTTATCCCATGTGCTTGCAAATCCTCATGCAATTGCTTGGTTTAAGTTCCACGCAATCGGCGCGACGATGCCAAACCTTAATGAGGGCATCATTCGGTCCTTTCCATTGCAGCTTCCCGAATTCTCCGAACAACGCGCCATCGCCCATGTCCTCGGCACGCTGGACGACAAGATCGAACTCAACCGGCGCCGCAACCAGACCCTGGAGGCCATGGCCCGCGCCCTGTTCAAGGACTGGTTCGTCGACTTCGGCCCCGTCCGCGCCAAAATGGAACGCCGCGAGCCCTACCTCCCCCCCGACCTCTGGCAACTTTTCCCCGACCGCCTCGATATTGAGGGGAAGCCGGAGAGGTGGGAAACGAAGCGTGTTTCCGATCACCTAAGTCTTGCATATGGAAAATCATTGCCGTCAGGACGACGCCACCCAGGAGGCGTTCCTGTATACGGTTCCGGCGGAATCACCGGGTTTCACAACGAAGCGCTTCTCAACGAACCTGCGGTTATTGTTGGACGCAAGGGCACTGTTGGAAGTTTGTTCTGGGAAGATCGCCCATGCTTTCCCATCGACACGGTTTTCTTTGTCCAACCAGAGGCCCCGCTACCTTTCTGCTATTACCTTCTCGAAAGCTTACCACTACGGGACATGAACACCGACGCCGCAGTGCCTGGACTGAATCGCGAGAATGTCTATCGACTAGAGATCACCGCACCACCCACCGCGCTAATCGCAGCGTTCGCCGTGACAGCCTCGCGCTTTCGCGAGACTATTGCGGCAGTTTCCGAAGAAAGCGAAACCCTCACCCAACTCCGCGACACCCTGCTGCCCAAACTGATCTCCGGCGAACTTCGCATTGGGGATGCCAAGCGATTCATGGAGGAGCGTACCCAGTGAGCGACATGAAAACCTGTTTCAAGCGGGTCGACTACGACCTGTCCAACCTGCTGCACTACCTCGATATCGGTGACATCGGCCTGCCGGATATCCAGCGGCCCTTCGTTTGGTCCAACGCCAAAGTGCGTGACCTGTTCGATTCCATGTATCGCGGTTTTCCGGTGGGCTATTTCCTGTTCTGGGAGAACGCACAGACCAACGGCGTCAAGCAGATCGGCGTGGGCGACAAGGCGCACAGTGCACCCTCGCGGCTGATCGTGGACGGCCAGCAACGGCTGACTTCCCTTTATGCCGTGTTTCGCGGCAAACGGGTGCTGGATGACGACTATCGCGAACGCAAGATCGAGATTGCATTTTGTCCACGCACCGGCGCCTTTGAGGTCGCTGATGCGGCCATCAAGCGCGACCCCGAATGGATCGCCAATATTTCCGAACTGTGGGCCTCGGGCAATTCCAGTTTCAAGATGGTCAAGGGTTTTCTCAAGACGCTGGAAGCCAAGACGGAACTCACCGAAGAGGAGGAAGAACAGATCAGCCACAACCTCGACCGGCTTTTTGATTTGCAGAAGTACCCGTTCACTGCGCTGGAGATCGCCTCGACTGTGGACGAGGAGCAGGTGGCTGATATCTTCGTGCGCATCAACAGCGAGGGTGTGAAACTCAATCAGGCCGACTTCCTGCTGACTCTGCTGTCTGTGTTCTGGGATCAAGGCCGGGCGGAGTTGGAGCGGTTTTGTCGACGCTCGCGCCAGCCACCTGCCGCTTGCGGTGAAGCGTCGCCCTTCAATCACTTTATCGAACCCGACCCGGACCAGATGCTTCGTGTATCCGTGGCACTGGGCTTTTCCCGCGGTCGCCTGAAAAGCGTGTACCAGGTATTGCGCGGCAAAGACCTGGAAACAGGCCAGTTTTCCAACGAGCACCGGGATGCCCAGTTCAGGATCCTTCAGGAGGCGCAGGCCAGGGTGCTGGACCTGACGTGCTGGCACCAGTTCCTGAGTGCGCTGGTAGGAGCGGGTTTTCGCAGCGGCGAGATGATCTCGTCGAAAAATGCACTGCTGTATGCCTATGCCGTGTATCTGATCGGTCGTATCCAGTGCAAAGCGCCGGAACATCAATTGCAGAAAGTGATTGGCCGGTGGTTCTTCTTCGCCAGCCTGACCGGGCGCTATACCAGTTCGCCGGAATCGGTGATGGACGGTGATCTCAACCGGCTGCGCGGCGTGAGCGAAGCGCCGCAGTTCATCGCCATTCTGGATGAGTTGATGGCGAACCAGCTCACCGGCGATTTCTGGACTACAACCTTGCCCGCCGCGCTGAACAGTTCGTCTGCGCGCAATCCGGAACTGTTCGCTTATGTGGCCGCCCAGAACCGTTTGAATGCGCCGGTGCTGTTTTCGCACAAGAAGGTGAGCGACCTCCTGGACCCGGCCCTGAAGACCAGGAAGAAGGCACTGGAACGCCACCATCTATTCCCACGCGCCTGGCTTCAGAAACAAGGCGAGAAGGACCTCAAGGTTATCAACCAGATGGCGAACTTCGCGCTGCTTGAGTGGCCCGACAACATCGGGATCAGCGACGATCCGCCGGCAGACTACGTGCCACAGATCAAGTCACGCTTCAGCGCGCCTGAGTGGCAGCGCATGCACGAGCTGCATGCCTTGCCCGAAGGCTGGGAGCTCATGCCGTATGCGGACTTTCTGGTTGCACGCCGCAAACTGATGGCCGATATCGTTCGGCGTGGCTTTGAGACCCTGCTTTAAGCATGAACATGACAACTCCAGAGCAGATCGATTTATGGCGCCGGATAACCTCCGGGCATTGGAGAATGGAGTTCAAGGAAGCCAGGAAACAATTTGAGTTCGACAGGCTACAACAACACTGCGTGGCGCTCTCCAACAAAACTTTGGGCATGCTGGTAGTGGGAGTAGCGGCGTGAGCGAGACCTTTTCCGATTACCTGGTGTTCGTCGATGAGAGTGGCGATCACGGCCTGGATAGTATCGATCCCGTTTATCCGATCTTCGTGCTCGCGTTCTGCGTCATGCGGAAGGCAGAATACATTTCGCACGTCGTCCCGGCGATTCAGGCATTCAAATTCAAACACTTCGGGCACGACAATGTCATCCTGCACGAGCGCGATATCCGCAAGGACACGGGCGCTTTCGCCTTCCTCAAATCAAAGAAGAAGAAAGCCACATTTCTCGACGAGTTGACCGATATTGTCGCCGCTACGCCATTCACGTTGATTTGTTCGGTGATCCGGAAGGAGGCGCTACGGCAACGCTACACGAACCCGGACAACCCTTACCACGTGGCCTTGGGTTTCGGTTTGGAGCGGGTGTATTACTTCCTCCAGGCACAAGGCGCGGGCACGGCAAGAACCCATGTCATGGTTGAACGTCGTGGAACGAAGGAAGATGCGGCGCTGGAACTTGAGTTTCGCCGAATCTGCGATGGCGGCAACTACAATGGCGAACAGATGCCGCTGGAGATCGTATTCGCCGACAAGAAGGCCAATCTGCCCGGACTGCAATTGGCCGATCTGGTTGCCCGACCGGTGGGCATGAGCATTTTGCGACCTGGGCAAGCCAACCGGGCATATGCAGTTCTGGAGGGCAAGTTTTACACCAATTCAAGCGGAAAACGGAACGGCTGGGGTTTGAAATGCTTCCCCTGATAAACAAAAGGCCCCGACGAATCCGCCGAGGCCAGTTGCCGACCGGGAATCCCCAGTCCGTGATCTATCCGCAAAAGTATAACGAAGCAGTATGGCAGCGACAAGCCACTTTATCCCGGTTCGGTGAAGAGGGCTAAGCCTGATGGCCTTTCTCTCCGAAGCCCAACTGGAAACTGCGTTGCTGGAGCAGTTGGCTTCGCTGGGCTATGCCTGCAGCTCGGACGACCTCATTGGCCCTGATGGCAAACTGCCGGAGCGGGAGGCCTATGACGAGGTAGTTCTCAAAGCGCGGCTAACAGCCGCCGTGGCGCGGCTGAACCCAAGCTTGCCGGCTGAGGCGCAGAGGGATGCAATCCGCCGCCTGACTCAAGCGGAACTGCCAAACCTTCTGGAGGAAAACCGTCGCCTGCACCGGCTGCTGACGGAAGGCGCTGACATCGAGTACTTTTCACAAGAGCAGGTACACGATGGCACGCTCACCGCGGGCCAGCTTGTGGCAGGCAAGGTGCGGCTGATTGACTTCGACACCCCAACCAACAACGACTGGCTGGCTGTGCAGCAGCTGGTGGTGGTTGCAAACCAGATCAAGCGTCGCCCGGACGTGGTGGTGTTCGTCAACGGCCTGCCACTGGCGGTGATCGAGCTGAAGGCTCCAGGTGGCGAGCACGCAACGCTCACCGGCGCGTTCAACCAGTTGCAGACCTACAAGCAGCAGATTCCGGCGCTGTTCCGCACCAACCTGCTGCTGGTCAGTTCCGACGGCCTGGCGGCGCGGGTGGGTTCGCTGTCGGCGGACCAGGAGCGCTTCATGCCCTGGCGCACCATCGACGGTAGCCGGATTGAAGCGAAAGGCTTGCCCGAGATGGCCACGCTGATCGAGGGCATATTCGAGCGGGAGCGATTCCTGGAACTGCTGCGCCATTTCACGGTGTTTGGCGAAAGACCGGACGGGCTGGTCAAAATCATTGCCGGCTATCACCAGTTCCATGCCGTGAGGAAAGCCGTGATTTCCACGCTGCGCGCCAGCCGCACGAACTGGCAGGCGGAGGACCCGGCGGATTACGGGTTGCCCAGTGTGGACAGCCAGCCGCCGGGCGACCACAAGGCCGGGGTGATCTGGCACACGCAGGGTTCAGGCAAGAGCCTGCTGATGGCCTTCTACGCAGGCCTGCTGGTGTTCGACCCGCGCATGGCCAACCCCACGCTGGTGGTGCTCACCGACCGCAACGACCTGGACGACCAGCTGTTCGACACCTTCGCCATGTGCAAGGACCTCATCCGCCAGACACCGGTACAAGCGCAAGACCGCGAACACTTGCGTACCTTGCTCAACCGCGCCTCGGGAGGAGTGATCTTCACTACCCTGCAGAAGTTTTCTCCGGCAGCCGACGAGACCGGTTTTCCAATGCTCACCGACCGCTCCAATGTCGTGGTCATCGCGGACGAGGCTCACCGCAGCCAGTATGGCTTCAAGGCCAGGGTGGCCAGTAAGACCGGTGAAATTGCCTACGGCTTTGCCAAGTACCTGCGCGACGCATTACCCAACGCCTCTTTCATCGGCTTCACCGGCACGCCCATTGAAGCCACCGACGTCAATACGCCGGCGGTATTCGGCAATTACATCGACATCTACGACATCAGCCGGGCGGTGGAAGATGGCGCCACGGTACCGATCTACTACGAGTCGCGACTGGCGCGCATCGAGCTGGATGAGGACGAGAAGCCGCGCATCGACGCCGAGATCGAGGCGCTGCTGGAAGACGAGGATGAATCGAGCGCAGAACGTACCAAGCAGAAATGGAGCACAGTGGAAGCACTGGTAGGCAGCGACAAGCGCATTGCGCTGGTAGCCGCTGACCTGGTGCAGCATTTCGAGGACCGGGTGGCTGCTTTGCACGGTAAGGCCATGGTGGTGTGCATGAGCCGGCGCATCTGCGTGGCGCTCTACAATGAAATCGTCAAGCTACGGCCAGACTGGCACAGCAACGACGACAACGCTGGCAACGTCAAGATCGTGATGACCGGCGCGGCGTCTGACCCGGTGGAATGGCAACAGCACATCAGCGGTTCTTCCGGACAGGGCGCCCGGCGCGACCTGCTGGCAAAACGTGCGCGCCTCCCGCAAGACCCGCTGCAACTGGTGATCGTGCGCGACATGTGGCTCACCGGCTTTGATGCGCCCAGCATGCACACCATGTACATTGACAAGCCGATGCGCGGCCACGGCCTGATGCAGGCCATCGCCCGCGTCAATCGCGTGTTCCGCGACAAGCCCGCCGGGCTGATCGTGGACTACATCGGCATTGCCCAGAACCTGAAATCCGCGCTCGCGCAGTACTCCAAACCCGACCAGGACAAGACGGGCATCGACGAGCGTGAGGCGGTGGCAGTGCTCCTGGAGAAGTACGAAATCGTACGCGACATGTTTCACGGCTTCGACTACCGCACCGGGCTTGGTGGCACGCCGGGCGAGCGGCTGGCGATGATGGCGGGCGCCATCGAATGGATACTGGACAAGCAGCAACAATGGGCGGCTGCCGAAAAGACGCCGGATGCGAAAAAGCACGCGCAGCGACGCTTTGCCGACGGTGTGCTGGCGCTATCCAAAGCGTTTGCACTGGCTGCGAGTTCGGATGAGGCGCGCGGTATTCGTGAGGAGGTGGGCTTTTTCCAGGCGATTCGAGCCGTGCTGGCGAAGACGACAAACGGCGCTGGGGCTTCACGCCAGGACCGGGAACTGGCCATCCAGCAGATTGTCAGCCGTGCTGTGATATCCACCGAGATCGTCGACATCCTGGCCGCGGCCGGCATCCTGTCGCCTGACATTTCCATACTCTCCGATGAATTCCTGCTCGAAGTGCAGCAAATGGAGAAGAAAAACCTGGGGCTGGAAGCGCTGCGTAAACTGCTCAACGACAGTATCCGATCACGCACCCGCACCAATGTGGTTGAAACCCGCGGGTTCACGGAACGTCTGGAAAATGCCATCGCGCGTTATCACGCCAATGCGATCACCACCGCCGAAGTTCTGCAGGAATTGATCAGACTTGCCCAGGACATCCGCGCTGCGCGCAAGCGCGGCGAGGAACAGGGCCTGTCGGACGAGGAAGTCGCCTTTTACGATGCGCTGGCCGAAAACGAATCGGCGGTTCAGGTGATGGGCGATGAAAAGCTGAGGGTGATTGCCCATGAGCTACTCATGAGCCTGCGCGAGAACGTCGCCGTCGACTGGGCTCATCGCGAACCGGCACGCGCCCGGCTGCGTGTGCTGGTCAAGCGTATCCTGCGCAAATATGGCTATCCGCCTGACCTGCAGGATGCCGCGGTACAGACGGTGCTGCAGCAGGCTGAGGCGCTGTCGGCCAGCTGGCAGACGGGTTACTCACACGCCTGAAGCCGGCATTGGCTCAAGCGAGGCCATCGGCGCGCCAACGGACAAATTCAAAGCGAAGCCAGCGACAAGCTGCGGATTTCCGCCAGGCTGTGTTCCAGGTCCTGTTCGATGCGGGTTTTGAGGTCGATGAAGTTCGCATCATTGCGCAGTGGCTCCAGCCGCCAGTCCAGCGTCAGCATCCAGTTCTCGCGGAAACCCCGGGCATACGCTTCACTCAGCTTGTTGACCGCGGCGTCAGTTTCACCCTGAAGCGCCATCAGCGCACCTTCTGAATAAAAGATATTGGCATCGTTGACGCCGTTGACCCGCGCCCGCTGCAACAGGCGGTTGGCTGTTTCAAGCCGTTCCCCGGCCAGGTTAGCCTGGTCCGTTTGCCGCGCCGTGATCACGCCCAGCGTCAGGGCATAGATGCGGTCCATGTCATAGCCCGGCGCATCTTCACCTTCAAGACTGGTAGCCAGGTGCGACTCGGCACCGGCCCAGTCTTCAACCGCCATGTCCAGCATCGCCATCTGCAGGTGCAGGCCGCGGCGCAGGGCATCGGGAGGGTCCTCGCCGGCATTGCGCATCATTTCATTCACCAGGCTGCGCGCTTCCTCCAGCCGCCCGGCCACCATCAGGTTCAGCCAGTAGGTGCTTTGCAGTTTGTGGTTGTTGCCAGCCACCGCCATACCCTGCTGCAGCAATTGCTCCGCTTCCCCATGGTCACCCAGCGTCATCCAGGTCATGGCAAAAGCCGCAAGATCGGCCGGGTTTTCCGGTTCCAGCATGTGGGCGCGGCGTGAAACCCGCCAGGCTTCCACCAGGTTGCCGTTGTGATATTGCAATTGCGCGTAAGAGCGCAGCAAAACGGTTGAATCGGGCCGCAGCCGCACCTGCTCAGCCAGCAGTTCAATGGCCTTTTCACTTTCGCCACGAATCTGCAGGTTGACGGAATAGTTGATGGCCAATAATTCGTTCAGCGGGTCCAGCGTCATGGCGTGTTCCAGCACCCGCTGTTCCTCGGGAAAACGGCCCTGTTCACTCAACACGCCACCCAGCCACAGGTGGGCCGGAATGTAGTTGTCGTTCAGTTCGATGGCGCGCAGGAAGGCCGATTCCGCCGAGTCGTACTGGCCCAGTTTCCATCGTGCAAAGCCCAGGGCGGCAAAAGCCTCGGCGGAGCGCGGATCCAGCATCAGCGCCTTTTCGATCATGGGGTGGGCTTTTTCAATCGAATCGGGAATCGAGAGGTTGCCGTACATACCCATCAGCAGCCAGCTGTCGGCCAGGCCGGCGTAGGCGGGCGCGTATGTCGCGTCGTGCTCCAGGGCTTCGGCAAAATATCCCAGCGCTTTTTCCAGCTCGGCCGGTGTACGCCGCCACCAGTGCAGGCGGCCGGTGCGGTAGGCGTTGGATGCGGCCAGGCTGTCGGTTTTTCCGGCCGAAGGCTGGGCCAGGCCGGCAAAGGAATCCACCAGCGCCGCGGCAATGTCGCTGGCAATCTCGTCCTGGATGGCAAACAGGTCATCGAGCTCCCGGTCGAACGACTGCGACCAGATGTGGTAACCGTCTTCCACGTTGATCAGCTGGGCGGTCAGGCGAATGCGGTTGCCGGCGGTGCGAATGCTGCCTTCCAGCACGGTGCTGACATTCAGCAGCCGGCCGATTTCGCGGATGTCGTGCTGCCCGTCGCGGAAGGCGAATGACGAGGTGCGGGCGGCCACGTGCAGGCCTTTCACCTGCGCCAGCAGGTTGAGGATTTCCTCGGCCACGCCATCGGAAAAATACGCCTGGTCACCGTTGGCCGAGAGATCGGTAAACGGCAATACCGCAATGGAGTTGGCCGGCGCAGTGAAACTGCGTTGTTCCAGCGGTTGTTCCAGGTTTTGCTGCGCCGTGATTGCCGGGCCGTCATCGGTAAACACACCCGCGTAGTAGATGTAAAAACCATAACCCAGGCCGAAGGTGATGAGCAGCATGGAAGCGAAAATCGCCATCGACTGCCGGCGCGTCAGCAGTCCGGCGGGACGGGCTTTTTTGATGCCCTCGGAAGTGAGTTCAAACTCCCAGGCCAGCAGGAATACCACCGGGAAGCCGAGAATCAGGATGATGACGACGATCGTCGGGAGCCAGTCCGGCAGGCGCAGCGGTTCGACGGCCGCATCCATCAGCTGCAGCAGCACGAACACGGCCACGGCGTAGGCACCCACGTTGCTCAGTACCTTGCGCCGTGTCAGCTCGCCCAGGGTTGCGGACAGGAAAGAATGCTTTTCGGTCATGGATCCATCACTCGTGCTGACCATAGACGCCATCAGCCGTGAAATGGTTTCACAGTCGGTCGCCCGTTCAGAGCGCTTCGTCCCCTTCTTCGCCGGTGCGGATGCGCACCGCCCGTTCCAGCGGCTGGACGAAGATCTTGCCGTCGCCGATCCGGCCCGAAGCGGCGGCATCGGCGATCGCCTCCACCACCGCATCAACCCGTTCATCCGGCACGGCCACTTCCAGTTTCAGCTTGGGCAGGAAATCCACCACGTATTCCGCGCCGCGGTACAACTCGGTATGGCCTTTCTGGCGCCCGAAACCCCGCACTTCAGTCACCGTCATGCCCTGGATACCGGCTTCGGCGATGGCGTCACGCACATCGTCCAGCTTGAATGGTTTGATAATCGCAACAATCAGTTTCATTTTGATGGTTTCCTCGGCAAGTCTGCGGCTGGATCAGCGAACTTTAATGTGAGCATAATGTAGCCGCAAGACAGGTACATGATCCAAAAGGCACAGCAAAAGTAATGAAAAAGGTGGTGGCATGATTGATTTACGCCTGATTGACGACCTCAGCCGCAAGCTCAGCGCGGCCCTGCCACCGGGCGCCGAGCGCCTGAAAAGCGAGGCGGAGGAGCAGTTCCGGCTGGTTTTGGCGCGCACCTTTGAAAAAATGAACCTGGTCACCCGCGAGGAATTCGATGCGCAGGCCGCCGTGCTGCGCCGCAGCCGTGAAAAGCTTGAGCAGTTGCAGGCCCGCATCGAGCGGCTGGAGAAATCCTGAGTTGCCGGGGCGACTGCCTGCCGCATGGGCTGGCAGTGACAGGCAGCCTTCATCGATTTTGCATTGACCCTTTCCACACAGAATCCAGGAGTTCCGATGAAACGCAGAACCATCCTTCGCAATCTTCTTGTCGCCGCCATCACCGGGCTGCTCGGCAGCCAGGCCGGCTGGGCCGCCACCGACTTCAGCGACATCGAAGCCCAGGTGAAAGCCCAGCATGATGAGGGCGTCACCCGGCTGCAGGAGTGGATCCGCCTGCCCTCCATCGCTGCCGAGGACGTCGGCTTTCCCGAAGGCCCCGAATTGATGGCGAAAATGCTGCGCGATGCGGGTTTCCAGACGGTGAAAATCATGCCCACCGATGGCAAGCCCGGTGTGTTTGGCAAACTGGATGCCGGAGTGGAGAAAACGCTGGGCGTGTACTTCATGTATGACGTGAAGCAGTCGGACCCCAGCGAATGGTCATCGCCGCCACTGGCAGCCAACATCGTCGACAAACCGGGTCTGGGCAAAGCCGTGATGGGCCGCGGCGCGGTCAACCAGAAAGGCCCGCAGGCCGCCTTCCTGGCTTCCCTGCATGCCATTCATGCGGCCGGCAAAAAGCCGCCCGTCAACCTGGTGCTGGTGGCCGAAGGTGAGGAAGAAATCGGTTCGCCCAATTTCGGGCAGGTGGTCTACGCACCGGAAGTCCAGGCTGCGCTGGCCGATACCATGGGCGTGGTCATGCCCAGCGCCATGCAAGACCCTGACGGTTCGGTATCCGTTCGCCTTGGCGCCAAGGGCGTGATCGAAGTCCAGCTGATCGCCAGCGGCGAAAACTGGGGCCGTGGCCCGGGCAAGGATGTGCACTCGTCACTCAAGGCCATGATCGACAGCCCCACCTGGCGGCTGGTCAAGGCGCTCAACACCCTGGTTTCGGAAGACGGCAATACCATCACCATCGATGGCTACCCGCAGCCGCGCCCGATCACCGCGGAGGAAAAGGCCATGATGGCGGCCGTTGCCGAAAGCAGCGATGAAGCCATCATGAAAGAGCGGCTCAGCACCGAACACTGGATCGACGACCTGCCCTTCCAGCAGGCGCTGGAGCGGCTGGTATCGCAGCCCACGGTGAACATCGAGGGCCTGGTGGCGGGCTATACCGGCCCCGGCGGCAAGACCGTGTTGCCGCACCGCGCCGAAGCCAAGCTGGACCTGCGGCTGGTGCCCGACATGAAAGCCGCCGATGCGCTGGCCGCATTGAAGGCCCACCTGGAAAGGCGCGGCTTTGGTGATATCGAAGTGATCATGAGCGGCGGTTATGACCCCACCAGCACACCGGCCACCGCACCGTTGATCAAGGCGCAACTGGCCACGCTGGAAGCGGAAGGTCTTGACCCCGTGCTCTGGCCGCGCGCTGCCGGTTCGTATCCCGGATACATTTTCACCAACCCGCCGCTGAGCCTGCCGTCCGGGCATTTCGGCCTCGGCCATGGCAGCGGCGCCCATGCGCCGGATGAATACTTCATCATCGAATCCACCAACCCGAATGTAGCCGGCTGGGATGGGGCGGTGATGTCCTGGGTGAAGTACCTGTACGAGCTGGCCAAGTAATACTGCGCAGTTTCAAGGGAAGGCCTGCCGCATGGCCTCCTGCATTGACAGGACTTCGGGCTGGCTCCATTATGGAGCCATAATGGAACCGGACTGAAGTACATGCCTAACCTTTCAATCAAGAACGTACCGATGGAAGTGGTGGCTGGCCTGCGCGAACGAGCGGCTGCCAACCATCGCTCATTGCAGGGCGAGTTGCTGGCGCTGGTGACCAAATTTGTAGCCGGTGCGCCGGGAGCCGCGGAAACACCGTTCGGTACACACGCCCGTGCATCCCAAGGCACGCGGCAAGGTCATAAATCCATCGAACAGATTGCTGCGGAACACCGCAACAATCCCCAACGGTCTGCCAGGAAATCGCCGCTATCAACCGCACTGATCCGTAAGGAACGCGATGCCCGATAGGGAAGGTAGCGCACTCTCCGTCGCCGAACCCGCCGGGAATTACGTCCGTTATCCACCCCTGGTGGTGGATTGCAGCGTGCTGGCCACGGTGCTGTTTGATGAACCCGAAAGGGAGGCGGCGTTGTTCGCCATGGCCGGCAAGGAATTGTTCGCCCCCAACCTGCTGGATCATGAAATGGCCAGTGTGGCATTGAAAAAGGCCCGGTCAGGCCTTTCAAGAGAGGCCGCGCGGGCCCTGCGGGATCTTGCTGACCTGCGCCTCACCCATTGCGCGGTGGATACGGCGGCGCAATTCGAACTGGCCAAACGCATGAAGATAACCGCCTGCGATGCGGCCTACCTCCAGCTTGCAGTGGAATTACGCGCACCCCTGGCGACGTTTGACCAGATACTGGGCAAGGCGGCGAAAGCCGTGCTGTCACAAGTCTGATTTACTCCGGCTCAACGATTTCCGGATCCTGGCCGCTGGCGATGCGCCAGGCGGCGGTGGCGATGGGGTGGGTGAACCACTCGTTCAAACGTGCCCTGAGGAAGGGATCACCGCGGGTGAACTGTGTTTCAAAGGCTTGCAGGTCAAGCCGGCCGGTTGCATCTTCCTCGCCCAGGCCTTCGGCAACCAGCCCGCTCATCTGCTCCGCGATACTGTTCAGCGTGGCGGCCATCAATTCCGGATAAGCACGGTCATGCAACACATCGCCATGGCCGGGCACCAGGATTTTCCAGTCCATGGCATTGATGCGCTGCAGGGTTTGCGCCCACTCGCCCGGGTGGCCGCCATGTCCGTAAGGCGTGGGCCAAACGACGATGTCGCCGCTGGCGAGGATTTTTTCCGCGGGCAACCACATCACCAGGTCACCCGGTGTGTTGCCGGTGCCAGGATGCAGGATGATGATTTCGCGATCGCCCGAATGGATCGTCAGTTGCTTGTCCACCGTCAGGTTGGGATAAGTGACGACGAAATTCTGGTACTGCTGGTCCAGCAACTCCGCATTCGCAACGAAATCCCGCAGCCAGGCGATCGTTGCGGTGTCAGGCCCCCGGCCATCCGCTGGTGGCGGCGCGTCCAGCATGGATTGTATGCCCGGCGCATTGTCTGGCACGGTGTTGCGCATGTTCTGCTCGTTCTTCGCCAGGTAGCGGGCCATCAACCTACGGGTGTAGGGATGAGAAACCAGTTGTGCCTCGGGCCACGCTTCGCGGTAGCGCGCCAGGCCCAGCACATGGTCCATGTGCCAGTGGCTGGCGATCACATGCGTCACCGGCAACGGTGTCAGCTCGCGGATTTTCGCAATCACCCGGTCGGCCACCAGCGGCAGGTTTCCGCCATCGAACACCACCACACCATCGTCGCTGATGACAAAGGTGCTGTTCGGCGTGACCGGCAGGCGCGTGCTGTCCGGGCGATTGCCCACCCACACTCCGGGCGCCAGTTCGGTGAACGCCAGTTGCAGCGGATCCGGCTGCTGCGCGCCCGCGCCTTCCGCCGCAAGCAGCCATGAGGGCATCGCCACCAGGAATGCCAACGCCACCAGGCACAGGCTCAGCCGGCTGACAGATCCGGCAGCCACTTCAATGTGCTTCATTCAATCTCCGGGCTTTCGCCCCGCGCTTCTTTCCATGCTGCCTTGGCAATGGGTGTCTTGAACCAGATATCGAACAGGCGGTCGAGAAATGCATCGCCGCCGGTGAAACGCTGCTGCACGGTGCTGAAATCCAGCTTTGCAGCCGCAGCCTCCTGGTCCAGGCCCTCAGCCACCAGGTCCGCCATTTGCGCCGAGATGCTGTCCATGGTTTCGATCAGCAGGTCGAGGTAGGCATCATCGCGCTGCACCGGGCCATGACCGGGAATCAGCGCCACATGCTCCAGTTGCTTGAGCCGTCGCAGGGTATTGGCCCAGGCATCCGGGTAGCTGCCGAAACCGTACGGCGTGGGCATCACCATCATGTCGCCTGTTGCCAGCAGCTTCTCCCTGGGCAGGTAAAGCACCACGTCTCCGGCAGTGTTGGCGTTGCCGAGGTGCAGCAGCCGGATTTCGCGCTCACCCGACCAGATGGTCATGGAATCGGTAAAGGTCAGGTTGGGCCAGGTGAGTTTGGCTGATTTCATCTGCTGGTCGATCAGCTCAGCGTGGTCCAGCAGGTCCTGGAATCGGGCGAGATCCGCTTCGGACATGGGTTCACCGGTGGAATAGGTTCGGGACGCCACGCGCTCGCGGACTTTCGGGATGTATTCGGTGATGAAACTGTCGTCCAGCGTATTGCGGTCGAGATTGGCGCGCGTGTAGGGATGGGAAATCACCTGCGCATCCGGAAAGGCCTCCAGAATGCGGAAAATGCCGTAGTCGTGGTCGCCGTGCCAGTGGCTGACGATGACATGCGTTACCGGAACATCACCCAGTTCGCGGACTTTCTGCACCACTCGCTCGCTGGCCAGCGGCGCGGCGCCACCGTCAAACACCACTACGCCTTCGGATGAAACCACCAGCGTGGTGTTGCCCAGCACCGGAGTGCGCGGCGAATCGGGGCGTATGCCCACCCACACACCCGGGGCCAGTTCCTGCCACTCCTGTTCGAACGGATCGGCTGCATACGCGCTAATGGTACTGAGCAGGATAACGAAAAAAAGTATCCATCCGGCCCGGCGGGTGGCACAAACGAGAAAATGGTGACGATCGGCACAGGCCATGGGATATCACCCTGCTGAGAGTTCTTCAACGGGACTTCACGATAGGCCATGGTCTTGCCGCTGCAAATCACTGCCGCGCCAGTTCGAGTGATTTATGCGATCAGGCTGGTCCGGACCATTGCTTGTAACGAAAGCAGGCCGGATCAGATGGCCGACACCACCGAAAAGTCCATGGTGTCCATGATGGGTTCGGAGCCGCCCAGCGCTCCACTGGCGCTGCCACTACTGCCCACGGAAACCCTGAACCCCGCATCCTGGATTCCGTCGCGGCCGATCACCATGTAGACACCATCTTTCAGGTCGGCGCCCAGGCCTCGGTCACCGACCTTGGCGCTGGCGCTGGCATAGGGCCCGGCGAAAACGGTCACCGTGCCCTTGATGGAGAATTCGATCTCGCCCTGCAGTCCAAGCTCGCCACCCACATCCGCCCCGGCAACCTTGAGCTTGCCCTTGCTGACCGGCGCCTTGACCGAAAACTTGACCTTGCCGCAGCCCACGGAAATTGAATAGAACTTGCCGAGGGTCAGCTTTGCCGATTTCTTGCCAACAGCCGCCTCGCAGGAAGGCAGGTCGCTTTCCAGTTGAATGGGCTGGTCCGGCACTTTTTCAAACGGCAGGTAGCAGCGCCCCGCGGTCAACGGCGCGGCATGCACGAAGTCCATGTACACGTTCATCTGTGTGAAGCGGCGGGTATTCCATACGCCTTTTTCCGTTTCCAGTTTGGCCAGCGAATACCAGTGGCCTTCCGGCAGGTTCGAGGCGTAGGCCGAAGCCCAGCCATAGGATTCACGGAACAGCACACGGCTGCGGTCGATGTATTCCCTGGCGAAAGGAGCGAATTCCTGGATGTTACGGTCATTGGCTGCGCGCTGTTTGGCGCAGCAGGCCTCCGTCGATTCACCCGGCGCGCACTGGCTGTCACGGCGATAGCGTTCATACAGGCGGTCGGCCGCCTCGGCCATCTGGTGATCGGCGCGCGCGACGTCCAGAGCGGCAAAGCGGGTGGGCTGGTTACCGGAGACGATCAGGCCCTCATAATTGGCATCCAGCACCTGGTTTTCCAGGTCCACGGGGTGGAACTGCCACACCGCTGCGGCGCGCACTTCCACGGCCTGCTGCACATGGTCACTCCAGGTCGGGCGCCGGCCGGCCGCGGCCTGGAACAGGCCTCCCGCCATGTCTTCCAGTGCCTGGCGTTTTTCGTTCGCTGCCAGATAGCGCTGGTTCGCCAGGTCCAGCGTTTGCGGGTAATCCTGGCCGGGTTCGGGAATGATGATTTCCGGCCAGGCGATCTGGCCTTTGCGCGAAAGGTCCAGCGAAATGCTGAGCGGCAAGCGCACGTCGCCCGACTCATCCTCCAGCAGGAAGGGCTGCTTCACCCACACTTCGGGTTTCACTTCATCGGGCGGTGGTTCGTCCTTTGGAACCGGGTCGTTGGACTCTTCGGGCGCTACCGGCACCACCAGATTTGGCGGACCCGGCAGGCGGAACGCCACGCGCGGCATCAGCGCGCGTGCTTCGTCCTCGCGCCCCTGCTTCAGCAAAACGTAAACCAGGTTGCGGGCTGCTTCCGACAGTTCCGGGCTTGCCGCCAAAGCCTGCTGCAGTGCAACCTCGGCTTCTTCGTACTCGCCCAGCAGCAACAGGGCATGGCCCTGGTTGTTCAGCCAGGCGGCCTGCTTGCTGATGCCGGCGGGGGCATCTTCAGGAGCGATTTCGGCCTCGCTGGCCGCTTCCAGCAGGGCCAGCGCCACCTGCGGCAAGTGCTCGCTGTTGGCCAGTCCGGCCAGGCTGAGCAATGGCGTGGGATCCTGTTCATTGAGCTCCCAGGCCACCAGCAAATTGGCCACGGCGCTCCAGGTCTCACCCACCGTCAGCAGCGCCATCGCATCGGCCATCAGCGCGGTGGGGTTTTCGCCGTTTTCACTGTCGCGTACCTCGTCCAGCAGGTCGCGGCCGGGAGCGTAGCCGGCAACTTTTTCCTGCAGGAATTCGATCGCTTCATCCAGGTCCAGCGGGCCGGTGTCTTCTTCCAGCATCACGAAGGTGCTGCCGATCCGTTCCAGTTCCCGCTCGAGGTCGACCCCGAGGAGACCACTGGGCGTGCGGAAAAAGCTGTCCTCAACCCCGGCCGCTGTTTGTGGGGCAGCCATATCCAGGGTAACTCCGGACCCTGTTCCGCCCTCTCCACCGACGCTGAAGGCAGCAAATGCCAGAACCGGAATGGCAATCACCACAGCCTTGCCCTTGGCAGGCAAAGACTTGAATTTGACTACAGCATCACCCACCAGGCGCGACGCCCGGTCTACAGGTCTCTCAGTCACGGCAGCTACTCAAAATCCGACAGGAATACCGGCAGGCCACCGGCGGGCAAACTCCGCGGCCATATTCGGAATATGGCCGGTGTGGCGGCAGTATAGAGGAGCAGCCGGGGCGTTCGTCAATGCGCCGGGCGGCTAAAACCCGAGCCGAGGTGGAGATGAATACGGCGCCACCTGACACACAGCGGCAGCCTATGCCGACAAACCTCCCGAAAGCTTTTGGGTTAGCCGTCGCGGGAAAGTCGGGTTTGGTGCCATTTTCACGCATGAAGTCTTTCGCGGTCAGGCTGCTGCCAATTGCCACTCCCGGTGTTGACGGCCAACTCCCGTGTCCGGCGCGAGCGAGAGCCGCTATCAACGTTCAAGAAACCAGCAGAAATGCAACACTGATCTGTGGTCAAATTGCACATCCCCTTCGCAAAGTGAAACTTATGGCTGAGAAAGATCTTCCGGAATACGCGCGCGTCGTCGTCATCGGCGGTGGCATTATTGGTTGCTCGGTGGCCTACCACCTGGCAGAACTGGGCTGTGACGTGGTGCTGCTGGAACGCGACCAGCTCACCTCAGGCACCACCTGGCATGCCGCGGGCCTGATGACCACCTTCGGTTCCGGCTCGGAAACCACCATCAGCATCCGCAAGCATTCCATGGCACTGTACAAGCGGCTCGAGGCCGAAACTGGCCAACAGACCGGCTTCAACGGCTGCGGCTTCATCGAACTGGCGGCCGATGCCGACCGGATGGAAGAGTACCGCCGCATCGCCAATTTCAACCGCCTGCACGGCATGGATATCCATGAGCTGACGCCATCCGAGATCAAGGCCCTGTTTCCGTTTGCCAACCTGGACGATGTCAGCGGCGGCTTTTACGCCGAGAACGACGGCCGCATCAACCCGGTGGACGTGACCATGGCGCTGGCCAAGGGCGCGCGCATGAAAGGCGCGAAGCTGTTCCAGAACACGCCGGTGACCGGGGTGCTGACGCGCAATGGCGCGGTGACCGGCGTGCGCACCGCCAAAGGCGAAATCCGTTCCGAGTTCGTGGTGAACTGCGCCGGCATGTGGGCACGGCAACTGGGTGAGCAGAACGGTGTGGTGATTCCCAACCAGGCGGCCGAGCATTACTACCTGATCACCGAAAATGTCGAGGGCATCACGGCCGACCTGCCGGTGCTGGAGGACCCGTCCGTGCACGCTTACTACCGCGAGGAAACCGGCGGCCTGATGGTAGGCATGTTTGAACCGGATTGCGCGCCGTGGAAAGTGGATGGCATTCCGGATGACTTCTCCTTTGGCGAACTGCCGCCCGACTGGGACCGCCTGATGCCCTTCCTGGAAAAGGCCATGGAGCGCGTGCCGGTTTCCATGGAGGTGGGCATTCGCAAGTTCTTCTGCGGCCCGGAGAGTTTTACGCCGGATCTTGCACCGGTGATTGGCGAAGCGCCGGAGCTGAGGAACTACTTCGTCGCGGCCGGCCTGAATTCAGTGGGCATCATCACCGGCGGCGGCATCGGCCGTGTGATGGCGCACTGGATCACCACCGGCAAGCCGGATGTGGATGTGACGGGCATCAACATCGACCGTTTTCATCCTTACCAGTGCAATCCGGAATACCGCCGCCAGCGCGCGCTGGAATCGCTGGGGCTGGTGTACGCCTGCCACTACCCCGACCGTTCACCGAAAACCGCCCGTGGCGCGCGCAAGTCGCCTTTCCACGAGCGGCTTGAGGCGCAGCGGGCCCATTTCCGTGATGTCAGCGGCTGGGAAAGTCCCGGCTGGTATGCGCCCGAAGGCTACGAACCGGTGGCGGACAAACTCACCTGGGGCCGCGCCAACTGGTTCCCGTGGTGGGCGGCAGAGCACAAAGCCTGCCGCGAGGGCGTGATCGCCATGGACATGTCCTTCATGGGCAAATTCCTGGTGCAGGGCCGCGATGCCGGCACTTTCCTCGATTACATTTCCGCCAATGCCGTGAACGAGAAAGATGGCCAGATCACCTACACGCAATGGCTGAACGACGAGGGCCGGCTGGAAGCAGACCTCACCGTCATCCGCTTCAACCCGGAAAAATTCATGGTGGTGACCTCCGATATCGCCCACCGCCATACCGAAACCTGGATGAAGCGGCACGTGCGCGATGACCAGCATGTGTTCATCACCGATGTCACCTCCAGCTACGGCCAACTCAATATCCAGGGGCCGCGCTCGCGCGAACTGCTGCAGTCGATTACGCACGTGGATATGTCCAACGATGCCTTTCCATTCCGCTGCGTGAAGGAAATCGACATCGGCCTGGCGCGGGTGATCTGCGTGCGCATCACCTACGCCGGCGAACTCGGCTATGAACTGAATATTCCTGCCGAACAGGCGCTGCATGTGTACGACCGCATCGTCGAAGCCGGCAAAGCGTTCGGGTTGAAACACGCCGGGCTGAAGTCGCTGGCCAGCCTGCGGCTGGAGAAAGGCTATCGCGATTACGGCCATGACATCGACAATATGGATGATCCGTATTCGGTGGGCCTCGGGTTTGCCGTGCGGCTGGACAAGGACAGCGATTTCATCGGCAAGCAGGCCTGCGTTGAGCGCAAAGCCAATCCGGTATTCAAGGAGCGGCTGGTGAGCATCCGCCTGCTGGACCCGGAACCATTGCTGATCCACCACGAAATTGTGTTGCGTGACGGCCAGCCGGTGGGCAATATCCGTGCAGCGTCCTACGGCCATACCCTGGGCAGCGCGGTGGGCCTGGCCATGGTGAGCGCCGGGAAAAACAGCACGGTGGATGCGGCTTACCTGAAGGAAGGAAAGTGGGAAGTGGATATCGCCGGACGCATCTACCCGGCGGAGTTGTCGTTCCGGCCGTTTTACGATCCGAGCATGGAACACATCAAGGCATGAATGGGGCCAGAGCCCTTTTTCGCCGGTTGTCAGCCATGCCGATTGTGCCGTTCGCTGAAACAGGGCTCTTAGCCCATTTCACAATTTCACTTGAGGGAGTGTGATGTGCAGTTGATCCACGCAGAACCTGGCACAGCTTCTTTCGAGCGGGTCAAAAAGCTCTTTTTGGCTGTCACCCTCCTTTCCTTCAGCCCGATGGTCGCGGCCTTGACCTGCCCCGGCCCCGCTCCCACTCCGCCACCCGAGGGTGTCTGTTCAGTGACTGCCGGCGATGCGAGTTTGCTGTTGCAGGGAACCGTCCTGGCTGAGTCGGACATCCTCGTCAACGGCCAGGTGCTCATCGACAGTGATGGGCTCATTGCCTGCACGGCCTGCGACTGTTCGAGCGAACCTGGCTTTGAAACGGCCACCCGCGTGGAGTGCCCGGAAGGTGTCATTTCACCCGGGTTGATCGACAGCGATACCCAGCTCACCTATTCCCAAAACCCTCCCTACACGCCAACCGGTGAGCGTTATGAGCACCGGCACGATTGGCGCCTGGGTTTGAACGGGCATACCAAGATCACAGCGAACGGCGGCGCCACTGCAGCACAGAGGCAGTATGCCGAGTTGAGAGCCGTGCTCGCCGGCACGACCAGCATCAATGGCAGAGGCACGGCCAGTGGATTTGCCCGTAACCTGGACACCTTTTTGGATGCCACCGCGTTGGGCATATTGCCCATCAATAATGAACCTTTTCCCCTGAACGATGCTGCGGGACTGCAGCTGGACAGCACCTGCGAATATGCTACCTTGCCGGCCATCGACCCGGTGAACACGGACTTTTTCTCCATTGCCGAGGGCATCGACGCCTTTGCCCACAATGAATGGCTGTGCCAGTCAGGCGGGCAACCCGGAGCGGTGGATGTCATCGGCGAACGGCCCATTACCAGAGCACTGGCGCTCAATGCCGGTGATGCCGGGCTGGCCCGGCAACGGGGAGCTACGCTGGTCTGGTCGCCGCGGCATAACACCGCGGTGTATGGCACACCTGGTCCGGCCGGCATGCTGGCAGGCATGGAATTGAGTTTGTCCCTGGGAAGCTACTGGCTGATAACGGGCTCCATGAACCTGCAACGGGAGCTGGCCTGCGCCAGTGATCTCAACGAGGATTATTTCGGCGGGGTATTCAGTGATCGTGACCTGTGGCGGATGGTCACCTACAATCCCGCGAAGTCGTTCGGCGCCACCGGTTCCATCGGTGTACTCGGGCCTGGCCGGTTTGGCGACGTGGCCATTTTCGACGGTCGCGTCAACCAGGGTTACCGCGCCGTGATCGATGCAGGAGCTCAGGATATCGTGCTGGTGTTGCGGGGAGGCGTTCCCCTGCACGGCGATGCGGCCATCGTTGCTGAACTCAGCAGCGGCTCCGAGTGTGATCTGTTGCCCATGTGCGGCGTGGACAAGCGTATCTGTGTGCAGAACGAAGTCGGCACGTCGTTCAGCCAACTGCAGACTGCAGCCGGCGTCAGTATATACCCAACCTTTTTCTGCGAAACGCCGCTCAATGAGCCCTCGTGCATTCCATCACGGCCAGCAGCGGTAAATGGCAGCTCTGTATTCACCGGCTTGTCTACAGCAGGCGATGACGACGGTGACGGTGTCGCCAACGCCGCGGATAATTGCCCGCTGGTGTTCAACCCGATTTTACCCATGCATGATGGCATCCAGGCTGATTGGGACGATGACGGAGTTGGCGACGAGTGTGATGCCTGTCCGGTCGAGCCGGGCGACCAGCCGTGCCTGTTCCCGATATTCGGCGACGGGTTTGAAGCAGCGGGCTGACTCAGTGGCGCCGCGAAGAGGTTTAAACGGACAGTTTCGAGGATCAGAGATCAGTCATCGCAAACCTGAAAGGTGAAATCGATACTCTGTTCCCTGCCATCATCGCCGGGTCCGGAAATGGTAGCCACCAGGCTGTCTCCTTCCCGGCGGTAACTGATTTTCTGCGGAAAGTCGTGCTCGGGGTTCTGCACTTCAAACCGGTTTTCCGCCACGAGGGTGGAAGTGAAAACCGTGGGCGGCACCCCGCCGGGCTGGGCGATGAATCGCAGGGTTTCTCCCGAGGTTTCAATACGCAAAAACTCAAAGCCCGTTGCCTTGCCATCCTTCACCGTGCGGCTCATGCCCAGCAATTGCCCACCGGCTTCGGGTAGCCAGAATTCCTCGGTAAACCGGGTGGCGGTACTCATGCACCAGTCGCCGGCCAGCCAGTCCAGGGAGGGCGATTGAGGCGGCGCAGATTCTTTCGCGGCGGAATCCGCGGTGGCCGAAGCCGAAAATGCAGCGCAGAACAGCAATGCAACAAGACAAACACGCATGATGCTTTTACTCCGACCCCGGATTGTGGTTAGAGTAAGGCAATTGCCAGCCAACCCCAAATGCCTACACAAGGTAGCCTTATGCACGAGAATGACCTGAAACTGGGCCTTCAACGCGAGATCACGCGCCGCGACTTCATTCACGACATCAGTCTTGGCGCATTGGCGCTCGGCCTGCCCGGCCAAATTTGGGCCGCTGGCATGCCAGCCCCGCCTCAAGGCGCCTACTACCCGCCCACGCTCACTGGCCTGCGCGGCTCCCACCCCGGCGCGTTTGAAACCGCTCATGCACTGGCCCGCGAAGGCAAGGCGTTCGATTCCGGCAGGTTGCTCGATGAATACTACGACCTGGTGGTGGTAGGCGCCGGTATCAGCGGTCTGGCGGCGGCTTACTTTTATCGGCAGCAGCACGGCCCGGATGCCCGGATCCTGATCCTCGACAACCACGATGACTTTGGCGGCCATGCCAAGCGCAACGAGTTTCACCAGGGCGGGCCGATGCGGCTGGCCTGGGGCGGCACCGTGAACATGGAATACCCCTACTACAGCGATGTGGCCATGGGCCTGGTGAAGGAACTCGGCATCGACATTCCGCGCCTGCTGGAGGATTTCAAGTTTGATTTCTCCACCAGGTCTTACGGGCTTGGCACCGGCATCTTCTTTGATGCAGCACATTACGGGAAGGATGTGCTGGTGAAGGGCATCGAGTTCCGCAACAGCGACCTCAAAGGCCTGGCGGAAAAATGCTTCCAGTTCCCGATCTCGCAGCAGGGGCGGGATGCGCTCAAGGCTTACCTGACCACCGAAACCAATGTACTGGAAGACATGGACGATGCCGAGCGCCTGGCCTACCTGGAAAACACCAGTTTCCCCGATTTCCTGCGCCAGCATTTCAGCATGCCCAAAGATGCGATCCAGCTGTTCCGCAACGGCCCCAGCGGTTTCATGGGCCTGAAGGCCGAATACAATTCGGTGGCCGAATGCATCGCGGTGGGCTTACCGGTTTCGCACGTACTCGGTGGCCTTGGTAAACGCGACCCCGGCGAACGCCACAGCCCGGTGGCCATGTTCCCTGACGGCAACAGTTCCATCGCCCGCCTGCTGGTGCGGGCCCTGATTCCCGAGGCCTTCCCCGATATGGCCGCCGATGCGGACGCGCACAGCATCGTCACCCAAAGGCTGGACTATTCCCAGCTCGACCGGCCGGGTTCAAAAGTCCGGTTGCGGCTCAATTCCACCGTGGTCCATGCCGGTAACCAGCCAGCTGAGCAGGCCGGCCACCCCTACGTTGCTTTGTCCTATGTGAACAACGGCGAAGTGCAGCAGGTGCAAGGTGACCAGGCGGTTATGGCCTGTTACAACAACATCATCCGGCACCTGGTGCCGGAATTGCCCGAGGCGCAGAAGGAAGCGCTGGCCAAGTGCGTCAAGCGCCCGCTGATGGTGGTGAACGTGGTGCTGAAAAACGGTGAGGCACTGAAGAACACCGGCGTCGGCAGCGCCTACCTAGCGGGCAGCTACCTGGATCACATGCAACTGGTTACCGGAGTAAACGTCGGCAGTTACCACCCTGAATGGCGTGCCGAAGATGCCTGCGTGATGCAGTTTTACGCCGGCCTGGGCATCGAGGTGCCGAAGGGCACTTCAGTGGCGGAAATGACCCGCCTCACGCGCATCTGGCTGCTGGAGCAGAAATTCGAGGATTTCGAACGTGAAATCCGCAGCGTGCTGAATGGCATTTACGGTTCAGCCGGGCTCAATGCCGCCGATGACATTCTCGCCATCATCGTCAACCGCTGGCCGCACGGCTATGCGCGCGACCATGTGGACCTGGAAGATGCCGACTGGAACACTGAACCGGCGCCCAACGTGGTAGGCCGGCAGCGTTGCGGGCGCATCACCATCGCCAATTCCGATGCCGGTGCCGATGCCTATACGCACACTGCCATTGACCAGGCCTGGCGAGCGGTGAATGAGCTGATGTAGGAGGCAGCCATGCTGCCGACGAACCACCTGATCAACCCCCGAAGCAGGCAGCCATGCTGCCGACATGCCACGCATATGTCGCGAGCATGGCTCGCCCTTCCATGTTAAATTTCCCATGCTGCCCCACCGTTTCGGACAGCAATTATCGAGGACCTGAAATGCCTGACAAAACCGAACGCGCGCTACTGGCCGGAGGCTGCTTCTGGGGCGTGCAACAGCTCATCCGCCGCCTGCCGGGGGTGATCTCCACCCGCGTGGGCTATTCCGGCGGTGAGGTGGAAAACGCCACTTACCGCAACCACGGCAACCATGCCGAAGCCACCGAAATCATTTTCGATCCCGACAGGATCAGCTTTCGCGAGCTGCTGGAATTCTTCTTCCAGATCCACGACCCCAGCACATTGAACCGCCAGGGCAATGACCTCGGGACCAGCTACCGCTCGGCCATTTTCTACACCAGCGAAGCCCAGCGCCAAATCGCCGAAGACACCATTGCGGATGTCGACGCCTCAGGCATCTGGCCCGGCAAAGTGGTGACTGAAGTCACCGAAGCCGGCCCGTTCTGGGAAGCCGAGCCGGAGCACCAGGATTATCTCGAGCGCATTCCAAACGGTTATACCTGCCACTTCGTGCGGCCAAACTGGAAACTGCCCAGGCGCAAGACTGCCTGAACGCAAGGAACTGACCGCAAAGGGCCTCAATGAAAAAGCCTGATCGTCTATGACTGAACACCAAGGCTTGAACACGAACACCTGAATATTCGAAGACGCCGGCCTGCGGCCCCAATGCGGACCAGTCAGGACGGGTTCGTATCTTCAGTTGCCTCAAGCACCGCCTGATAGTCGGAATCCCGCACGCCCTGAAGGATGTCGTCCACATGGTCCACCGGAACCTGCAGCATCTGCAGCGCGGTTGCTCCGAGGCGCAGGCTGGCTTCAATCGCTTCCGGGTAAGCATGGGTTGCGCCGGCTTCCAGCAGCTCTGCCGTGGCGGCCAGGTCCCGCGCGCGGGCGATGATAGGCACCTGAGGACAATGTTGCCGCAGGAAGGCGACTGCCCGCAGGGCGGTGGCCGCATGATCCACCGTGATGACCACCAGGGCAAATCGCTCCACGTGGATGGCCGTCAGCAGGTCGGGGTCCGAGATGTCCCCGTAAATCACCTGATGGCCATCCGCGCGACCCTGCGCCACGCGGGCGGGATTGGTATCCAGCGACAGGTACTGCACTCCACTGGTTTCCAGCAACACGGCAATGGTATGGCCCATGCGTCCGTAGCCGCCGATGAGTACCCGGGTTACCGCGCCGTCGTACTGCAGCTCCGCCTGCTCTCCGGCTTTTCCGTCCCGGCGGCCTGACAGCCAATGGGCAATGGCCTGGTTGAACCGTATCAGGAAGGCACCAATCACCATCGACAGTAATACGGAGGTCAACGCGATCTGCCCCAGCCGCTCGTCAATCACGGCGGTGCCGAGCGCGATGGAAAGCAAGGCCAGGCCGAATTCCCCACCTACGGACAGAATCAACCCGGTACTCCAGGAGGTGTCTGTATCCATCCCGCTGCGGCGCACCACCGCCGCCACGATGAGGACCTTGCTGACCAGGATCACCAAGGCGCCCAGCACGCTCCAGTGCCAGATGGCCGGAATCGAGGTGGGGTCGAACAGCATGCCGATACCCACGAAGAACATGCCCAGCAACACATCGCGAAAAGGCCGCATGCTGGATTCCACCTGGTGGCGGAACTCGGTTTCACCCAGCATCATGCCGGCCAGGAATGCACCGAATGCCAGTGACAGGCCCAGCAGGTTGGTCGACCAGGCAGACAGCAAGGCCACCAGCAGGACGGCCAGCGTAAACACTTCCGGCGAGCGCTTCTTGGCCACGAAATGAAACAGCGGACGCAGCAACCACCGGCCGGCGAAAAATACCAGGGCAAAAGCCACAATGGCCTTGGCGATGGCCCAGCCCAGTGCGCCCGCCAGCGCTCCCGCACTCACCGCCATTCCCAGCACCGGAATCACCACCAGGAATGGAACCGCGGTTACGTCCTGGAACACCGACATGGCCAGGCCCAACCGGCCGTGCGGACTGTTGAGCTCACCCTGTTCAGCAAGTTGGCTGCCGATTAGCGTTGAAGAAGACTGGGCAAATATGGCGCCGATGACAAAAGCCGCCGCGGGCGACAGGCCGGCCACCCATGCCAGCAGTCCCACCACCAGGGTGCACAATACCACCTGCGCCGTGCCCAACCCCAGCACCTGGTGCCGCAGGGCATGCAGTTGGGGTAATGAATAGTTGAGCCCGATGGTGAACAGCAGGAATACCACCCCAAATTCAGCCAGTGCGCCAAAACCCTCGATTCTGAAGTTGGGACCGACGGTATGCGGGCCCACGATTATGCCCACCAGCAGGTAACCCAGGCTGGTAGGTACGTGCAGGCGTTGAAAAATCACCACCACTGCCACGGCAACGGCAAGCAGCAGGATGATTTGTGCCAGATGCTCCATCAATTTGTGTTAATTCCTTTGGGTATTGGCGGTATTCTAACCGCAATCGCATCGTGCAAGGAGCACTTGGGTATGAAATGCGCAGGGATTGCGCCAAAAGTTGCGTCAGGAATTGCATCAGGATTTTTGATTGCGATGGCCGCGCTGTGCAGCTTCGGCCCTGTCGCGGCACTTGCGGAGCCACTGCCGCGTTTTCCGGCGGCCGCCGTGTGGAACCAGGATATCAGCCAGGCCAGCCTGCATCCGCAGTCCGCCGGCATGATTGCCAGCCTGGATGCGCTTGGCGGTTTCGGCGGCATCGGCGCGCGCCGCATGCAGATCGACTTCAGCTTTCACCTGGTACATGCACCGCCCGACAGCCCGCTGCGCGCCATCACCCCGCATGACGATGGCTATTATTCACCCGATTGCGAAGCGCCCGG
Organism: uncultured Wenzhouxiangellaceae bacterium; assembly: GCA_964470455.1. Lineage (GTDB taxonomy): Bacteria > Pseudomonadota > Gammaproteobacteria > Xanthomonadales > SZUA-36 > JAWXBM01. Next base: position 41,451 of record CAYYCX010000022.1, read on the forward strand.
CACGGCCATGCCGGTGCCACTGGATTCCGCCATTGAAGGCCAGAGCGGCCTCAGCTGCGACAATGAAAACGACGACTGCCACCTGCTGGTCGTCCAGGGCGATACACTGTTTGAAGCCTACCGCAGCACCGCAGATGGCGAAAACAGTTTGCAGGCACAGTGCCTGGCCATCTGGCAACTCGACGCGGTCTACCCGCCCGAAGGGCGCGGTGAACACTGCACCAGCGCCGATGCCGCGGGCTTTCCGATCGCTCCGCTGTTGTTCAATGCCGATGAAATCGCCGCTTCGCTGGCGCTCGACAGCAGCGGCAACGGCGATATCGGCCATGCCATCCGCTTCATCATCCGCAACGAACGCATGGCCAGCGACAACAGCCTGGGAGGGGTGGGCGGACGGCTGTATGTGCGCCCCGCCTCGCATGCCGGCAGTCCCAGTGGGCCCACATCCTCCATCGCCTACGGCTCGCGCCTGCGCTTGCGTGCGGACTTTCCACTGGACAATTACAATCCCGCCGCGCGGGTGATACTCAATACCTTCAAGCGCTATGGCATCGTGCTGGCGGATGGTGGCAATATCACCCTGACTGCCGAAAGTGACCGCTACACCACCACCCAATGGGCCGACCTGGGTATCGGTTCCCGGGTGTTTGACCAGACGGACGGTGCCACCGATGTGGACATCACCGACTTTGAAGTGATCGACACCGGGCCGAGGATTGCGGAAACCTGGGAATGCGTACGCACCGTGTTGGCCGACCCGGCCCTTTTCGCCGATGGGTTTGAATGACTTTCCCGGCGGTTGCCGGACTATTCGGGTTGACTGTCTTACGGCTCGGCGGCGTACACTCGCACGCCATGCGACCAGGTGGCCCGCACCTTGATATCGCGAAGCATTTCCGGGTCGATTTCCAGCGGGTTGGCTGACAGCACCACCAGGTCAGCCAACTTGCCCGGTGTAATGGATCCCTTGCTGTCCTCTTCAAAGTACTGGTAAGCACCATTGATGGTCAGGGCCTTGATCGCCTCACGAACCGGAACGCGCTGGGCAGGCCCAAGGATATCATTGCTGCGCGTACGGCGATTTGCCGTGCTCCACAGCATGCCGATGGGGTCGGGCGGAGTGACCGGCGCATCGTTGTGCACGGTGAACGGAATGCCCCGCTCCAGCGCCGAGCGCGTCGGGCTGATCCGGTCGGCGCGCGCCGGGCCGAGCACGGATTCACGATGCCAGTCGCCCCAGAAATAGGTATGGGCGGAGAAAAACGAGGGGATCATGCCCAGGTTCGCCATGCGGTCGAGCTGGTCGTCGCGCACTGTCTGGGCATGGATCATCACCACGCGCGTATCGGTCAATGACAATTGCTCCGTCGCCCTCGCAACTGCGTCGATCAGCATTTCCGCGGCTGCATCACCGTTGGCATGGGCCAGCAGCGGAATGCCCGCCGCCAGGACATCATGCACCGCCTGGTCCGCGGTTTCCTGCGGGTATGCGGGATAACCGTGATAGTCATGGCCCTGCCCCGGCGGGGTTACGAAATACGGCTGGCTGAGGTAAGCCGTCTTGCCCTGCGGTGAACCATCCAGCACCAGCTTGATGCCGCCGACCTTGAAGCGGCCCTCGTACTCACTCACCGTGCCGAGCTTCGGCATTTCCGCCTTGTCCGCCTGCCACACCGGGAAAGCCACCAGGTCGAGCACCAGCTTGCCCTGCGCCGCGGCCGTCCTGAATACTTCCAGGTCCGCCGGAGTGGCGCCCTCTTCCTGCACGGTGGTGATGCCATGGCTGGCGTAGTAGTCCTGCACCGCCACCAGTTGCTGCAGGGAATCCGCCAGAGAGGGCTTGGGCAAAGCCATGTATACCGTCCACATCGCTGCTTCTTCCAGCACGCCGTTGGGCTCGGTGGCAGCTTCACCGGAACCAACCCGACGGCGGATCACGCCTCCAGGCGGGTTTTCCGATTCGGCATTGATGCCCGCCAGCGCCAGCGCCGGAGAATTGGCGGCAGCCAGGTGGCCTGAGGTGTGCAACAGCAGAATGGGATGTTCAGTTGAAACGGCATCCAGGTCATCACGGGTGGGATGCCGCTGCTCGGCCAGCAGCGAATCATCGTAACCAAAGCCCACCACCCACTGGCCTGCGGGAACATTCCTTGCCGCGATGTATTCCTTCAGCACCCTGGCCAGGTCATCCAGGCTGCTCACCTCACCCACCGGCGGCGGGGAAAGATTGGCCAGTGTCAGCAACTTCGCCTGCGTACCGGCATGTCCATGGGCGTCGATGAAGCCCGGCAGAAGCGCCTGTTCACCCAATTCCATCACCTGCGTGTCGCCCGTTTTGAGCGCCAGCACCGTCTCGCGGCTTCCCACCGCCAGGATTCTGCCCTGCCCGATGGCCACCGCATCCGCGCCTTCACTCGCATCGTCTACGGTGATGATATTGTCGCCGACAAAAATCAGTTCGGCCTGCTGGGCCTGCGCCTGTGTGGCCAGGAGGGCCGCCAACATGATAGCGATCCTGATTATCATCGCGGGCCTGGCCTGTTTACGTACCATTGCGTGCTTCATTGCCGTTGCTTTTCCTGATCAAAATGCCGTTCCGGACATCACCGGATCAAAATTCACCAGTCCACTTGGATCATGGACCGGCAGTGGGTGTGATTGCCTGGCTGGGTGGTTGCGGAATCGAGGGTGGTGAATAGCTGGCCGCAAGCCTTTGGATGTACTCACAGAATTCCGGGTCTTCGCCAACGAGCAAGCCATCGAGCTGCTCACGGAAGTCTTCCCGCGCGCACCACTCGTGCATGTAGTCTTCCCAGGAACGCCAGCGCCGCAGCCGCGCGCCGCTCAGGCCATCTTCATACATCAGCACGTAAGCGCGTTCGAATAGCGCGATCAGCATGCTGAACAGCACCAGCATGCGCTCGCGCTGCTCATCGCTGAGTTCGGGCGTCTTGGCCATGGAGAACAGGTGCAGGTCCGGATGGTCGAGCACCACGCGCAGGAACTCCTGGTACTTCTCGGAGATTGACTCGTAAACAGCATCTTCCTCGTTGAGCCGTTCCTTGCGCTGCTCCCAGATGAACACCCAGATGGCCAGGGGCAGGCCGATGACGGTGACCACATAACTCAGCAATTCCCAGGTTTCGATGTTCATGTCCGTTCCGGGCTGATGACGTTGGCCGCGATTTCTGCCAGCCTTGAACGCAGAGTGGTTACTCAAGTACCCACTGCTGCATCAGCATTTTGATCTTGGTCTGGTACGGTACATTCTCCAGGCCCGCTTTGGTTCTGAATGCGCCCAGCAATTCTTCCGGAACCTTGATGCTGATCAGGCGGGTGCCGGATTTCTTCCGGCTGTGCAGTTGCTGGAAATCGTCCAGGAATTGCAGCACCTGGTCCGTTGTCAGTGCACGGCCTTGCTGCAGTTGCTCGTCCGAAAAGTATTGAACCGTTTTCATTTCAACTTTTCCAGAGCCGCAGCATCCTCGATATCCTGTTTGCGGCCGCTTGCCCGTTTCATTTTGACCAGTTCGTCGATGTCCAGAATGTAAATTGGCCCCACCTGGGAAATCAATTTCTTTCTATTCTTGCCTTTCAGGTCATAGGTAATGATCACATCGACCTGGTTTACGAGGTTGCCGGGATCGTGGAAATTCCAGGCAATCAACCGCCGGTTGCTGACATACTCATCTCGAAACCGAAACACTTCGTCGGCACTGACCGGCAGCCTGGAAACCAGCCCCAGGCCTTTCAATGTCGTTTCTGTCTTGCGCAGGGACCCGAGGTTCCAATTGACCGCAATATCGATATCCATGGTGCCGCGCACAGCCCCATGCAGCGCCACCGCATAGCCGCCAACGATGGCATAGCGGACGCCGGCTTCGGCCAATGCAGCACACAGTTTATCTACAAACAGCATCAATTAAGTATATACCGGTATTTACCCGACAAATACTGCCTTACCTTGCTAGTAATCAAGCAGAACTTCGCCAACCAGGCCTGGCGCATGGAACGAACAGGCGAAGATTCCTAGCAACCCCTCGACCAGAACCAGGCATTGGGCTGGCCGTTTGCGCCGTAGGCCGGAATCCAACCTGCGAGTTCGTGACCATACCGCGTATTCGAACAGGGGTCGCTGGCCAGCACTTTCACCCGGAACCAGGTGGTGCCGCCGACTTCGGTGCTCTCGAAAATCTCCACCGGGAACTCACGCAGTTCGGGGTTCTGGATGGCGCCGTGGCGAACCGGCAAGCCCGCGCCCGGGTCAGGCCAGACGAAACCACTCCAGTTACGCGTCAGGTAGGCGAGTCGGTTGACCGGCAGCTGCGCATAACCGAAAAACGTACCAGCCTGCTCCGCGGCCAGCCAGGCGGAACGGCCATCTTCCAGCCGCAGGCGGTACCAGCCCGGAATCTGCGTGTAAACCGTCGCTGCCGGCTGCTCGTAGTCAATTTCACGCGTCTCCAAAGGCGCGTAATCAACCACGCTTGCCACAACCGTGGCATTCGTATCCGGCTGCGAGTAAAGCCGAACCGTGCCGCCGTGATGCAAGTCCTTGATATCCAGCAGGCCCAGCGGTGAGGCGTTCTCCCAATCGTTCGGCTGCGGGTAGTTGGCGCTAACGGCTTTCAGCACCTCCAGTCCAGCCAGTCCGTTCAGTTGCTGCGCCACGAATCGCGCCGGCACGTCATCAAAGCCCTGAGGCTCGGGCATTGATGGCGAAAAGTGCACCCGTGTTCCCGAGCAACTGTCCACCCGGTAG